>MGQN01000023.1:34048-43283 GCA_001797845.1 Deltaproteobacteria bacterium RBG_16_44_11 | reverse complement strand
AAACTCAATCCCGAGCAAGTGCAGATTTTCACACCGCTTCCATCCACCTACTCCGCCCTGATATACTGGACGGGAATAGATCCATTTACCGGCAGGAAAATATTTGTGGAAAAAGACACCGTGAAGAAACAGAGACAAAAAGATATTGTTGTGGGAAAAACGATAAGGTAGGCGAAAGGCGAAAAAAGTGTCATTACCCAACTTGTTTGGGTAATCCAGTATTCGGACTGTTCGGGAAACAGTACCTGCTTATATTTTACCATATTTGGGTGTCCAGACTATCGGGATAGGTCACTTAATGAGAACCGCTGAAATAATAATTGAAGATATAAAAGATTTAGTGAAATCTAAAGGTTATATTTATGCCCTTTGCATGATTTTATTTGATGACTTTCACATAGACCCAGAAAAATTACATACAATTGATTATAGAGCAAATTTAAGTATCAATGAAGCTTCTGTTATTCTAGGTTATCTAATTCAAAATGAAATTAATTTCACAGCGCCGGAATCGCCACATGCGCTAATCCAAATGAAAAAACAAACATATGATTTAATGGAAGAATTGCACGAATCCTTTAGTCTACCTTTTATTGAAAAATTGAATCAAAGTCTTAAACATTCGCATTATAAAGAAAATGATAGAACAGCTCAAAAGGAATTTTTTGGTAAGGGAGATTTACTTATAGAACCAATATTTTATTCTGGAACAGGTGTTTATGATTTTCAATATTTTGATTTTTTGGAAAGAAAATATAAATATGACATGAAGTGGCTTGCTGAAAATAAGTCATTTGATATATTCGAGACAAAGAGAATTGTTCTTCAAATCAAAGACATGCTTCAGGAAAAATCTAAAATAGTTAATTGGCGAAATTTAAAACAAACAATGCCAGAGCTTATTAGTCGCATGAAGAAAAAGAACCCTCATGAAGATTGGGACAAACAGGCACAAGATATATTGCCAATGATGGAATTTTATCAATATTTAAGATTATTTTTTCAAGAAACAAAAAGTGATGAAGAATTAAACAGTAACGAGATAACAGCGAGTCATTGGAAGTTATTTTATGAAAAGTTAATAGACTTATTTGTCATTGAAAAAGAAAATTTTAGCAGTGACATTAATATTGAGGCTTTTTTAAATAAATTTTCTATCAATCCACAAATAGGTTTAAATTCTCATTTTAAAACAATCGGCGATTACAATCTCATAAATTCACATCCTATTATCAGGCTCGATAATGAAAAATATTTTGTGCCTATCACTTTTTTATTATTTGAATCGGTGTATGAAAGCCCCTTTTACTGGATGATTACTAATCCTGCCTATATGGATGAAGCGGCTAAAAATAGAGGTAGAACGGGCGAAGAAATTGCATATGATTTTCTATTGAAGGTGTTTGGTGAGCGTAGAACGTTTCAATCCGTAAAGATCACATTAAAAAAAGGTCACGATGATACAGATATTGATGTTCTTTGCATTCTTGGGAGCAAAGCATTATGCGTGCAGGTAAAGTCAAAAAAATTAACTGAAATATCGAGAAAAGGCGACGATGAAGCATTGAAAAATGACTTCCAAGGAGCTGCCCAAGACGCTTATAAACAAGGATTGATAGCCCGTCAAAGAATATTAGAAAAAGGCGCAAAATTTATAAATAGAGATGGACGAGAAATAAAACTATCTGAAGAAATTAATGATGTTTACATAATGGGAATAACGACAGAGAATTATCCATCACTAACGCATCAAAGTAATATTATGCTGGATAAAAAAGATATTGATCCTTATCCAATTGTTTTATCTATTTTTGACTTAGAAATAATTGCTCATTATTTAAATGACCCCTACGACTTTCTTTACTATATAAAGCAAAGAATAGATTTGATGGATTATTTTATTGCTGATCAAGAAACCTCATTCCTCGGATATCATTTACAAAATAAATTATGGAAAACACCCAATAGAGATTTAGTGGCACTTGATCAAAGTTTTGCTCAGACGATTGATAGGAACTATTATCCACTCAAGTTAGGATTAGAAATATCGGATAAAGGGGACAAAATTAAGAATAGATGGATTAATGAAGATTTCAATAATCTGTGTAAAGAAATTAAAACAATAAAAGATGCTAAAATTACAGACATTATATTCCATCTTTTAGATTGGTCAGGTGACGCAAGAAAGAATCTTGTGAGCTATATAAAAAGCACAAAAATAAAAACCTTAAAGGATGGGAAATTTCACAATTTTTCTATACCACCAAGTGATAATTGTATCCCCCGTGTCGGAGTTACATACATGTCATTGAATACCAGTGATCGTTATGAATCAAGATACAAATTATTAAGCTTTTGCAGAATGCGTAAATATAGAAGCAAAGCAGATGTCTGGATTGGCTTTGGTAGTGTAAAAAATAGTTCGAACATGATAGATTCAGTTGTCTTTAACAATCAAAAATGGGTTTATAATGAAGATTTAGAAAAAGATATGAAAAGTTACCTTGAGACAGCAAAACAAGGTAGGTTTATGAGACTTGGGGAAAAAATTGGTAGAAATGATAAATGCCATTGCGGAAGTGGCCTGAAATACAAAAAATGCTGTGGAAAATAATGCTAAGAAGTGACTAATTATCCAGAACAAGAAACTAGTGACTCAGGTCACACAACTCTTAATTCAGTCTTAGTCTTTATGACGTCGATTAAACCCGGCCGTACTTATCTTCCAGCCTCTCAATATCATCTTCGCCGAAATATTTGCCGGTTTGCACTTCGATAATTACCAACTTATCAGTAGATGTATTTTCCATACGGTGCGCCGCGCCCACGGGTATATCAATCGCACTGCCGGCGCACACGTGACATTCTTTACCGTCAACCGTCGCTATGCCGCTCCCGGATACAATAAACCAGTGTTCAGAACGCAGTTTGTGACGCTGGAGGCTTAAAATACCGCCCGGTTCCACGACAATTCTTTTTACTTTATGATCAGGAGCATCGGATAAAACTTCAAAGTGCCCCCAGGGACGTTTATTAGTTGCTTCCATTCGGTCAACTCTTTTTTTATTTTTCGTAACATAAAATTAAATTAATGAAAAGGCCTTTCCAGACTCGCTTTAGCTGCAAATCTATGGTAATCAAACACCCATAAAAATAAGAAAATTTTCATGAATATTAACTACACGCTGAAAAGAAGCAGGAAAAGAAGAAAAACCCTTTCTCTGCAAATAAGCAGGGCCGCGGAGATTGTTGTTTCGGCGCCTTATTTCACGCCCGTCCGCGAAATCAATCGTTTTGTTCAGGAAAAACAAAACTGGATTGACAAAATAATTCAAAAACAAACCCGGGCGCGTCTTTTGAACGAAAAAAGAAAATATATTTCCGGGGAATTATTTTATTATCTGGGCGAGGGCTTTCCTCTGGAAGTGTTTTTTGAACCAAGCGAGAGAACGGGGCTTATTTTCTGGAATAAGCGTTTTTATCTTAACGCGCCGGAGGATAGAGAAATAAAGAAACGTTTCTTTTTTCTGTGGTATAAGCAAAAGGCTTTCGAATACATCAGCGGGCGCGTTGATTTTTACTGCCACAAATTAAAGCTTACGGCGCGCGGCATCAGGATAACTTCCGCGCGGAAACGCTGGGGCTCATGTTCGGCAGATAACGACCTGGCTTTCAGTTTCCGGCTGATCATGGCGCCGCTGGAAGTAATTGATTACGTGATTGTGCATGAAATAATGCACATCAAAGAAAAAAGCCACGCAGCAAGATTTTGGAAATTAATAGAAGAGGTTATGCCGGAATATAAAACACACAGGCGCTGGCTGAAGGAATACGATGAAACATTTCTTCTTTAAGACTTGGCTGTCCCGCGAATTGAAATCCCCAATTCCGGCCGGAGGAAAAAAGCTGTGATTCGCTGGAGGTCGCGTTATTTTAGGGAGCCTCCCGCTCCAGGGGTTGTGTCGTAATTACTTTTTTGTCATTCCGTGCAAGCTAAGCGCGACGAAGAGCTTGCCCCGTACTTGATACGGGGGAATCCAGTATATTTTCTTAAACTGGTTCCTGGCCTACACGGAAGCGACGTCTGGATACCGGCCTGCGCCGGTATAACAACTTCTCCTGACCGAGGGACTCTATCAGAAAGGATTTGATAAATTTTTTATGGAACATCTGGAGACTATCGATTTTCAGCATCGCGAACTGCTCATGAACAGCTTTAAAAATTTGAATCTGCCTATTTCCGACTATACTTATGCCAACGTTTACCTGTTCCGTAAAGTTAGCCATTATGAATTTTTGACAATGGATTGCGGGTTATTCATTTCCGGCAACAACAAGCAAGGCCAGAGTTATGTAATGCCTTTAAATGATTTGCGTAGTTGCGATATGCAGATATTCATAGATCTGTTGGATAAGCACGGATTTTTCTTTCCCATTCCCGAAGAATGGCTTACCTTTTTTCCGAAAGATAAATTTACGGTTCTCAGCGACGAGAGCGAGGCTGATTATATTTACCTGACTCAAAATTTGGCGTCTTTTAAAGGAAGTCAATACACGCGTCATCGAAACCACTTAAATCAATTTTTTGCTTCCTATGAGCCGCAGGCAAGCCCAATCGCGGCGAATAATTTACCGGATACGATGAGTATTTTAAATCAATGGCAGGCCGATTCCAGATTGGCGCGGGAAAAAACCGATTTTGAACAATGCTCCGAGGCGCTGGAAAAATTTTCCGCTCTTGCGCTGTGGGGAACAATATATTACATTGAAAAAGAGCCGGCGGGTTTTATAATCGGAGAGGCTCTGAACGCAGATACTTTTTGCCTGCATTTTGCCAAAGCCTCAAAAAATTATCATGGTATATACGAATTCATGTTCAACGATACGGCCAAGAGATTGCAGTCGCAATATAAATATCTAAATCTGGAAGAAGATATGGGCAACAAAAATTTACGCCGGACAAAGGGTTCTTATGGCCCGGAGAAACTGCTGAAAAAATACCGTATCAGCCGCAAAGCTTGACTAAGGAAAAAGATTAATGAGTAACCTCATGGCAATAACAGATTTACGCGAAGGAGATCAGGGCGTCATTTCTTCTATTGAAGGAGGCTCGGCTTTGACCAGCCGTCTGGCCGGTATGGGTATCGTTACGGGCGCCCGATTCCGCATCGCCCAGGTCAGCGGCGGCCTGATCGTTATTTCCGTGGCATCAACGAGAATAGCTCTGGGGCGGGGCGAAGCGTCAAAAATAATGGTTAAAAAAATCGAATCGTCAGATGATATCTGTCTGCCCCCTGTCGAAAAAGAAATCTCCGTGGCGCTGGTCGGCCAGCCCAATGTCGGCAAATCCACGGTGTTCAATATTCTTACCGGTTTGTCCCAGCACGTCGGCAACTGGCCGGGTAAAACCGTGGAGAAGAAAGAAGGCGTGCACCATGTCGACAATGTTTTACTCCGTATCGTCGATCTGCCGGGCACCTACAGTCTGACGGCCTTTTCCGAAGAAGAAAGAATCGCCCGCGATTTTATCATCAAGGAAAAGCCGGATTTGGTTGTTTTGGTTTTAAACGCGGCGGTACTGGAAAGAAGCCTTTATCTGCTTTCTGAAGTATTACTGCTCAACCGTCCGGTAATTGTCGCCATCAATATGCTGGATGTCGCTTCCGATCAAGGCATTCAGATTGATACAAGGGCGTTGCGTGACGCTCTGGGAGTACCCGTTATTCCTATGGTGGCCAGGCGCAACAACGGCATCAAAGAGCTGGTTGATCAAATTGCCGCTTTTGCCGCAGGTCAGGTTAAGGCCGCTCCCCGATTACCGGAAGTTTCGGCCGATCACCAACAAATTTATCAGCAAATTTTTGAGCAGGTCCATCCGCTTGTTTCCGAACCTTACACGCCCGCATGGGTGGCGATTAAAATAATGGAGGGCGATCCGGAAGCATCGGCCATGGTGGAAAGAAAAGCCGAGCCTTCCGCCTGGGAGAAGATACAAAATCTTTTGAGCAAGCATGAAGACGCGCTGCACGCGGTGGTCAACGGCCGCTATGACTGGATTGAAAAAATTACTCGAGCATCAGTCTCGCGTTTCAAAATGGGACAGGTTGTTCTTACGGACCGGATTGACCACATTCTCACCCGCCCGATTTTCGGCATTCCCATATTGCTGGCCGTGATGGCCGTGGTCTTTTTTCTAACGTATAGCGTGGGCGTTCCGCTGCAAAGCACGTTGAGCGACGGGATTCAGCAATTCATCAAATTCTGTGAACCATATACCACCGTCCTGCCTGCCTGGCTGCAAGGCTTGCTTCTCAACGGTGTCATCGGCGGCGCGGGATCGGTATTAACATTTCTGCCGATTCTGATAATATTTTTTGCCATAATGGCGCTTTTGGAAGATATCGGCTACATGGCGCGCGCCGCTTTTGTCATGGATCGAATCATGCACCTTGTGGGCTTACACGGCAAAAGCTTTATTCCGATGTGTCTGGGGTTCGGTTGCAATGTGCCGGCTGTGCTGGGCGCGCGAATAATCGAGACACGCAAGGCACGAATGATTACTCTGCTTTTGATTCCTTTTGTGCCCTGTACCGCGCGTTTGGCCGTCTTGACGCTGGTTTCGGCCGCTATCTTCGGAGAAAAAGCTGCTTATGTGTCCTGGAGTATTCTGGCTTTGAATATTGCTGTGCTGGGGCTGGCGGGAATAATCGTCAATAAAACGCTGTGGAAACAGGACGCGCCCTTTATCATGGAACTGCCAATTTATCATCAACCGGACTTAAGAACCATTATAATGGTGATCTGGGCCAGAACAGTCGCGTTTATCCGCAAGGCCGGAACAATTATTCTGGCTGTTTCACTAATCGTCTGGCTTATATCTTATTTTCCCACAGGGATTGTGGAGGAGAGCATCCTGGCCTCTGTGGGAAGGTTCATTGGTCCGCTGGGAGCGCCTTTGGGACTGGATTGGAAAATGATTACCGCGCTTTTAACCGGACTGGTCGCCAAGGAAAATATTGTGGCCACGCTGGGCGTTCTTTATTCGGTAGGCGAAGAAGGACTCATCCATGTTCTGCCGACGGTAATGAGTCACGCTTCCGCCGCCGCTTTTCTGGTCGTGATGATGCTTTTTATCCCCTGCGCCGCGACTGTGGCTGTTTTGCGCAAAGAAATGAACAGCAATAAATGGTTTTATTCCACTATCATTATGACGCTGATTGTCTCCTACCTCGGAGGAGTGGCGGCGTATCATCTTGTTTCGTGGCTGGGGATATAAAAAGAATATATCATATAAGACTTCTCCCTCGCGGTCGAAGTGACATACAAGTATAAATTTCAGTAGATTTATAATTTGGGAAAGGTTTTTGAAGAACCGCCTTGTATTTCCTATATTTGATAAAGGAGGCAGCTGAAATATGGAGCATGAACAATTCTGGCGTTTATCTTATGATGCGGGCATTACTGATCTTGATCCAAGTGTATGGGAAATAAGCTATGTTGATGCGGTGAAAGAAACATTTGAAAAATATGCCCACCAGCTGGCCTTCAGTTTTATGGGCACAAAAGTCACCTTAGCCGAACTGGATCGATACGCCAACCGCTTTGCAAACATGCTGCTGTCTCATGGATTAAAAAAAGGTGATGTAGTGGGGATTAATCTGCCGAATATCCCTGAATATATTATCGCCTGGCTGGGAACCTTAAAGGCTGGTTGCGTAGCTTCCGGCGTTTCCCCTTTGCTTTCGACGGAAGAAATGGAACACCAGCTAAAAGATTCAGACGCCCGTTGCCTGGTTACGCTGGACGCTATTTTTGCCGGAAGACTTGTTCATATATCTTCAAGACTTAATGAACTAAAGCTTGTGGTCGCGGCCAACGTGGGCGGATTCATGCCCTATGTGAAGCGCATTTTGGGAAAGTTTTTGAAAAAAATTCCGCAGGGCAAGGTCACGGAACTTGCGGGCAAATACGTGCTTCATTTTAAAGAAGCTATTTCTCCTCAGAAATATTCGGCTGATCCTCCGAAAGTAAAAGTGGCTCCTGATGACATCGCCTACATTCAGTACACGGGCGGCACTACCGGAATACCCAAAGGAGCCATGATTTCCCACAGAAATTCCGTGGCTAACCTACTTATGGTGCAAAGATGGGTTGGATGGGAAAAAGGTCAGGGCGTGGCTCTTTCCGGCTTCCCCTTCTTCCATCTCGCCGGCACATTTTTCGCGGCAAACGCCATTTATCTGGGATGGCCGCAAGTTCTTATTCCCAACCCCAGAGACACAAATCATATCTGCAAGGAGATAAAAAAGCACAAGCCCACTCATTTGGTAAATGTTCCTTCCCTTTATCAGATGTTGATCGCCAATCCGCGGTTCAAAAAGCTGGACCATTCCCGGCTTCAGGCCTGCATCTCTTCCGCGGCGCCGTTTCCGGAAGAATCCCAGGAAATTCTGGAGAGCATCGTCGGCAAAGGGAAGTTACTGGAAGTCTACGGCATGACCGAAACATCGCCGATTACGACGATGAATCCCGAAAAAGGAAAAAGAAAGTTGGGAAGTATCGGATTGCCGATCATCAACACGGATATTATTCTGGTGGATCCGATAACCGGCAAAAAGGTAGCGCAAGGCGAACCAGGAGAGATATGTGTTAAAGGGCCTCAAGTGATGGTCGGTTATTATAAAAATCCCGAAGAAACAAGGCAGGTCATCGACGAGAATGGCTATTTGCATACTGGAGACGTAGCCATACAGGATGAAGAAGGTTATCTGCGGATTGTCGACCGGACCAAGGATATGATCATCATCAGCGGATTTAAGGTGTTTTCCAAAAAAGTGGAGGATGTGTTGACGAAACACCCGGCGATAGAAAGCGCCGCCACGGTGGGTATTCCCGACCCGAAACGTCCCGGCTCCGAACTGGTGAAGGCTTACCTGACGCTCGCTCCCGGATACGCTCAGGGAAAAAATGAAGAAACTTTGAAAGCCGCTATTATAAAAATGGCCGCGGAGAAGCTGGCTCCTTATGAAGTCCCCAAAATTATCGAATTCCGCAAGGAGCTTCCTTTGACTGCGGTGGGAAAGATTGATAAGAAATCACTTCGGGCGGAAGCACGGGCGGGGAAATAGTAATAAAACCCAATCTTCAGAAACAAAGTGTATAACCTAATAACCTGAAGGTCACACGAGGTCACGTCACCGCTGAAGCTTGTAGGTTGAATTATCCCGCCGCTGGC
>MGQN01000023.1:26761-34003 GCA_001797845.1 Deltaproteobacteria bacterium RBG_16_44_11 | reverse complement strand
TCTTTCATCAGCAAATGAATCTGCTCGTCTTTGTCCTGCCATAACTGATGCACCCATCTGTGAAAAGTGACACGAAAGTCCTTATCACCAGCATAATCGCCATGCAGGAGTTGTTTGGGCACTTCCATTGCTTGAAAGCGCACAATTACTTTCTTGATCTTGCCGCAGAGAAACTCCCAGAAGGTCGGAATGCCGTCGGGGTAAACTATCGTAATATTCAAAAGAGAATGAAACTTTTCGCCAAGCACATCTAAAGCCAGCGCCATGCCGCCGGCTTTTGGAAGCAAAAGATGTTTATACGGCGACTGCTGTTTGGCGTGCCTTGCCTTGGAAAAACGAGTACCTTCAAGAAAATTCATCACGCTGGTCGGAGCATGCGCAAACTTCTCGCAAGCCTTGCGCGTTGTTGCGAAATCTTTGCCTTTCTGTTCGGGATGCTTTTTTAAATATTCGACACCGTGGCGGCGCAGGAAAGGAAAATCCAGCGCCCACCAGGCAATGCCCATCACCGGCACCCAGATAAGTTCTTGTTTCAGGAAAAATTTCATCAAAGGAATGCGCCGGTTCAACAGATGCTGCATGACGAAAATATCTACCCAGGATTGGTGATTACTGATGACCAGATACCAGCCGTGATAATTCAATCCTTCCAGTCCCTGTACATCCCATTTAGTCTTTTGGGTCAGGCGCATCCAGCCGCTGTTGCACGAAATCCAGTTTTCCGCAAGCCACAGTAAAATCTTATCGAACAGACGGCGCAAAGGCGAAAACGGCAGCAGAAATTTCAGAATGGAAAATACAAACACGAGCATCGGCCAAATGAGAACATTCAGACCAAAAAGCAGCGATGCAATGATCCCCCGCACCAGCGGGGGCAAAAAATTCAGCATATTGATTCCAAAACTTTCAGAGATACAATAGAGAGCCTTTAACATTAGTGCCGGCTTAGGTCAAAGAATTAATGTTAACAAAGCTGATTATGAAGCGGAAATTGAAAGATTCCTTTCTTCTTGTATCAATGTAACTTTAGATGTATATTTTTACATAATCAGACGCCAATCATTATGGACAATTTTCAACCAGCTGGGAAGGAGAAATAAATGAATGCATCCGCAGCAAGTAAGACAGTTCAGAAGATAAAGGAACCAAAAAACCTTTCCGCGCGAATAACCTGGCTAAGGAATTACTATTTC
Source organism: Deltaproteobacteria bacterium RBG_16_44_11 (assembly GCA_001797845.1). Taxonomy (GTDB): domain Bacteria; phylum Desulfobacterota; class Syntrophia; order Syntrophales; family Smithellaceae; genus UBA4810. The sequence continues at coordinate 32,810 of MGQN01000023.1, read as the reverse complement.
CAGGGAGCGAACCGCGCCTGGAATAATGAATTTAGTGCCTGGTCTACAGGAACCCCATCGGATGTACAATTCGATGAGATGACCTTCTATATCGTGCCCGAAACATATCCTTTCCTCCAGCCTTTCCGCATCTCCATGCAGCAGAGCGCGAAACCCGTGAAGCTTCATCCGGATTTTTGGTCCTGGAACCTGCCCGAACGCAAGGCCTGGTTCGTCAAAGAGGTGATGGTGAAATATGTTCCCCAGGAGATTTTGCCGGGTGACCTTATTGCGGGCGGCCGTTTCAATCTCCAGACATCCATGTGCTGGAACAAAAAAGAGGCAAAAGAGCGCGACAGGCTCATCTACGGCAAGAAAGGCGTGCGCGCGCAGATGAAGTGGTTCCACGATCATGGCTACGGCAATTCGGGAGCCACAAGCGGCCACCTCATTCCCGGATATGAACGGGCACTGAAGATCGGGTGGAAAGGAATTTATAAGGACCTTGAAGAAAGATACAACGCTCTGTCCTCGAAAGACAAGAAGGGCAAAAGAGGCGCTCAATTACGGGCCATGATGACAGCCTCCACCATGCCCGGGGAACTGGCTGGCAAATACGCAAATTTGTGCGAAAAGCTCGCCGCAGAGGAGAAAAATGCAATCCGCAGGGATGAGTTTACGCAGATGGCGAAAAATCTGCACCGGGTCCCATGGGAGCCGGCCCAGACTTTCTGGGAGGCCGTGCAGGCTCTTTGGCTTACGCATATGCTGGTCATGAGCGACGAGAACTACCCGGGACCGGGCGTTTCCTTCGGAAGGATCGACCAGTACCTGCTGCCCTACTGGCAGTACTCACTGAAAAACGGCATGGATAGAGAGTTCGGCAAGGAAATATTGAAATGCTTCTGGATTCACGCCAATACAGTCTACGACGCCATGATTCGCATCGGCAATCAAGGCATTACTTCTGGTTACGGCCAGCTTATCACACTTGCGGGCATGGGACCCGGCGGCAGGGACATGACTAACGATTTAACTTATGCCATGCTGGAAGTCATTGATGAAATGTCGCCGCTTCTGGAGCCTAAGCCCAATGTGCGTCTTCATCGGGGCTCTCCGGAGGCGCTTTTGGACAAGGTGGTGGACATGATTTCGGTGAGTCAGGGAGCGCCATTCCTGCTCAACTTCGATGAGCGCTCCATGGCCGGAATGATGCACGAGGCCAGAAAGGCAGGCGTTACCCATCTCATCAACGAAAACAATGTACACGACTACGCGCCGGTCGGCTGCCTGGAAAACACCATGCAGGGCAACGACCGTTCCGGCACGGTGGACAATAACCTCAACTTGCTGAAGGCCGTGGAACTAGCGCTCAATAACGGCAAAGATTTTCATTTGTTTGTGGATCCTATCACGGGTAAGAGCGAAAAGATAAAACAGGACGGCCCTAGAACAGGCGACGCTGCTACATTTACCACCTGGGAGCAGTTCTGGAAGTCCTATGCCGAGCAAACTCGGTTCACTATTAAACGCTGTGCAGAGCTCTATGAACAATCGGAATCCATCAGAGTCCGGTTCTGCCCTACGCCTTACCTCTCCTGCCTGGTCAAGGGTTGCGCGGAAAAGGGGCTGGATATCACTGAAGGCGGGGCTGAGCTGAGTTTCACCACGCTGGAGGCAATTGCATTTGCGACTACCGTTGATTCCCTTCTGGCAGTCAAGCACCTAGTATTCGACAAAAAAGAGTGCAATATGGCCGAACTTATTGAGGCGCTAAAAGCCAACTGGAAAGGTTATGAAAAGCTTCAGGCTAAAGCCCGATTCAAAGCTCCCAAATACGGCCGTGATGATAACGAGGCAGATGCCATGGCCAAAGCCGTGATGGACATGTGGTGCGGGGAGACCTGGAAGCACAGGACCGTCTCCACAAACCGGCAGTTCCGACCCGGCATGTTAAGCTGGAATTACTGGGTGGGTGACGGTTTTATTCTACCGGCAAGTCCCGACGGCAGACCAAAGGGGCGATTCCTGTCCAACGCTATATGTCCTTCCAACGGGGCTGATATCAATGGTCCCACAGCCAACGCCAACTCCGTGGGCAAAGTCCTGGGCGGCAAAGATACGGAAGGCAGGGGCGACCTTCTGGGATATTATAATTGTCTGCCCAACGGCGCGAGCCACACCATCACGATTAATCCCTCTCTCTTGCATAACCCGGAACACCGGGATAAGTTCAAAGCCTTTCTTCAAGGCTATACGGAAAACGGCGGAAGCGCTCTGCAGATCAACATGCTGGATGCCGACATGCTGCGTGACGCCCAGAAGAGGCCGGAAGACTACCGCTCACTCTTGGTTCGGATCACGGGATACAACGCCTATTTCACAAGTATCGGACGAGAATTGCAGGACGAAGTCATTGCCAGAATCAGTCACGGGTCTCTGTAGGATCGTTCGATGAGCGCAACCGAAAAAAATATTTCAGGAACAGTACTGAGAATACAGCGCATGTCCACCGAGGATGGACCGGGCATCAGGAGTACTATCTTCTTCAAAGGTTGTCCGCTTTCGTGCGTCTGGTGTCATAATCCGGAAAGCATATCACCCAAAGTGCAGGTGCACTGGGAAAAGACCAGGTGCATTGGCTGCGGAAGTTGTATAGAGGCATGCCCTAAAGGGGCTCTGGCGATGGCACAATCAGGCATTATTATCGACAGGCTTTCGTGCGATTCCTGCGCCGCTTGTGTGCAGGCTTGCCCATCAACAGCCATGGATATCTACGGAGAAGACTCCAAGCCCGATGATCTGGCGCGTGAAGTTATGAAAGACGAGGTTTACTTCCGGAAGTCCGGGGGCGGAGTGACCTTATCGGGCGGCGAACCAACTATGCAGCCGCTTTTTGCCAAAGAGTTGCTTTCCGCTTTCCAACAGAACGGCCTCCATACGGCTCTGGATACCTGCGGACAATGTTCGTGGGAAACCTTAGAGGCACTCCTGCCGCACACAGATATGGTAATGTATGATTTCAAGGAGATCGATCCGGACAAACATAAAAACCTCACCGGTATTTCCAATACCAAAATACTCGAAAACCTTATCGGGCTTGGCCGCTTTATGAAGGAGCGCGGACTGCCCGATAAGCTCTGGATACGCACTCCTCTGATACCGGATTGCACAGCCACAGAGCAGAACATCAAGGGCATCGGCGTCTTTATTAAGGAACACCTGGGAGAAATTGTCGGCAGATGGGAGCTTTGCACCTTCAATAACCTGTGCACTCATAAATACGAGAGCTTGGGAATCGATTGGGCCTTTAAAAAAACCGGCCTGATTTCCCACGAAGAAGCAGGAAGCCTGGCTTCCCTGGCACAGGGCTCAGGAGTCGACGCCCGGATCGTTCACTTGAGCGGACCTATGAGAAATGCCGACTCCACTGAATCTAGGGGAGAGGGGCCGCATAAAAGTGTCAGCAACGGTGATGTCAGCGAATGCAGATGTGAGGGAGTTTACGCATGAAAAAGAAATTAGCGCGTTTCGATGAAAATGACCTGGAGCATTTTGAGCCTGAAGCCAAAGTGGGATTAATCGCAACTGTAAATCCGGAAGGCCTGCCCCATATAACCCTCATCACAGCCCTACAGGCAAAAACGCAGGCCAAACTCATCTGGGGTCAATTCTCGGAAGGACTAAGCAAACAAAATGTGAAGACCAATCCTAAGACCGGCTTTCTTATCATGACTCTGGATAGGAGCCTCTGGCGGGGGAAAGCTCTATGGACCAACACGACCACCCATGGCGAAGACTACGAGATGTTCAATAACAAGCCCATGTTCCGGTATAATGCCTATTTCGGCATTCACACTGTACATTACATGGATCTTGTGGAGACCTATGGAAAAGAATCCCTTCCCCTGGTAAGAATCGTATTAGGATCACTTCTGACAATGGCCTCAAAATCAGCCGTCAAACAGAAAAACAACACCGGGCGTATTTTGAAGCCCTGGGCCGAAGGTCTGTTCAACCGTCTCGATTCTATCAAATTTCTCTCTTATATAGACAAGGATGGGTTCCCTGTCCTCATACCGCTCATTCAGTGTCAGGCGACAGACAGCACGAGGCTGGCCTTTTCTCCCCTGGCCTATAAAGACGAATTAAATGCTCTACGGCAAGATTCATCCGTTGCCGTATTCGGCCTCACCCTGGACATGGAGGATGTTCTGGTTCGGGGTGTTTTTACCGGATTTAAGAGACACCGGGGGGTTACACTGGGATGCGTGGATATTCATTGGGTGTATAACTCTATGCCGCCGAAACCCGGACAGATTTACCCTGAACAAGAACTCAGGACAGTGGTAAACTTCTGAACAGAATTAAATATTGAGCAGTTTTTTCGCGTTCGCACCGAGAAGCATTTCAATTTCGTTTACGGTAAATTTTGCGTCATCCGGCGCCCTGTGCACCAAATCCTTTATAGCTGCAACAAAATCTTTTTCCGGAAGCACTCCCCAGGTAAATGGACTATCAGTGCCGAACAGAACTCTTTCCGGCCCAAAAGCATCCACTACTTCCCGAATAGTTCGCGCGAATTTTGGATAGTCTTTTTTGGCCATATCCTGTGAAACGGAAATATCGGTATAGAGGTTTGGCCTTTGCCACCCGAAAGAACAAAGCTGCGGCCGGTATCCGTAAGCCATATGGGCGGCGATGACATTAACTTCCGGAAAGCCCAACAGTATTTTATCCAGATAAATCGGATCGCAGTATCTGCTGGATGTGGGAACGATACTGGGACCGGTATGTGTGATCACCGGAATTTTATAATCCGCGATTGCTTCGATCATCTTCAGCGTGGCCGCTTCTTCCGGGTTGAACCCAGCGCCGGGATGGAGTTTTAATCCTCTGGCGCCCCACTCCTCTATGGATTTTTTCACAAATTCTATTGCGCCCGGCCTTCGAGGATCGATCTGCACAAAGGGAATGATTTTATCGGGGTACTTTTTTGCGGCTTTGAAAATAATTTTATTTTGTTCTTCGATAGAGACTTCCGGCTCTCCCGTTAAAAGACCTGTATCGAACAGAAAAACAACTGTCTTATCGATTCCGGCTTTCTCCATTTGTTCCAGATGTTTTTCTCCAGTGGTATCAAAGTACAGAGGAAATACTTTTGCCTGAATATCTTCAAAGGCAAATGACCTGCCCATACGGGAGGTGATTTGCTGGATGATACGTGCATAGTTGCGCCAAAAATTTTCGGAAAACCAATCTTTGGCCACAAAGTGCCGATGAATATCAATAATCATTTTTGCCTTCCCTTTCTTTTATTAATATGGGAATTTGCTTTTACTTTCAAAAAGTTTGATCAAAACATATTTACAATTATCTTGGTATAAAAAGTGTTTGATTTATTTTTTACTAATGCGACACTTACAAAATTATTTTGGTAGTCCCACGGGGAGTTGAACCCCGGTTTCCGGCGTGAGAGGCCAGCGTCCTAACCACTAGACGATGGGACCATGATCGGGAGCACAGGATTTGAAAATGGACAGCAAAGTTCAGAGACTTAAGACCTGCCATCAGACAATCCCCCGGCGAAATGTCCGGTATGACTATTTAATCCTCCGGCAAAAGTCAAGTTAAATTGATCTTTACGCAAATCAAAAATACTGCTACCCGGCTTCATTCAAAGATTATTTGTGTGCGTCGATATAAGCGACCGCGTCCTGAATCCTTTTGATCACTATGTCTTTACCTAACGTTACCATAACTTCATCAATACCGGGGCTGACAGTTTTTCCCGTAAGCGCCACGCGCAGAGGCTGTGCGATAACTTTAAGCTTAATCTCCTTCTCCTGAGCAAAGGCTTTGAGAAAATCTTCAATCCCTTCTTTGCTGAAATTTGCAAGCGTTGCGAGTCTCGCGGCAATCTCTTTTAGATAGGCACCAATGTCGGGGGTAAGAAACTTTTGTGCCGCTTCCGATTCATACTGAAGATCTTTAACAAAATAAAAATCAGCGGCGGCGGCCAGTTCAACTAAAGTTTTTGACCGCGGCTGCAAATCGGCAATCACTTTTT
>MGQN01000023.1:26220-26730 GCA_001797845.1 Deltaproteobacteria bacterium RBG_16_44_11 | reverse complement strand
TTCCGGCCAAAGAGGCTTCATTTCTTCAAAGAGACGCTCGGGTTTGGCCTCTTTAATATAATGGGCGTTTAGCCACAAGAGCTTTTCGGGGTTGAAAACAGCGGGCGACTTGCCTACAGTTTCTAACAAAAATACATCAATTAATTGAGTAAGTGAAAAAATTTCCTGATCTCCATACGCCCAACCCAGGCGCACCAGATAGTTAACGAGCGCTTCCGGCAGGTATCCCATTTCCTTATAAGCCATTACCGAAGTCGCTCCGTGACGCTTACTGAGGCGCGCTTTGTCCGAACCAAGAATCATGGGCACATGGGCAAATTTAGGGACGGCAAAATTCAATGCCTGGTAGAGCAAAATTTGGCGCGGTGTGTTATTGACATGGTCATCTCCGCGGATGACATGGGTAATGTTCATCAACGCATCATCAACGACCACGGCAAAATTGTAGGTCGGGTAGCCGTCGCCGCGCTCGATGATCAAATCATCAAGTTCTTCGTTATTGAAGCTGAT
>MGQN01000023.1:13013-26060 GCA_001797845.1 Deltaproteobacteria bacterium RBG_16_44_11 | reverse complement strand
TCTTCCGGCGTGCAGGTGCAATAATAAGCTTTGCCTTCGTTAATCAGCTTTTGCACCATCTCCCGGTGCAAACCAACCCGCTCGGCCTGAAAATAAGGACCTTCATCCCAATTTAAGCCCAGCCACTTCATGGCGTCAAGGATGGCTTTTGTTGATTCTTCCGTCGAACGTGCCTGATCGGTATCTTCGATGCGCAAGACAAATTCACCGCCGTGATGACGGGTGAAAAGCCAATTAAAAAGAGCTGTTCGCGCGCCGCCGATGTGCAGAAAACCGGTCGGTGAAGGCGCGAAGCGGGTTCTAATTTTTTTCATCGTTTTATTTTCCTTATTTACTGCAATTTTATAGGATTGAGGGCTCTCTTTTGTCAAGCTGCAATTGGCTAAAAACGTTAAATTATCCTTGACAAGCCGCGGATTTTATAATTAACTTCCGCGCTTAATACGTTTGGCGAAAGTTTGACAAATCAGTATGATTTCGACAACTACTTCTTTGAAAATTAATGTAGTTACCATTCCCGAGGAGGGGCTAAACTTCGCTTTTTCCGAAGACGGCGCCTGGTTTAAGGAGTGCTTTAAAGACGGCGAGATCCCCGATTTTTTCATAGGCAGGGCGGACGTAAACTGTCTGATAACAAAAACCTCCAGCACTGTCTTTATCCGAGGAAAGCTTTCCGCAATTATCGATATTAATTGCAGCCGTTGTCTGGAAGAGACAAAACTGCCCGTGATTGCTGATTTTACTTATACATTAGTCCCCGAGAAAGCCCAAACCAAAGAAGATTTTGAGCTCAAAAAAGAAGAGTTGGAAATTAGTCATTATCATGGTGATTTTATCGATCTGACGCCCATTATCTGTGAGCAGATAATTTTACAAATACCGATCAAAGCGCTCTGCAGTCAAGAATGTAAGGGTTTATGTCCGCAATGCGGCACTAATCTGAACTATTCTTCCTGCAATTGCCATTTGGGTTGTGTGGACAGCCGTATGGCTGTACTAAAAAATTTTAAAATAACAAACTAACCCTAAATTAAGGATAAACTATGCCAAATCCAGTAAAGAGACATTCCAAAACGAGGCGCAATACCAGAAGGGCGCATGATTTTTTGACGCCGACTTCATTGTCTTTATGTCCGCAATGCAACGAACCGAAGTTACCTCATCGCGCCTGCCCGAACTGCGGCACTTATCGGGGCAAGGACTATAAAAAACCGGAAAAAACTGCCTAATATTAAAAAGGAATATTGACGATGAGTAAAACCGCATTCGTCTTTCCGGGGCAAGGCACACAGCATGTCGGCATGGGCAGTTCGCTATTGAAGGAATTTGATGTTGTCCGGAATGTATTTGACCGCGCCAGCACGGTGCTGGGAATGGACATGCGTAAACTTTGCTTGGAAGGACCACAGGAAAAACTTAATTTAACCGTCAACACACAAATAGCCGTTTTGACGTTAAGTATTGCGATTTATAGCATTTTTAAAGAAAAAATTTCGATTAAACCGATGGTTATGGCCGGACATAGCCTGGGTGAATATTCCGCCTTATATGCCGCCGGCGCTATTGGTTTTGAAGATGTTTTTTCCGTGGTACAGGCACGTGCCCGCTACCATCAGGAAGCAGTTCCCGCCGGCCTTGGCGCCATGGCGGCCATTATTGGGCTTAATGGTGATAACGTGGAATTATTATGCTCTGAGGTAAGCAAGGCTGACGCTAAGGTTTCAGTAGCGATTCACAACACTCTTCAGCAAATTGTTGTTTCCGGTCACGCGGCGGCAGTAGAAAAAGCAATGCTCGCGGCAAAACAAAAGGGAGCTCAGCAAGTTGTGCGCCTGCCTATCAGCGCACCCTGTCATTGCAGTTTACTGCAAAAAGCAGCGGATATGCTCAAAGAAAAACTGGAGCCGGTCGAATTCCTCGATCCAAGTGTGCCGGTGATTCCTAACTCCAATCCGGCTGTCTTTTATACCAAGGATAACGCGCGCAAGCTTCTTGTTGATCAAATTGTTTTGCCTGTTCAATGGCGGCAAACCGTGGAGAAGATGGCGGCAATGGGCGTGAGGGAAATTATCGAAATCGGCCCTAAAAGAACCGTTTGCGGTTTGATTAAAAGGATAAATAAAAATATCGAGTTATTTAGCGTGGAAGATGTCGATTCATTGCATAAAACTGCGGAATTATTTTCCGCATAGAAAAAAGTAAGGAAATATTTTCCAAAAACAGGTAAAAGAAACATTATTCGGCTCAATTTTTAGGACAATATCAGACTGGAGGAGGATTTTTACATGACATTAGAAGAGAGAGTTATCAAGCTTGTGATGGAACAGCTGGATGTCACCAAGGAAGAATGTGTTCTGGAGGCTTCTTTTATTGATGACTTGGGGGCGGATTCGCTGGATCTTGTTGAACTCATCATGGAAATGGAAGAAGTATTTGGTATAGAAATAGCGGATGAAGAGCTGGAAAAGATCCGCACGATTAAAGACGTCATTGAGTTTTTAAAAAGTAAAAACATTAACTAAATTTACCAGGGTATTAATTAATGAAAAGGCGCGTCGTTGTAACCGGCCTCGGGGCGTTGACGCCGCTGGGTAATTCCGCTCAGGAATCATGGGAAGGCGCCATCGCGGGAAAATCCGGCATTGGTCCGATTACCAAATTCGATAGCTCAGCTTTTAAATCCAGGATTGCCGGTGAGATCAAAAATTTCGATCCGATGCAGTATGTGGATAAGCAGGAAGTCCGCCGCTATGACGATTTTATTTTATACGCCATCGCCGCTTCCGAAATGGCCATGGCTGACGCTAAGCTGGAAATTAGTCCCGATTTTTCTGAACGCGCCGGCGTAATAATCGGTTCCGGTATCGGTGGTGTAACCACAGTGGAGAGTGAAATAAAAGTATTACTCAATTCCGGCCCGCGCAAGATTTCGCCCTTTACCATTCCGGCAGTTCTAGCCAATTTAGGTTCCGGCCATGTCTCTATTCGCTTTGGCGCCAAAGGCCCTATTAATTGCGCCGTGACCGCTTGCGCCTCGGGAACATCGGCGATTGGCGACGCTTATAAAACTATTGCCTACGGAGATGCCGATATTATGATTGCAGGAGGCGTCGAAGCGGCAATCACTCCACTGGCCGTCGGCGGCTTTTGCGCCATGCGGGCTCTATCGACGAGAAACGATGAGCCCCAGAAAGCGAGCCGGCCGTTTGATCAGGGCCGCGATGGTTTTGTTCTTGGAGAAGGTTGCGGTATAGTGATTTTGGAAGAATTATCGTTTGCCCAAAACAGAGGCGCGCGTATTTACGCGGAACTTGCAGGTTACGGATGCACATCAGACGCTTTTCATATGGCTGCCCCACCCCCCGGACATGAAGGGGCCGCGCGCAGCATGAAGATCGCAATAAAAGACGCCGGATTAAATCCCGCGGATATTGATTATATCAACGCCCACGGCACATCAACTCCGCTCAACGATTTATATGAAACACAAGCCATCAAATCCCTTTTTGGAGACCACGCCAAAAAGCTCATGGTCAGCTCCACGAAATCGATGACCGGTCACATGTTGGGCGGAACAGGTGGTGTGGAGGCCATTTTTGCTATTAAGGCCATAAAGGAAGGCATCATTCCGCCGACTATAAATCTGGAAAACCCCGATGCCGAATGCGATCTTGATTATGTTCCCAATGTCGCCCGGCACAAACAAATAAATACGGCCATGTCCAATACTTTTGGTTTTGGCGGTGTTAACGCCGTTTTGGTATTCAAAAAATATGTCACCTGAGAAAGTGAAACGCGAGGGAGGAAGTAGTTTTCATGTCTTTTTTGGAAAAAGTTGACCCGGAAATAAACCAGGCTATTAAATCGGAAACACGTCGCCAGGCGCACAACATTGAACTTATCGCTTCAGAAAATTTTGTCAGTGAAGCGGTTTTGGAAGCGCAGGGCTGTATAATGACAAATAAATACGCCGAAGGTTATCCTGGTAACCGTTATTACGGCGGCTGCGAATTTGTCGATATCGCCGAAAATTTAGCCATTGATCGATGTAAAAAGCTTTTTGGAGCGGACCATGTAAACGTTCAGCCTCATTCCGGCACACAGGCGAATATGGCCGTATATTTCGCGGCGGTGCAGCCGGGCGATACGGTTTTAGGAATGAATCTTTCTCACGGGGGACATCTCTCCCACGGAAGCCCGGCAAATTTCTCCGGCAAACTTTATAAGATTGTCGCTTACGGCGTCAGCAGGGATACGGAAACTATTGACTTTACCGAAGTGGAAAAATTAGCAAAGGAACATAAACCCAAAATGATTATTGTCGGCGCCAGCGCTTATCCGCGGACGCTTGATTTTCAGAAATTCCGAAAGATAGCCGATGAAGTCGGCGCAGTAATTATGGCGGACATTGCCCACGTCGCCGGACTTGTCGCCACAGGTCTTCATCCCACGCCTGTGCCTATTTGCGAATATGTGACTTCGACAACACATAAAACCCTGCGCGGACCGCGCGGCGGTTTGATTATGTGCAAAGAAGCTTATGCTAAAACCTTGAACAGCAGGATTTTCCCCGGCTCTCAGGGCGGACCATTGATGCATATCATCGCGGCAAAAGCTGTCGCTTTTAAAGAAGCACTTTCGCCCGAATTTAAGGAATACCAGCGTCAAATTATTAAAAACGCCAAAGCGCTGGCGGAAGAACTAATAAATCAGGGATTACGTCTTGTTTCCGGTGGAACAGACAATCATATGATGCTGGTCGATTTGACTACTAAGGGTGTTACCGGTAAAGAAGTCCAAGAAGCTCTTGACCGGGCGGGCATAACTGTCAATAAAAACGGTATTCCCTTTGATACTCAAGGACCGCAAGTAACCAGCGGAATTCGCATCGGCACTCCCGCCGTCACAACAAGGGGTATGAAGGAAAACGAAATGCGCGAAATCGCTTCCTGTATCGTAGAAGTAATCAAAAATATTACCAATGAAAAGAAAATTCAGGCAGTAGCCCAAAAAGTAAAAACTATTTGCGCACAGTTTCCTCTTTATCAACAGAGAATTTAAGGCCTACAATCCGGCAACTGCCGGAAATTCTCAGCTTCGAGAAAGCATGATAAATATGGCCGTAAAGAAAGTCGCTTCAGCCAATTCAAAAAACAAAATAAGCACAAGACCTGATTGGGACACATATTTTTTAGATATTGTCGAACTAGTATCCCGGCGCAGTACTTGCCTTCGCCGGGCTGTGGGAGCGGCATTGGTGCGGGATCACCGCATACTGGCGACAGGGTATAACGGCGCTCCTTCCAAGCTCAAACATTGCCTCAATATCGGTTGTATGCGTGAAAAACTTAAAGTGCCTTCCGGTGAACGTCATGAACTATGCCGCGGCTTGCACGCGGAGCAAAACGCCGTTATTCAGGCGGCATTACATGGAGTAAGCGCCAAAGGTTCAACCCTTTATTGTACCAATCATCCCTGCGTTATTTGCGCTAAAATGATCATCAATGCCGGCGTAGTACGTGTCGTTATCCGTAATGGATATCATGATAAGTTAGCCGCGCAAATGCTCAAGGAAGCGGGAGTTAAAACTGATCAACTCTAAGCTTTAGGAACAGAACGGTAACCAAAGTAATGAAATGTCCTTTTTGCTCTGATGCAGAAAACAAAGTGATTGATTCGCGGATAAGCAAGGACGGCAAGGCTATCCGCCGCCGCCGGGAATGCCTGGGTTGCCAAAAACGTTTTACCACTTATGAGTTTGTGGAAGATATTCTGCCCATGGTCGTGAAAAAAGACGGCCGCCGCGAGTCTTTTGACCGGATGAAAATCCGCAATGGGGTCATGAAGGCTTGCGAAAAGCGTCCCATCAGCATGGAGGCAATGGAAAACATCGTGGGTAACGTGGAGACAGCCTGTCAGGAATTTCAGGGCGAGGAAATTCCCTCGACTGTTATCGGGGAAAAAGTTATGGATGAACTAAAGAAGCTCGATGGCGTGGCTTATGTCCGCTTTGCGTCGGTTTATCGTCAATTCCGCGACGTTGGAGAGTTCATGTCCGAATTAAAGGATTTGCTCAGTAAAGGAAAAAAGTGATTTTATGTTTACCGGCATTGTAGAAGGATTAGGCAAAGTAAAGCGTCTGAACATAAAAGGCGCTGACGCTGTCTTGGAAATTGATGCCGCCATCAGCCTGACCGATGTCGCCATCGGCGACAGTATCGCGGTAAACGGAGCTTGCCTTACCCTCACCGCCAGAAATCAAAATATTTTTCAAGCCGATGTTTCCGCCGAAACGCTGGGCAAAACAAATCTTAAACAATTGCATACGGGAGATAAAGTCAATCTGGAAAAGTCACTGCGCGTAGGCGGCTATATAGGCGGGCATTTCGTTTTAGGCCATGTTGATACAACCGGCAGAATTCTCTCTCAAACACAAAAATCGGGTTCGCTGATTTTAGCCATTTCAATAGATGATAACCTTTCGCGCTATATTGTGGAGAAAGGTTCGATCGCGCTGGACGGAGTCAGCCTTACCGTAAACAAACTTGAAAAAGGCAGGTTTTATGTTAATATAATTCCGCACACGGCGGACAAAACCACCCTGGTGATGAAAAAAGAAGCGGATCTGATCAACATTGAAACAGACATTCTGGGCAAATATGTGGAAAAGTTATTGCAAACTTCGCGGGGGATAGATAATGAATTCTTAGCGCAACACGGATTTCTAAATAAGTAAGGATAGCGAAATAATGGCCATAAGCAAAATTACAGAAGCAATTGACGATATTCGCAGCGGGAAAATGATTATTCTCGTTGATGACGAAGACAGGGAAAACGAAGGCGATCTTTGTATGGCGGCGCAGTTTGTATCTGCCCAGACCATTAACTTCATGGCGCGTTACGGCCGGGGATTAATCTGCCTGACGCTGAGCGAAGATATTGCGGACAAGCTCAAACTTCAGCAAATGGTTCAGCAAAATCAAGCTCGGTTTGGAACGGCGTTTACCGTTTCCATTGAAGCGCGAGAAGGCGTCACCACGGGAATCTCCGCCGCGGATAGAGCCACAACAATTAAAGCCGCTGTTAATCCCGAAGCCAAACCGGAAGATTTAGTCAGCCCCGGCCATGTTTTTCCGATCCGTGCCCGTAAAGGCGGCGTTTTAGTGCGCACCGGACAAACGGAAGGCTCGGTTGATTTATGTCGTCTGGCCGGTTTGACAGCATCCGGTGTGATTTGTGAAATAATGAAAGATGACGGCACAATGGCACGAATGCCGGATTTGGAAGTTTTTGCCCGTCAGTACAACTTAAAAATAGTTACCATTGCCGATCTGATCGACTACCGGATGCAAAATGAATCGCTCATTCGACGAGTGGCGCAGGCAACAATCCCTACCGTTTATGGCGGTGATTTCACCGTTATCGTTTATGAAAATGAAGTCGACGATATGCAGCACATCGCTCTCGTGAAAGGTGAAATCAAAAAAGATGATGAAGTGCTGGTACGTGTGCATTCGGAATGCTTAACGGGCGATGTTTTTGCCTCAAAAAAGTGCGACTGCGGAGATCAACTTCACCGCGCCATGGAAATGGTGGAAAAGGAAGGAAAAGGCGTCATCGTTTATATGCGGCAGGAAGGCCGCGGAATCGGGCTTGTGAACAAAATCAAAGCCTACGCCCTGCAGGAAGATGGTCACGACACGGTAGAAGCCAATATCGCTCTTGGCTTTAAGCCGGATTTAAGGGATTATGGCATCGGGGCACAGATTCTTGTTGACCTGGGGGTACATAAAATGCGATTGATGACAAACAATCCCAAGAAAATCGTCGGATTGGAAGGTTACGGAATCGAGATTACTAAAAGAGTTCCGCTGGAGGTTCACCCAAACGAAAACAATATAAGATATATGCAGACCAAACAAAAGAAGATGGGGCATCTCTTAAAAATTTAGGCAGCACATAAGCAAAACAATATTACAAGGATGGTAATTAATCATGCCGAAAATAATTGAAGGAAAAATTGTCGCCAAGGGAATGAAGTTTGGCATTGTGGCCAGCCGTTTTAACGATTTTATTTGCAGCAGACTTATCGATGGAGCCATAGACGCGTTGACCAGAGCCGGTGCGGAAGAAAAGGATATCGCCATCTACAAAGTTCCCGGCTCTTTTGAATTACCTCTTACCGCGAAAAAATTGGCAAAAAGCGCCCGTTTCGATGCCATCATTTGTCTGGGCGCGATAATTCGCGGCGCGACGCCTCATTTTGAATTCATCAGCGCTGAAGTATCCAAGGGTATCGCCAGCGTTGGTTTGGAGACGGAAGTTCCTGTGGTATTCGGAGTGTTGACGACAGATACTATTGAACAGGCGATTGAGCGCGCGGGAACAAAGTCCGGTAACAAAGGCGCCGATGCGGCAATGACGGCTATAGAAATTGTTGATTTATTCAAAAAAATTTAGCAGCCACATTGCCATCATGTCATGATAAAGAGCCATAAGGATGACAGGGCGATGTAAATCATGGTTTTTGAGGTGCGGAATTTTAGATGCGCGGAAGGAGAAAGGCACGGGAAATTGCCTTACAGGTTCTTTACAGTCTTAATTTTGTGAGTATTGATGTGCAAAAGGCGCTGAATCTTTTTTGGGGCAATTTTGCCGCTCCCCAAGCAGCCAAAGAATTTGCCGCAACTTTAGTGCAAGGCACATGGGAACACAGAGAAGAACTCGATAAGCTTATCGCCGGTTGTTCCGATAATTGGTCGCTTAAGCGCATGTCCAAGGTGGACATAAGCGTTTTGCGAATGGCGGTTTTTGAGTTTCTTTACTGCGCTGATATTCCGCCGAAAGTTACCTTGAATGAAGCCATTGACTTGGGAAAGACTTTCGGCTCAGAGAATTCCGGATCTTTTATCAACGGCATTTTAGATGCCCTCAATTTAAAATTAAGCAAGGAAAATGAAACTACATCTCTCCACAGAACCGCCCGACGTGCCAAAACATAAATGTCTGGTGCTGGGTATCTTTGTCGATGAAAAACCGCCACGCGGCATTTGCGGATTTATTGATTGGCGTCTTAATGGTTTGATTTCCCGAGAAATTAAGCGGGAGAAAATCAGCGGAGAATTTGCCGAGAAAGCTATTCTTCCCTTTCCACAACGTATCGGCGCCGAGTATTTATTGCTTTTTGGCATGGGAAAACTTGTCAGATTTAATGCTGAAAAAATTCATGACGCCGCTTACCAATTAGTTGCCGCCGTTGACGGAATGCTCATGGATGAATTTTCCTTTGAACTGCCCGGCGAAAACCGTATAAGCTTGGATACCGCGGGCATTGTCGAGGCAATGGTCACCGGTTTTTTCGATTATTTATCTCAGCACACCGAAAAATTACGCAAAATGACTTCTTGTCTGGTAACATCGCCCGCCCAGGTAAAAGATGTATCCACAGGCATTAAAAACTTCAAAGCCAACGTCAAAGACTTAGGTACAGTTAAAGTCTCTTTTAAAAAATAATTTACTACTATACAGCGCTTTGCTTATATCGGAAAAGAATTATTGATACATTTACCCCGGTGATTATTTTGTCATGGTATATTTTTGCTCGTCTTGGGGAACATACCATTTGATGAAATTATGGCTCAGGCCGATGGGCGCGGGTTCTATGCCTCTAAAACGGTTGCTGATGATGATCAATTCGTCCGGAACGTAAAGGAAAGTATAAGGCTGATCCTCGGCCAGTACTTCCTGAAACCGGTCATAGTATTTTTTCCTTTCCTTCTGGTTGAACGTGCTGCGCCCTTTTTCCAACAGTGCGTCTACTTCGGCATTTTTGTAGGAGATAAAGTTTAATTCTTCAGGAGCGGTCTTGCTGGAATGCCAGACATCATAAGCGTCCGGATCCAAGGGTATCGTCCAGCCCAGAATAACGGCTTCAAAGCGCCGTTTGTTAATAAAATCGTTCACAAACGCTGCCCATTCCAAAATTCTTATTTTCACTTTTATGCCGATTTCCGCGAGTTGTCTTTGAATTATTTCCGCACATTTCTGCCGTGTTTCGTTTCCCTGATTGGTAATCAACTCAAAAACAAAAGGATGGCCGTCCTTTTCCAGAATGCCGTCTTTATTCGTCTTGGTCCAGCCGGCGGCGCGTAATAGCTCTCTGGCTTTTTGCGGATTGTAGGGATAGGGTTTAATTTTTTCGTTATAAGCCCATGTTTCCGGTTTGTAAGGGCCGGTCGCCGGTTTTCCCAAACCCAGAATTACGCCGCTGATAATTTCTTCTTTATTAATGGCGTAGGAAATTGCCTGGCGCACTCTTTTATCGGTAAAAAGCGGATTTTTTAAATTATAGCCAAGATAAGTGTATTTAAATCCTAGATAGCGATATTTGTTGAAATTTTTCCGAAATAAATTATTTTCCGTCTGCCGTGTGTATTGCAGCGGCGTCAAATCCATCGTGCTGAGATTCTGAGCCCGCAGCTCCAAAAACATAGTGGCCGTGTCCGGAATGATGCGGGTGATGTAACCGTCAATATAGGGTCGCCCTTCAAAATAATAGGGATTGAAAACAAGAACAATTTTTTGCCCGGCCACCCATTCTTTGAATTTGTAAGGTCCGGTGCCGATAGGATTACGGGATAGCCTGCTTTTGGTAATATCTGTTCCCGCCAGAAGATGCCGGGGTAAAATGGCGCTTCCCCAGCTGATTAAAGCGGGCGCGAAGGGCTTGTCGTAAGTGACGCGGAAAGTATATTTGTCGAGAGCTTCGGCTTTTTTGACTTTGAGAAAATCTCCCGCGTAAGCGGTAGGAGTTTTTGGATCAACAGTAACGCGGTAAGTATAGAGCACATCGGCCGCGGTAAACGACCGACCGTCATGCCATAACACATTTTTGCGTAAATGAAAGGTAATCACCAGGCCATCGGCGGAAATATTCCATGATTCGGCCAGATCGCCGATGATATTCATATTTTTATCGTATTTTACCAGGCCATTATAAACTAAACCGGCAATATCATGCGAAGGTTTGTCGGAAGCCAGCAAAGGAATCAAATTACTGGCATCGCCGATATCGCCACGAACAATTATATCACCGTAAGCCGGAGGTTTATCCGGCATTTGCCGGAGCTTATCGTCCACTTGTTCTTTACCACAAGCCGCAAGAAATAATAGACTCAAAAATAAAATAATTAAAAGACGAATCGCGTTCATGATAATAAATTAGCGCAGCAGCTTAACCATTGCAATATAATTTTACAAGTTGTAGAATTATTCATACACATAACTTAAATATTATCGGACTTTTATGGTTAAAAAGAAGAATATCAAGTCGCCGAAATTGCGCCAGCGTTTCGAATCATTAAGAATGAAAGCGGCCGGCAGTTGGGATATTCTATCGGACACTTTGAATAATTACAGAAGCAACGGGGATGCCAATCAAGCGGCGGCCATATCGCTATACACAATTCTTTCGGCCATTCCGCTTTTTATTCTGACCATGATTGTCACAGGATATATTTTTAGCTCTTATCCCCAAATTCAAGCAGACATTCTTGAAGCTATCCGCAACTTTAATCCCTATTTTTCCGAAAAACTTCTGGAACAGCTTGGTCAAATAGAAAGTAAAAAGCTTTTGCTGGGCTGGATAGGTGTTTTGGGTATCGTATGGCTTTCGGCAGCAATTTTCAATTCCCTGGAAACAGCGCTGAATATGATTTTTCGTTCTGCAAAAAAGCGCAATTATTTTGTTTCCAAATTTCTGGCGATATCCATGATCCCCATGGGCTGGATTCTAGGTGCCGCGAGTTTAGTCGTCAGTTATGTAGCTGCTTTATTGGTAGCCCAACCTCTTATACTGCCCGGAGGAATCGAGATTTCTCTGACGGCGATGTCGGGATTTTTTCTGCGTTACGTGATTCCCTACTTTATATCTGTTTTTTTCTTTTACTTTATTTATTGGATCATACCGACAGCAAAAGTTCGGCCTGCTGTTCTTTTGGCCGGCAGTGCCCTTTTCTCTCTGCTTATGGAAATTGCCAAGCAATTATTCACCTGGTATATTGCCAGCTATACTCGGTATGGCGTTATCTTCGGTACGTTAGAACCGGTTGTTCTGCTGATTATCTGGGTCTTTTATGTAGCTTTGATTTTTTTATTTTGCGCGGAGCTCATGTCGTCATATCAGCGCCGTGATCTGATTTTGCTGGAAAGAGCAATACTCAAACCTCGCAAAATCAACATGAAAGTTGACGAACGGCTTTTTAAAAAATTCGGTCACGCCTATGAGAAAGGCAGCATCATCTTTAACGAAGGCGATAACGGGAATGAAATGTTTTATATCCTCTCCGGACGAGTTGGTTTGGAAAAAGTTTCCTGTCAGGTAAAAAAAACGTTAGCCAAAATGGAGGCCGGACAATATTTTGGTGAAATGGCCGCCTTCATTGATATTCGCCGCAGCGCCACCGCGCGTGCTCTTGAGGATAGCCATCTGGCAGTGATTGACGGCGATACTTTCCGTAATTTGGTCAGAGAAAACCATAAAGTCGGTATTTTCATGCTCAAAGGACTTTCCCGCCGCTTAAAAGAATCCAACACGGCTCTCGATGAATTAACCAACCTGTGGACACGCATGGTTATTGTAATTCATTTTATGGATCATGCGCAGGTTGTTATTGAAGAGCACTTGCCAAGGCTTGCCCTGTTCACCCATAGAGAACCGGCAGAAATCAGGGAATTAATAAATGAACTTGCTCGCCAGGATATATTTATCATCAAGAACGGATTGATAGTGGAAGTAGTTAGAGCAAAGATGTGGTCACTGCTTGATTCCGGTGCGCTGAGTAAATGTTTTATCGAAGACGCGGACAAAATTTGACACCGCCTTTGGGAAAAAGTCTATATCTAATGAAACTTGTAAGTTGAATTATCCCGATAGCGTAGCGTATCGGGATAGACAAACAAACCAAACCTTTGTTACTTCCTGTAAGGAGACATGATGAAAATAACCATCAACGAACTGGAGAAACTGACGTCACAGGCCTTAAAGAA
>MGQN01000023.1:11320-12981 GCA_001797845.1 Deltaproteobacteria bacterium RBG_16_44_11 | reverse complement strand
TACGGACGTGCTCCTGTATGCACAGCTCCGAGGTAATAATCAGGGCGTTGTTAAGCTCATAGGCCTTGGTATGCCCAAAAACCCCAACGCCGGGGAAATAAAAATCGTAAAGGAAACTCCTATCTCTGCCCGTATCGATGGAAGCCAAAATCAGGCCATGGTCGTCATGGCAAAGGCTCTCACCATAGCGATCGAAAAAGCGAAGAAGAGCGGGTTCGGTATTGTAGGAACCTTCAATACCTCAACTTCATCCGGCGCAGTCGGCTATTACGCAAACCGGATCGCTCAAGAAAGGCTTATCGGATTCGTCTTTGGCCGCTCCCCGGAAAGAGTAGCCATGTATGGATCTTACGAGCCGGTCTTCGGCACAAACCCGATCGCCATTGCTGTTCCTGCCGAACCCTCACCTGTCGTCCTCGATATGTCCACAGCGGCCATCTCTTTCTTCGGCCTCGTCGAAGCAAGAACTGCCGGACGGCAGATTCCTGATGATCTGGCCTACGATGCTGAGGGATGCCCAGCGACAGATCCTGTCGCGGCAATCCAGGGTGCCATTCGTTCCTTTGACCGAAGCTACAAAGGGTCCGGTCTCGGCATGATGGCCGAGATCTTAGCCGGTCCGTTGGTGGGTGCGGCATTTGCGGGAATCGGCGAAAGCAAACAGAACTGGGGGCATCTGGTATTCGCCATCGACCCCGATCTCCTTGGGGATTGCAGTGAATTTATCAAAAATGTAGGCAAGATGATGGATAAGATCAAGGCATCGAAAAAACTCCCGGACGTGGAGGAAATCTTCGTACCCGGTGAGCAGGGTGCGCGGTTATTCCGACAATGCGAGGAGAGCGGCGAGATAGAAATCGAGGAAAATCTCCTTAAAGGATTGCGAATTGCAGCTAAGGGAAAATAATGTTTCCCTTTTGAAAAAAAAATGACTCGTGCTATTATAATATCCAAATCAACGGAAAAAACGAAGTTCGTATATTAATTGTTATGTGTAAACTTTAATGGAGATTATATTATGCCTCAGCAGACAATCCCAGCAATAGATTTTAATTTTTTCGTTCTTGGAGATTTAGGTGATATGTTTGATAATAACGAAATTTTCATTAATAAGAATTACCAAAGAGGTGACATTTGGAAGCTCTCTCAGAAAATTGAGCTAATCAAATCTATTAATCAGCGATATTCCATTGGGGTTTTAGTACTTTTTGTAAATGACGAAGGAAAATATGAAATACTAGATGGGCAACAGCGCCTACTCACAATCATAAAATATTTGAAAGAAACTCTACCCCTCTCCGATACGGACATTACTCCCTGTGCTGAATTGAGCCGTCGTGATAAAAAATTGCAGGATGCATACTGTGTTTTCTATCTCAAGCTAAAAAGTCATGATCCTGAATCAAAAGAGGAAGACATGGTCCAGACGTTCTTGCGACTCCAAGAGGGGACCCCACTTAACAAAGCAGAAAAACTTAATGCATATAGAGGAGTCTTCAAAGACACTTTCAAAGAAACGCGAGAAACCCACCCTCTTTTTAATTATCTTGGCACTGAAAGGAGATTCCGATTCAGACAACTTGCTGCCGAACTTTTATTGCTTGAATTGGACGGTAATTTTGACAATAAAACATTTCCCTCTCTTGATTCGGAGACGATGA
>MGQN01000023.1:4780-11289 GCA_001797845.1 Deltaproteobacteria bacterium RBG_16_44_11 | reverse complement strand
AAACTCACTTTTTACAAAGGGAACTTAGACTATATGGAGAGAAGTCTAAACATGTTTCTCGGGGCTTTTAAGTTTCGGGACATAATATCGTTTTATCTCTTGATCTCCTATTTGCGCAAAAAACGAGCGGGAAATGAAAATTTGCAAAATGAATACGCCGTCTTTGCTCGCCTTTTCATGCAGAAACTTAATATGTTCTCAATGTATCAAGACAAGCCTCCTAAAGGAATGACCAAGGAAGAGTTCGAGACTTATAAAAAATACAAGCAAGAATCAAAAATCATGACTACTTCGGATTCACTTCGGAACAGGCTTGAAATCATGTTAAGCGAATTTGCAAGGCTCAATCCTATGATAATTGCAGACAGACAAAGATTGCATGACGTAGGACAGAAAAGGATTTTGTTTTTCCGACAGCAAGGAATATGTCCAGAATGTACGAAGCCTTTAACATTTAAAACAGCCTCCGCCCATCATGTAATACCTCATTCAGCTGGAGGCAGAACAGATGACTTGGATCATGCGCAACTTGTGCATGACAAATGTCATAAAATTATTGAAGAACGACTTAAGAAGCAAAGCAAAATTAAAATGCTTCACAAAAAAGCAACCGTGCGCTGCACATAAAAGCGTGCCACAGAACGCTTTTTGAGCATGTGTTTGTTTTGAGGAGTGCAAACAGTTTTAGTCGCCCTGACATGCTTCATGGCGCTCGTCAGTGAACTCGCCGTTCCGATCAATTAATAAGCTTTGTTTAAAACAAAAAACGGGGCGTGGTTGGAGGTAAAAAATTCCGGCATGCGCTGAGCTATCGGTGCTATTGCCGGATGCTTTTTGAAAGTTTTCTCCAAAAAATTACGCACAACAGGCCGGTGCCAGCCCTGGGGATGTTGAAAATTCTTGTAAAGCGACAAATCGCCTTCGTAAAAATCTTGAGTTTCCAGACTTTTCGCCTCGATACTTCCCGCAGGTAAATTAAAAATTGCCAGATTCAAAAAGTCGATACAATCATGATGCTCAATTGCGAAATCCAAAGTCTTCATCGCGCTGGCTTTAGTTTCCGGCGGTGTCCCGAAAAGGAAATAACAATACGTGGCAATACCCGCTTTCTTAAGTGACTTCAAAACTGCCGAAGCCGTGGGCAAGTCTATCCCTTTATTCAAGGAGTCGAGCACGGCCTCATCGCCGGATTCGATACCAAGCTTCAGCATAACACAGCCGCTCTTTTTTAAGGCCAAACAAAAATCATCATCCGCCAAGTGTTTTGTGACGCGCGTAAATCCATACCACGGAACGCTCAGCGTTTCTTGCGCCAGTGCTTTTAACAGCGCCGGAGAAATGGCATTATCCAAAAGATGAATCAATGACGGATTCGTCTGCCGGGTAAGTACCTGCAGTTCTTCCAAAGCTTGAAAAACAGGTAAGGGCAGATAAGGATTCTCTTCTGATTTCTCCGGACAAAAAGCGCAGTTATGCCAGTAACAGCCGCGGGAACCGCTATAGGGTAAAATAAAGCCGGGGGTAAAATATTGATTAACGGAAAATTCTTTATAATCAGGTGGGTAATTTGTCCGGCCATCGTTGATTTCTAACAGTTCCAGTAATTTTTGTTCTCCGGCGCCGGCAATCATTTCATCCACATGCCCACGAAATTTATCAATGCTTACGCCCAATGCAGCCCACGAAGTTACAAGCGACCCGCCCAAAATAATTTTTTGCCGCGGATTGACATGCTTGATAAAACCGATCATGGCAAAAGTGCAAAGAGCCTGACTTAAATAATTTAAGGAAAAGCCGATAAATTCTGGTCCCTCTTTTAATGCGTCAGTCAAACGGGTCTCGAAGTATGGGTAAAAGGGATTATCTTGATATTTTTCCGCGGCGCAAATTAAATCAGAACTTTTCACCGGCGTGAGATTGCTGTCATGATAATCAGCAAGCGACATATCAACGCCCCGGGCTTTCCCCGCTAAATTTAAAAGACGGTTAACGTCGGAGACAGCCCGCTGATACGTGCTTTTATTACTGTACGTCGCTATATTCCGCAGGGCGGCAAGATTGCGTTGCAAATTTTTTACGGCGCGCAATGTCCAGCGGTCGGTTGCTGTATTATTTTGGGCGGTATTTTGTATCAGGTAAAGGATACCTTCCAGATTGGCATCAATAACCCGATAATTAACACCGTTTGCTTTCAGGCATCCGGCTAATTTAGCAATACCCGCCGGAGGTTCCGACGGCTTGGCAATAGGAGGATGAATTAAAATGATTTTCGGATTCATAGGACGTAAATTTTGTTGAAAATATTTGTTTATTTAATATTGATGAATTAATAAAAAGTAAAAAATCATCTGACTTGTCATTCCGGCGAAAGCCGGAATCCAGATATTTTAAAGAATTACAAATAATCTGGACACCGGTTTTCACCGGTGTGACTACTTTTAACGAAGTTGTTGAACATTCCCTTAGTATTTAATTATTGCTTACACAAGGCTAATTTTCATCCAACATTTCCAGCTTGACAGGTGGCATTCTTTACGCAATAGTCGCTCCGCAATTGTCATTTCGACCAACGGCCATGGTCCTGCGTAAGCTGAGGAGAAATCCATGTCCCGAGCATAACGAGAGATCTTTATGATCCCTCGTCATCCGCCTGTGGCGGATTTCTCGGAATGACACAAAATATCAAAAATCTAATGCCTTAATTAAGATGATGGTTACAGTAAAAAAAATCGTCTCTCCATAATCTTTTGGTATGTTGTGAAAAATGAAATGATCAAACCTCTCGGCAGCAGAGGTAAAATAATACTGTCTCTATGCACAGCGATATTTATCATTGGGCTTTCGAGCGCATCATTCGCGGCAGAGAAGTACCCATCTCCAAGCGGAGCAGTCAATGATTTTGCCCATGTAATTGATTCGGCCAATGCTGCAAGGATGGAGGCGCTGGCGCGCGAAGTATTGCAGAAGACGGGCACGGCTGTTGTTGTGGCAACCGTTGATACTGTCGGCGAGAATGAAGATTACAACCTTTACGCCAATGGCCTTTACAAAGCTTGGGGCATCGGAAAAAAAGGCGAGGATAAAGGTGTTTTAATTTTCCTTACCGTCAAGGAAAGACAAGTTCGCATTGAAACCGGCTACGGTGTGGAAGGTATATTGCCGGACGGCTTAGTCGGTGAAATACTGGATAAGTATGTTGTACCGCTGCTTAAGGAAGGCAATTACGGCAAAGCTCTTTATAATGCGATGTATGCCTGCTCGACTTACATTGCCCGTGATGCCGGTGTCCAGTTGACCGGCTCGCCCGCGCCATACCGAACAAAAGCCCGTGCCGAGAAAAAAGGCGTTAACGTTTTTGGAGTTATTTTTCTCTTAATTGTAGCCGCTCTGCTTTTAGGCACCAAAACCGGCCGGTCGATGCTTCCCTGGATATTGCTTCTGCTCTTGAGCGGCAGCCGTGGAGGAGGCGGAGGTTTCAGCGGCGGATTTGGCGGCTTTGGCGGCGGTGGAAGCGGCGGCGGTGGCGCCGGCCGTGGTTTTTAAAAAACAATGGAGTGTATAAAATGGCAAAAATACCAGATAAACCACAAGATGTTTTTGTTCCTTTAACTCAAGATTACCTGAAAGTATTCGGCAGAGAGCTTGTATCTCTTATTCTTTACGGCAGCGCTGCCGGCGGCTCTTATATCAAGGGTAAATCGGATATTAATTTGCTCGTAGTTTTGATACCGGATGGCATCGAGAAGCTCTCGGATGCATTTGCTATTATTAAATATTGGAGAAAACGTCGTTTCGCCTTACCGCTGGTTATGACTCAAACTTTCATTAATGCCTCTTTGGATTGTTATCCTATTGAATTTTTGAATATGAAAAATAACCATATTTTGATTTATGGTGAAAACATTTTAGAGCAGATAAATGTCCGCCCGGAAAATCTACGTCTGCAAATAGAGCGAGAACTCAAGGGAAAGTTGCTTCTTCTTCGTGAAGGCTATCTGGAGGCAGAGGGCAAACCGAGACAACTAAAAAATCTAATCGATCGATCATTTACAGCCTTTATTTCCATTTTCAACGCTTTGCTGTATTATAAGCATCATGCCGCGCCGCGGGATAGACGCGATACGATAAAAGAATTGGTCAAAACCGTTAAATTTGATGCCAAAGCTTTTTTGCAATGCGCAGATATAAAAGAAGGAAAGAACAATTTATCCGGCAAAGAGGTCGCCGGGCTTTTTAAAAAATATGTTCAGGAAGTCGCGAATATGTGCAATATCGTCGATTCATTATAAAATGAGCTAACATAATTTAGGAGGACAAAATGGAATCAGGGAAAAGAAATTTAATCATCGGAATAGTAGTAATACTTTTTATTGTGTTTGCCTTTTATTCATTGTTCGCCGGCAATTACAATAAATTTGTGAAAATGGACGTAGCGATAAAAGCCGCCTGGTCGCAGGTGGAAAACCAGCTTCAGCGCCGCTATGATTTGATTCCCAATTTAGTGGAAACAGTCAAAGGTTTCGCCAAGCAGGAGAAAAGCGTTCTGGTGGAAGTAACCAACGCCCGCGCGAGAGTAGGCGGCGCTGGAACTGTTCCTGATAAAATTGCCGCCAACAATCAATTATCCGGCGCCTTGAGCAGACTTTTGTTGGTAGTGGAAAGATACCCGGATTTAAAATCGAACCAGAATTTTATGCGCCTGCAGGATGAACTGGCCGGTACGGAAAATAGAATTGCCGTGGAAAGAATGAGATACAATGAAGCGGTTAAGGCTTATAACGAGGCTATCCGAACATTCCCCGCGAATATAATCGCCGGTATGTTCAATTTTAAAGAATCTCCTTATTTCGAAGCGCCTAAAGACGCCAAAACCGCTCCGCAGGTAAAATTCTAACAACGAATTCTCATAAATATAAACAGCCCCGGACTTTAATTACAAGGTCCGGGGCACTTCTAAATTTAATCAGCACTAAACCATTAATCTTTGCGTCATTGCGAGAAGCGACGCAACAATCCCATAATCAATATCTTGAGCAAATAATCGCTGTAATCATTTATTGTAATAAGCCGTTTTCCAAACGCCGTTTTCGCTAATAATGCGGGAAGGTTCATCAGGGTTCGGCGGTCTTTTATAGGCTTCGATACTGTATTCGGGATCGTGCGGTAACTTGAGGCTGTTTCCCGCTAATTGCGGCAGGATGGGATAGATAATCTTTTTTTTGGTTGCGGAGAAAAGTTCTTCAATATCTTTAAAAGCGGATAACTCTTCTATCGTTTTCAGAGTGGGCGGCATTAAAAGAATTTTCCGTTCGCGCTGCATTTCCAGCGCTTTTTGGGGTGTTACCCAAAGCGATTCCGTAAGCTCTACCGTGTCAGCCACAGGTGTTTGGCATGGTGGCAACTGAGCCAGAAAAAAGCGGGTGTTAAATCTCATTTTTTCGAATTCCGGTGTAATCCAGTGGGCATAAGGGATCAAAGTGTCGGGGAATAACAAAATCTTTTCTTTTTGGGCAATTTCCGCCAGTGTAATTTGTGAGGCATTAAGATCCGGCCGGTAATCATTGAATCTTTTAAGAACCTCCTCATTATAAAACGAAACAAAGTTTCCGGCAGTATTGCCGCCTAAAAGAATTCCGGCCTCTTCGAAAGTTTCCCTGATGGCGGTGATAAACAGTCCCCGCGCCTTTTCTTTCGGTAAGTTGTTGTCCTGAAGTAACCGGCACGGATCAAATAAATCCGCAGTCTTGATATAATTTTCTAGTTGCGGGTCGCTGTCGGTTTCTTCCAGTTGCCCGCCGGGAAACACATACGCCCCCGCCATAAAGGCTTGCTTTTGATGACGCCGCGCCAAAAATATTTCCCATACGTCCGAAATCCCCGACCGGACTAAAATAACGGTTGCCGCGTCTTTAAAAACTGTTTTATTGCCTGTTGAATACATACGATTCTCTAATTTTCAGGGTAAATAGTGCCGCCAGAGCTATAGCAATTTTTCGATTCAAAAGTAAACAAAATTAAAAGGCGCGCTTCTCAGGTTATTTTTTTGGAGAACAACTGAAAAATCGCGCCTTTTGATGTCTTTAAAAAAGCAATTAAGCGGAGGGTGTCAAAACCAGCTTGCATTCTTCATTTGCCGCTTGCTCCACCTTTATCGAATAGTTTTTTGATTCAGCCAGCCTCGATACATTCTCTTTGGCCACGTTGCTGTCTACAACAACAGTAATCGTTTTTTTGGGATTATTTTCCATGGCTTGTTTTGTTTTCACCACGGGAATCGGACAACTCAATCCTTTTACGTCTACTTCTATCATAATCTTTTTCCTTTCTTCTCTTTTTGTTTTAACTTAATTATGGTTTAGTATTTTGGGAATCGCAGCAATAATCTGACGGATTTTTGTCGCAGGACTCGCCTGCGCATATTCTCCGGCCCTACGATTTGCCTTCAGCGCGGCAACAGCCGCAGCGTGATGGGAAAATCCTGCATCGATAAAAGAACCCACCATGCCGCT
>MGQN01000023.1:0-4693 GCA_001797845.1 Deltaproteobacteria bacterium RBG_16_44_11 | reverse complement strand
GCGCCTTTGACAATTAAGGTTTTTGCCGCGCTTTTTTGCCGGTAAGCGGCGGTAATTAATTCCTGTGCCCGGGCAATTTCCGCGCTGAACAGATGATGGCTGATATAGGCCGGATGAATGGCGTCCGGATCGGCCAGAAAGGCCATCTCGCAAAGATCCGGCGTAAAGATGTCAAAAAAAGGAGCGAGTCCTGCCGCTTTGGCGGCATACATCGAAGAAGCATCGGCAATCATAATGGGCTTATTTTTGCACTTTGCCGCGGCTTCACATACCTTCTTCATCAAACCCATTACGGGAAGAATGTAGTGCATTAGCAGAATATCCGGCGATATAGCCGGAAGATTTTTAATGAGATAATCATAAAGAAGGCGGCTTCCCTTCCCGTTGCCGTTATCGCCGACAAGAATAACATGCGGCGGTGAGTTTTTAAAATGTCGAGCCGTAACGCAGGCGGCGCTCACCAGCGCGGCTGTCCCTTGAGTGCAGGGAGTCTCCGTATTTTCAATAAGCAAATTATCCCCTTCAAATTTAGCTTCTCCGCGAGTAATTGGAAGGTCTGTCCAGGGGACTGTTCCGCAAATAAGCAGCATCTCAGCTCCCTCCCCTGCTGAAGATTTCCAGAGCTTCAGTAAATGCCCGATCCAGCATCAACGCGCACAGCGTGTAACCATTTTCTTTTGGCCGGGACACTTCCGTAAGCTTCTTATCCAGCATACTGATATGTAAAAAAGGAATATCGGGGCAGCCGCCGCCGGAAATATTTAAGATGACGCCGGTCTTTTTATCAAAAGTTAGTTTCATATTCCCGGCTTTGACCATGCAGGCATTGTCAAAATCTTTTATCTTAACTACATCAAGAAGTTCTCCCGCACCTTTCAATGGAAGTATTTCCACAAATCGCGCCTTTTTTTGTTGGAACAATCTTTCCACACCCGCCGCCTCCACAAGATTAATCTCCAAGGCCAGATCACAGCCCTTGCGCAACCGGGGTGGAGGGGCGACTAATTTCACTTCATAGTCTTCCGCCTTCAAAACTTTTTCGGCCGCGATAGCTTCGTCGACAGCCGAAAAAAGAACAAGACCGCCGCCGGCAAATTTGTTTTTATTTTTACTTCCAAATAACACTTTATTTATAACCTTTTACACAGACCGGCTTCAGAATCGAACTGAACAGCAAACATTGCATTGTTTGCCCGACGGTTTTGAAGACCGCGGCCGGCACCAGCCAACTCAGCCGGTCAATAATTATTTTGCCCTTTGCATCATCGTAAATCCGATAATCAGGCAAAAGACCAGACCGATAACAACGGCAATCGAACCAAAAGCGGCAACGCCTTTGGGAGAGCTGGCCATGGCCAAATTATGCGAGATGCCCGCGCCGACAATCATGCCGATAACAAAAACTCCCGCATCCACGTCTCCCTCGCCGGACAAAAATAACTGTCTGCCCGGGCAGCCACCGGCCAGCGCGAAAGCCAGACCTGCCAGCATCATGCCCAAAAAATTCCACACATGATTTGTATGCGCAATCGGTTGGCCTTCAAAACCGGGATTGAACTGCCCGAAAATTATGTTTGCCGCAAAAGCAAAAACAAGCAGGGCGGCCACACCGCTGATGAGGTGGAAATCTTTCGTCAGCATTACGTCACGAAACGCGCCCATGGTGCAAAACCGGCTGCGCTGAGCAAGCGCACCAATAATCAAACCAGCAACGATACTGACAGCAATAGGAGCATATTTAGAGCCAGGCCCTTCTGCGCTGAAAAAGATCGGCCCGCCTTCGGCAAACGATACCCGGAAAATCAGCAAAAGAAATAGTCCAAACATAAGACCGGGCATAATCCAGCCGCTTGCTTTGGCCTGTGCGTAAGAACGCCCCAGGCTGAAGCCGCGTTTGAGAAATTGAATGCCGATGAAAATTCCGGCGATCAATCCTAAGATGCCCAAAATAGCGTTTCCGTCGCCACCCGCCAAACGCAGCAGCGCGCGCCAGGGACAACCCAAGAATACTAAAGCTCCGATCATGGCAAACATTCCTAAAAAGAAACGAATCAAAGGCGATGAACCGCCGCGCGGTTTATATTCGCCGGCAAAAAGCGCAGCAACAAAAGCGCCCAAAACAAAACCCATAATTTCCGGGCGCAAATACTGAACAACAGCCGCCCGGTGCAAACCCAAGGCGCCGGCAATGTCGCGCTCAAAACAGGCCACGCAAATTCCCATGTTCCCGGGATTGCCCAGATACTGCAGCAGGGCCGCGCCAATGCCGATGATGGTGCCAACAATAATAATTCCTGTGCGTGAAGAAAACAGATTTTTCATGAAAAAGACCTCCTAAAATGTTTTGCCTGTTTCTAACAACAGCGGAGTCGGAAAGCAAATTCATAAAAGTAATATTGCCGCCGCAACTATTAGCTTTGGTAATAATAAGGCGGCTTGCTAAACCTTTTGGAATATGTCTTATTCCAAATAGTCATAATTACATTTGAAAGAAGAAGGAATTTTATGGTATGCAAAGCCTATGAATACCGAACATCTTAAAAGCATCACGCTGCAGCAAATGGAAGCGCTGATTGCTCTTGTGGAAGAAGGCAGTTTCAGCCTTGCCGCCAAAAGAATGCACTTAACCCAGCCAGCGTTGACTAAAAACATCAAGAACGCGGAAGATTATCTGGGAGCGCGGTTGGTTAACCGCGGCAGTGCGGGCATATCGCTTACGGCGGAAGGGAAAATTATCTATGATTACGCGCGTCGCATGGTCAAACTACGGGAGGAGGCAAGAGAAAAGATTATAACGCTTAGCGACAATGTCGGAGGAAATATTTATGTCAGCGCCAGCACTATCCCAGCAACATACATACTACCTCGCGCCCTGAGTAAGTTTCGTAAAAGCCATCCTGAGATTCTTATTTATATCAAGGCGGCAGATAGTGAAGAAGCCATGAATATGGTGCTCGATAATGAAACAGAAATCGGCTGTATCGGGAAAAAACCGTCAAATAAAAAACTGGCGGCGGAGCCTCTCTGGAAAGATCGTCTTATTTTGGCGATTCCTCAGCATCACCGCTGGCACAAAAAGAAATCGATTACCCTGTCCGAATTATTGGCTGAACCTTTTATCGTCAGAGAAAAAGGTTCAGCGACGCGGGAATTTTTGGAATCATATCTCAAAGAAGCAAAATCCGTAAACTTTTCCCAATTCAATATCTGCGCTGAACTGGGAAGTTCAGAAGCCGTCAAAGAAGCTGTTATTGCCGGACTGGGGATTTCTATAATTTCCATCCATGCCGTGGCTAGAGAGCTGGCACAGGGCGTGCTTTTGGAAGTTCCTATTTATGGTTGCCGGATGGAAAGAAACTTCTATTTAATTTATAAACGTCAATTCGATTTCCGGCCGACGCATAAAATATTCATCGAATTTCTGAAAGAAGATATTTCCAGTCAGCGCAGAGGATAAAAAAATACTTGTGGTTCATTTTCAAATAATATATAACTTTCAAACATCACAGGTTATTTAGACACACCCCCTTAATCTTTAGCATCGAGCCGTAACATCGGGCTCTGTTAAATAATTATCATTTTCCGGAATCAAAAAAGCAGTAAAGTTGTAAATAATTTCTTTTAAAGGAGACACTACTTTCATGTTTAAAAGAAATAAATTTTATGCGGCTTTTTTTGTTTTTATCTTCATCCTTTTAATTAATCTATTTTTTGCTTTTACCGCGTCAGCGCAATTGACCATCGGCGGCTCACAGCAGATGTCCGGTGGCGGTACGCAAAGCCTAACTGCATCCGGCGGTTGCGGCGGATATAGCTGGTCATTGAAAGCTGGCGGTGGAACGCTTACCGGCAGCGAGTATACTGCGCCCACAACTAATCCCAACTGTGAAAATAATCCGACAATCTGTGTAACTGATTCCTGCGGAGGAAAAGTATGTAAACAAATTGCTGTGAATGCTTACAGCAATTTGTCTTCGACAGCCTCCAGAACACTTCTTTGTAAAACTTCAGGTGTAGCATGTGGCGCTTACGAACATTATGTACACTATAACTGTAATGGAGAACATGGCGTGTATCGGGGATCTGTTACTTGTGAGCCGTCTCCGCTATGCAACAAAATAGGTAGTTCGGGAAACTATACTTATAATGCGTATTGTGCGGCTGGTGGGTGCGGCCTACCGACTGGAGATGTGAGGACTGCCTCAATGAAACAGGCAGGTTGCTGCCCCGCGAACTTGTTACCGCCGGATGCACCACCTGAGGATGATCCTGATGAACATTGTACTGATGGCGAGACCCGTTCCTGTACTATAACCGAACCCGATGGTACCCAATACTACGGTGCACAGACCTGCATTGATGGTCAATGGAGTCCTTGTAAATACCCTCCGCCTAACGAATGTACTAATGGCCAGACCAAGGAATGTACTGTAACAGGACCGGACGGCAAGGAATACTCCGGTACACAGACCTGCGTTGATGGTAAATGGGGCTCCTGTGAATACGAAACTAATGACACAGGCGATCCGTGTAAAGTCTCCGCCAACATCGGCTCCAAAGCCAACGTCAAAAGCGGCAATCTTTATCATGCCCAGGATGTGGGCAAGCTAACGTTCTCATACAACAGCATCGATGCCAATGACGGCCCGCTGGGTAAAAAATGGACGCATCGCTGGGTAAAAAATGGACGCAT
>MGQN01000022.1:140057-140201 GCA_001797845.1 Deltaproteobacteria bacterium RBG_16_44_11 | reverse complement strand
CAGGTCGATGAAGTAACCGGTTTGTCCCGTAAAGTCGTTATAGAATTTAAAGGCGGTGATTTAAGGCCGCGCGTTTCCATTAAGGATAATAAGGGAAAAACGGCAAAGATAACAGGCACGAATTCTGTTGCCCGTTATTTATTG
>MGQN01000022.1:135703-140019 GCA_001797845.1 Deltaproteobacteria bacterium RBG_16_44_11 | reverse complement strand
AGTTCATGCGGGAGATATTATTGCGAAGATTCCCCGGGAAACGACAAAAACAAAGGATATAACAGGTGGTCTACCTCGAGTGGCGGAACTTTTTGAAGCCCGTAAACCGAAAGATTTTGCGGTCATTAGTGAAATCGAAGGCGTTGTTTCTTATGGCAAGGATGCCAAGGGCAAACGCAAAATAATTGTTACACCGGAAGTGGGAGAAGAAAAAGAATATCTCATTGCCAAAGGTAAACATATCAGCGTTCAGGAAGGTGACTCTGTAACGCCGGGTGATGCTTTGATGGACGGAATGAATAATCCGCATGATCTTTTAGCCATTAAGGGGGAGAAGGAACTGGCTAGATACCTGGTAGACGAAGTGCAGGAAGTTTACCGGTTACAGGGAGTAAAAATCAACGATAAGCACATGGAAGTTATCGTCCGCCAGATGCTGCGTCGAGTCCGGATAACCGATCCAGGTGATACAGCATTTATCGCCGATGAGCAGGTTGAACGTTACCGTTTCCAGGAAGAAAACGATAAAGTGATGGCTCAGGGTGGACGCCCGTCCATTGGTGACCCGCTGCTTTTAGGTATCACCAAGGCATCGCTCTCCACCCAGAGTTTTATTTCGGCGGCTTCGTTCCAGGAAACGACCAGAGTGCTGACGGAAGCTTCTCTCTCGGGCAAAACCGATTATTTAAGAGGGCTGAAAGAAAACGTCATTATGGGCAGGTTAATAACAGCCGGAACGGGTCTGGTAATGTATCGTAAATTAGGCATTAAGCTTGAGGAAAGCGAGACTGCCGGAAATTTGGAATAAATATATAAAAAAGTTTAGAAAATGCTTGACATATCTGGGGTTAATTGATAGCTACACCCGATTTGCTACTGCAATCTTATGAAGGAACTTTAGCTGGGGAGGGGAAATGCCGACGATTAGTCAATTGGTTCGGAAAGGCAGAGTTAAAATACAAAAGAAGACGAATACACCGGCGCTGGCCGGTTCACCGCAACGCCGTGGTGTTTGTGTAAGGGTATATACGACAACACCTAAAAAACCGAATTCGGCCCTGCGTAAAGTAGCCAGAGTTCGTCTTACTAGCGGTTACGAAGTTTCTTCATATATTCCGGGTATCGGCCATAACCTGCAGGAGCATTCCGTTGTTTTAGTACGTGGAGGAAGGGTTAAAGATTTGCCCGGCGTAAGGTATCATATTGTAAGAGGTACGCTCGACGCTGTTGGTGTGCAAGATCGTAAACAGAGTAGATCAAAGTACGGGGCTAAAAAGCCAAGTTAGACGGAGATAGTTTAATGCCTAGAAGACGGGAAATAGAAAAAAGAGATGTTTTGCCCGATCCTAAGTTTAATAATAAACTGGTAGCGAAATTTGTAAATTCACTTTTGAAACGCGGCAAGAAAAGCGTTGCCGAAAGTATTCTTTATGGGGCTTTTGACATCATTGAAAAAAAAGTAAAAGAACAGCCTGTTGAATATTTTGAAAAAGCTGTAAGTAATGTCAAGCCGTTAATTGAAGTTAAATCCAGACGTGTGGGTGGTTCCACTTATCAAGTGCCCACGGAAGTTCTGCCGTCGAGGCGTACGGCTTTGGCTATTCGCTGGCTGATTACAAACGCTCAGGA
Source organism: Deltaproteobacteria bacterium RBG_16_44_11 (assembly GCA_001797845.1). GTDB lineage: Bacteria > Desulfobacterota > Syntrophia > Syntrophales > Smithellaceae > UBA4810. The sequence continues at coordinate 138,390 of MGQN01000022.1, read as the reverse complement.
GCGAACGGAAAAGACGATGAGAGAAAAACTAGCCGGCGAATTGATTGATGCCGCCAATAACCGCGGCGGAGCGATCAAAAAAAGAGAGGCTGTACATAAGATGGCGGAAGCAAATAAAGCTTTCGCTCATTATAAATTTTAATGAACAAATAAAAGGAAATAATACTTAAACGACAAGAAGAGAACCAACCATTCAAAGTTAAGGAGGTAAATTGAAATGGCTAAGAAAAAATTTGAAAGGACTAAGCCGCATTTAAATATCGGAACAATCGGTCACGTCGACCACGGTAAGACAACATTAACAGCAGCGATTACCAAACATTTGGCGAAGAAAGGCTTTGCGGAATTCCGGCCTTTCGATTCTATTGATAATGCTCCCGAAGAAAAAGAAAGGGGAGTTACGATCAATATTTCCCACGTGGAATATGAAACGGCAAAAAGGCATTACGCGCATGTTGATTGTCCCGGTCACGCCGACTATATTAAAAACATGATTTCCGGCGCCGCTCACATGGATGGAACAATCCTTGTTGTTGCCGCTTCTGATGGCCCCATGCCACAAACCCGAGAACATATTCTCCTGGCCAGACAGGTTCAGGTTCCTTACGTTGTCGTTTATCTTAATAAAGTTGATTTGGTTGATGATCCTGAACTTCTCGATCTGGTAGAACTCGAATTAAGAGAACTTTTAAATCAATATGAATTCCCCGGCGACAAAATTCCCATTATTCGCGGCTCGGCGCTAAAAGCTTTGGAATCGGACGATCCTGATTCGCCTGATGCCAAATCCATTTGGGAACTCATGAAAGCCGTAGATGAATATATCCCGGAGCCGAAACGTGATACAGAAAAACCATTTCTTATGCCGGTAGGAGATGTTTTTACCATTTCCGGCCGTGGTACAGTTGTTACAGGCAGAGTGGACAGAGGTATTGTCAAGGTTGGCGAAGAAGTGGAAATTATCGGAATTAGGCCAACCTTTAAAACGGTTGTTACCGGTGTGGAGATGTTCCGTAAAACTCTCGATGAGGGTCGTGCCGGTGACGACGTCGGTTTGCTTTTGAGAGGTATCAAACGTGAAGAAGTGGAAAGAGGCCAGGTAATTGCCAAGCCCGGTTCGATTACTCCGCATACAAAATTTGAAGCAGCTGTTTATATTTTGACCAAAGAAGAAGGCGGCAGGCATACACCTTTCTTTTCCGGTTACCGGCCGCAGTTCTATTTCCGCACAACTGATGTGACCGGCGTGGCAACATTGCCCGAAGGTGTGGAAATGGTAATGCCCGGTGACAATGTTAAAATGACGGTAGAGTTGATTACGCCCATTGCTATGGAAGAACAACTGAGATTCGCTATTCGTGAGGGCGGCAAAACGGTAGGTGCCGGAGTCGTAAGCAAGATTATTGAATAATAACAAGGGATAGGTTGTCTGAATAAATGAAAGAACAGAAAATAAGAATTCGTCTCAAAGCTTACGATTATAAACTATTGGATCGTTCTGTGGAAGAAATAGTGGAAACCGCAAAAAGGACCGGCGCGCGTGTTGCCGGTCCTATACCTATTCCTACGGAAATCAATAAGTATTGTGTAAATCGCTCACCGCATGTGGATAAAAAATCCCGCGAGCAGTTTGAAATCAGAACACATAAAAGATTAATTGATATTGTGGAGCCTACGCAAGCAACAGTGGATGCTCTGATGAAATTGGATCTTTCCGCCGGTGTGGATGTGGAGATAAAAGCGTAGGCATTATGTTTTAGATCTTGGAGAATGGTTATACTCAGCGCCATTTTCCATAACGATTATTATTGGCTTCATATTTATTGAAAAGTTGGATGATGATGAGCAAGGGAATAATTGGAAAAAAATTGGGCATGACTCAAGTATTTGCCGAAGACGGAGCTGCTGTTGGTGTTACTGCTATCGAAGTCGAGCCGTCCGTTATCGTGCAGGTAAAAACAAAAGATAAGGATGGATACGATGCCATTCAACTTGGTTATGGCCTCATGAAACAAAAGAATGTCACGAAGCCCCTACAGGGTCATTTTAATAAAGCGAATAAAGGCAATTTTCGTTTTCTTAAGGAGTTCTCTGCCCAGGCAGGGAAGCACGAAGCGGGACAGGAAATTGTCGCGAGTATCTTTCAAACAGGTGATTTTGTCGATGTTGTCGGAATCTCAAAGGGAAAAGGATTTCAGGGCGTCGTCAAAAGACATGGGTTTCGCGGCGGTCGGGCGACTCATGGTTCAATGTTCCATCGAGCACCCGGATCTATTGGTGCCAGCGCTGATCCCTCGCGCGTATTCAAAGGCACAAAGATGGGCGGCCATATGGGCAATGTCAACAAAACTATTCAGAATTTGCAGGTATGGCAGGTCCGTCCCGAAATGAATTTGCTCTTGTTAAAAGGTTCAATTCCCGGAAGTAAAAATGGTTTTGTGTTAATTAAACAAGCCAGGAAAAAAAGTGTTTAAATCAGTGGAGTTATAAAGATGGCCGTAGCGGATGTTTTTAATATTGAAAAGAAAAAAGTTGCAAAACTTGAGTTGAATGACGCAGTTTTTGGCACTGAACTCAATGACGCCGTTATTTATGATGTTATAAAAATGCAAATGGCGGCGAGGCGTTCCGGTACCGCTTCCACTAAAACCAGGCACGATGTCAGCGGTGGCGGAAAAAAACCGTGG
>MGQN01000022.1:129989-135661 GCA_001797845.1 Deltaproteobacteria bacterium RBG_16_44_11 | reverse complement strand
TGGCGAGGCGGCGGAATTGTTTTTGGGCCGCATCCCCGCGATTATTCGTATAGCATACCAAAAAAAATGCGCAGGAAAGCTTTAATTTGCGCGCTCAGCATGAAGTTAAAGCAAGATAAAATGTTGATTCTCAAAGATTTTCCGATGGGGAAAATAAGCACTCGCGAATTTAAAGGAGTCGTTGATCTTTTCGGATTAAAAAAGGCGCTTTTTGTTTTAGACAAAGATAATACGAATTTGCAGAAATCTTCACGGAATATAAAAAACATTAAGATGATCAGGTCGGAAGGCATTAATGTTTATGATATTTTAAATCATGAACATTTGGTACTTTTGGAGCCTTCTATAAAAAAGCTTGAGGGAGCATTGCTGGCGTAATGGAAGTGCATCAGGTTATTAAAAAAATGTTGATTACGGAAAAGAGTACTGCCGCGCGCGAGGAATCGAATAAATATTTTTTCGAGGTAGATCGTAGGGCAAATAAAATGGAAATCGGCAAAGCGGTGGAAAAACTTTTTAAAGTGAAGGTTGTCGATGTTCGCGTAATGCAGGTTCTAGGTAAAAAGAAAAAAATGGGCCGGATTATTGGGCAGAAGAGATCATGGAAGAAAGCGATAGTGACACTAGTGGCCGGCAATCATATTGAAATTACTGAAAGCGCTTAAGAAAAAGTTTAAGGATTAGCACAATGGCGATAATTAAATATAAACCAACATCGGCGGGCAGACGATTTCAAAGTGTTTCTGATTTTGAGGAAATAACCTCTACAGAGCCGGTGAAAAAACTGTTGAAGCCATTAAAGAAAACCGGTGGACGTAATTCCTATGGCCGAATTACCGCCAGGCACATCGGCGGCGGACATAAAAGAAAGTATCGGATCATTGATTTCTGCCGTAGTAAGACGGATATTCCGGCAAAAGTTGCCGCGATAGAATATGATCCGAACAGATCGGCGAGAATCGCCTTGCTCAATTATCGTGACGGCGAGAAAAGATACATTGTTGCTCCCGCACAGATAAATGTTGGTGATACAATAGTCAGCGGAGAGAAAGCGGATATCAAGCCAGGCAACGCCATTCCCTTAAAGTATATACCGCTAGGTTCATTAATCCATAATATCGAATTGAAAGTCGGGTGCGGCGGTCAGTTGATACGTTCGGCCGGTGCTTACGGTCAATTAATGGCGAAAGAAGGCAGTTACGCTCAGGTAAGGCTTCCCTCAGGTGAAGTGCGAAAGGTATTTATTGAGTGTATGGCCACTATTGGGCAGGTTGGTAATAATGAACACGAAAATATCAGCATCGGCAAAGCTGGCCGAACCCGCTGGCTGGGAAAAAGGCCTCATGTGCGGGGAGTAGTTATGAATCCGGTTGACCACCCTATGGGCGGTGGCGAAGGTAAATCTTCCGGTGGCAGGCATCCCTGTACACCGTGGGGTATCCCGACAAAAGGGCACAAAACGCGTAAAAATAAAAGAACCGATAAATATATTGTAAAGAGAAGGGATTAAAAAAGTGGCACGTTCGATCAAGAAAGGTCCATATATTGAAGAAAGACTGCTGACCAGGGTCAGGAAAATGGAAACTGAAGGCAGCAAGAATATCATTAAGACTTGGTCGCGGCGTTCAACAATAACACCGGAACTGATTGGTTACACGTTCGCCGTACATAACGGAAAAAAATTCATTCCCGTTTATGTGACGGAGAATATGGTAGGACATAAGCTCGGTGAGTTTGCGCCGACGAGGACTTTTTATTCGCATTCAGGTGATCGGAAAACAAAAGTCCACACCACTACTACCCCTGCTACTACCACTACCACTTAATTTTTAAACGATAGTTGATAAGTTTGGAGTTGATTGAACATGGAAGCAAAAGCAGTTGCAAAATATATAAGGATGTCACCGCAGAAAGTCAGGTTGGTGGCTGATCTGGTAAGAGGAAAGAAGGTGCAGGAAGCCAATAATATCCTTCTTTACACCAGAAAATATGCGGCAGGTGCTGTGGCCAAGGTCCTTAAATCGGCTCTGGCCAACGCCACCCAAAACCCTAGTATTGACGAAAATATTCTTTACGTTAAAGAAATTTTTGTAGACCAAGGGCCGGCATTAAAGCGCTGGAGAGCAAGAGCGCAAGGAAGAGCGGCAGGAATCAAGAAGAGAACTTCACACATTACTGTTGTCTTGGATGAAAGGTAAGGAGGTACGCTATTGGGTCAGAAGGTAAATCCGATAGGATTACGTTTAGGTTACATTAAAAAGTGGCAATCAATATGGTTTGCCGATAAAAACTACAGCGAAATGCTGCATGAGGACGTGAAGATTAGGAAGTACCTCAAGGAAAAGCTTTATCATGCGGGCATTTCCAAAATTGAAATTGAACGAGCAGCAAATAAAGCCAAGGTAAATATTTACGCGGCTAGGCCAGGCGTAATAATAGGCAAAAAAGGCTCGGAAATAGAGAAGCTGAAGGCGGAAACAGAAAAGTTTTCTAAATCCGAAATTATAATAAATATATTAGAAGTGCGTAAACCGGAAGTAGACGCTCAGCTGGTAGCAGAAAATGTTGCCATGCAATTAGAGCGAAGGGTGGCCTTCCGCCGGGCTATGAAAAAATGCGTCGGATATGCCCTGAAGTTTGGAGCGAAAGGAATTAAGATTCAATGTTCCGGAAGACTTGGTGGCGCCGAAATGTCGCGATCCGAATGGTATCGTGAAGGTCGAGTACCACTGCATACTTTGCGCGCCGACATTGATTATGGTTTTATTGAAGCCCATACAGCATATGGGCTAATCGGAGTTAAGGTGCTTATCTTCCATGGGGAAGTTTTACCGACAAAAAACGAAAAAAATAAAACTGCCGGTTAATTTATCCGGGTTATGTTGAGTAAGTAAAATGGTTCTGATGAGGAGATGGAGTTTTAGATTATGTTAATGCCGAAAAGGGTAAAATATAGAAAAATGCAAAAAGGCCGCATGGGCGGCAAGGCAACGAAGGGCAGTTCGATTTCTTTTGGCGACTACGGATTACAAGCGGCAGAATGTGGATGGATTACCGCCCGGCAAATAGAAGCGGCGCGTGTCGCGATGACTCGTCATGTGAAGCGCGGCGGCAAGATCTGGATTCGGGTTTTTCCTCATAAACCGGTGACTAAGAAGCCTGCCGAAACCCGTATGGGAAAAGGAAAAGGAGCTCCCGAAGGATGGGTAGCGGTAGTTAAACCCGGCTCGGTGCTATATGAAATGGAAGGTGTAACAAAAGAAGTGGCTAAGGAAGCATTTCGGCTGGCGGCGCACAAATTACCTATTGCCACAAAGTTTTTATCCAGGGAGATGTCTGATGAAAATTAAAGAAGTCAGAGACCTTGGTGTTGACGAGCTCAAACAAAAAAATAGTGAATTAGTGGAAGAACTTTTTCGGTTGCGTCTTCGTCATGCGTCGGAAAAAGTAGAATCAACAGCCATACTCAGCAGTTTGCGAAAAGATATTGCTCGCATTAAAACAGTGCTGAAGGAAAAGGAGGCTGCAAATTAAAATGGTTGAGAGAAGTAACAAGCGCAGGATTAAGGGCGTCGTCGTAAGTAATAAGATGGATAAAACAATCGTAGTGAAAGCCGAGCGTTTGGTGAAGCATTCTGTTTTTCATAAATACGTGCGCAGACATACAAAATACAAAGCCCATGATGAGCAAAATCAGTGCAAGTTAGGAGATACGGTGCTGATTATTGAGGCGCGTCCGTTAAGCAAGGAAAAACGATGGCGTATGCTGGAAATTATGGAAAAGGCAAAATAGAAACCAGGCAACAAGTAAGCTGTTTTAATGGAGTTAATTGTTTATGATTCAGATGCAGACAATATTAAATGTTGCGGATAATTCAGGCGCCAAAAAAGTAGCCTGCATTAAAGTACTTGGTGGATCCAAGCGCCGTTATGCCAGTTTGGGGGATGTCATTGTTGTTTCTGTAAAAGAATCAATTCCTAACTCCAAGGTGAAAAAGGGCGATGTGATGAAGGCGGTCATTGTACGTACCGTAAAAGAAGTAAAACGAGCGGATGGCTCCTATCTTAAATTTGATGATAATTCAGCCGTTTTAATTTCCAACCAAATGGAACCTATTGGGACAAGAATTTTTGGGCCTGTAGCGCGTGAACTTAGAGCGAAGCAGTTTATGAAAATTATATCCCTGGCGCCAGAGGTTTTGTAAAAGTATTGACGGGGAAGAAAATGAGTCTAAGTAAATATAAAAAGGGCGATATGGTTAAAGTTCTTGCCGGTAAAGATAAAGGAAAAACCGGTAAGATACTGAAGACCATTCCTGATAAAGATAAAATAGTAGTAGAAAAAATTAATTTAATTAAAAAGCATAAAAGACCGGATCAAAAATCCAAGGGTGGTGTTGTGGAGAAAGAGGGATCAATTCATGTTTCAAAAGTTGGATTATTATGCAACAAATGCAACACCGCGGTTAGGGTAAGAAATAAAATACTTGAAGATGGGAAGAAAGTGCGCATCTGCAGTAAATGCAGCGACGTAATCAATGTGGGTTAAGAGAAAATGGCACGTTTAAAAAATTATTATTTAAGTGAAGTCGTTCCAGCTCTGACTAAGGAATTTAATTATAAAAATCCAATGCAAGTGCCCAAGATGCAAAAGATTGTTATTAATATGGGTCTGGGTGAGGCGATACAAAACGTAAAAATCATTGATGGCGCCGTGCAGGAACTAGCGATGATTACCGGGCAAAAACCTGTGATAACTAAGGCAAAGAAGTCTATTGCGACTTTTAAACTAAGGCAGGGAATGGCCATAGGTTGCTCGGTTACATTGAGAAAAGAAATAATGTATGAGTTTTTTGATCGGCTGGTAAATGTTGCCCTGCCCAAAGTAAGAGATTTTCGCGGTATATCTCCCCAAGCCTTTGATGGCAGAGGAAATTTTTCCATAGGCTTGCAGGAACAAATAATATTTCCGGAAGTTGAATATGATAAAGTGGAAAAAATAAAGGGTATGAACATTACTATTGTGACTACGGCAAAGACTGATAATGAAGCAAGAGTTTTACTGAAACTGATGGGTGTGCCTTTCAAGAATTAAATGAAAAAGCTCCGGAGGAATTTGGTGTGGCAAAAAAGTCATTAATTGCAAAAGCGAAAAGAAAAATGAAGTTTTCGGTCAGGGAATATAATCGCTGCCCGCTTTGCGGCCGACCGCGAGCTTATTATAGAAAATTTGATATGTGCAGAATCTGTTTGCGGAAACTTTCCTTGCAGGGTGAGCTTCCCGGAGTAATAAAATCGAGTTGGTAATTTTGGGTTAAGGAGAAAAAGCATGGGGATGACTGATCCTATTGCCGATATGCTGACAAGAATTAGGAATGCAAATAAGGCTCGTTTCAAGAGTGTCAATGTTTATTCGTCGCAGATGAATATGAATATTGCGAAGGCATTGAAGAAATCTGGATATATCAATGCCTACGATAATGTGAAGGATGAAAAGGGGCAGCAGATGCTAAAAATAGTGCTGAAGTACCCTGATACTAAAAAAACGTTGATTACCGATATTAAAAGAGTCAGCAAGCCCGGACGCAGAGTTTATGTGACATCCGATAGCATTCCTAAAGTTTTGAATGGTTTTGGAATTTCTATTCTTTCCACTTCACGCGGTGTGGTTA
>MGQN01000022.1:124566-129978 GCA_001797845.1 Deltaproteobacteria bacterium RBG_16_44_11 | reverse complement strand
GTTGTCGGAGAAGTTCTTTGTAAGGTTTGGTAAATTAATAATATTAAGCAGGAGTTCTTGTTCATGTCAAGAATAGGTAAAAAGCCGATAACCTTTTCCAAAAATGTAAAAATAAGCCAAAAAGACGGCGTGGTTAAAGTCGAAGGACCCAAAGGGGCGTTATCTTCTTCTTTGCCGGAAGGAATAACCATGATGGTTCACGACGGTAATCTGGTTATCGAAAGAAAGTCAAATGAAAGGATTGCCCGGTCATACCATGGTTTAGCCAGAACCTTAATTGGAAACATGATAGAAGGCGTTAGTAATGGTTTTGAAAAGCGATTGGAAATATCGGGAGTTGGTTATCGTGCCGAAGTAAGCGGAAGCTCTTTGAAATTGGTATTGGGTTTTTCCGGCCCGGTACAGTACAACATTCCCAAAGGAATAGAAATTAAGGTGGATAAACAAACAAATATTTTAGTTGCCGGTATAGATAAACAACTGGTTGGCCGGGTAGCGGCAGAAATAAGAGCGTTAAAAAAGCCGGAGCCTTATAAAGGCAAGGGTATTAAATATGTCGGCGAATATATCAAGCGCAAGGCCGGTAAATCAGCGAGCGCTTGATTTCAAATAAGGCATACAAAATTATTATGAGATGTGAAGAGGTAAAAAATTGGCTTCCAAAAAGACACTAAAGATAAGGTCAAAAAGAGAAAAAAGAGTAAGAGGTAAAATTGCCGGAACGCAGGAACGGCCTCGTCTTTCTGTGTTTAGGAGCGATAAACATATATACGTTCAAGCCATTAACGATACCGAGTCCACTACATTAGCCGTAGCATCGACAGCATGCAAGGAAGTAGCGGGAAAGATTAAAGGCAAGAAAAAAGTAGAAGCAGCAGGGGAAGTAGGAAAACTAATCGCAAAACGTTTAATGTCGATAGGAGTGGATAAAGTCGTTTTTGATAGAGGAAGATTTCTTTATCACGGCCGCGTTAAAGCTTTAGCCGATGCAGCGCGGGAAAGCGGGCTTAAATTTTAAATTCAGCTTTTTTGCATAATACTTATGATAAGGGAAAAATCGTTGGATAAAAAAGAAATGAAAGATATGGAGTTGTTGGACCGGGTTATTACAATCAACCGGACGGCAAAAGTTGTCAAAGGTGGCAGGCGGTTTCGGTTTAGCGCGATAGTTGTCGTGGGTGACGGCAAGGGTATGGTTGGCGCCGGTTTAGGCAAGGCGCACGAGGTCCCGGAAGCTATCCGCAAGGGCATGGATATGGCTAAGAAAAACATGGTCAAAGTTGCCATTATTAATAGGACGATTCCTTACGAAGTCGTAGGCAGCTATGGCGCGGGGAAAGTATTATTGAAACCCGCATCTGAAGGAACCGGTCTGATTGCCGGAGGTGCCGTGAGAGCTGTCCTGGAGGTTGCCGGTGTTCATAATATTTTGACAAAATGCTTAGGTTCACACAATCCGCACAACTTGGTCAAAGCCACCGTAGAAGGGCTTTGTCAGTTGAAGGATCCGGCGGAAATTGCCGCCCAGAGAGGCAAGTAAAAAATTCGACGAGGTAGCTTAAGTGGGCAAAACGTTAAAAATTAAAATGATAAAAAGTGAAATCGGGCGTCCGGAAAAGCAAAGAAAGGTTTTACGTGGTTTGGGCCTGAATAAATTAAACAGCTGTGTAACTTTAGCGGATACTCCGCAGACACGCGGTATGATAAATAAAGTTATTCATTTAGTTTCTGTGGAAGATATAAGGGAGTAGATTATGGATTTGAAGTCGCTTAAAGTTCCGGCCGGGGCAACGAAGAAAAGAAAGCGCGTTGGCCGTGGTGAAGCTTCCGGTCAGGGCAAAACATCTGGTCGGGGCCATAAGGGACAAAAGGCGCGCTCTGGCGGAAAAGTACGCGCCGGTTTTGAAGGCGGTCAAATGCCGCTTTCCCGGAGATTACCTAAGAGGGGCTTCCGCAATCCGTTTAGAGAAAAATTTATTGCCGTGAATCTTACGGATTTATGCCGTAAATTTAAAAAAGGCGCAGTTATTGATGAAAAGGCTCTTTTGGCCGACGGTTTTTTGAAGAAAAAGGGTTATGGCGTTAAGATTTTGGCCAAGGGCGAAATTGATTTTCCGGTTACGGTAAAGATAGCTAAAATAAGCCAAGCGGCGAAACAAAAAATAACCGCTGCTGGCGGTTCCATAGAAGAGGTAATATAGATTGTTAGAAGGACTGGGTGGCGTATCAAAAATTCCGGAACTGCAGAGAAGGATCTTATTTACTCTCCTTCTTTTAGCTGTTTATCGGATTGGTGTATATATTCCAACTCCGGGAATTGATAATGTAGCCCTATTGGCTTATTTTGAACATGCAAGAGGGTCACTATTCGGCCTGATGGACATGTTTGCCGGTGGCGCATTTAGTAATTTTTCCATTTTCGCGCTGGGCATTATGCCCTATATTAGTTCTTCGATTATTCTACAGCTATTAACTGTAGCTGTGCCTCATTTGGAGAGACTTTCCAAAGAAGGTGAATCGGGGCGGCGTAAAATTACACAATACACGCGTTACGGTACAGTTCTTTTAAGTTTAATTCAGGGTTTTGGTATTGCCTACGGTTTGCAACAAATGGCCGGTCCCTCTGGTGCACCTATTGTTTTACAGCCGGGATTAGCTTTTATTCTCATGACGATGATTACCTTAACTTCAGGAACAGCCTTCATTATGTGGCTGGGTGAAACGATTACGGAAAAAGGTATCGGCAACGGCATATCATTGATCATATTTGCCGGTATCGTTTGTCGCATGCCGGCTGCCATTGGTAATACCTACCAGCTTATGACTGCCGGTGAACTGGGTGTCCTGGTTATTTTGTTAATTGCAGTCATGATGGTTTTGGTGATCGGTGCTATCGTTTTTGTGGAAGGTGGACAACGTCGTATTCCGGTGCAATACGCCAAAAGAATCGTGGGACGTAAAATGTATGGTGGCCAGAGTACGCATTTACCTTTGAAGGTCAATTCGGCCGGGGTCATCCCTCCCATTTTTGCTTCTTCGGTGATCATGTTTCCGGCAACCATTGCCAATTTTGCGCAGGAAGGCTGGATAAAGAATATTGCCGGTTATTTAATACCGGGTAAGTTAGGTTATGAAGTGCTTTACGTTGCGCTCATCTTTTTCTTTTGCTTTTTTTATACGGCAGTTACCATTAAACCCGATGATATGGCGGAAAACATGAAAAAGTTCGGCGGATTTGTTCCGGGTATTCGGCCTGGCGGTAAAACTGCCGAATATATTGAGCAGATACTGGAAAGACTTACTTTTAGTGGGGCTATTTACGTTTCCATCATCTGTGTATTGCCCAGTGTTTTGATTGGCCAATTCAATATACCTTTTTATTTTGGAGGCACCGCATTGTTGATCGTTGTCGGTGTGGCTATGGATACGGCAAGCCAGATTGAATCACATTTACTAACCAGGCAATACGAAGGATTTATGAAAAAAGGACATATTGCCCGCAGGCGATGAAGTAAGATTTTTCCGAAGGTTGTGTGTGTTCGGCCAATGGTAATTCTCAAGCTTCCAGAGGAAATTGAAAAAGCAAGGGCAAGTAATCGTATTGTTGCCGAGGTTTTAAATAAAATAAGCGAAAAAGTAAAACCCGGAGTAAGAACAAGAGATCTGGATAAATTGGCTGAGGAAATTGTTCAAAAGAGGGGAGCAAAACCGGCTTTTAAAGGTTACCGCGGTTTCCCTCATGCTCTTTGCACATCGATAAATGAAGTTGTGGTTCACGGAATGCCTTCAGAACGTGTATTGGTAGAAGGCGATATTATTGGTCTGGATTTTGGTGTTTGCTATCGGGGGTTTTTCGGAGATGCAACCATAACCTTGCCGGTAGGTAAAGTATCCGAGAAAGCCTTGAAACTAATTGAAGTTACCGAAAAGAGTTTATATAAAGGTATAGAAGAGGCTACAAAAGGCAACAGGCTGGGTGCTATATCGGCGGCCGGTCAAACCACGGTTGAATCCGCCGGTTTTTCCGTCGTGAGAGATTATGTCGGTCATGGTGTAGGGAAAAACTTGCACGAGGACCCGCAAATTCCCAATTTTGGGAAAAAAGACCGGGGGATTGAATTAAAAAGCGGCATGATTTTAGCGATTGAGCCGATGGTAAATGAAAGAAACTTTAAGGTGAAAGTTTTACCGGACGGCTGGACGGTGGTTACCGCAGATGGAGGTTTATCAGCACATTTTGAGCACTCGGTAGCCATTACGGATAACGGACCGGACATATTAAGCAAACTGAATTAACAGTTAGCTGTTTTAAAATGGTTTAAATTTAGACGGAAATATAAAATACGTTATGGCCAAAGAAGAAGCGATAGAAGTGGAAGGCCGGGTGATTGAGCCCCTGCCCAATGCGATGTTCAGAGTGGAGCTGGAAAACGGGCACAAAGTTTTAGCTCACATTTCCGGCAAGATGCGTATGCATTTTATTAAAATACTCCCTGGTGATAAAGTGACGGTGGAACTTTCGCCTTACGATTTAACCAGGGGCAGGATTACTTACAGAACAAAGTGAAAAAGTATTTTTTTGCCGGGGATAAGGAGTAAAAAGCGTGAAAGTAAGATCGTCTGTGAAAAAAATATGCGAGAAGTGCAAGATAATCAAACGCAAGGGTGTTTTGCGGGTAATTTGTGAAAATCCTAAGCATAAACAGCGTCAGGGATAGTTTAGCAAAATTCAGGAGGTCATAGGTGGCACGAATTTCAGGTGTTGATTTACCGAAAAACAAGAGAATGGAAGTCGCTTTGACATACATTTATGGTATTGGAAATACCAAGGCGAAACAAATTCTGAAAGACGCTGGTGTTAGTCCGGATACAAAAACAGACGAACTTGCTGATTCGGAAATATCGGCAATTAGAAGTATAATTGATAAGGATATTAAAGTTGAAGGCGACTTACGGCGTGAAATATCCATGTCTATTAAGAGATTAATGGATATTGGCGCGTATAGAGGTTTAAGACATCGTAAAGGTCTTCCGGTTAGGGGGCAAAGAACGCACACAAACAGCCGGACAAGGAAAGGCCCACGACGGTCTATTGCGGGGAAGAAAAAAGTAACTTGATTATTTTGAGCCGGAGGGGAAATGGCAAAGGCAGTTAGAAAAACATCAAAGAAAAAGGAAAAGAAAAACATTACCGATGGAATTGCGCATATTCAATCCACTTTCAACAATACAATTATTACGATAACTGATTTGACGGGCAATGTGATTTCCTGGTCTTCCGCCGGGTTGCAGGGGTTTAAAGGTTCACGTAAGAGTACGCCTTTTGCCGCGCAGATGGCCGCAGAAGACGCGGTACGCAAAGCCAAAGAACAGGGAATGAGAAAAGTGCAAGTATACATTAAGGGTCCGGGG
>MGQN01000022.1:121409-124538 GCA_001797845.1 Deltaproteobacteria bacterium RBG_16_44_11 | reverse complement strand
TGCAGCTGGCCGGGCTCACGATTACCATGATTCGCGACGTGACTCCTGTTCCGCACAACGGATGCAGACCGCCAAAGCGTCGCCGGGTATAAAATATTAATTGAAAAATAAGGGAGGCATTTTTGGCAAGATATATAGATTCCTCATGTAGATTGTGTCGCCGTGAAGGATTGAAACTTTTTATTAAAGGCGATAGGTGTTATTCGGAAAAATGCGCCTTCGAAAGAAGGGGTTATGCGCCTGGAGATCATGGCCAGTCGCATAAGAAGCAGCATTCTGATTATGGCGTTCAATTGCGGGAAAAGCAAAAGCTCAAAAGAATGTATGGACTTTTGGAAAAACAGCTCCGGGGATATTTTGAGAAAGCCGATCAGCGCAAAGGCATTACCGGAACCAATTTGCTTGTTTTTCTCGAAAGAAGACTGGACAACATGATCTTCCGCATGGGATTTGCGAATTCCAGAGTCGAAGCGAGGCAATTAATCACACATAACCATTTCTTAATTAATGGGAAACCAGTTAATATCCCATCATATTTACTCAAAGCGGGAGATGAAATTTGCGTGAAGGAAGGCAGCCGCAAAATAACGCGGATACTGGGAGCAATGGAAACTGTGGCCAGACGCGGCGTGCCTCATTGGTTGGAATTGGATAAAGAGAATTTTAAAGCATCCATTAAAATGTTGCCGGTGCGGGAAGATTTGACCATGCCGGTGCAGGAACAACTAATTGTCGAACTTTTTTCAAAGTAAACAAACAGATTTTTTCATTAACCAGCTAAAAGGGTGGGTTTGATTATGCATAGGAACTGGTCGAGTTTAATTCGTCCCAAGCGCATTGATGTTGATGCTGCGACGCATACACGTTTTTATGGTGAATTTACCATTCAGCCTTTGGAAAGAGGCTTCGGTATTACCTTAGGCAATGCTCTACGGCGAGTGCTGCTTTCTTCTATTCAAGGCGCCTCCATTGTTTCCGTTAAAATAGATGGAGTACTGCATGAATTTTCAACTCTTCCGGGAGTTAAAGAGGATATAACAGATATCATTTTGAACTTAAAGGGCGTTCGATTTCAATTGGGACAAGCTAATACAAAAGAAGTCCGCATTAATGTGGATCGTCCCGGAGCGATTACAGCGGCTGACATTATCACGGATGGCACAATTGAAGTTTTGAATCCCGATCATTACATTGCCACTGTTTCCGGTAAGGGAAAATTTAAAGCTGAACTGGTGGTTAAGATGGGAAAGGGATACATTCCGGCAAAAAAAGAACTTGAACCAGACCAACCTGAAGGAACAATTAATGTTGATGCCATTTTTTCACCGATAAAAAAGGTGAATTACGTTGTTTCGCACGCACGCGTCGGTCAAATAACAGATTATGATAAACTTGTGCTTGAAGTATGGACTGATGGGAGTGTAAAGCCGGAAGATGCTATTGCCTATTCCGCAAAAATATTGAAACAACAAGTGGATGTATTTATTAATTTTGAAGAAGTGGAAGAGGAAGTTGAGCCGGTAAAAGAAGATGAAAAAGGCGATGTAAATAAAGTTTTGTTGCGTTCAGTAGAAGACTTAGAACTTTCTGTCCGCTCTGCTAATTGTTTGAAAAACGCCGGAATTAACACAATTGGTGAACTGGTGCAAAAAACAGAAGCAGAAATGCTCAAAACAAAGAACTTTGGCCGTAAATCACTCAGTGAAATAAAAGATATTCTTGGTGAATATAGCCTGAGTTTTGGGATGAATCTTGATTTTGCTAAAGGGGAAGAAAAAGACGAGTAGCATAATTGATGCTGAGTATTTTTGAACTTGATCATTTAGGAAAGGAATGTATAGGCAATGTATCATGGTAAGGCGGGCAGGAAGTTAGGCAGAACTTCAAGCCATAAGGAAGCCATGTTTCGTAATATGGTTACTTCCGTTATAAAGCATGAACGTATTCGCACAACGGATGCAAAAGCAAAAGAGCTAAGAAAACTGGCGGAAAAGATGATCACCTTGGGCAAAAGAGGTGATTTGCATGCGCGGCGTCAGGCCCTGGCAGTTCTCCGGGATAAATCTTTAATCAGTAAACTATTCGGGGAACTCACCGAACGCTATCGCAACCGTGCCGGTGGCTATACACGGATAGTCAAAGTAGGTTATCGCTTTGGCGATAATGCTCCGGTTTCCATTCTGGAATTTATACCTGACGAGAAAAAGAAGGAAAAAGCAACACCTAAAGCAAAAGGTAAAACAAAAACGAAGGCGAAAGAGAAAAAGGAAGAGAAATCAGCATTGGAATCTACCCCTCCCGAGAAGAAGAAAGAAAAAGCAAAACCTAAGGTCAAAAGTAAATTGAAGAAGGAAGAGAAAGTAAAATCAAATGGATAGATAATTCTATATTAAGGAATAATAAAAAAGGCAGGGTCTTGACCCTGCCTTTTTTATTGACCGTCTTTTCAGGTTAATAAATCACTATGGTTTATTCTAAGTGTATCTTTACATAAGCTGGGTTAAAATAAAGGCTAGATATTTTTCTTTAGTACATGAATTTCTATTAATGAGGAAGTGACTCTGCTTTTTCCCAGGTAGAAAAAAACAGCTATCCACAAAGCCGGCAGAGAAATCAGCACAGCAGGATTCCAAATGGCTGTAAATCCAAGCGCTAAATCTGGAATGCTTATGGGCGTCGAGTAAAATAGATACGCGATGAATAAGCCATATAAACAGGCAATCGAAGCCATAATTTGGTAAACGGATATTTTTCCCGTTCCGCGGTAATCAGCGCGCAAAAATTCGGAGAGGATTCGCCAGAGCTGTGTTACGAGCAACGTCAAAACAAACGCAGCTGTCGTAAAACCTTTTAGAAAAAGATAGCAACCGGCAAGACCTGTTAAACTGTAAATCACGGCTGTCAGCGCCTGGATCGGAATGACTTTCTGGCCATCAAGCTCATGAGCATAAGCGATTTTCTTTGTCTCTCCGCTGAATATAAAATTGTGTTTCTGAAATATTTTATTGATCAAAGGGGAACACTCTGTCAGCGGCTTTCCATAGCAGCAACCGAAACTGATACAGGCAAGTCTGCCGATTCCCTCGCCCAGCGTATATGCAATCGACATAGCTGCCAAAGCATTTATTG
>MGQN01000022.1:111210-121397 GCA_001797845.1 Deltaproteobacteria bacterium RBG_16_44_11 | reverse complement strand
CCCTTTTCCCTGCCGTAACATTGGTCAGTAAAATGATCCACGGAGCTACAAGGACACCAATAAAGGATGCGCCGCCGATAGTGAAAGTGTTCTGCTTTTTCTCTATCAAAAAAGCCATCATTTTCGCTGCAGGCAGACAGGTTGCGAAAAGCAGAATAAATAAAGATAAGCTGGCGATAAGAGGTGTGGATATTGACCCTGCCAGAATTAGAAACACGCACACGGCAAATACTACGGCTACGGCGTTAAAAAAACCATACCACGTCAGATTCCATCCCCGCCAGCGGCCATCTGATAACCGCAGATATGGGAGGCAGGCGATGATTTGCCATCGTTCATCAGGCAACCTCTGAAATGCCCACCAAAAAATTAACACCAGCACAAGACTTACAATAATTATAAAAAATTCATCAAGCATGGTTATATGAAATCCTGTATGAATACTGGTGTCTGCGTTTAGATTTTTTACGTTGGGATTCTATTTCCTCTTGACACATTACGCAAAGCTTACTCATCGGCGCGGCCATCAGCCTTTTTTCGGATATTGGACGGCCACAATGGTCGCAAATGCCAAAGAGTCCCCGATCAATGCGTAAAATGGTTTCCTTTATGTCGAGAAGTAAATTCAGCTCTTTACCTCGACAGTTAAGCTCAACAACTTTGCTGGCTTCAACTGCGGCCTGATCAAAGGGATCAGGAAATTTATCATCGCTTTTTTTAAGCTTGAGTATTGTATGATCAGCTGACGTGCGTAAATCCTCCATTTTATTAACCAGAACATTACGAATATAAGCTGTCTTATTTTTGTTCATGATGACTTCCTGTTTCGTGTGTTGCAATAAATACTAGCTTGACCCTTTATGTTCATATGCGCTGCCAATGTAAGATCTGACTTTAACGTCGGTTTCCACCAGTGATTTATCGAACCCCAATGATAATATGCTTTCGGCATCCTGATAGAACATGTTGGCGGTAATATCATCGGCAAGCCTCACCCTGTCTTTTTGAAATATAAGAACTACCGTAGAACTGCCCGGGCGAAACAGACTCTTGGGCATGCCTTTTTTGATAAACATTCCCGTTCCCACAGATAATGGGTTGTCATATTCGTTTTCGCTGTAGCACTGGACAATATCGCCGATCATTAAGGCCACTACTTCGATCATGGCGACAATACCCGCATGTGATCCGCCGTCCACATTGGTATCAATGATGGTCACTACCCGCTTATTTTTGGAATATGGCGTTACTACTGATACTACGGCGTTAGGATTGCACGCATGATAAGAGCCGGATATTGGATAGAAGTCAATAACCTTGCCGGCAACCGGGGTGTGATTGTAATGATACTTTTCCGGCGTCAAACGAAAGATGGCAAAATCACCATCCCGAAAAGCGGCAAGCCATGTTTTTTTGTTAAGTCCAAGCATTTCTTCATAGTCGAAAAATTTTCCCTTAATAAATATGCTTGATGTTTCAGCAAAAGATCCGAAGAGCACCCGGGAATCAGCAGGGGAAACAATTGCCCGCGGGTCATTAGGCATCGGCCTACATTGCCAGTAACGAATTTTTCTCTCGAATATTTTTCTTAATGAATACATTTTATCGGGTGGATCAACACACTCACCGGCATTTATATTCAGTGTCAATTGCAGATTCAAATAATCTTTCATTCTATCAGTAAGAATGCCGCAATAATTCATGTAACTCAAAAAGCGTGATACTCTTGCACTTGTCAATCTGCGGAAAAGCCAGGGGGATTGTTCACGGATGCTTGAATACAAAAACTGCACAGCCTGATTTCCGTACAATTGTTCGGTATTGACTTGCCTTGTATTGCGCTCAATATACTGATGTTTCATATGAATGCCTCAATGATGCCACATCACCTTCGTTAGGTGAATTTAATGGCAATGTCTGTGCGGAGTATGCCGGGAATAGCAGAGCTTTATCTTGCAACTTCTTCATAGTTTATTTCCCAACGATGAGATTCCTGAAATTTAAAATGTATATTATTTTTGTAATATATGTATACCAGAATGAGATAGACAAGTTTCTCTAGAGTCTCTGGTGGCGCTTTTTCCTGTACTATTTCACTTTCAATTCTCTTAATAAAAGAAAGCAGATTTTTTTCCTTCAGGATACCATGAAGCAGGTTTCTCATTTTTTCACTGATACCGCTGGAAGCCCGATCCAGTTTCATAATATCTTCGCCAAAAAGATTCAATGATTCTCTTATATGTTGATTGCGTAAGTCTGTGCGATAGTATTTTTCTGCTTCCTGATTAAACGTGTCGGCTGGAAGGGTCATTGGTGATTGTGTGTTCGCCTGATTTAGAATCCCGCTGGTTAGTTTACCCGAAGCGGCAAAATCATCCGGCTCATTGATTCGGTATTCCAGATCCCGGATGGTTTCTCTCATGCCGAGCATCTCGATTAAATCGGCTGCGTCACTACGAATAAGTTCCAGTAGGGCGCGTCGATATTCAATGTTGTAAATTCTGGTATATCCTGTATAGCGGCGGCTTGACCGGACCCTTTGCGTTTTTTCAATAATGCGCTTCAGGAAAGTATTGCCTGTATTTCGATTTACGAAGAAAGTGGGAATGCCAATCGCGCTGCCAAAAATAATCTGCCTTCTTTCACTTTCAATAAACGGGTCGTCCGGTATGTCTTCATGGCTGATCTGGCCTGTGGCAATATATTTAAATGCCAGGAGGTAGATAAGATTTTGCAGGTCGACTGCCTGACCCATGTCCGACATAAAGCTAGCAAACAAACTGTAATGGCGTCCTTCAAAACCGGAAAAACCCATTTGATCATATTCGCGCAGCTTATCGAAAAGATAGAGCGACATCTTGGTATCAAAAATACCGAGATCGGCAAGATCTTGTTTAAGCTGAAGGCTATTGTAAAGCTTGCCGTCAAGTGCCGGGCTTTTTTCCGTGCTCAGGATAGCCACAAGATAATCGATCAAACGAAAATCCGGCACGAAATCCCCTTTTAACCCAAAGACGGAGCTAACCAGTTGGTCAAGCCTCCGGGGTCCAAATGGTGTCAGCGGGTATCCAAATACGTTGAGATCGGCCTTTTTTTGCCAGCGTCTCCAGAGCATGCGCAAATGAGTATAATCCAACTCGTGCGGCAGAAAACCAAGCGCCTTTTCGGGGTGAAAATCCGTAAAGTCGAGCCGGTAGGGCGCTGCGGTATAAGTGCCGACAAAAAGCGGGAGGAAATGTTCCACAATTTTGACAACCAGATCGCCCAAATATTTCTCATGATGTCGGGTATAACCGGAGGATGAATCGCTAAGTAAAGAGCTCAAGTTCAGACTGCCTATACTTACATGAGTGCCGTTGTTGGCTAAGCTGATATTGGAAAGAGTAGGCAGCGAAACGAGATCATTGGTGATAATTCCCGCTTCCCGTAGTTTTAACACGGCATTGAACTGGCTGCGGCTCAACACTCGGTGGCACAAGTGCATGTATTCATGTTTTTCTTCTCCGTTATTCCAACCGGAAAGGCAGGGATTCATAAAAAGTTCGCGATAAAATGAATCGGAAATACAATTACTTAAAACTTTCTGCCTGACGGGTGGGTGGGGCGAGAAAAACATCAATGCTTCCTGGCCGTTTTGCTGGAGAGAGAATTTTTTGTTGGCATACATGATCAAAATCTGTCCCAAAAGATAGCGTATCGCCATTTCTTTGGCGACATTACTGCCGATACCGCTATCAGATGGCATGGCTGTGATGTAGAAAGATGACGTTTCCGGCGATGTATTATCATTGAGAAAATTGTCCATGACCTTGAGAGCGGTTTTATAAATCATCGGATCGGTCAGACCTGATGAGCCTACCATTTCGGCAAGTGATAGTTTTAAAAGATAGCTGACGGGCATGCGGATAAAATCTTCTCCATTATGCTGATATAGGAAATGGTCAATATCCGAGCGTTTTCCCTTTGCCGTGTTATCTTTATCCGCGGAAAGGTCGCGCTGTAAAACTTCTTGTGCATATTTACCTAACTTTTTGATGGGGAAGCGCACCCAACTGTTCTCCCAGATACCTTCGTTGTTTGCGTTTAAATATCTTTCCAGATCGGTCATGATTTTTGCCGATGTGTCACCGGATTTTGCCCGTTTGCGTATATTGGTTAGATAATTGGATTGCTCTATAACGAGCGGCAGATCTACATCTGTCCTTTTGCCCATCACAACCGTTTGCATTTCGGATTCGCTTCCAGCGGTCGCGTCCGCAGGTGCAAAAGGGAGAGAACCAACGTTTATGCCCAATCGATCATATTTAATACCGATCAAATGCATCAGCTCCCTGGTTGACTTTGCTATGGAGGTGTCTGTTTTGACCGGGTATTGGACTACACTGCTATTTATTTTACTCAAGATATATATCTCCTTTTTAGCCTTCTTTTCATTTGGGCTATAAAATAGCATGTCGATATTTCAATTTGATGACATTAAGTGAAAGATTTGGTTAAGATATAGAGGGATCAAGAAAAAAGCACACAGGTTCTGATGCTAATTTAATTGACATGCAAAACTAAATTTCTTATACTCCTCCACTAAAAGGGAAGTTCTTGTCAATAAATGATCCGACCCCAGATATCAAAAAATGGAGGTACCGTTATGGCAGAAAAAAAAATTGGTGAAGTAGTAAAATTTTTTGCAAAACCTTTGGTAGCCGCTGTAAAAATAGACCAAGGTGAACTTATTGTGGGGGACAGCATTAAATTTTCCGGTCACACTACCGATTTTATCGATGTGATCCAATCAATGGAGGTCGATAATAAATCAGTGCAAAAAGCGGTTGCCGGTGATTTTATTGGTGTCAAAGTATCCGGTCGTGTGCGTCCCGGCGATGAAGTATTCAAAGTAATACCGGATTGATTTTTTATAGGGATATTTTCCTTTAAAATTAATTTACAAAGCGTAAGCGTTTGTTTGCGCTTCCATCTGTTTTAATACACATAAGCAACCAATTTTTTTATCTTTTTTTAAAGTATATTTTATGGCGAAAATACTAGTTATCGATGACGAAAAAGACATTGTGGAATTGATACGATATAACTTAAAGAATGAAGGATTTTCCGTTATCCAAGCATTTGATGGTGAAACCGCCATCAAAATGGCTAAAACACAAAAACCCGATTTATTAATTCTCGATTTGATGCTTCCCGGTATGAATGGTATTGATGTTTGTAAAGCCATACGCGCCAATCAGGAAACTGCTCATTTGCCGATTATTATGTTGACGGCAAAAGCTGATGAAGTTGATAAGATTATCGGCCTGGAAATCGGTGCGGATGACTACATTACCAAACCATTCAGCGTTAAGGAGCTCATGGCGAGGGTAAGAACAGTTCTCCGGCGTTTGCAGGAAACGAAAAAACAACCGCTTAAAGAATATTTCAAGCATGAAGGGCTGGTTATAAATTACGCGTCCTGCCGGGTTGATGTTAACGGCAAACAGATAAACTTAAGTCCGACTGAATTAAAACTTCTTTTCTTTTTTTCCCGGAATCCCGGCAGGGTTTATTCCAGGGATCAGATTCTTGACCATGTTTGGGGCGATAATACCTTCGTTACGCCTCGTGCTGTTGACGTTCATATTAGACGGCTGAGAAGTCAGATTGAAAAGGATATTGAAAACCCACAGTATATTTTGACTATTAGGGGATTCGGCTATAAATTTGCCGATAAAAAATAATTTTGCGGTGATATTGTTTTTACATTTTCTTCCGGCTGTCATCATATTGTAACATTTGAGTTGTATATTGCTCCAAAATTCAAATTGAGGAGGAAAAAATGTTCAATATTTTTAAAAAAGCAGCATTTACTGTAGCTACGTTTGCGCTGATTAGTAGTGTGTGTTTTGCCGACCAAGCGATTGTCATCAAGGGATCTACCACGGTTTTACCTATTGCGCAGGGCACTCTGGAAGCCTTCATGAAGCAAAATCCCGGGGTGCAAATGTCTTTGTCCGGCGGCGGATCCGGTGAAGGCATCAAAGCTTTAATCGACAAAACAACCGATATCGCCAACTCATCGCGGGAAATCAAGAAGGAAGAAATTGAGCTGGCCAAAACAAAAGGTGTCAATCCTGTCGCCCATGTGGTGTCTTACGACGCGATCATTCCCGTGGTGCATCCGAAAAACAAAATCACAAATTTATCCATTGATCAGTTAAGCCAGATCTACCAGGGTAAAATTACCAACTGGAAAGAAGTCGGCGGAGAAGATTTAAAGATTGTGGTTATCTCCCGCGACTCATCATCTGGCACCTTCGAATCCTGGGATCATTTTGTGATGAAGAAAGCAAAAGTCTCCCCCAGGGCACAAATGTTGGCTTCCAACGGCGCTCTGGCGACCGCGGTTGCGAAAAATCGCTATGCCATTGCTTATCTGGGAATCGGTTACGTCAATAAAAGCCTGAAACCCCTGCAGGTCAATGGTGTAACCGCTTCCGTACAGACGGCGATGTCCAAAGAATACCCCTTATCCCGCGAACTCTACATGTACACCAACGGAGAGCCGGTAGGTGAGGTGGCCAAATATCTGGCTTTTGTCAAATCGGCGGATGGCCAGAAAATTGTGGCCAAGGAAGGTTTTGTTCCTTTGGTAGATGTAAAAAAATTAGGCAAGAAAAAATAGCAGTGGATGGAAATAAAAATGGTTTTGTTGCGGCTTGAAATATTGTATAAACCGCAGCGAGCCATTTTTAATTTAAAGGCGAGGATATGAGAATCATCAACAGCAATGTCTAATAAGAACAACCGCTGTTTTTATTTATAGGAAAAATGACCCGTCAAACCAAAGAAATTGTCATCAAATACATCTTTTTTCTTTTCGCCCTGGTTTCGGTGATTGTTCTGGGGCTGATCGTATTTTCCCTGTTCCGCGAAGGCTTACCGATATTCGATAAAGTATCCGTAAAAGAGTTTCTTTTCGGGAGGGAGTGGTATCCCACCTTCGATCCGCCTTCCTTCGGGATTTTTCCGCTGATTGTCGGCTCTTTAATTGTTACGCTGTTGGCGACGCTGATTGCCGTGCCGCTGGGCGTTCTGGCCGCTATCTATATTTCCGAAATTGCTCCGCAGTCGATTAAGGAGATTCTTAAATCAGTTATCGAGCTTTTGGCCGGTTTACCTTCCGTCGTTTTGGGATTTTTCGGAATGGTTGTTGTGGCTCCCTGGCTGCAGGATACGTTTGATCTTCCGACCGGTTTGAATATTGTCAATGCTTCGATGATTCTGGCGCTTATGGCGATACCGACAATATCGAGTATTTCTGAAGACGCCCTTTACGCCGTGCCGCGCGAATTCAAGGAAGCCTCTTACGCCCTAGGCGCGACAAAATATGAAACGATAACAAGGGTGATCTTTCCAGCGGCGATCTCGGGCATATCCACCGCTATAATGTTGGGTATGGCCAGAGCTATTGGTGAGACGATGGTAGTTTTGATGGTTGCCGGGGGCGCCGCTGCGATTCCGGAGAGTCTGTTTGACTCTGTTCGTCCGATGCCGGCCAGTATTGCCGCGGAGATGGGCGAAACGCCATATCGCAGCTCCCACTATTCCGCTCTTTTTGCCACTGGAATTGTTTTGTTTTGCCTGACATTAACTTTTAATTTGGTTGCCGATTATGTTTCTCACAAATTCCGCCAAGTTGGGTCGGGCACGCTTTAAACGGAAGATATATGAATTCATTAATAAATAATTCAATGAGATGGCGATATTTCAAACAAAGTTGTTTCTTTGGCCTACTGCGCGCGTCGGCATTAATCATTACCTTAGCGCTGGGGGGAATAATATTTTATATAGCCATAAACGGTATTGGTGCGATCAGTTGGGAATTCATAACCAAGCCCCCTACACATTCAATGACTAAAGGAGGCATTATGCCGGCGATTCTCGGGACCGTCTATCTGACTTGTGGCGCGTTGGTGATAGGTCTTCCCCTAGGCATTGCGTCGGCCATTTATCTGACGGAATACGCCAAACAGGGCAAGATCGTCCGTTTCATCAAAGTCGGGATCAATTGTCTGGCTGGTGTTCCTTCGGTTGTTTTTGGCTTATTCGGGCTCGGCTTTTTTGTTATTTTAATGAAATTTGGTTCCAGTATTCTGTCCGGGTCGCTGACTCTGGGATTTCTTATTTTGCCCACGATCATCGGCGCGTCGGAAGAGGCGTTGAAATCAGTTCCTCAGACTTTCCGTGAGGCGTCGCTTTCGCTGGGTGTATCTAAATGGCAAACGACTTTTCGAATTGTTATCCCCAACGCCATGCCGGGCATTCTGACCGGATCCATATTGGGAATTGGCAGGGCTGCGGGAGAAACGGCGCCGATCATGTTCACTGCCGCCGCGTATTTCACCACCAAACTGCCAGGTTCGATTTTTGATGAGGTTATGGCTCTGCCGTATCATATTTATGTACTGGCGACGGCTGGAACAAACATTGAAGCGACACGCCCCATCCAGTTTGGCACGGTGCTGGTTTTGGTGGCTGTTGTTTTGGGAATCGATCTGATCGCGATTATTATCCGTAGCTACATGAGAAGAAATAAAAGGTGGTAGGAATGGAATCAAACATAATCATTAAACTGAATCAAGTGAACTTCTATTACGGCCAGGTGCGCGCACTAACGGATATATCGATGAAGTTCGGGAAAAATAAAGTCACGGCGCTAATCGGGCCGTCCGGATGTGGAAAATCCACGCTGCTGCGGCTTTTGAACAGAATGAATGATCTGATTGACGGAACAAGAGTCGAAGGAGAAATTCTTTTTGAAGATAAAAATATCTACGCGCCTGATGTGGATCCGGTAGAAATACGTCGTAAAATCGGCATGGTTTTTCAGAAGCCCAATCCTTTTCCTAAAACAATTTATAATAATATCGCGTACGGCCCGAAACTAACCGAGCAGAGTAATACAGACTTCGATGCTCTGGTCGAACAGAGTTTAAAGCAGGCCGTTTTATGGGAGGAAGTGAAAGATATTCTTAATCAGTCGGCTATGAATCTTTCCGGTGGCCAGCAACAGCGACTCTGTATTGCCCGTGCGTTGGCGATGAAGCCCGACATTTTATTAATGGACGAACCGACATCCGCGCTTGACCCTATTTCCACAGCTAAAATTGAGGAGTTAATTGAAGAGCTAAAAAAGGATTATACAATCATCATTGTGACACATAATATGCAGCAGGCCGCCCGTATCTCGGATGAAACGGCTTTCTTTTATCTGGGGAATTTAATTGAATACAATAAGACGGAAAAAATATTTACCAAACCGGACATAAAGCAAACAGAGGATTATATAACGGGCAGATTCGGTTAGTATTGAAATGGAGGAATAATCATGGAAGAAAAAAGACACACCAGCTTGCATTATGAAAAAGAGCTACAGGGGATTAAAAATGACCTGATCTATCTGGGTGCCATGACCGAGAAAGCTATTCAGATGGCGATGCAATCTTTAACGGAAAGGAACTCGGATATCGCGCGTAAAGTTATCAAAAATGATGATGAAATTGATAAACGGGACACCCAGCTGGAGGAAAAATGTATCCGTATTCTGGCGTTGAGGCAGCCGACGGCAATAGATTTAAGATTTATTACAACGGCGATTAAAATCACCGGTCATCTGGAAAGGATCGGCGATATGGCGGTCAACATCGCGGAAAAAGCGATTCAACTGAATGAAGAATCAAAGCTAAAGCCCTATATTGATCTGCCGCGCATGGCTAATCTTGTAGGCGAAATGATTAAATATTCTCTGGACGCGTTTGTCGGTGAAGATCTGGAAATGGCGGAAATAGTTCGTCACAAAGAGCAGATGGTTGATGATTTAAATGAGCAAATATTTCGCGAGTTGTTGACTTTTATGATGAATGATTCTAAGGCAATTCAAAGAGCCATTTATATTATGCAGGTGTCCAAAAATCTCGAGCGTATTGCGGATCATGCCAAGGGCATCGCGGATATGGTTACATACATGGTGACGGGTGAATCGGTGAGACATCAAGATTCTTCCTCAAATAATAAGGAGCCAGCGTGAAGCGTAACCTTTTTTACAAGATATTTTTCTCCTATCTGGCCATTGTTTTTTTCTCCTTTCTTGTTTTGAATATTTTTATCAAGGACGAGATAAATAAAGTTTTGACCGGCAA
>MGQN01000022.1:106540-111090 GCA_001797845.1 Deltaproteobacteria bacterium RBG_16_44_11 | reverse complement strand
TTGCTGATTCGGAAAAAGATATTGCCAAGCTGGAAAATCATTTCAACCGTCCGGAAATACAGGAAGCCAGGCTTCGAGGCAAGGGCAAATCCATCCGCTTTAGTCAGTCCATCGGAGTGGATATGCTCTACGTTGCCTTACCCATCAAAATAAAATCGCAGATTACCGGCTATATCCGGTTGGCGCGTCCTCTTCATGAAGTACAAAGCCTGATAGAGAAAGTTTATCAATCTATTTTTCTGACCATTATTATTGTTGCGGTTTTATCACTGATTATCGCGCTAATCTTTTCTTATCGTCTTGCTGAGCCTATTCGCGCTATGGAAAGGTTTACCGAAAAATTACGCCAGGGACATCCGGCAGGAACAATTATTTTAAAGACGTCGGATGAAACAAAGAAACTAGCGGATAATATCAACTATCTGGTGGATGAACTGCAAAGAAAGATTAAACTGGCCAATGAAGAGAAAAGCAAATTGATGACGGCTTTTACCAGCATCGATGAAGGCGTTTTAATTCTCAATGATGAAGAAAAAATTGAATTTGTCAGCCCGGCGCTGGCCAATATGCTTACTGATCAATACGGAAACATAGACGGTAAGACGTTGATGGAAGCCTTCCGCAATATTGAATTGCAAAAGGCCTTTCAGAAATTCAAAGAATCGCGTGTCAGGGTTTCCCGGGAAATTACTCTAGGCAGTATTAATCCTGTTATTATGAGTGTCAGTATTTCCGCCGTTCATGGTCATCCCGGAGAAGAAAAAACGATGGTTGTTTTTCATGATGTCACCCGCCTGAAAAAACTGGAAATGATCCGCGCTGATTTTGTAGCGAATGTCACGCATGAAATTCGTACTCCACTGACGGCAATTATCGGGTATCTGGAAACAATGCAGTCCGGTAAAATAAAAAACTCAGAGGATGAGAAAAAATTTGTTGATATTATTCTGAAACAGGCTGAACGCTTAAATCGCCTGGTAGAAGATTTGATGACTATATCAAAAATTGAATTGGGTGAAATTAATTTCAATTATGAAGATTTGGCGCCGGCTGATGTATTAAACGGAATTGTAGCGCTGGTGAAAGCAAAAGCAGCTAAAAAGAAAATAGAAATCATCAATAATATTAAGGCCATATTATGCCCCATAAGGGCTGATCGTGACAGGCTCAGCCAGATATTTGTCAATATTCTTGACAACGCGGTCAAATTTACCCCTGATGAAGGCAAAGTAACTATTGAAGCAAAAGAAACTTCGGATAGTGTAGTTATAGACATTAGTGATACAGGAGCGGGAATTCCGCAGGAAGAAATTCAGCGGTTGGGCGAGCGTTTTTATCGCGTGGATAAAACCCGTTCGCGCGATTTGGGCGGCACAGGTTTGGGCTTGTCCATAGTAAAGCATCTGATGATGGCTCACGGCGGCAAGATGGAAATCGAAAGCCAGTTAGGCAGGGGTACCAAAGTATCTTTATTTTTCCCGCTACAAAAAGTATAGCCTTTTACTATTGGCTCTCTTTTCAGTCGTTCAGCCTGGGAGAGTGTAAGGGGATAGGATTTTTCAACTCAATATCAATTGACACTAACTCCATTTCGCAAGGCAGACTATGACCCCCCAAAGATTAGTAATTATCGGTGGCAGTGATGCCGGAATCAGCGCAGGCCTTCGAGCCAAAGAATTGGCACCGGATGCGGAAGTTACCATGATCTTGGCGGACCAATATCCCAATTTCAGTATTTGCGGTCTTCCGTTTTATCTGAGTGGTGAGGTGCCCGACTGGAAAGCATTGGCCCATCGCACCGCCGATGAGATCGAAAAAGAAGGCATCAAAGTTGTGACACAGCATCGTGTCACATCCATCATTTCTGATCGAAAACATTTAGTTGCTGCAGATACGGCAGGCCATACCAAGACTTTTTCTTACGACAGGCTTGTGATAGGTACCGGAGGCGTATCTCTTATACCGAATCTTCCCGGCATCAATCTTCCCGGCGTCTTTTTTCTCAGATGGATGGCGGACAGTTTTGCATTTCAGGAATACCTCACAGCTCGGTGTCCGACCTCTATCGTTATAATCGGTGCAGGTTATATCGGTATGGAAATGGCCGATGCCATGAACCGACGGGGGCTCTCCGTTTCCGTAGTCGAATTTGCACCTTCCGTTCTCACAACTTTTGATCCGGCCCTGGGTAGTATCGTGCGGACGGAATTGGAAAAAAATGGCGTTCAGGTGTTCACCGGATTTAGTGTGAAACAGATCGAATCCACAGGAGGTCCGCTTTCTGTGCGCTCAACTACAGATACTATTACTGCCGACATGGTTCTGGTGGCCGTAGGCAGCCGACCGGAAACCCGTCTGGCCCAATCTGCCGGTATCGCAACCGGTGTTAAGGGTGCAATTTGCGTCAATCAGAGAATGGAGACCTCCATTCCTGATATTTACTCAGCCGGCGACTGTGCGGAAACCTATCACCGACTGCTTGGGAAAAACACATACCTGCCCTTGGGTACTACTGCCCATAAGCAGGGTCGCGTCGCCGGTGAAAACGCAGTAGGCGGAAACCGCGAATATACCGGCACCTTGGGAACCCAATCCGTTAAAATTTTCGATCTGGTGGCTGCACGTACCGGCCTGAAAGATGATGAAGCACTGAAGGAAGGGTTTTCTCCCTTGTCTGTGGATATTGACACTTGGGACCATAAGCTCTATTACCCCCACGCGGAAAAATTGCGAATTCGTATCACAGGCGATAAAAAAACACGCAAGCTTCTGGGTATGCAAATCATCGGCACATACGGCACAGAGGTTTCTAAGCGCATTGACACGGTGGCTACGGCCGTTCATCATGGTATGACCGTGGAGGCATTGAACGACCTGGATCTCAGTTACACACCGCCACTTTCCAGCCCTTGGGACCCTGTGCAAATAGCCGCCCAGGCGTGGACTCGGGCGATCCGTCTCGTCGACGGTGACTAATCGTTATAGGTATCTTTTACCATTGCCTTGGATAACCCGGATGGGTGGGCCATCTCTACATCCAAAGACGGAAAGTCAAGCAAGATTTTCCTATTTTGCAATAGCTATCCGTCATGTATTCACACATACCGGGCAGGAGTATGCATATGGTAGCACCAACATTCTGTAACAACATCAGATGATATAGCTTAAATGGTAATTCTTAAATTTTTTCTGATTAAAACATTGTAGATTAGTTAATGTAATAAATAACAAAGCTGAATTTCGATAGACAATGTCGATACTTCATTGTTAGTATATAGCAAAGAATGAGGATGACTTAACAAGAAGATGAAAAGTACAATCGCTAAAGCAATTCAACTTAAATACCAGCTGGTCGCCTTGTTCTGGTCCAATGACAAGCTGGAAGGCGCGATGCAGTTTCAGAAGGGCAAATGGGGTTGTGTCATGTGGCTTGCTGCTCATGCCGCAAAAGGAAAAATAGCTGTCGCCGATATAAAAACATTCGGTTGTTTCGGCGGCGGAGTAGGCCTGAGTTTCGGCAATCAATATAAAAATTTTCCCGGCGGTCAAGATGGTTTCTGCCATTTCTTATCAGCGGGAAATGCCGCGCGAGAAGGCGGTCCGGAGTTGGCCGAAAATATCATCATCCATCTGTGCGACCAGTGATAATTGCGTAATAAATTTATTATTCTTCCGTAGATTTTCAACAAGACGCCCTTCATTGGGCTGCCCAAAGGCGGCATCGTTGATTTGAGTAATTTGAGCATAATCGTCTTTTCTTTCCGGTCTTATGTTTAACACTTAAATGCTCCTTTATTTAACGTATATCTTGCCAACATCCAGTAATAACTACATTATTTTATCATAATTTTCACCAAATATTTTATAAAATTATTGCCTGTGTAGGGAAGGTATGCTAATTAACATTAACATTATTACCGGATTCTATGAAAGAAGTTACGGGCATAAACAGACATCTAACCCCGCTCTTATTGCAGGCAGAGCTGAGAAAATTGAAAAGAAAAAAACCGTATATTTACCTGTACCATATGAACCCCAGTTACCAGAAAGATATACGCAAAGAAGTGGCGGCAATAAAAGAACGGAAGATCAACATTATTGAAGACGGTCAGGTAATTCGTCTTTAACCTTCGTGCGGTCAAATGAATAAATTCGACTCCTTCACTTATCTTTCCAACTTAAATATTGATGTCATGCATTTGGGATTAGAGGCAATTACCGAAATTCTCTCGCGTCTGAGAAATCCACAAAATTCCTATAAGACAATATTAGTTGCCGGAACCAATGGCAAAGGCTCAACAGCGACGATGATTGCTTCTGTCCTGCGTAGTGCAGATTATAAGGTTGGTCTTTACACCTCTCCGCATTTGGTTGATGTTCGGGAAAGGATTGTGATTAACGGCAAAAAAATCGCAGGAAAAGATTTTAACCAAATCATCGCGGATATAAAAGAAAAGGCAAAAAAGCCTTTAACCTATTTCGAATTATTGACGGCGGCGGCCTTTGTTTATTTTCAACGCCAAAAAGTGGATATTGCCGTGTTGGAGGTT
>MGQN01000022.1:92856-106448 GCA_001797845.1 Deltaproteobacteria bacterium RBG_16_44_11 | reverse complement strand
GAATCAATTGCCCGCGAAAAAGCCGGTGTCATCAAACAAAAAGGCATTTGCATTACTGCGGCAAAACAAAAAATAGTTTTGGATGTGTTAAAAAGTGTGTGTCTTTGCCACAAAGCAAAACTCTATCACCTGGGTTCCGACATAAAGATAACAAAACAAAAAAACACTTTTTTTACATACCGGGGATTGTACCGCCATATAAGCGGATTAAAAATTGCACTGAAAGGCGAACATCAGTGGGCGAACGCCGCGCTGGCCATGGCTGCAATTGAAATTGCCGGAAAAAATGGATTTAAGATTGATGACGAAGCAATCCGTGCCGGGCTTAAAAACACAAAGCTGGCCGCTCGAATCGAGGTTCTGCAAAATAACCCTCTTTTTGTTCTTGACGGCGCGCATAATCCCGCGGGAATAAGCATCTTATGCGAGGCTTTAAAAAAAGATTTTTCCTACCGCCGGTTAATTCTCATTTTTAGTTCGCTTGCGGATAAGAATTATCATCAAATGCTGCAAAAAATCGCCCCACTGGCAAATAAAATAATTTTAACTAAATTAAAGACAACTCGTGCCGAACTTCCGGATAATATGCTGATAATATTGGAGAAAATAGGGTATAAGGCGATAGTGACGCAAAATGTTGGGCAGGCGATTCAGAAAGCGCAAGCCTTGGCTGAAAAAAATGATTTAATTTGCGCGACAGGCTCTCTTTATCTTGCCGGTGAAGTAAAACAAAAGTTTCCTAAAACCGTTTCTTGTGATAAGACTCATTAAATTTTAATTAAAATAACGAGGTATTTTATTTTGATAGGGAAACTGAAACATAAATTTGTAGTTACCTGCTTCGCGGTGGGGATGTTGCTCGTTTCATATATCAGAGTTTCCGCTGATGAAATAAAAGATAATAAAAGCCCTGTTGATATTGAAGCGGACAGCATGGATTACGACTATTCCTCAGACAAATACAATGCTCAAGGTAATGTCGTCATAAATTATAGCAACATCGTTTTAACTGCCGATGATGTGGAATTGGATAACAAGAATAAAATCGCCACCGCACAGGGCAATGCCTTGCTGAAAATGGGGGAAGACACTTTGCGGGGGGATAAAATCGTTTTCAATATCGAAAACAAAACCGGCATTGCTTATAAAGGTCAGGCTTTTTATGCCCGAAATCATTTTTATGTGAGAGGCGATAAAATTGAAAAAACCGGCGAAAATACATATTTCATTGAACAGCCGAGAGCCACGACCTGCGACGGA
Source organism: Deltaproteobacteria bacterium RBG_16_44_11 (assembly GCA_001797845.1). Taxonomy (GTDB): domain Bacteria; phylum Desulfobacterota; class Syntrophia; order Syntrophales; family Smithellaceae; genus UBA4810. The sequence continues at coordinate 105,188 of MGQN01000022.1, read as the reverse complement.
ACCTCGCCCGATTGGGAAATAGCGGGTTCGGAGATGGACGTAACCATTGATGGTTATGGTTTGATGAAAAACGCCAGGTTTCTTACAAAAGGACTGCCGGTTTTTTATTCTCCCTTTGTTCCTTTTCCCGCGAAAACCAAACGTCAGTCGGGATTTCTCCTGCCGTATCTTTCTTATTCCAGAAAAAAGGACGGCTTGGATATTGAAATTCCTCTTTTTTGGGCGATTTCTCCTCAGGCGGACGCGACCTTTTATCAGCGGTATATCGAAAAAAGAGGATTCAAAGAAGGCGCGGAATTTAGATATTATCTGGGTGATCATTCCTTCGGCACTTGGTATGGCGACTTCATGGAGGATAGAAAAAATGTTATCGAAAAAATCAATTTCGAGACTGACCGTGATTGGGAGGGGATGCACAGACGCTGGTCATATTATTTGAATCACCAGACAAATTTTGATTCCAGTTTCTATGCAAGGACCGATTTGCGCAAAGTTTCCGACAAATGGTACTTTAAAGATCTTTCAGCGCATAACTACTATCTGGACCATTACGCTATAAACGAGGAGGATCCGTTTAAAAAGGTTCCTTTCTACGGTAATGAATCTCTACGTTCATTGGAATCAACCGCGCGTGTGTATAAAGGGTGGTCGAATTACAATCTGATGGGATTAATGAGCTATACCGATGATTTCGCCAAGGCGAATAATGATGCGACTTTGCAGAAATATCCGGAAATAGTTCTTACCGGCATCAAGCAGCCTCTTCTGGCAACTCCTTTGTATTATGAACTAACCGGCACGTATGATAATTATTACCGCGGGGAAGGGCAAAAAGGTCACCTTTTCGATTTTAATCCTGCTATATCCCTGCCGATTAATCTTGGCGGCTATGCTAAAATTACGCCCCAATTTGCCTTTAAGGAAACGGCCTGGATACGCGAGGATAATGAAGCGCTTGGTGATGATAAAAAAAGCGGAGGCCGCACGCTTTATACGGCCTCTGTAAATGTCAGTAGTCAAATTTCACGCATATTTAACTTCAATATGCTCAACTGGGAAAAAATTCGTCATGAAATTAAACCGGAAGTATCCTATGCCTACACGCCTAATGTAAGCCAGGATAATATTCCTGATTATATGCCGCCGATAACTGAGCAAAACGCGGTCATTTGGGCATTGACCAACACCTTAATGACTAAAGTAAAAGATGAAAAAGCGGCATATACTTATCTGGAATTTTTAAGACTAAAGCTGTTTCAAGCGTATGATATTAACGAAGCGAAAAAGAATAAGGATAGCGTTGTTGCCCCAAAACGCCCCTTCTCGGATATGGGAATAGAATTTGACTTAAATCCGCATAAATATTTATCGTTTATGGCGCGCAATAAATATAACGTTTATAGCGGGTGGAAAGAAATGAATTATGATTTAAACATCAAAGATTGGCGTGGGGATATGTTCACCGTCGGTTATCGTTATACCATTGATTCTATTGAAGAAATAAATCTTAATATAAAAGCAATGGTAACCAGTAAGATCGCCGCCACATATTTATTAAGGCGCGATCAATTTCATTCCAGGACGGTTGAAAGTACAGCGGGGCTGACTTATTATAGTCAATGTTGGAGCCTGGGAGTAGATTACTCCCAAACTGATGGCGATTCCAGATTTTTGCTAAAAATATCGCTGGCGGGATTAGGAAAATTATAAAATTTCCCCTGTATTTTGATTGTTTACCGGCTTTTCGGCGTTTTGACAAATCTTGGCGAAATTAATTAATAAGTATATAATCCCCCAATATTCTGCTTGACAAACAAATTGAAATTGCATAAGTTTCGCTGTTCAATTTTTAAATAAAATGGTGGTTTGACTATGAAGAAGACGTATGCGGCAAAGGCGGAAGCACTCAACAAAGAGTGGTATATTGTGGATGCTTCCGGTAAAGTATTGGGAAGGTTGGCCAGCGAAATAGCGCTCCGTTTAAGGGGCAAACATAAAGCTATTTACACTCCACATGTCGATACCGGTGATTTTATTGTGGTGGTTAACGCGGAAAAAATCAAGCTTACGGGAAAGAAGCTAACTGATAAGATTTATTATTCATATTCTGGTTATCCCGGCGGACTGACCGAAACCCCTGCCGGAAAAATGCTTGCGGAAAAGCCGGAAAACTTAATCCGTATAGCCGTTGCCGGCATGTTGCCCAAAAACAATTTAGGGCGAAGAATGCTTAAAAAACTTAAAGTTTATGCCGGCAATACTCATCCTCATGAAGCGCAATGCCCGCATTCTTTGTCCGTTTAATTGGAAAGTAAACTGGAAACTAGCTTATTCACCTTGAAATATTGGAGAGTTTATGTCCGAACAACGTTATTACGCAACTGGTAAAAGAAAAAGCGCTATTGCCCGTGTTTATATGAAAGCAGGCAAGGGAAATATTATGGTAAATAAAAGGAATTATGATGAATATTTTACTAGACCCAGCTTAAAGATGGTTATAAAACAACCTTTGGAAATTGCGGGGAAAAAAGATCAGTTTGATCTGTATGTAAATGTTACCGGAGGTGGAGTTGCCGGTCAGGCGGGGGCGGTAAAACACGGAATATCCAAAGCCTTATTGGAATATGATGGCGAGTTGCGTGCTGTTCTGAAGAAAGCCGGGTTTTTAACCAGAGACGCCCGCATTAAAGAAAGAAAGAAATATGGGCAGCCGGGAGCAAGGAAAAGATTCCAATTCTCCAAGCGTTAAATTCAGCAAGGGGGGCTTCAGGCCTCCCTTTTTTTTGGAGGATTATTTATGTTAAAAGTATCGATATTTGGAGCTAGTGGCTATACCGGTCAGGAACTAACCAGAATTTTACTGGGGCATCCGGAAGTTCAGCTTACAGCTGTTACTTCACGACGATTTGCCGGTATGGCTGTAGGCGAAGCATTTCCGTCTTTGTACGGCCTGACTTCACTAACTTATCAAAATGCGACACCTCAAGAAATAGCCGTCCTCAGCGATATCGTTTTTCTGGCGCTTCCTCATGGCGTTTCTATGGATATCGCGCCTGTTTTCCTTCAGGCCGGGAAAAAGGTTATTGATTTGAGCGCTGATTATCGCTTACGGGATGTAAAGACTTATGAAGCCTGGTATGGGAAACATAACAGCGAAAAAATTTTAAAGAATGCCGTTTATGGAATTCCCGAGCTTTACCGGCAGGAGATTAAAAAAGCATCGCTTATTGCAAATCCCGGCTGCTATCCGACCAGTATTATTTTAGGGCTGGCCCCGGCTCTGAAAAACAAGCTTTTAGATATAAACACAATTATTGCGAATTCAGCTTCAGGTGTAAGCGGCGCCGGACGGGAGCCGCTGATAGGTTCACTTTTTTGTGAAGTGGAAGGCGGCTTCAAAGCTTACAAAGTCGGCAAGCACCGGCATACCCCGGAAATCGAACAAGAGCTAAACGCTCTGGCCGGAGAAAAATTCAATATTTCTTTTGTGCCGCATTTATTGCCGGTGAAACGGGGAATTTTGAGCACGATTTACGCGACGTTAAAAAAGGATATTACGTTAAAACAATTACATGAAATTTATTTCTCGTTTTATGCAGGGGAGAAATTTGTTAGAATTTGTCCCGCTGGGTCGTATCCTGATATATCTTCCGTTTGCGGTTCTAATTACTGTGATATTGGGGTGAGTATTGATACGCGGACAAAAATGGCGATTATTATCGCGGCAATTGACAATTTAATTAAAGGCGCTGCCGGCCAGGCCGTGCAAAACATGAATATTATATGCGGTTTCGCTCAGGATTCCGGTTTACGGAATATCCCTTTGTATCCTTGATGAAAGTAAGTTTTAAAGAATCATGCCTCAAAAAATATTTAATACCGCGACAAGAAGAAAAGAAATATTTAAACCCGTAAAAGAGGGAACGGTAAGCATTTATGTTTGCGGTATCACCGCGTATGATGTTTGTCATATCGGTCATGCCCGCGGGGCGATATTTTTTGATGTAGCGGTCAGGCATTTGCGCTCGCGCGGTTATCAAGTTATCTACGTAAAAAATTTTACGGATATTGACGATAAAATTATCGATCGCGCCAAAAAAGAGAAAGTGAGCATTTCCGGAATATCGAAGCGCTATATCGATCTGCATAATGAAGATATGGCCGCCCTCGGCGTTGAAAATCCTACCTTAGCGCCGAGGGCTACCGAACACATTGACGATATGATTGCCCTCATCAGTATTCTGATACAAAAAGGTAATGCGTACTGCGTGGAGGGTGATGTATACTTTTCCGTGGATAAATTTCCCTTATACGGCGGCCTTTCAGGAAGAAATCTGGAGGAAATGGTTGCCGGTGCGCGTATTGACATCAATGATAAAAAAAAGAATCCACTCGATTTTGCTCTTTGGAAAAAAAGCAAAGAGGGCGAACCTTTTTGGGAAAGTCCCTGGGGCAAAGGCCGCCCCGGATGGCACATAGAATGTTCGGCCATGAGTAGGCGTTACCTGGGAGAAACTTTCGATATTCATGGAGGCGGAGAAGATTTAGTTTTTCCACACCATGAAAACGAAATAGCTCAATCCCAGGCCGCAACGGGCAAGCCTTTGGCGAATTACTGGATGCACAACGGATTTGTCAGGATAAATTCGGAAAAGATGTCCAAATCTCTGGGCAATATTTTTTCCGTCAGGGAAATATTAAATAAATATCATCCGGAAGTAGTTCGTTTGTTCATGCTGCAAAGCCATTACCGCAGTCCTGTGGATTTTTCGGAAAATTCTTTAGCGGAGGCAAGATCAGCGCTGGCCAGATGTTACGCAACTCTGCAGCTGCAAACAGAAGCGCTGGACAGACCAGTTCCTTCGAATAATTTGAGTAAAAAGAAAACTTCAGCAAAAGAAGAAAACTACACCAGCATATTAGAAGAGTTAAAGGAAAAATTCGACGCCGCACTTGATGATGATTTTAATACCGCCCAAGCTTTAGGTTATGTTTTTGAGGCGGTAAGGCATATGAATAATTTCCTTGTTGCGGAACAAAAGGCAACAACTCTTCATAAGTCTATAATGTTGCAGACATCAAAGAAAGTCTTTGCTCATTTTGGAGCTGTTTTGGGGATTTTACAAGATGATCCTGACCATTATTTTAGATGTGATAAAGAAAAGGAATCTCGTAAAAGAGGCTTAAATATAGAGGAAATTGAAAACTTGATTAAAGAAAGACAAGCTGCCCGAGCGGCTAAAGATTGGGCCAGGGCGGATGCTATAAGAGATGAGCTTACCAAGCTTCGTATTATTGTAAAAGATTCAAATAATACAACTAGCTGGATAATTGAATAATACAGAGTCGTTGGGCTTCTTTGAAAAATATTTCAAAAAGTTTCTCAATCTTTTCTGATTATCTCTGAAAACTATGGAAAATATCACAGAAAATGGTATAAATGAGATAATTACATCTTCTGCATGGTGAGGAACATTATGAAAAAAATATCAATAAGAGTTTCATTGTTAGTTATTCTTTGCGTGGCAATATTCATCCTTCTGGCTCTTTATAGCAATAATCAGGTTTCCGCGCTCGATAAAGCCACATATAAAGACATTAAAACATTCAACGAAGTATTCGATATGGTTAAGAAAAATTACGTTGAAGAGGTAGATTCATCGAAGCTAATCCAGGGCGCGATCAACGGAATGATTAGGTCTCTTGACCCCCACAGTTCCTTTATGACGCCGGATTTATATAAAGAGCTGGAAGTGGAAACGCAAGGGCAGTTTGGAGGTATTGGTATTGAAATCACAATATTAAAAGATGTTTTAACTGTTGTTTCTCCCGTTGAAGGCACCCCCGCGTTCAATGCCGGCATAAAGTCAGGAGATCAAATTATAAGAATTGATGGCAAGACGACTAAAGATATAACTATTATGGAAGCAGTAAAAAAATTGCGAGGTCCAAAAGATACAAAAATTATTATCACTATTATGCGTGACGATATGTCCACTGCCAAAGATATTACGTTAACGCGCGCTGTTATTCAAATCAAAAGCGTCAGGTATAAAATATTGGAAGATAATATCGCCTACATTCGTATAGCTTCTTTTCATGAAAGGACAGTCGAAGATTTACGTAAAGCGCTTCGAGAAACCAGCGAAAAACTCCGTCCGATGAAAGGTCTGATTCTTGATTTGAGAAACGATCCGGGAGGATTACTCACACAAGCAATTGAAGCCTCAGATATGTTCCTTACATCAGGGGTTATTGTTTCCACGCGAGGCCGCACAAAAAATATGGAAACCAAGGCGATAGCTAGAAACAACAATAATGAAATTAGTTGTCCGATGGTTGTTCTGGTAAATGAAGGAACAGCCAGCGCGGCGGAAATTGTTGCCGGAGCACTGCAGGATAACGGCCGGGCTTTAATTGTCGGAACACAAACTTTTGGCAAAGCCTCTGTGCAAACGATTATCCCCTTGGAAGATGGTTCCGCGATAAAACTGACGACCGCGCGTTATTACACGCCAAAGGGACGGTCTATTCAGGCCGAGGGTATCAAACCGGATATTGTTGTTAAATATATCAATCCATCTGAAGATAAGGGAAACACTATGGAAGATCGTATTCGGGAAAAAGATCTTAAGGGACACATAAAACCGGCAAAGGAAGACGGCGCAAAACTTGATGAAACTAAGGCGAAGGACATAAAAGATTCATCTGGGTTCTCCCCTGATAATCAACTTAAAACAGCGGTGGATATTTTAAAGAGCTGGGACATAATGAAGAAAAATTTAAACAGTTAAATATATTTTATAAGGAAGGTTTTTGTAATTGGCAAAGAAACAATCTAAACATTTTTTAAACGGATTACTGGTTTTTCTAATCATCATATCTGTTGCCGCCATCGTCTATGTGCTGTCAGTGCAAGAAGAAAAATCTTTAATTAAAGAACCGAAAAAAGAAATAGAGCAAATAGAGCCAAAAAAATCAATTGCACCGAAAGTGGAGAAGACAAAACCTGAGAAAGAAAAAGTATCCAGAATAATTCCTGGAGCAAAAAAAGAAAAAGAAAAGATAATCGTATCCAAAATTGAAAAGATTCCCCTGCCGTTAAAGCAAGTAGCTATTATAATAGATGATATCGGATATGATTTGGAACCGGCCAGGGAACTGCTGAAAATTAATGCCGACATAACATTTTCTATTTTGCCGTTTTTAACTCATTCGCGTGAGACGGCGGAAATGCTTCATCAAGCTAAGCGCGAAATTCTTTTACATTTGCCCATGGAGCCTGTTTCTTATCCACGTGAAAAGCCGGGTGCGGGCGCTCTTTTTACGGACATGAATAATAATGAATTGCTATATCAGCTGGAGAAGAACATTGATGCTGTGCCTTATATTTCCGGTGTGAATAATCATATGGGTTCAAGATTTATGGAAGATAGGGAAAGGCTCACTGTAATTTTTGGTCAATTAAAGAAAAAGAATTTGTTTTTCATAGATTCGCGGACGTCAGCCGATAGTGAGGCCTTTGCTGCAGCTCAAAAAGTTGGTTTGCAAGTGGCTGAACGAAAAATATTTATTGATAATATTCGTGACTACAATGAAATTTATAATAACTTGATTGCCGTAATAAATCATAATGGAGATGCTTCACCGGTGATAGTTATCGGCCATCCTTATCCGGAAACAATCAAAGCCCTCAGAGACGCGGTTAAGGTTTTAAGAGAAAAAGGAATATTGATTGTTCCGGTATCGCGTATTATTAAAGCGAAAGCCTTGCCTGGAGTTTCATAGTCTTACTTAATAAAATATAAATGATATTATGAGAAGTGTGAAAAATATCATGCAGAAAAAAAGAATCCAATTTTTATTTATAACTATTTTACTGCTTATTAATATATCCGGCTGTAGTTATATAAACACTGTTCGGCTTTCCTCTGCGTATAATGAAGATAACTCGGCAGATGCGGCATATCATTATTCCTTGGGAATTCTTTCCCGTCTGGATGGAAAAACAGAGGAAGCTATTGTCGAATTAGAAAAGGCGCATAAATCTGACCCAGATTCTTATTATCTCATCACTGAACTCGTTTCTCTTTATACAGAAAAGGGGGATTTCGAACGCGCTATTTCTTTGGGGGAGAAAACACTTTCCAAGGATCCAAATAACATTGACCTCCATCTCATTATGGGAGGCCTATACCTTAATCGTCGAGAATATCAGAAGGCTATTAGAGAACATGAAAAGGTAGTTGAACTAGATCCAAAAAATTTGGTCGCCTATCTTTATTTGGCCATAATATACGCCACTGAAAATAATTTTGTCAAAGCTGAAGAATACTTTAATAAAATTCTTAAGATTGATCCGGATAATGTTACGGGCATATATTATTATGGCAAGCTGCTTGCGGATATGGAAAGATTTGAAGATGCGGAGAAGATGTATAAAAAAGTTCTATCATTAAGACCATATTTTGAATTGGCTATATTTGACTTGGCCGCTCTATACGAAAAACAAAATAAAATAAATAAAGCTATCATACTTTACCGCGATTATTATGAAGAAAATCCTACACGGATGAATATACGGATCAAAATAGGAGATCTTCTTATTAAAGATAAAAAAAATGAAGAAGCAATTAATGAGTATCAAGAGGTATTGAAATCTGATCCCGATAATCGTGAAGCAAGAATTAAGCTGGGTATATTATATTATGATATGCGCCGGTTCGATTCAGCCGCGTCTGAATTTTCCATGATACTAGATAAAAATATTTCGGATAGCCGGGTACGGTTCTTACTGGCTAGTACATATGAGGAAAAAGGTGAAAGCAAATTGGCGCTGGAAGAATATCAAAAAATTCCCGCTACGTCAGAATTATACGCAACCGCCCGAATTCATGCCGGTATGATATTTAAGAATGAAGGTAAAATTACGGAGGCTATTAATTTAATCAGAGAAGCCCTGGAAAAAAATAAGGAACAGATTCCTCTATATATTTATTTGTCTTCACTTTATGAAGAAGCCAAAGATATTGCTGCGGCGGAAAAGATTTTGTATGAGGGAATCAAGCTTTTCCCTAAGGATGTGGATTTGCGTTATGCTCTGGGCGTGATTTATGAAAAAACAAACCGTTTTCCCGAAAGCATGAAGGAAATGGAAACGGTTTTGCACCTTGATCCGGAGAATGCCGAAGCGCTTAATTTTATAGGTTATAGTTACGCCGATCGCGGTATCAATCTGGAAGAAGCGGAAAAAATGATTATTCAAGCTTTAAAATTAAAACCGGAAAACGGTTATATTATAGATAGTCTTGGATGGGTGCATTTTAAGCAAAACAAATTGGATAGCGCCGTTAAACATTTACAAAGAGCGTTGAAGATTCTGCCTGATGATGTCAATATCGCTGAGCACCTGGGTGATGTTTACGCGAAAATAGGTAAAAACAAAAATGCTCAAGAGATGTATAAACGAGCTCTTAAACTTGCCCCCAATAACAATTCGTTGCAAAAAAAATATGAGGAATTAATCAAGAAGGAATAATTAAACAATTATTTTATTCTCCCGAATATTATTCAAAAAGTTTACCTTTATGCGCAATATTTATTACTTGATGCGTCCAATTATTATAATTTCATTTTTGACGTTACTCACTGGCGGTTGTATTCAAAGGGAAATTATTCAATCAGATTTTGAAGCCCAAAGAGTCCTTCTGTCCATTTCCGGCATTGTTGGTGAAAATAACGTATTGAGCGCTATGGCGCAAATAAATTTAGTTACTCCTAATGGTCATCATACGGCAAGGGCAGCTATGATTATGAAAAGGCCATCTTATCTGCGCCTGGAAATATTTGCCCCTATCGGACCACCTGATTTTTTTCTGACAGCTTCACCCGATGAAATGCGTGTATTAATTCCTTCCAGAGGAGAGGCTTATCTCGGAAGGCCAACTAGCGACAATTTAGCGCGATTCTTGCCCTGGCAATTTAATATTGAAGATATTGTCATGATTTTTACCGGTTCTTATCCTTCGCGGGGAGATAGAAATGTATCGTATCAAAGCTATCCGGATGGTAATGCTATGCGCATAGAAATACGAATACCATCGGGAAATTCACAAATTATCCTTGTAGGGAAAGATAACCGCTTGCAAAAATTTGTGCAAAATGATGAATATGGCAAAGAAATTTATCACGTAAAATATGAAGACTATAGACCGCAAAGCCCCGTTGCGGAAAAAATTACAATTAACATGGCCGATGGTGTAACTTCTATCTGTGTAAAATATTCCGACATAAAAATCGAAAAAGTTACTGATATGTCAATTTTTGAATTGCCGGTGCCCACAGGGGTGAAATCGATTATTTTGAATTAATGCTTTGCTGACGGCGTTACGGTATAGTTGATTTTCCAAAATAATAATATGCTTCACAGGATTGCTCTTTTCTTTTTGTGATTTTGTTGAAGGCGATTATTTAATAAAAAAAGGGGCCTCAAAGAAGCCCCTTTTTTATTTCAAGTTATTTCAGAGATTATTTAATTTCTTGCAGTTTAGCGCGCGCAATGCGTGCCTGATTTGTATTCGGATAATCCTTTATGACCTGTTGCAAAAGCAACCGGGCGCTAGTTTTATCTCCCAAATTCAAGAAGGAAAGCCCTTGTTTCAACAAGGCATACGGCACTTTACTGCCATTGGGATAATTTTTAACCACTTTCTCGTATTCCAAAATCGCCTGCTCATACTTTTTTTCAAAAAAGTAACATTCACCAATCCAAAATTGAGCATTATCAGAGTGTTCAGTGCTGGGATAAGTAGTTAAAAAAGTTTGAAATTCTGTCCGTGCTTTACTGTAATTACCATTTTTAAAAATTTGATAAGCGGCAGAATATGCTTTATCTTTGTCTTGTATATTCCCTTGGCCTTTGGAAACTCCGTTACCAGTTGATTTACTGGTATCACCACCAATATCCTTTTTGCCTATTTCCAGAAAGTTTTCTATAAAATTGACTTTCAGGAGAATATCATCAAAAGCCTGTTCTTGTTTCTTGGTACTGATGGTAAGGTCATTTTTAAGCGCTTCGATTTGACCGCGTAGTTGCTGCAGATTATCCCTTAAATCCGTAATATCAGCTGCCGTATTGGCTTGCCCTTTGCGCATAGTATCCAGAGATGTGACCGTCTTTTTCATCGCGGCCAATTCAGCATCCATGGCCGTCAGCCTTTCTTCCATTTTTTGGTTTAACTCCGAGCTGACCGTCTTTAAATCAGAAGTAGTGGCGCAGCCGGAAAATGCCAACACGGAAACTAGTAAAAGGATATAAATATAATTTTTCAATTCATTCACCTGATTAAAAAATTAATATTAAGGAGTCACAACAAAATGAGTGCGTCTGTTTTTTGCCCAGGCCTCTTCGTTTTGGCCGGGATCTAAGGGGCGTTCTTCACCGTAGCTGATTGTTTTCATTTTTGCGGCGTCAACGCCCAGATTTACTAAATATTTCTTCGCTTCCTGTGCGCGTCGTTCTCCCAGAGCCATGTTGTATTCGGCCGTTCCCCTTTCGTCACAGTATCCTTCAATAGTGATTTTGGATGGGTTATTTTTTAGAAAAATATCGGCATTGGCCTTCAGAATTACGCGGGCGTCAGGACGGATGTTGGACATGTCATAATCAAAGTTGATATCTTGCAATGAAGCTTCTGCTGGTGCCGTCGGTTCCGCTTTAGCCATCTGTTCCTGAGTCGCAGGTGCCTTTTGTTCCTGAGCAGTTCCTTCGGCGACTACCGCTTTCTTTTCGGCGCAACCATTAAACAATGTTAAACCGAAAACGACTGCGATAAAGATCCCTATCAAAGTTATGTTCTTCTTCATGATCCTCTTTCCCCTTTCTTGATGCTTCGTTTAAGTTTTTGTAACCAAAATTTTGAAAAGTTAAACATAATTAACGTATTGCCGTCAATAAAAATAATGTAGTGAAATATTTTAATATTAGAAGGAACTTGTTTGGCTGTGTTTTTCAACGTTGTTGAAGTAATATTTTTTCACATGATTTTAGCATATATACAAAAAAGTCAAAATAATCAACCCTAATGCTCAAATTCTTTAAATTATTTAAATCGAGGTGACCAAACAGGCATAGTCAGCGAGGAGCTGTTTTCATTGATAATTCTCATATTTAATCCATTGGCATTGATAATGCAGATTCTGTTTTTAGAAGCTGTTTTCGAGCTATAAACAATTTGTCTGCCGGAAGGCGACCATGATGGTGATTCATTATCGGCATCATTGAAGGTTAGCTGTAAAAGGTTGTTTCCTTCTGTATCCACGGAAAATATTTG
>MGQN01000022.1:88638-92815 GCA_001797845.1 Deltaproteobacteria bacterium RBG_16_44_11 | reverse complement strand
CGCGCGGCGACCATGATGGAGAAGTATTATAGTTTCCTTCATAAGTTATCCTTGTTATATTATTTCCATCGGCATCCATGACATAAATTTGAGGTGAACCGGAGCGATTGGAAACAAAAGTTATTCTTTGGCCATCCGGTGACCAGTTGGGCGAAACATCAATGGAATAGTTATGAGTCAGGCGCTTGAGTTTCATCGTCTCGATTTCCAGCACATATATATTTTCCATGCCTTCTTTGCTGAGAGTTAATAATAATTGTTTGCTGTCCGGGGAGAAGGAGCCGCATAAATTAAGCCCATCAAAAGAAGCTACTTTTTTTTCTGCGCCTGTTTTTAAATTTTTAATATAGACTTTTGGAGAACCTTCCTTAAAAGACGTAAAGGCAAGATATTTTCTATCAGGCGACCAACGCGGAGACATTACCAGTGATTGGTGATTGGTGATGTTTTTTAAATCAGATCCGTCATAGCTAACTGTGTAGATGTCAGAGTTCACTCCTTTTTTGGACACAAACGCGATTTTTGTACTAAATTCCCCCTCGTCACCGGTCAATGTAAATAAGATGTCGGAAGCTATGCTTTTTGCAAGTTCTTTTTGATCTTCGGTTGGAGAATTATATTGTTTGTTCAGGATACGTTCTCCCCGCGTAACATCAAAGAGACGACAGTCAACAAATATTTTTTTATCATTTCCAGTTATATTACCACGAAGTAAATAGTCTGCGCCGATCATAGACCAATCGGAAAAACGTATTTGTTCTATCGTCTCGGCTTTGCTGAAATGTTTTTCTTCAAAGAAGCTTTTTTTATTTAAAATATTGAATATTCCGGTCATGGCCAAATAGTTTTTGATTTCATCGGCAAGCGTAATGCCAATATCGTAAGATTGAGCGGCGTCGGCTGATATATTATTGAGATCGCAAATGGCGATAGGAAATTGCTGAAAGGTGGGTGAATCTATGTCAATATAAATTTTTGCGATCGCATTATTGCTAAAAATCAGCGAGATATAGAAAAATAATATAAAAGATATAATTAAATTAATTAATTTCATGGCGCGTTTGGCTTACCTCTCATTTTTAGCGTAATTCTTTTGAATGAAATCGGATGCCGATTTCGATATAATTTCCCGAAATATAAGATGGCAATGGCGGGAAAGGACTGGATTTTTTAACGGCTTTGATAGCGGAATCATCAAAATAATGATTACCTGAACTTTTTTCAAATCCCATATGTTCCAGCGCGCCGTTGCGTGAAATTTTGACATCAATAATCGTTTCGATATTTTCTTTTGGCATCAATGCCGGCGGCAGTGTCCAGTTTCCCTTAACCCTTGACCAAATGACAGCGATATATTCGTTTGTCCGTGCAGTTGCTTGCGCTTGGGAAATCGTTGTTCCCCCGGAGGCGGATGATGCATTTGTATTGGATTTTTCCGCAGGTGGGGTTGTTTCCTGATGAGATGAATCTTTTTGCCTAATTGCGTCGATTGCTTTTTCAATATTCAGGTTGTTTATCTCCTCCTTTTTTATCGGCGTAGAGTTAATACTCGCAATTTCTCTTTTCAGGATGGTTGAACCTGTTTCTTCTCCTTTTTGCAGAATATCTTTGAGCAGAGAGGATTCTATCGATGAGGCTATCTCTGAACTACCGACAAGTTGCACAGAATACACCGGGCCAAAGGTTAAACGTCTGGATGATGAAGGAACGGAAACAAAAAGCGCGGTAATCACGATCAAATGGATCATCAAAGAGAGGAGAAGCATTTTGTGGATGTTGTCGGGATTGCCGCGGGAGGAATTATTATACATCCGGGGTTTCATTTTATTCCCTCGGGCGGTTCTGTAATCAACCCGAGTTTATCAACACCGGCTTTGCGTATCTCCGACATAACTTCAACGACAAATCCGTAAGGTACGCTTCTATCCGCGCGCAGGAAAACTTCGCGGTCGATCCTGTTGGAAAAGATTGCTTCTAGTTTAGGATTAAGTTCTCCGAAGGGCATTTTGGTTTTGTTTAAGAATATTTCTCTTGCTTCGGTGATGGTTAAAACAAGTTTTTCTTCCGCAACATCGACGCTTTTTGATTTAACCTTCGGCAGGTTGACGTCAATGCCCATAGAAAGCATCGGCGCCGTCACCATAAAAATAATCAAGAGCACTAACATGACATCAACGAACGGGGTGACATTGATTTCCGCCATCGCTTTATTTTCACTATTTCTTCGGCGTAATCTGCGCATAATAAATTCCCGAAATTTTATTTATGGACAAGATAACGTTCGACAATGTTTAAAAATTCGGAGGAAAAATTATCCATTTCCTGAACTATTGCTTTTGATTTACTTAAAAAATAATTATAAAAAACAACGGCGGGTATCGCTGCGGCAAGACCGGCAGCCGTCGCGACAAGCGCTTCCGAAATGCCGGGAGCAACAACGGCCAGCGTTGCTGAACCGCGCGCGCCGATTCCCTGGAAGGTATCCATAATGCCCCAAACGGTGCCGAATAAACCAATGAAGGGACTTGCCGAGCCGGTTGTCGCCAGAAAGCCTAATGATCTTTCAAGCTTGGTAATCTCATTGCTGCCGGCGCTATTCAAAGATCTTTCCACATTATCCAGAGAGGAGAGACTGATCTCATCGCCGGAATATTCCGCTTCTTTTACCGGGTTCTTTATTTTAGAAAGTTCATCATAGCCGGCACGGAAAACTTCAGCATTAGTAGAAATATTATATTTCTTGGCTGCCAAATTAATGTCGGAAAGTTTGTTGCTGCGCATATAGTCGGAGCTGAAGGCGTCGTTTTCTTTTTTGATATTACGATAATATTTTAACTTAAGAAAAATAATCGCCCAAGAAACAACGGAAAAAATCAGCAGTATTAATAGGACGAATTTGACCATCAGCCCGGCATCAAGAATCATGCCTAAAAGGCTACCATGAAAATTGCCACCCAAATCTAATGAGCCAATATCTTTCACTATTATATCTCCCCAGTGGAATTAAAACTTGGAGTGTAACCTAAAGGAAAAAAATGTCCTTGTCAATACATCTTTTTAATGTTCAGGGATAGCTAACCATTTTTGGATAAATTATGTAAAATAAATTATAACAATATTTATTAGGAGTAAAGTTTCCATCAGTCCGGATGATGAATATCGATGAATTTAGAGTATCTCCGGTGTAAAAGCGACGATATCGTCTATTTGAATTATGTTGGTCAAAAGCATAACCAGGCGGTCAATACCCAGGGCGATGCCCGCTGCTTCAGGCATGGATTTTAATGCCTCCAGAAATTTCTGAGGCTGCGGATAATCAGCCCATTTTTTTTGCGACCGCGTCTGAGAAGCTTTTTCAAAACGCTCACGCTGTTCTTTTGCGTCCGTCAGTTCAGAAAAACCGTTGGCTAATTCCACCCCAAACATATATAACTCAAAACGTTGGGCGACAGTTGGATCACTCTTTTTTAATTTAGCCAACGACGCCAGTGAGGACGGATAATCATATATAAACACCGGACGGTTGACGCCCAGTTGCGGTTCTATATATTCTACCATTATTTCATCAAACTTATCTTGCTTAAGTGCTTCCTGACAGGAAAGAGGCGCGTAATTGACGAAAGACTGGGCGACAGTTAAACGTTCCCATGGCGGCGTTAAATCGATTTCTCTATTGGACCACGAAATATTTTCGCTCACGCCCATTTCTTTGAACACAGCGATAAGCATTGTTTCGCATTGTTCCATGAGCTGAGAATAATCAAATTTTGCCACATACCACTCCAGCATGCTAAATTCCGGCAGATGCAGATTGCCTCTTTCCGCGGCGCGGAAACATTTACAGATTTGAAAAATACGCGGATAGCCCGCGGCCAGAAGACGCTTCATACAGAGCTCCGGCGATGTTTGTAAAAACCAGTCGCCGGAGGGGATTGCCTCGATATGTTCTTCCGGCGCGGGTGAAGGGATTCTTATGGGCGTTTCGACTTCCAGAAAATCTTGGTCAATAAAGAAATGACGGATGTTTTGAATCAATTTGGCGCGCAAGTGCAAGGCTTGCGACTTGCGTGCCAGGTAAAAATTATCATCAAAATGTGATGTGCTCAAATTTAGTGAACCTATAATAAACGCAGGATATGCCATCCCGGTGATGAGATTATGTCGCAATAGCAGAAAG
>MGQN01000022.1:87765-88622 GCA_001797845.1 Deltaproteobacteria bacterium RBG_16_44_11 | reverse complement strand
GCATCCAGAACTTGTTGAAAATACTGGATTCCCCCGTATCAAGTACGGGGCAAGCTCTTCGTCGCGCTTCGCTTGCACGGAATGACAATATGGTAATTATGACACAGTCTCATGCATCGGGCAAACTCCACATATAAGCATTTTGAAAAGCTGTCAGCCTTTGACACGAGTTAGATATTCTCCCGTGCGTGTGTCAATGCGGATTTTTTCTCCCTCGGTGACAAAAGTCGGCACCAAAATTGTATAACCGGTTTGCACCTTAACCGGTTTGGTTGCACCGGAGACCGTGTCGCCTTTGGCCCACGGTTCGGCTTCGGTGACCACCAGCTCGACGAAATTGGGCAGGCTCAGACCGATGGGGCGATCTTCAAACAGCAGTATTTCCACTTCGATGTTATCGATTAAGAAGTTTACAGCATCACCGACTTGTTCTTCCGTAAGATAAACCTGCTCGTAGTTTTCATTATCCATGAAGCAGTATTTATTTCCTTCTTTGTATAAATATTGCATTTTCTTTTCACGTAAATCAGCGGACTCAAACGTATCTACCGAACGGAAAGAACGTTCAAACTGGCTTCCGGTAATCATATTTTTGAGCTTGGTACGGTAAAGAGCCTGTCCCTTGCCCGGTTTGACAAAGTTAAATTCGGTGATAACATACGGCTCTTTATCAATTTTCAGGCGCAGCCCCTTTTTTAAATCGCTGGCGGTGTACATATAAATTTTTCTCCTTGATGTCTGGCGACTCCGTCAAAAATCCATATGCATCGTTGCGCTACATCATTCCTCGGCCTTCGCCGGGGCAGGCTTATTGAGACGTATGTAAAA
This sequence comes from Deltaproteobacteria bacterium RBG_16_44_11, assembly GCA_001797845.1. Taxonomy (GTDB): domain Bacteria; phylum Desulfobacterota; class Syntrophia; order Syntrophales; family Smithellaceae; genus UBA4810. The sequence continues at coordinate 87,794 of MGQN01000022.1, read as the reverse complement.
AATACGTCTCACTCCTCATGCTTTGCGCG
>MGQN01000022.1:69585-87736 GCA_001797845.1 Deltaproteobacteria bacterium RBG_16_44_11 | reverse complement strand
AATATGTCCTTCTTAATATCGTTAAGCGTTTGTCTTTCCCTGATTTTTAGTAATACATTAATTTATTTGAAGCTCTTCCTAATCTAATTATTGAAAATTGTCAAAAAAATCTTGATGTTTCTTCAGGCCATTTTTTATTGTTTTGGACAGGGAAAATAGGGGAATCTTTCCTGTGTCCCCCGGCAGATCGGCAACGTATTGAGGCAGGCTCAAACCCGAGCAGTGTCGCCGAATATCCTCCATCATCCGCAGGCCGGATTTTATATCGGTGCGAAAATGACCGCAGCCTTTTACCGGTTCGCAGTGAAACAGATAATATGGACGTACAGATATCTTCTGAAGCTCATACAGCAATGGACGCATCACATCAGGAGAATCATTAATTCCTTTGAGTAGAACTGATTGATTGGAAACAGGAATTCCAGCTTCTTGCAGCATGTTACAGGCGCGTTTTGATTCCGGCGTAATTTCCGACGGATGATTGAATTGGGTGTTAAACCATAAAGGCCGGTAGCGTTTGAACATCCGGCATAGCTCTTTTGTAATTCTCATCGGCATAACCACAGGTACGCGACTGCCGATACGTAATACTTTGACATGCGGTATTGCTTTAATTGAAGAAAGAATCGTTTCCAGCTTTTCATCATTATATATAAGTGGATCACCACCGGAGATGATAACTTCGCGTATTTGCGGTGTATCCGAAATATAGTGAGTCATTGCACGGAGCCGGCTTTTCAGGCTGGATTGAGCCGGGATGCCCCAATAACGCTTGCGGTTACAGTGGCGGCAATATGTAGCGCAAATTTCCGTGACCATCGCCAAACAGCGGTCAGGATACCGGTGAATCAGCTGCGGTACCGGCATGTGGGTGCCTTCTTGCAGCGGGTCGTCCTTATAGTCCTTACAGGAGGATATTTCTTGAAAATTTGGAATGCATTGAATACGTATTGGATCATATTCGTTATTTATTTTAATAAGTGACAAATAATAGGGAGTGACGGACAGGGGATAAATAGCCGTTACTGCTTTTAAATTTTTCGTATGCAGCAACGACTCGCCGAAAAAATGTTTTAATTGTGTTGTTTTAGTAAAGCGGTTTTGAAATTGCCAACGCCAGTTTTGCCAATCTTTGAGGGTGGCGTTTTTAAAATAGGGGGAAACGTTATTTTTATTTATATGCATAAAGACAATGGATAAAAAGCAAATCAAGGCGTTTTTACTACCACAATTTTGCTAACTTGCAAAGATAATCCCTGCCTTTGGCGAGGCTTAAAATTTATGGGAAATCATCTTCAAGCCGTGGTATATTAATACACACGCTAAAAATCAATTATGGAGTGTTGAATTGAAATCATTACAACAGCGCAAAGAGCGGGTGGCCATGTTATCCGTTGCTTCCAACTTCCTGTTGGTAATCTTAAAATTGATTGTGGGCGCTCTCATCGGTTCCGTGGCGATCATTTCCGAGGCGATTCATTCCGGCATGGATTTATTGGCGGCAATCATTGCTTTGTTTTCCGTGAAAAAATCTAATATTCCGGCTGATGATGATCATCCCTTCGGCCATGGAAAAGTTGAAAGCATTTCCGGATTAGTGGAAGCAGTGCTTATTTTTATTGCCGCTTTTTGGATTATATTTGAAGCGCTGAAAAAGTTTAGCTCCGCTCAAGTGCTGGAATCACCCGGTTGGGGAGTAGTCGTCATGCTATTTTCCGCGGGAATGAATTATTTTGTTTCGAGTAAGCTTTTCCATGTTGGGAAGGAGGCTGATTCGATCGCGCTACAGGCGGACGCCTGGCATTTGCGCACCGATGTTTATACGTCGGCGGGTGTCATGGTCAGCCTTGCGGTCATTTGGTTTAGCCATATGGTATTTATCCATCCGAATATTCATTGGCTTGATCCAATAGCGGCAATGTTTATTGCTGTGTTTATTCTGAAAGCAGCTTACAATTTAACGTCAAAAGCTCTTGCTGATTTAATGGACGTGAAATTGCCGGCGGATGAAGAGGAATGGATTAGAAACATAATTAGCGGCCAGCGGCCTGATGTGCACGGTTTTCACCGGTTACGAACGCGCAAAGCAGGTAATTTTCGCTTCATTGAATTTCATGTCAAAGTAAATCCGCAAATGAGCGTATTATCTTCACATGGAATTACCCGGGAATTAAAAAAAATCATCATGAATAAACTTCCCCATTCCACTGTAACTATTCACATTGAACCTTGTGAAGGTGAATGCACTGAAGAGTGTGTGGCCGGCTGTCTCCTGGCCAAAGAAAAAAGACCAATACGTATAAAATATTCTCGTTAGTTTATTTTGTTTGATCGCTCTACGAGACATTTGGTGGCGTGACCAATGATTGATTATTTGACGGGAAAAACAAAATGAATTAGGATTAAGAAAAAATTCCGGATATAGTCCCGGTCTTTCAATGAGAAAGGGTGATTATCATGAAGCTTGTTAAAAAAATTGCGGTGTTAACTTTTTCTTTGTCGTTAATTCTCATTACCGGAGGAGATTCGATAGGTCAGGGAAAAGACAGCAGAGAATTGGTGATTCTTTTTACCCATGATCTTCATTCGTATCTCCTGCCTCATCGTGTTTTGACGGAGAATGGCGAGCAGGAACAGCGAGGAGGTTACGCTAAACTGGCTTATATCATTAAAGAACAGCGGATATATCATCAAAATAAGACATTGCGCGTTGACGCCGGCGATTTTTCCATGGGCACCTTGTTTCACACGTCGTTTCTAACAGAAGCGTCTGAACTGCGGCTCATGGGGGAAATGGGCTATGATGTAACGACCTTCGGCAATCATGATTTCGATTTCCACGCGGATGGTTTGGCTAAAATGCTTCAGACTGCCAAGTCTAACAGTCAGCGGATACCTGATATTATTGCCTCCAACATTATTATCAGTAAGAGAGCTCCGGGGGGTAAGGCGCTCCAGCAGGCGTTTAATGATTATCCGGTGAAGGAATACAAAGTTGTCGAAAGAAACGGTATTCGCATCGGATTGTTCGGTATTATGGGCAAGGATGCCGCCGCCGATACGCCTTTCGCCAAGCCTGTCACTTTTGCCGATCCGATTCGCGCCAGCAAGAAGATGGTGGACGTATTAAAAGACAAAGAAAAAGTTGATATGATTATTTGCCTTTCCCATTCCGGCACATCTCCGGTAAAAGAGAAATCGGAAGACGAAAAATTGGCGCGTAAAGTGCCTCAAATCGATATCATCATCAGCGGCCATACGCACACGATTTTACCCAAGCCGATAAAAGTTGGCAGGACAATTATCGTTTCCAGCGGCTGTTATGGCGAGTATCTGGGTATTTTGACAGTTTTTTACACCAAAGGAAAAGATATCAAGATCGCTTCCTACGATTTAAGAAATATTACCGCCGGTATCCCGGATGATAGAATCCTTTCGGAAGAGATAGACAATTACAAGGATATTGTGAACCAGAAGTTTCTTTCTTCCTACAGGTTAAATTTTGATCAGGTTATTGCCGAAACCAATTTTAATATGGAGTCGCTTGCTCCCGCTTATGCCAACCCCAAAGAGATGGGATTGGGAAACATGATTACCGATGCTTTCCGCTATGCCGTACAAAAAGCCGAAGGGAATAATTATGAACATGTTCATGTTTCGTTGGAGCCGCTGGGATTGATCAGGGATTCTTTCCTGAAGGGGAAAATAACCACTGCGGATGTTTTCCAGGTGCTATCGCTGGGTATCGGTAGAGATGGCGTTGCCGGATATCCGCTATTGGCTTTTTATGTCAGCGGTAAGGAACTGAAGGATATATTGGAAGTCGAGGCGTCAGTAGCGCCCTTCAAAAAAAAGGACGCTCATCTGCAGGTTTCGGGGGTGAAGTTCGCCTTCAATCCACAGCGAATTTTGTTTGATCGGGTAACGCGAGTTTCCGTGCAGGATGAAAGGGGCGAATATAAGCCTCTTGATTTTAAGAAACTCTATCGTGTCTGTTCAAATTTATATGCGGCGGAAATGATAAATTATGTAAGCAAAGTTACTTATGGACTCCTCAGTGTAAAACCAAAGGATAAGAAAGGGTGCATTTTGCCGGATTTAAACAAGGCGATTATATATTTTGATAAAAGTTCTTCCAAGCCACGGGAATTAAAAGAGTGGATAGCCCTTACGCAGTATATGCGTTCTTTTGCGGACACAAATCGTAACGGTATCCCCAATATACCGGAAAAATATCGAGCACCGGAAGGCCGTTATCAGGCGGAACCTTCCACAGCGTTGAATAAAATTTTTGCCAACGGCAATTTCATTACCTATGGTGCTTTGATTCTCGTTTTTATTCTCCTGTGCGCCTTCGTGTTTTTAATTTGGTTTGTTATTAAAAAAGTTAGGCCATTATTAGTTAAGATTAAATAGCAGATTGTTTCCAATGTTGGTTATACCTATAAGTCAACAGGCATGGTGAATAAAATATTTTGAGGATTTCTATTTGAAATAATTGATCTGCAACCAGAAGTTCAGGGGCAAGCAGGCTTAAACAAAGCTTTATATTAAGCAAGAAAAACACTCTCAATGCTTGTCCACCTGAAACGTTAGTTGGACGTGTTCGCCGCTACATCAAAAAAAACACCATTGCGCAATCCTGCAAAAACAGTAACATGTAATTGCATGGGCGTCCCCGTATATCCCTAGGGGATGATCAACCTGTAGCTCTGATCCACTATCTTGCAGACCTCGTCAAACACCTGGGCATCTTCCGGGGTCAGCACCTTATCTCGCGTATTCATGATTAAAGTTCCATTGGCAAGCACCTGAGTGTACTTCATATCGTTGCGATACTTGGGGTGGCCATTGAGTTCTCTATTGTGAGCTGCGAGGTACTCCTCAGCATAGACCTGTTTTCTTATTGACATCTGTCTCTCCTTTCTCCGTTTTGTGTTGTCTTATCCGTCCAACGCTAAAGCTCACCGGTGGCAATGGAGCACAGCGGAATCGCTATCCGGTGCAGTGACTTGTTCGGCCTTCAATCCTGTCCGCTCGCTGTGTAGGCCGCAGCAATGACTTCGGTGAGGATTTGCTTGTTTTTCTCGACTTCACCAGGTTGAAGTCTAATGCGGTATCGCCCCCAACGGCTATCGTAATCCATTACATCAAGGCCAGACAATTCGAGATGCTCCTGTGTTTCGGTCATGTTCTTGAGTCGCGGCTCGAACCGGATGAATCCTTTCTTGGGTCGAAAGACTACAAAATTGTGCGGAATTCCGTTCTTTGCAAGCCCGATGTAGAACTTGTTGTATTTCAACTCCAGCTTGGGATCATGGGACTTGACAATCTCAAGGAGTTGGTCGGCCATAGCGACTGTTTTTTTGGAGCCGCGAGATTCCCAATATGACCGGTCGGTGGGTTCTTGGCCTTCCTCATCTTCGTCCACAAGACCAAGGGCGAGTTGATCAACGACGGTTGTGAAGACGAGGCCAATTTGATTTCCTGTACGAAGCGCCTTCATCTGGATCGCGACGAGCGGAATCATTCCGTTGAACAAGTTAATCACATTGAGGAAACGGCTGGTGATGTCCTCAGCTATAATGACAGCAGTGTGTTCATACTGAGGGTACCGCTTCCGCTCGATATCCCAATATTCGATCGTCCGAATGATATGGCTTTCGTCAGTTGCCCCCAACTGTATTTCTACCTCGTAACGCCGACTGGAATCGGCGTCCTGAAGCAACAGGTCAAGGCGGCCAGCTCGCGGCTGAATCCGCTCACGATCCTTAAGGACGATGTCGCCCAGCCCGAGAATTGACGGATCCTCTGCGATTCGATCCTGGACCCATCTCTCGTTCAACTCAGGGTGATTCCGGATGGAAACAACTTCGAATTTCGTGAAGTCCATGTTTATTCTCCTTTGGCTGAACAATTAATATACGAACTGCGCTTTTTCCGATATTTGTATATCATAATAGCACTATTCATTTTTTTTAAAAGAGGAAAATACTCAGCTTTATTGATAACGGATTGAAGTCCTGCGTCTTCGTCGAGGTTGACGATTTGTGGATTTTAGGAAGCAATATTTAAATTTAGGCCTCTAACTTTAAACCTATGCCTTATCTTCCTTTGTAAAGGAACCTTTCAAAAAAACGGTTATAGGCTGTCCAGTCGGAATCGGCATTGGTGGAATCGGCGACGAATGTCTCAAAAGCGTTGAGTTTGGCGTCGAGATCATCGATATAATGGACAACCAAAGCTTCCATGGTTTTCGGGCGTTTGGGAGAGCCGAATTCAAATTCGCCGTGATGGCTCAAAAGCAGATGGCGCAACTCCAGAGATAATTGCGCCGGAAAATCTGGAATATCGGCCATTTTTTTATTAATCATTTCGACTCCCATGACAATATGGCCAACTAATCTTCCCTCATCGCTGTAATCAATAAGCTGGTCATAGGAAAATTCATATATTTTGCCAATGTCGTGAAGAATCCCTCCGGCAATAAGCATATCTTTGTTGAGGTTTGGGTAATGCTCGGCCACTTTTTCCAACAGGCGCACAACCGACAGAGTGTGCTCCAATAGGCCGCCCAGATAGATGTGATGAAAACCTTTTGCCGCGGGCGCTCTTTTGAAAAGATCGGCTGTTTTCTCGTCCTGGAAAAAGGCGTTAAGCAGCTCTTGCAGATGTTTGTTTTGGATTTTACCGATGAAGCCCAATATTTCGTTGAACAGAGCGTTAACATCGGCTTTAACAACGGGTAAATAATCGGTTGACTCAACTTCTTCCCACGCAGTTTTTTTAATATTGATGATAGATATCTGAATGGAGTTTTTATAGCTGGCGGCTTTTCCTTCGATAAAAATTATATCGCCTTTTTTAAACAGCCGGTCAAATTCAACGGCGTTGTCCCAAACCTTGCCCTCGATTTCGCCGCTTTTATCTTTCAGGCGCACGGTTAAATAGGGAGAACCTTTTTGGGAAAAGGCCATATTTTTTTCCGCGACCAAAAAGCTATCCGCAACTTTGTCCCCTTGTTTGATGTCTTTGAGATAAATTTCTTTAGTCTTCAAGTTAGTATCCGCCTTTCCTGAGAATAAATGTTTATATTGCCTGGTTTAAATTACTCATCGGTTTTCCCTTAAAATGCGGTGGTCACCCACGCGGACAGTAAGTTTGGTCATATCAAAATATTCCATCAGCGGAATTATATATTTGCGGGAAAGGCCGGTCAGGTCTTTGAAACTAGCCGGTGTAGCCTGGCTGTCTTTTATGAGTAGAGCCTTGTAATCTCCGCGCAGTTTATCCAAGACATTGTGGGCAAAGCACAATTCTTCATTTACCTTGATTAAGTTGCCGTCCTTGAGCATTAACTTGATAATGCTTTGCGCTTTTGCTTTTTGTTCGGCGAAGTTGTTCACCACATCGGTGAGCGATGGCGGCGTAAGACCGGCCTCAGAATAAATCTTGCCGATGGCGTGACGTAAGGAATCAAGTTCACCGCCTAGTTGTACCTGATGCCCCGCCAGCCGAACGTTATTTTTATCGCTGGCCACCGTTCCTTTTTTGTTCAGCGAGTTTATGGCCATATTAAAAAGTTTTGGTGAAATAATATTTCCCAGCGAAGCTTTTAGTTCTTCTTTCGATATGCCCTCTTGTAAGGGATATTTTTTATGATACGCGGCAAGATTTTGACCAATAAGCTCTTCGAGTTGATGGAAATAATAGGCGGAAATAACGGTTGTATCTTCATTATCCAGCAGAAAGGCTTTTTTAGCGGAAAATAAGTTTTCCAGGGATTCCCGAATATTTTTAGCGTTGATCCCCAGGCGAAAGGCCAGACCGCGTAAATTGATGCCTGTAAAACCAGCCCGTTCGAGGATTATGGAAATTTTCTCCGGCAGTGTTCCGTTTTGTAATAAATTCAACTCATCGATAATTTTGTTGTTAAGTTTTTTATGTTTTGCCGGAAGCGGATCAATTATTTGACCGCCGCCAATAGTTGTAATCGGCGAATAACTGCGCAGGACAAAACGGTCACCGGCGACAACAACATCTTTATTGGCTAAAACAAGTTGGGCAAATGTTTTTTGACCCGGCGCAAGTTCGTCTTTTTCCAACAAAATTATTCGCGCGATAATTTCGCTTGTGCCGGTGTGCAGGCGGATGAGAGTTCTGTTCTTGAGACTTTTGGCATTAGAGGAAAGGAATTCTACAAAAACATCCAAGCGCTGTGAAGGCCGGACCGTTTCGGGACGCACAAGAACGTCGCCGCGTTGAAGAGAAGATTTTTCTATACCCTGAAGATTAATGGCGGTGCGTTGTCCCGCCCAGGCTTCTTCTACGGCTTGATTATGGACTTGAATACCCCGAATGCGGGCGTTAATTTCTTCGGGTAGTATTTGAATATCTTCACCAACTTTAATGCGGTCGGAAATCAGCGTGCCGGTAACGACAGTGCCAAACCCTTTCATTGTGAAGACACGATCTATCGGAAGACGGAAGATGCCGCTATCCGCTTTTTCGGGAATAGTATTTACAGTGGATTCCAATACCTTGATGAGATCGGCAAGGCCTTCTTTTTTGAGAGCTGAAACAGGTACGATGGGCGCGCCCTCCAGAAAACTTCCCCGGAGAAATTCGTTAATTTCTGATTTCACTAATTCCAGCCAGTCTTTTTCCACAAGATCAATTTTAGTCAGGGCAACAATACCTCTGGAGATTCCTAAAAGCGAGCAGATATGCAGATGTTCTCTCGTCTGCGGCATAATACCCTCATCCGCGGCAATGACCATCATAACTAAATCAATACCCGCGGCGCCGGAAACCATATGTTTGATGAATTTTTCATGGCCGGGGACATCCACAATGCCCAGAGTCTGGCCGGAAGGAAGATTTAGTGAGGCGAAGCCCAGCTCAATGGTAATACCTCTCTCTTTTTCTTCTTTTAAGCGGTCGGTATCCACGCCGGTAAGCGCTTTAATTAACGCTGTTTTTCCATGGTCAACATGACCCGCTGTGCCTAAAACAAAATGTTTCATTTGTTCGCCTGCTTAATTTAAATCAATGATTTTATGAAATAACAAACAACTCACTTTTTCACAACATTATATTTATTATTAATTTTTGGTGTGTAAAGTTTGTGTAAAAAAGGCGGAAAAACATTCAATGATTTAATTGTTGAAAATGCAAGAGGGAATTGTTAGAAACCAAAGCAAAGGGGGCTTTTTGCGCATACTTGGTTTAGACTATGGCGAAAAAAAAATGGGCGTGGCTGTTTGCGACGAATTGGGACTTACCGCTCAAGGCTTGCCGACAATCATAAGAAAGACTAAGAAACACGATTTGGAGATTTTAGGGAATATAATTAAAAATTATAGTATAGAGAAAATTGTTATCGGTTATCCGGTGAGGCTTGATGGTTTGGAGGGCATCCAATGCGAGAAAGTAAATCGTTTTGCCTCCCTGCTGGAGAAGAATTTTTTTCTTCCCGTAGTTAAATGGCCGGAAACCCTCTCGACAAAAGAAGCCGAAGAAATACTGATAAATTCCGGCGTTCGCTGGAAAAAAAGAAAAGACAAGGTGGATAAGCTGGCCGCCTGCCTTATTCTTCAGGCATACCTTGATTCCCTCGCCAGTAAGTGAAAATTAATTCCGGTGAAAAATGAAAGAAACAAAGAAAAAAACGATTTCTAAGAAGCCTCGCAAAAGTACCGGTTCTGTTGCCGGCGGTAAAGCAAAAGCGGGGAGCAAGAAAAATCGATTTGCATCATTTAAGCTTTTTAAGCTACTAAGCTTTGCCCTTCGTGCAATAAAATACATAATTGTGTTTTTTGCCGTGATTTTTATTCTTTTTTCCGTCCTGCTGATAAATTATTCTGCTACTCCCATTGATAAGAGCAATGTAAATGTTTTGGTCGATATACCAACCGGTTCCAGCTTTCTAAAAGTTACAAAAATTCTCAATGAGGCGGGGCTCGTTAAGAGCCGTTCTCTCTTTTATACTTTAGCCATCACGAAAAGAGCCACCCGCGTCATTCGTGCCGGCGAATATGAATTTAACACCTCCCTTACTCCCGCGGCAGTCATTGACAAATTAATACGTGGTGAAATCAAAAACTATGTCGTGACTATTCCTGAAGATTTCTCCATGAAGGATATTGCCGAGCGGCTGGAATTTTTTAAGCTGGTTCATCAGGAAACTTTTTTTGAACTGGCACGAGATAAAAGTTTTTTAATGTCTTTAGGCATTATGGCGGATTCTATAGAAGGATATCTTTTCCCGGAGACATATCTTTTCAACCGTTCCATGAGCACGCGCCAAATCATGAAAATCATGGTCAGCCAGTTCTGGAAAGAAGTCACGCCGGAGATGGTGGAAAAAGCGGGCAAATTTGGATTTAATACGCATCAGTTTGTTACTTTTGCCTCTATCGTCGGCAGAGAGTCGGGCTATGATGCGGAGAAACCTTTAATCTCGGCAGTATTTCACAACAGACTTAAAAAGAAAATGCCCCTGCAAAGTGATCCTACGGCTGTCTATGATTTGGAAAATTTTGATGGCCGGGTCTTACGGAGCCACCTGAAAAGAAATTCTCCATATAATACTTATGTTATCAAGGGTTTGCCGCCTGGGCCTATTGGTAATCCCGGTCTGACATCTTTAATGGCCACGCTAAATCCTGCCCCCGTTAATTACATTTATTTTGTTTCTAAAAAAGATGGGACACACTTTTTTTCCGACTCTTTAAAAATGCACAATGAAGCCATCAGGCAGTATCGCCTCAATAAAACTGCAAATACCCATTAATAAGGCGCTTTTAATGGGTGAGTCCTATGGTAATTTTGCTATTGACAATCTATTTGTAATCATATTAGAAAACGTAACATATTTAATAAAATGAAGTAAAAAGTATCGCCTTTCTTTTAGTTAGTTTCAAATTTGGTGGTAATGAGACCCAAGTTTCAGAAACAGAGTGCGCTGAAATTTGCTGGACGAATTATCCCGCAAAGCGGAGGGTATGGACTATCAAACAGACTTTGAGAGTCATGCCCGTGATTTTTAAAAGATTTAAATCATCCGGTACGTTACCTGTTAGTAGAAAATCAAAAAAAGTAGATTATTAATTCCCCGCGGTTTGTGCGGGGAAGGAATGAATAGTAACTTAGAAATTTAAGGGCGTCCCCACGTGCACGTGCATGAAGACACCCTGGATAATTACGGCAAAATGATTGCAATAAGAAAAAACGCGCGGGAAATAATTATTAAAGATTATGATTTATCAATACTCTTGCCCCGGCATTTAAAATGGATAAAAGACGGAGGCAAACAGTAAACTGGTATGACGTAATAAAAAATCAACAATAACTATACAAAAGAAAGCAGATATAGCCATTACATCCGAAAATATCCCGATCAAGCCTTACCCCTTATTCTTACAGGGAGGAAAGGTTTTCACGAACAGTAGATGATTGAATTATTTAAACAAATGATCATGGCCTCTCAGAATATAAAGAGGTCATTTTTTTAAGATTCTCTACGGTTTATTCCGGCTGTATTCAAATCAAATTCTAAAAAAATGAGTTAATGACAGAGCTAATTTTTGGGCTGACGATATTACGCGCCCTGTTTCACCTATTTTCCCAGTGATTTTAGGTTATTTAATCGGAAAAAAGTTAAATTTTTCTCTTGACAAAGGCATTTTACGCCTTTATAGTGGAGCAAAGTGGCTTATTGTGGAGGATAGTAGTGTCAGTTTTTCGGGGCCAATATCATCATAATATTGATGAAAAGGGAAGAATCATTTTCCCGTCCAAATTCCGCGAGGTTTTTGCGGAGAAGTACGACAATCGCATGGTGATCACCAATTGGGACGGCTACTTGATGGTTTTTCCCTATGATGAATGGCGCATCATTGAAGAAAAAATATCCCATCAATCTATTCTACGCAATGAAGTCCGCGCGTTTCAAAGATTTTTTATGTCCGGCGCGGTAGATTGCAACCTGGATAACCAGGGAAGAGTGCTTGTTCCGCCTGCTTTGCGCGAATACGCCAAACTGGAGAAAGATATTATTCTGGCCGGCATGATTAAAGTAATTGAGATTTGGTCAAAGGATCGTTTTGAAAGTGAAATGAAGAAAGCTGGCTCCGATATCAGCCGCTTCGGCGAATTTGTGGCTGATTTGGGGATATGAAAAATGAATGAAGACTTCTTTCATGAACCGGTAATGGTCAAAGAAGTCGTTGATACTCTTTTAATTAATAAAAAAGGAATTTACGTGGATGGTACGCTGGGAGGCGCCGGTCATGCATACCAGATACTCAAAGACACGGATTCTTTTTTGGTGGGAATTGACTGTGACGACGAAGCCTTGCTGTTCGCGGAAAAAAGGCTGGCCCAATTCGGCAAGCGGAAAGTTCTGGTAAAAGCTAATTTTGCCGATTTGGCAGAGGTGCTAGGCAGTCTGAATATAAAAAAAGTTGACGGCGTTTTGTTGGATCTTGGCGTCTCTTCGCGTCAACTGGATAAGCCCGAAAGAGGCTTTAGTTTTAATTTCGAGGCGCCTCTCGATATGCGCATGGATCAGAGCTTAAAGCTAAACGCTTATGGTATTATTAACAGTTTAACGCAAGGTGAACTGGAAAAGATTATAAGGTTTTACGGGGAAGAAAAGATGGCCGCAAGAATAGCAAAGGCAATATCGCAAAAAAGGGAGCTTTCGCCTATTAAAACAACGGTGGAACTGGCTGCGATAGTTGCCGGGGCGATGCCCGCAAAATATAAACGGCAAAAAATTCATCCGGCCACGAAAACATTTCAAGCCATAAGAATCGCCGTAAATCATGAACTGGATAATATACAACCGGCAATTGATAGTTCTGTGGAAGTTTTGAAAACCGGCGGGCGCCTTTGTGTCATTTCCTTCCATTCACTTGAGGATCGCCTGGTAAAGAATGAATTGCGCGCTTTGGCCGGAGGTTGTGTCTGTCCAAAAGATATCCCTTTTTGTGTTTGTCAAAAGGAAGCCAAACTTAAACTAATAACCAGAAAAGCGCTGAGATCTTCGGCGGAAGAAACAGAAGTTAACCCGCGTGCCCGCAGCGCTAAGTTGCGCGTAGCCGAGAGGTGTTAAAATGGCTCATGCTGTTGGAACACAGGTAATACCGCGTATTAGAGAAATGAAAAAAACTTCTTTTGGGATCAAGTACTCTACTTTTATTGTTGTTTCCATTGTGCTGATGTTCATCGCTTTGATTTATGTCGGATCGCATATTCGCATGACCGAGCTTGAATATAACGTTGCCGCACAATTAAGCGAGAAAGAACAAAAACTCGAAGAACAAAAAAAATTGACCATGGAATTGGCGATGCTTAAATCACCGCAAAGAATAGAAGGTGTAGCTAGAAACAAATTGCATATGTCCTATCCTGAAAGCAATCAAGTTATTGTCTTGAAAAATTCGGGAGAGTGAATATGGCTGCAGAATCAAGAAAATGGTTAAAATTCAGAATTGTCAGTATATTAATAATTTTTCTCGTGCTATTTGTTGCCTTAGTATCACGTGCTTTTCAGCTGCAGGTTTTATCCGGTCAAAAACTTAAAACATTAGCTCATAGACAACATACCGCCAAGCTGCAACTTCAGCCGGAAAGAGGCGTAATTTATGATCGCAACGGCGAAAAGTTGGCCGCATCAGTAACGGCGGATTCCGTTTGCGCCGATCCGTCCAGAATTTCTGATCCTGTCAACGATTCTGCCAAAATCGCCAAAATCCTTAATTTGGATAAACAGGCAGTCTTCAAAAAAATATCAGAGCCGAAAAACTTTTGTTGGTTGGCCAGAAAAATATCTCCGGACCAGGCCGCGGGCATTGAAGCCGCGGGCATTGAAGGAATTTTTCTGGTCAAGGAGCCCAAGCGATTTTACCCCAATGGTCAATTAGCTGCTCATCTGCTTGGCTTTGTCGGAGATGATGACAGCGGGCTGGAGGGATTGGAATATAAATATAATGATATATTAAAAGGAGAACCGGAGAAGCTGGCTTGGGCGCGTGATGCTAAAGGGAAAAAACTGTTTTTACGTGTTGAAAAAAATGAAGAAACAAAAAATGAATATCAGAATCTTGTTTTAACCATTGATAATCGTATTCAATATCTGGTGGAAACCCATCTTAGAGAAGCTGTCCTTTCCCGGGGCGCGAAAGGCGGAATTGCCATTGTTATGGATCCTAAAACCGGAGAAATCCTAGCTTTGGCTAACGAAGCAGGATTCAATCCCAATAATATAAAGGGACTTGCTCCTGAAAAGTGGCTCAACCGCGCTGTAACAGATGCCTTTGATCCCGGTTCTACTTTTAAACCGTTTTTAATAGCGGCAGCTTTAGAGGAAAAAGTCATTAAAGAAACAGATAGGATTTTTTGTGAAGACGGTAATTTTGCCGTAGCCAACAGAGTTTTTCATGAGGCCGGTGGAAAACGACATGGCTATTTATCAGTCCGCGAAATATTGAAATATTCCAGCAACATCGGTTCGGTGAAAATTGCTCAAAAACTAAGTAAAGAAAAATATTATCAATATATTCAGAATTTTGGCTTCGGAGCGAAAACAGGAATGGAATTGCCCGGCGAGTCTTCCGGAATATTAAGGCCTATCCAAAATTGGAGTAAAGTTGATACGGCGACAATTGCTTTTGGTCAGGGAATCTCCGTAACGGCTATTCAATTAATTGCCGCCATGTCGGCAATAGCCAATCAAGGTGTTTTAATGAAACCTCACCTTGTACGAGGATTGACTGATAAAAGTGACAATCCGGTTATAATGTATGCACCGGAAATTGTGAGGCAAGTAATATCACCAGAAACGGCGAAGCGTTTGAGCGCTATGCTTACGGAAGTTGTCGGGGCTTCAGACGGCACAGGTAAAAATGCCCACATTGTTAATGTTGCTGTTGCCGGTAAAACCGGAACCGCGCAAAAATTTGATTTCGCCCGTGGTGAGTATTCTTCGGAAAAAGTACGCACTTCTTTCATGGGATTTTTCCCGGCTGACAATCCACAGGTTGCTATTCTGGTGATCTTAGATGAGCCGCAAACCGATAAGTGGGGAGGTGTGGCCGCCGCGCCGGTATTTAAAAATATCGGTGAGCAAATACTCAATTGCTTTAAAACAAACATACGGGAAAAACCGGCCATAACACAAGAAACGGCAAATAAAATGCGGTTGGTTTCAGCCCAGCAAAATTATCCCCGGCAAAATATGTCCGTTGATGACGAATTCGGCATGCCTGATTTTACAGGATTGACGATAAGGCAAGCTTTAAGAAAAGCAAAAGCTAATTCGATAGAACTAAGCATAGCCGGCAATGGTTGGGCTCTACGCCAGTATCCACGAGCCAGCACGCCGTTGGGTAATGAACGTGTGTGTAAAGTCGTTTTTGGGTTAAACGATTGAGGTCGATATGAAGTTGATGCATTTACTCGAGGGCATAGATACCGTCAATATCTCCGCAAACTTATCGGCAGAAGTATCGACAGTCTGTTATGCCGCGGATAAGTGCGAAGAGAGGTCATTGTTTGTTGCCATTGCGGGTTTAAATCACGACGGCCATGATTTTATTGAAGATGCAGTAGAGCATGGCGCGCGTTTTATTGTTCATGAAAAAGATTTACAAATACCCTCCGGCGTTGCGTCAATTAAAGTGGCAAACAGTCGTCGCTCTTTGGGTATTTTAGCCAAAAATTATTTTAGAAATCCTTCCGGAAATTTGGTGTTGGTTGCCGTTATCGGCACAAATGGCAAGACAACGATCACCTATCTTTTAGAATCAATATTAAAAACAGCAGGGTTTAAGTGCGGTGTATTAGGCACGGTAAATTATCGCTATAACGATAAGATATATCCGGCACCGAACACGACTCCGGAATCCTATGAAATGCAAAAAATTCTGCGGGATATGGCCGATGACGGTATTACCCACGTCATTGCCGAAGTTTCTTCTCACGCGATTGATTTAAGAAGAGTTGATGACTGCGATTTTGATTTGGGTATCTTTAGCAATCTAACCCCTGAGCATCTTGATTATCACCTGAACATGGAAAATTACTTCCAGGCCAAGAAAAGATTTTTTTCCGAAATATTGCCGCAAAGCAAGAAAGCTCACGTGCATAAAATGATCATCAACGCTGATGATCCGTGGGGACAAAGGATATTGCGGGAAGTCGGATTAGCGGCTCTCACTTATGGTCTGAAAAAAACTAACGTAGTCAATGTGTCCGGAGATGAACTATCCTTGAAGGGAATCAAGACAGAAATAGATTTGGCGGGAGAAAATATTATTATAACCAGTTCGCTTATCGGAAAATTCAATGTTTATAATATTCTAGCCGCCGCTGCCGCCGCAAAAACCCTAGAAGTCTCTGCGGTGGCAATTAAAACGGGAATAGAAAGAGTGTCTTTTGTTCCCGGCCGTCTGGAAAAAATTGATTCATCTTCGGGCTTCCATGTTTTTGTTGATTACGCGCATAAAGCCGATGCTTTAAAACAAGTGCTGCAAAATTTAACGGAGTTCAAGAAAAAACGCATCATTACTGTTTTTGGGTGTGGTGGAAATAGAGATCGCGGTAAAAGGCCGCTTATGGGCGAAACGGCCACAAATTACAGCGATCTGACAATTGTAACTTCCGATAACCCGCGTCTCGAAGATCCGCTGGCGATCATCACGGAGATAGAAGCGGGAATTGATCAGAAAAAAATAAAAAAGCTGACGCCTGATCAGTTGCAAAACGATAATATTCTGCATTCTTATATGGTCATTCCTGAGAGGAAAAAGGCAATTGAAACAGCCATTAACATAGCCTCAAAAGGCGATATTATATTGATTGCCGGTAAGGGGCATGAAGATTATCAAATTACAGGAACAAAAAAAGTGCCGTTTGATGATCGTCTTGTTGCCGCGCATGCTTTAAAATTGAGGAGTTAAAAATAAATAGATGAGCGGGCCTACTTTGACATTTTTATTAAAAGAAGTAGTGGAGGCAACTGGTGGTGTTTTAATTTTCGGAGCGCCGGAAATTATTTTTTATGGAATTTCCACGGATTCGAGACTGGTAAATAAAGGGAATCTGTTTATCGCGCTTAAAGGAGAAAAATATGACGGGCATGATTTTGTGCAGAAAGCTTTAGGGCTTGGCGCTGCCGGAGTATTGGTGCATGATGAGAATAAAATTAATTTAGGGCAGCTGAATAAAAATGTTGCCGTAATCAAGGTTTCCGATACGTTGATGGCGTTGGGTGATTTAGCTAAAACATGGAGGAAAAAGTTTTCCATCCCCGTGATCGGTTTAACGGGTTCCTCGGGAAAGACAACCACTAAAGAAATGATGGCGGCTATTATCGGGCAGAAAAAAAATATTCTAAAAACTGAAGGAAATTTAAACAATCTGATTGGCTTGCCGCAGACGATATTTCAAATAACGAACGAACATGAACTGGTCATTTTAGAAATGGGCACAAATACACGCGGAGAAATAAAAAGACTTACTCAAATTGCCGCGCCGAACATAGGGTTGATAACTAATATTGGGCCGGCGCATTTAGCGGGCTTTGGTTCTATTGAAGGTGTGCGCGAAGAAAAAGGCGATTTATTTTTAAATATGGAACAAAGTGGAATGGCGATAATTAATCTTGATGATGAATGTTTGAGAGTTATTGCTGATAGATGGAAAGGGAAACGTATTACTTTCGGAATGGGTCTCAATGCCGATGTTTCGGTGAAGGATACGAAGAAAAATGGAGCGAAAGGGATGTGCTTTAACTTGATAATCGGAGGCAAACAGCAAAAAGTTGAAATGAAGATTGTCGGCATTCATCATGTTTATAATGCGATAGCCGCGGCCGCCGCGGCCTGGGCTGTCGGTATCGACTATGAAACGATATTAGAGGGGCTGGCAGCATTCCGGCCTTTTAGCGGGCGTATGGAAATAATCAACCTCAAAAACGGCGCTCATCTCTTAGATGATTCCTACAATGCCAATCCTTCTTCCGTAAGGGAAGCTCTAATGACATTAAAGGATTTAAAAAATCACCATAGTTGTTATGTGTTTTTAGGAGATATGCTGGAATTAGGAGCGGCATCTGATGAAATGCATCGTAAAGTCGGGATGC
>MGQN01000022.1:61125-69552 GCA_001797845.1 Deltaproteobacteria bacterium RBG_16_44_11 | reverse complement strand
TCAGGGTGATTTTTCCGCGGTTACAGCCGCAGGCGCCATGGATGGAGGTATGCCGGCTAAAAATATTTATTTTTTGTCTGGTATTCAAGATGGCGTGGATTATTTGAAAAAAAATTTAAAAAAAGGCGATTGGGTTTTGGTAAAGGGTTCGCGTCGCATGAAGATGGAAAAAATCGTGGAGCAAATTTGCGCAGATTTTGAGGGTGAAAAAATTAATAAAAGAAAACAAATAACTCATTAATTGGGAGTAAGCGACAAGTGATTTACGAATTATTATATCCTTTACATACGGTATTTTCATCTTTTAATGTATTTCGTTATATCACGTTCCGGACGATTTTTGCGTCAATCACCGCGCTTTTGATTTGTCTGGTTGTTGGTCCCTGGCTGATTCGTAAGTTGCAGAGTCTCCAAATAGGTCAGCAAATCAGGGAAGATGGGCCGCAAAGCCATCTGGTTAAAAAAGGTACTCCCACTATGGGTGGGGTATTAATCATCTTGGCCGTCGTGAGTTCCACACTGCTTTGGGCAAACCTTTCCGTTGATTATATTTGGCTGATACTGCTGGTGACAGTTGGTTATGGATTGATCGGGTTTATTGACGATTACCGCAAGCTTACCTCTCACAGCGCCAAGGGCATTTCCGGGAAAACAAGATTGGCTGCGGAAATAGCGATAGCTTTATTTGTTAGTACGATTATCTATTTTAAGCCGGGTTTCAATTCGCAAGTAGCAATTCCCTTTTTTAAAACGGTACTGCCTAACCTTGGTTGGGGTTACATTCTTCTGGCGACTTTCATAATTGTCGGCACTGCTAACGCGGTAAATCTTACGGATGGTCTCGATGGCCTGGCTATTGGGCCGGCGACTATTTGCTTTGCCACTTATGTTCTTTTTGCCTACTTTGCCGGAAACGTAAAAGTCGCTTCATATTTGCAAATTCCTTATGTTCCGGGCGCTGGTGAATTAGCGGTATTTTGCGGAGCGCTGGTCGGAGCTGCCCTTGGTTTCCTTTGGTTTAATGCTTATCCCGCGGAAGTATTTATGGGAGATGTCGGCTCCCTTTCACTCGGAGGAGCTTTGGGAACGATGGCCATTATAACCAAACAAGAAATATTGCTTGCCATTGTAGGCGGAGTTTTTGTTTTGGAAACTTTTTCCGTTATCTTTCAAGTCGGCTATTTTAAGATAACGCAAGGTAAACGAATTTTTCGCATGGCGCCGCTGCATCACCATTTCGAATTAAAGGGATGGGCGGAGCCTAAAGTCATTGTTAGATTCTGGATTATTTCTATATTACTGGCCTTAATGGCCATGAGCACTTTGAAGCTGCGTTAGAGGATACATGAATTTTAACGGTAAAAAAATAGTGGTCATCGGGATGGGCAAAACAGGAATTGCCACAGCCAGGTTTTTGGCGAATCAGGGTGCGAAGGTAGCGGTAACGGATGAAAAACCGCCCGGTAAATGGGACGCTGAGTTTGAGCTTATGGCCAAAGAAAAATGGTTGGAAATCGGTAAATATAATACCGACATTTTAGCTGATGCCGCCATGGTTGTTCCTTCTCCCGGAGTTCCTCCTGCTAACAATTTGTTAGTCGCGGCGCTTAAAATGAAAATACCCGTGATCAGCGAGATAGAATTGGCATACCGTTATTTAAATGTTCCCATAATAGCGGTAACCGGCACCAACGGTAAAACGACGACAACGACGCTATTGGGTGAGATATTCAAACAATCAGGTAAAAAAGTATTTGTCGGCGGCAACATCGGCAATCCTTTGATTGAATATGTGGAAAAGTCGGCAAAAGATGACTTTGTTGTTGCTGAAATAAGCAGTTTCCAGCTTCAGTGGGTAGAAAAATTTCGTCCTCATGTGTCCATTCTTTTGAATGTAACCAGCGATCACATTAATTATCATGGTTCTTTTGCAGAGTATCTGCGCATCAAAAGCAGAATATTTGCCAAGCAAACTGAAAATGATTTAGCCATTCTTAACGCGGCAGACCCGGCGCAAAAAGGATTAGGCGGAAAAATTCGCGCGAAACTTGCTCAATTTAGTTCGAAAGGTGAAATGGAATCAGGCATATTTCTTAAGAACGATAAGATAATTTTCAGAATGCCGGACTTCGGTGAGGAAGTATATCCTCTAAACTTGATTAAGCTTCCCGGTATGCATAATGTGGAGAATGTTATGGCCGCAATAATAGCAGCCAGGTTTTGCGGATGTCCCCAGGGAAGCATTAATGCTTGTGTTGCAGACTTTCGCGGGTTACCGCATCGCATTGAATTCGCGGGAGAAAAAAACTCAGTTAAATTTTATGATGATTCCAAAGGAACGAATGTTGGCTCTGTAGTGCGGGCACTTGATACTTTCGCTCAGCCGGTCATCTTACTTTTGGGCGGCCGTGATAAAGACGGAGATTTTGAAACTTTAAAACCGCTGCTCACAACAAAAACAAAAAATGTAATTTTGTTTGGCGAGGCGCAAAATCGTATTGCCTCATTAATTGGCGATGATGTTCCAAAATTGAAAGAACCACGACTGCGTGATGCTATCGAAACGGCTTATAAAAGCGCGAAACCCGGCGATATCGTTTTGCTCTCACCAGGGTGCGCGAGCTTTGATGAATTTAGGGATTATAAAGAAAGAGGCGATCACTTCAAGGAAGTGGTGAGGAATCTTTAATGGACGCTGCGATAAAAAAAAATGATCGGTCGCCGGATATCATTTTGCTTTTGGTTACGTTGATTTTAGTAACCGTAGGCACGGCGATGATTTATTCATCAAGCTCCATTATCGCTTTGGAAAAATTTCAGGACGGCCGATATTTTTTGAAAAAACAAATATTTTTTGTGTTTTTTGGTTTGATCATGATGGTTCTGATGACCAAAATTCCTTATACACAATTAAAGAAACTTGCCTACCCCGGTATTTTGTTGGCCGTGGTATTACTGACTTTGGTCTTGATACCGGGTTTTGGATTAAAACGAGGCGGAGCGACGCGCTGGTTGAATTTGGGCGGTATTTCTTTTCAGGTAACAGAGATGGTTAAAATCGCGATGGTTGTTTTTCTTTCGTATTTTCTCGCACGCAAAACGCATCAGCTGAAAAATTTCAAGCAGGGCATTGTCTTGCCCCTGCTGATTTCGTCAGTTGTTATTTTACTGGTTTTACTGGAACCGGATTTCGGTGCCGCTGTGATTATCGCCGCAATTTTGCTTTTTATGTTGTGTATCGCCGGCGCGAGGATAACGCATCTTTCGCTTCTAATAGCGGTTTTTATCCCTGCAGGTATATCGCTGATTTTGTTAAAGGGATATCGATTAGCGCGTTTAACCGCTTTTTTAGATCCGTGGAAAGATGCCAGTAATAGCGGGTTTCAAATTATCCAATCACTTTTATCCTTTGGTTCCGGCGGAACGTTTGGAGTGGGAATAGGCGATGGGATGCAAAAACTGTTTTATTTGCCTGAGCCGCATACCGATTTTATTCTTTCTATAATCGCTGAGGAGAGCGGCTTTATCGGCGTAACTATTGTCATTATTATGTTTGCACTTTTTGCCCTGCGAGGTTTTATGATCGCGCTAAGGGCGCCCGATTTATTTGGGACCTTATTGGCTGCCGGGTTGACTATGGTCATCGCCCTGCAGTCATTTATCAACATTGCCGGAGTAATGGGGCTTATACCGTTAAAAGGTTTGGTCTTGCCTTTTTTAAGTTACGGTGGAACCGCCTTTGTTATGAGCATGACATCTGTGGGTATACTATTGAATATTTCCTCACAGAGGGCATGAATAACATATGGATGAAGGATAAAGGATAAATGATATCAACTAAACAAGAAAAGGGAATTTTTTAATTAACGGTGGGGGTTGAAAATGCGCATCGTCATCGCAGGAGGGGGAACAGGCGGACACTTATTTCCCGGTATTGCCATCGCTGAAGAATTCCTAAAGAGAGACGATAAAACGCAAGTAATTTTTATCGGAACGAAAACTGGAATTGAAGGCAAGCTATTGGGCCAGCTTGGTTATGAGCTAAGAACAATTGATATCGAAGGACTTAAAGGACGAGGATTAAAAGCGTTGGCAAAGGGTGTTTATCAGGTGCCACAAAGCATGTGGCAGTCAAGGCGTATTTTGAAGCAATTCAGGCCGCATCTGGTTATTGGTGTTGGCGGTTATGCTTCGGGGCCCGCAGTGTTGACAGCGCATTTTATGGGCATACCTACGGCCATCGCGGAACAAAATGCCGTGCCCGGTGTGACCAATAGAATTTTAGGCAAGTTTGCGAATAAAATTGTTATTACATACGCAAAAACCTCAACATTGTTTGAACAGAACAAAGTTATCCTAAGTGGCAATCCTGTCCGGGCGGCATTTATCACGGGAGAAGAGCCTGATAAAAAGAAAAAAGATTTCTGGCAACTGCTTATCTTCGGCGGTTCACAGGGAGCGACGGCCATCAATAAAGCTATGGTAGATATGTTACCGCAGTTACAAAAAATGAAAAACAAGATTCATCTAGTGCACCAGACCGGCGCAAGGCAAATGGAAAAAGTCAAGCAAGCTTATAAAAGATCCGGTATTAAGGCAAAGGTTTTACCTTTTATTGTTGATATGGCCGGGGCATATCAAAGCGCTGATTTAATTATTTGCCGTGCCGGAGCCACCTCACTTGCGGAAATTACCGCTTCGGGTAAAGCAGCCATATTAATTCCTTATCCCTGGGCGGCTAACGATCATCAAACAAAAAACGCGCAAACTATGGAGGAAGCCGGCGCGGCCGTGATTATTAGTGAGCGCGATCTCAGCGGCGGTAAGTTGTTTGGAGTAATTGAAAATTTGCTCTACGATGAACAAAAATTAATAAAAATGGAAAAAAAATCAGCCAAATTGGGAAATATAAATGCGGCGGCGAAAATCGTTGATGCCTGCATGAAATTAATGAGCAAGGTAAATTAGAAATTTATTTAAGATGTTGAAAGAAGGAATTAAAAAATAAATGGCTACAGATAAAGAAACCGGATTAATGCAAAGGAAGGTAAAACGTATTCATTTTGTCGGCATTGGCGGCATCGGCATGAGCGGTATTGCCGAAGTCCTTCTTAACCTTGGATATGCAATAAGCGGATCTGATGCTCAGTCCTCCGATACAACCTTACGTCTACAGAAATTAGGTGCGAAATTATCTATTGGCCATGACGCGAAGAATGTTTGCAATTCCGATGTCGTGGTAATTTCTACAGCGGTGAAAGAAAACAATCCGGAAGTTGTTGAAGCACACCGGAAAAATATTCCGGTAATTCCGCGCGCGGAGATGTTGGCGGAACTCCTGAAGATGAAATTTTCCGTTGCCGTTTCCGGCAGCCACGGAAAGACAACGACCACATCGATGATTTCCACGATTCTTGCCGAAGGGGGTCTTGATCCGACTATGGTCATCGGAGGAAAACTGGCCAGTATCGGCAGCAATGCCAGATTAGGTGACGGTGAAATCATTGTAGCGGAAGCGGACGAAAGCGACGGGTCGTTTTTAAAATTGTCTCCGACTATTGCCATCATTACGAATATTGACCGCGAACACCTTGATTATTATCCGGGCATAAAAGAAATTAAAGATGCTTTTGTCAAATTTGCCAATATTGTGCCTTTTTACGGCTGTACAGTCATTTGCGGCGATAATGAATATGTGCGGGAAATTTTGCCGTTAATCAAGCGCAAAATAATTACTTACGGCATCGAACTCCCTGCGGATTACACTGCCCGGGAAATAAAATTCATGGGACGCAAAACTATTTACGCTCTTAGCTATAAAGGGAAACAATGTGGAAATGTGGAGCTTAATATGCCGGGTATGTTCAATGTTTATAATTCTCTGGCGGCAATAGCTGTTTGCCGCGAGTTGGATTTGGATTTGACGATCATTAAAGAAGGATTGATCAAATTTTCCGGTGTGCAGCGGCGTCTGGAAATAAAAGGAAAAGTTGCAGATATAACCGTTGTCGATGATTATGGCCATCACCCGACGGAAATAAAAGAAACGCTGGCTGCCGCCCGGCAGGTTTGGAAGGATAGAATTATCGTCGTTTTTCAGCCGCATCGCTTTACGCGGACAAAGGCTCTTTTCGATGAGTTCACCAAGGCTTTTACGGATGCGGATATTTTAATACTCAATGATATTTATCCGGCCAGTGAAGAACCGATTGCCGGGATTAATTCCGCCGCACTGTGGGCGGCAATCAAACAAACGGGGCATCCGCAAGTGGAATATATCGCGAAACAAAAAGAGACGATAGAGTTTCTTTTGGGCGCCGTCAAACCGAAAGATACGGTCATTACGCTGGGCGCCGGAAGCATTTATAAAATCGGTGAAGAATTCTTGAAAGAATTGGCGCAAAGGGAAACAAACAATAATGGCGAACCTTGATAAGATAATAAAGGAGGCTTTGAGCGACATTGTCGCGTTGAAAATATTATATAATGAGCCGATGTCGCGTTACACGTCACTTTCTGCCGGGGGTAAAGCAGACGCGTTAATTATTGTTGAGAATGAAGAGCAGTTGATAGAGGTTATAAAAAGACTTAGAAAAGAAAGAATAGATTTATTGCCGGTGGGAAACTTGACCAACATCATCGTGCGCGATGGTGGTTACAGGGGGGCAATTTTGCTGATGAAAGGTTTCAACGCGATTGACTATTCAAATACGCCGGAAGGGGCGCATTATATTTACGCTCAAGCCGGAGCGGCGCTGGCTTCAGTAGTGAATAGGTCCTTGGCTGAAGAGTTGACCGGTCTGGAATTTTGCGCCGGCATTCCCGGCAGTGTCGGTGGGGCAGTCCGCATGAACGCGGGAGCATACGGAAAAGAGATGAAAGATGTTATCGATTCAGTTTTTTTATTTGACGCGGAAGATGGAAAAAAGGAACTGCCGCGCCAGCATATAGCTTTCGGCTATAGAAATTCCGGTCTGCCGCCGGAGGCGATTATTCTGGCTGCTAACTTTAGTCTGCAAAAAGGACAATGTGAGCAAATCAAGAAGGCAATACAGGAAATCGTTCAGTGGCGCAAAGAAAAGCATCCGCTGGAATATCCTAATGCGGGGTCGGTTTTTAAAAATATGCCGGGGCAACCAGCCGGGAAGCTTATTGAAGAGTTGGGCATGAAAGGCATGAATTGCGGCGATGCGCAAGTATCGCTGAAACACGCGAACTTTATCGTCAACAAAGGCAAAGCTACGGCTTCCGACATTCTGAAGCTAATCGCGCTTATTCAGACCAGGGTGAAAAAAGAAAAAGGAATAAGTCTTGAACCGGAAGTTGTAATTATTGGGGAAGATTAAATGCCGGTGATTTTGAAAAAAAGCTATAAAGCAAAGAGATTCCGCCTGCGCAGAAGGTTTACCGGCGTATTTGGCGATTTTTTTCGAGCTATCTGTTTATTGTTTTCCATCACAGCGCTGAGCTGTTCATTTATTTATGTTTACAGTTACCTTTTGAGCAGTCCCTATTTTGAGATAAAAGAAACTTCTGTGCGGGGCCTGAAAGAACTAACAGAAAAAGACATCCTGACACTAGCGCAAATAAAACCGGCGCAAAACCTATTAGCCGTAAATACCGGTGCGATAACAAGCAAGGTTAGCGAAAATCCATGGGTAAGAAATATTTATGTTGGCAGAGAGCTGCCCAACAGACTTGTGCTGGAATTGCAGGAAAGAAATCCGGTGGCATTGCTGAAAAAGGCAGATAATTTTTATTTGGTGGATACGGAAGGCACTGTATTTAAGAAACTAAGTAAAAATGATGAAGTTGATCTCCCCATCCTTACCGGATTTGATCAAGACAGCAAAACGAAATTCAGACAGTTTTCCAGAGCGCTTATTTTGTTGAAAACGTTATCAAATTCCAGGCAGTATTCTTATTTAGGTTCAATTGCCGAGGTTAGCATGGATGAGATTTACGGCTTGTCAGTGATTACTGATAAAGGATTTTACTTGAAACTGGGTTTGGAAGGTTTTGAAAACAAGCTGAAAAATTTGAAAATAGTTATAGTTGATCTGGAAAAAAAAGGATTGAAAAAAAGCTATTTGTGTTTTGATTTATGTGATGAATCAAAAATTACAGTACAGCGAAAAAATACTGTAGTGCGAACACAGCCCGATGAAAAAGGGAAACGTTATCGTATATAAAATATTTACAGGTAGTGAAATTAAAAGCGAGGTGAACTGCTGATGGGTAGAAAAAGCGATGTGCTTGTTGGGCTCGATATTGGATCGACAAAAACTACAGCCATTGTCGGTGAGGTTACCGAAACCGGCATTGACATAATCGGCATCGGAACGTCACCGGCTAAAGAAATGAGAAAAGGCGTAGTTGTCAATATCGATAACATGGTGGAATCAATAAAGACGGCAGTGGAAGAAG
>MGQN01000022.1:59731-61111 GCA_001797845.1 Deltaproteobacteria bacterium RBG_16_44_11 | reverse complement strand
GGATGTCGCATCAATTCGGTTTATGTCGGAATTGCCGGCAGTCATGTTAAGGGACAAAACTCATTGGGAATTGTTTCCATTAAAGGACGAGAAGTGGATGAAGATGATGTGCAAAGAGCGGTTGAAGCTTCACGGGCTATCGCTGTTCCTATAGATAGAGAAATAATACATATCCTTCCTCAAAATTATGTCGTCGACGGTCAGGATGGCATTAAAGATCCAATAGGTATGTCGGGTGTCCGGCTGGAAGCTAAAGTGCATATCGTGACCGCGTCATCCTCCTCCATCCAAAACATTATAAAATCAGTCAACCGTGTGGGGTTGGATATTGATGACATTGTTATGGAGCAATTGGCGGCCAGTGAAGCGGTGCTTAGCTCTGATGAGAAGGATTTAGGTGTAGCTTTGATTGATATCGGCGGAGCCAATACCGCGATTGCTATTTTTGCGGAAGGAAGCATCAAACACACAGCCATTTTGCCTGTGGGAGGTAATTATCTCACTTCGGATATCGCTACCGGCTTACGCACGCCATTGAATGAAGCGGAAATAATAAAGCTTAAATATGGGTGCGCTTTGACTTCCATGATTCCCAAGGAAGAAACAATAAGAGTGCCGAGCGTTGGTGGCCGGGAAGACCGCGAAGTATCGCGGCAGATATTGGGGAGGATTGTCGAGCCGAGAATAGAAGAAATATTAAGTTTTGCTTCCAAGGAAATTGTCCGTTCCGGTTTTGAAGATTTGCTGGCGGCAGGCGTCGTTTTGACCGGTGGGACTTCGCTTTTACAAGGCATTAATGAACTTGCCGAACAGGTATTTGACATGCCGGCGCGCAGAGGGAATCCAACCGGTGTGGGAGGTTTGTCTGATGTGGTGAATTCTCCGGCGCATACAGTAGGCGTCGGATTGATTGTTTACGGCAGTAAGCAGTTGGAAGGCGAGTCTGTGTACGGAAAGAAAACAAATATATTCGGCAAAATGACAAGATCAATTAAGAAATGGATTTCAGATTTTTTTTGAAAGGAAGGGATGGTCATGTTTGAATTAAAGGAAGTATGCAGTGAAAATTCGGCAAAAATCAAGGTGGTTGGCATAGGCGGCGGCGGCGGAAACGCCGTGAACACGATGATTTCATATTCGCTGCGCGGAGTTGATTTCGTTAACGCGAATACAGACGCGCAGGCACTGAACACTTCGAGTGCGCCGGTTAAAATTCAATTAGGTATGGATATAACAAAAGGGTTGGGAGCCGGATCAAATCCGGAAATCGGCAGGCAGGCGGCGCTGGAATCACGCGATGAAATAAGGCCGTATTTGGAAGGAGCGGACATGATTTTTATTACCGCTGGCCTGGGCGGGGGAACGGGAACAGGAGCCGCG
>MGQN01000022.1:46932-59724 GCA_001797845.1 Deltaproteobacteria bacterium RBG_16_44_11 | reverse complement strand
TCGCGGAAATTGCCCGTGAATGCAGCGTGTTGACGGTCGCCGTAGTGACCAAACCGTTTCAGTTTGAAGGCAAGAAGCGTAATATGCAGGCGGAAGAAGGCATCGAACAGTTGCGTGATTCTGTAGATACTCTGATTGTCGTTCCCAATCAGCGGCTTTTGAGCCTCGGCGGCCGCAGTCTGTCGCTTTTGGAAGCGTTTAAAAAAGCCGATGATGTTCTTTATCAGGCGGTCAAGGGAATATCCGATTTGATTTTGGTTCCGGGACTGATTAATCTTGATTTCGCGGATGTAAAGAACATCATGACCGATATGGGCATGGCCATTATGGGTACCGGTTGTGCGAGCGGAGAAAACCGTGCTATTGAAGCGGCGCAAAAAGCTATTTCTTCACCGCTTCTGGAAGATAATACGATTCAGGGAGCGCACGGCATTCTGCTCAACATCACCGGTGGACCGGATATGAGCCTTTATGAAGTCAATGAAGCTTCATCGCTGGTTCAGGCGGAAGCGCATGAGGATGCCAATATCATTTTCGGCACGGTCATTGATGAAAACATGAAGGATGAAATACGCATCACTGTCATTGCCACGGGCTTTGATGATAATCTAATAAAGAAAAGAATATCACCGGAAAATGTCACTCATTTGAGCAGTTTTAGGCGTGAAGATTTGTCTACCCCCGCTTTTATGCGCCGGGAAAAAACACGCAACAATGCCAAAGTCGTGACGATGGGCATTAATGACGATACGGAAAGTTTGGATCTGGAGATTCCGACATTTTTGCGCCGTCAGGCGGACTAAGAATTATCGAGATGATGGGAAGTTTATAAAACGCTTAGTTATGACAGGATATAGGCCATGATAAAAACATGGATTGGAAATTAAAGAAAAAATATATCAGCCTTTTAGAGCGGGAGACAGGTTATGTAAAAAAGGTTTGGGGCACATACAATACAGTATGCCTGGCCTATCCGAATTATTACCGCACAGGCATGGCGAATTTGGGCTTCCAAACAGTTTATAAAATATTCAATGAGCAGCCCTCCTTTCTTTGCGAGAGAGTATTTCTGCCGTTGCCGGATGACGAGGCCGAATTCGCCTCCGGCGCGGCAGAAATGGTTAGCCTCGAGAGCCAAAAGTCAATCGCCGAATTTGATATTTTAGCTTTTTCCATTTCCTTCGAAAACGATTATCCTAATGTTTTAAAAATGCTGGCTAACGCCGATATCCCTCTTTTAGCCAAAGACCGTTCGAATAATTTTCCATTGGTAATCGGCGGCGGCATCTCGTTGACGCTCAATCCCGAGCCGGTGGCCGATTTTTTTGATTTGCTTATTCTGGGTGAAGCGGAAGAAATATTGCCGCAGTTTGCCCGTTATTTTGAAGAGTTCCGCCGCCTTGGTCATAATCGCCTGATCTTGCTAAATACCCTGCAAAAACAACTATATGGGATTTATGTTCCCAGCCTTTATGATGTCAAATATTCAGCCGATAGTAAAATATCGGCAGTTAAGCCTTGTGACGCCGAATTGCCTGAAAAAATCAAAATCAATTCCATAAAAGACATAAATATTTTTTGTACGGAAGAAGTCATCAGCGCGCCGCAGACAGAGATGGAGGATATGTATTTGATTGAAGTAAGCAGGGGCTGCCGTCACGCTTGCCGCTTCTGCGCGGCAAGCCACGTTTACCGGCCGGCACGTTTCCGTAGTTACAAAGAAGTTGTGGCTTCCATTAACCACGGCTTGAAAACAAAGAAGAAAATTGGTTTGGTCGGCACTGCAGTTTCGGAACATCCTGACCTTATCAAAATATGTGAATACATCATCGGGAAAAACGCTCAGGCGGGAATCGGCTCGCTGCGTATCGATCAAATAAATGAAAAAATAGTTGATATTATTAAAGCAGTCGGAATTGAAACGGTAGCGCTTGCGCCGGAAGCAGGCAGTCAAAAAATGAGAGATATATTACGAAAGGACATAACGGAAGAAGATATAATTCATGCCGCCGAATTGTTAATGGAAAAAGAAATAATTAATTTGCGTCTTTATTTCATGGTTGGTTTGCCTTTGGAAGAAGAGCAGGATATTGACGCCATCATTGAGTTAACGAAGAAAATTCAGCATACGGCGCTAAAACATACCAAAGGCAAAAGAAAATTCCGGCGTATTACGCTTAGTATTAACCAATTTATTCCCAAGCCGCGAACGCCTTTGCAGTGGTGCGCGCTGGCCGATATAAATGATGTCGCCAAAAAAATTAAAAAGATTGTAAATGCTTTCAGAAATGACAAGCAGGTAAAGGTTATCCACGATGTTCCGAAGTGGAATTATGTTCAGGCTCTGCTTTCTCTTGGCGATCGCCGGGTTGGGGAAATATTGCTGGCCGTACAGCGTCTGGACGGCAATTGGGCGCAGGCGCTAAAAGAAGTAAATATCAACCCGGACTTCTATGTTTATCGTCAAAAATCATTCGACGAATTCCTGCCGTGGGATATCATCGATCTGGGAGTATCGAAAAAATCACTAATTAGTGAGTGCCGAAAAGCACGGGAGTGAAAATGATACCGGGTCGCCTTCATTTTTGTCAAGATAGGATGATTAAGTATTTGCTGAAGAAATATATATATAACGGAAATAAGTGTTATGTCTCCGAATTACATAAATTACGTGCTCTGCTCAGATAGTCTATTTCTTGCGTTCAGCCTTTACCGTGCGGAATGCCGGGCCCCAGAGGGGATGTCCTGCTTCTGCCGGTTCTAGGTCGAAGTTGTTGTCCTTATCCAGTGCTTTTCTGAATTCATCGTGGCATTGCTTTTCCCTGTTTGACAGGCAATGAATGAAGGCCAGGTATTTATGCGCTTGCACGGTATCGCTGTCGAAAGTTAAGCCCAGATCCAGTGCACTTTCCAGGTTATTAGTCGCGGTTTTATAGTTACCATCCTCGTAGTTTTGTATGCCGGTCGATAGTGCCTGGTTTGCTTTGCTCATCGAGAGCTTGTCCAGTCCGATATATCTGACCGGTCCGGAGGAACAACCGATGGTGATAAGCAGGAGTATTGCGGATATTGTGATTATCAGGCAGAAACGCATAATTGTTTAATACCACTTCCAAATCAAAGCGCTATCTTTGTTGGCAGCGTCGTCGGTTTCCTCAACGTATGTACAACGCGTGACCTTCAGGTTATATGCCTCGTCGCCTCCTCCTTGCCGCCTCGATATCTTCTTTGATTTAAAAATGGTATAATTCTCCTTTAGTTGAATTTATGACGGATTTTCATGTTTTCTCCGGCCTTCAGTTGTACTGTTTTACGATAGGGCGAAAAGGTAGTGTTCTTGATCTCGATTTGGTGTTTGCCGGGAGAGAGCTTGATCCTCTTTAGCGGCGGCGAGGCTCCCAGCCTTTTTCCATCGATGAATACTTCACCCCAAGGGAGAACTGTAAAAGTGAGATTGGCCGATGTGGGAGTGGGAATTATCGATTTTTTTTTGCCTTTTGACTGACTTTTTAGTGCCTTGACTTCAGTTGAAACGGAAGGCAACGGTTCCACGGTGGGTGACAAAGTATTACTCCCTATTGCTGATTCGTTATCACCGGCGGCCGTTTCTGCAGGTTCACGCTGAGCATAGATGAATAGTGCCGCGGCTACTAGAAAAAATACGGCTATTACTATGCCTATCAGCTTTTTTTGCCAACTCCAACCGGGAATTACGGGCTGTTTATTTGTGCTCATTATCAGGGTGGCGTCTTCATCTCTTCCCGAATGTTCACCAGCCTTTTTCTTAGGTAAAGCCGTGAAGGATAATGGCGCAGGGATAGTCAGCTTCTTAAAGTTTCTGAGGTCATCGGCCATTTCCCGCGCCGATTGGTAGCGGTGTTCAGGATCCTTCGCCATTGCCCTGGCGACAATATAGTCGAATGCCGCGGGAAGGGAGGGATTGACACTCGTCGGTAAGTTCGGTATTTCATTCATAACCTGGTACATGATGGAGGTGAGGGTGCTGTTTTCGCCGCCAAAAACGGATATGCCGGTAAGCAATTCGTACAGTACGGCTCCCAGGGAAAAAATATCGGAGCGACCGTCTACGGTTTCGCCGGACACTTGTTCCGGCGACATGTACTTGGGTGAACCGAGAATAGTGCCGGCTTGGGTTTGGGAGCCCGATGATGTCATAGCGATGCCGAAATCCATGATTTTTACGCCGCCATTGTGCAGTACCATGATATTGGCAGGCTTAATGTCCCGGTGGACAACGCCGTGGTCGTGAGCGAACGCGAGGGCATCGGCGACCTGGGCGGTTATCTCGACTATCCTCTCCGGTTGCAGCGTCTGGTTGGAGGAGATAATCTGCTTCAACTCTTGCCCTTCCAGGTGTTCCATAGCTATAAAAGCGGTGTCATCGGCCCTGCCCACATCGTAGATGGTGACAATGTTGGGGTGGTTAAGACGTCCGGCAGATTTGGCTTCGCGATTAAAACGTTCTACGAAACCGGCGATTTCGTCCCCGGACAAGTTGAGGTTGATGGTCTTGATAGCGACGGTGCGGTCTATAAGCGGATCAACAGCCTTGTAGACTATGCCCATGGCGCCTTTTCCCAACTCGGACAGGATTTCGTAACGGCCCAGTTTTTTTATAAGAACATCCTTTGCGGTGAGGGAAGTATGTGATGATTCGAGGGACATAACACTTATTTTTACCGTAATATTTTTATGTGAATAAATAAATTATTTTTTATTACCTGTAAAGCAGTCGTCGCTTTTCGCCAAATACCAGAAATCATTATATTTTTGCAGATTCAACCATAATTCCGGATTTGTGTTAAATGCTTAGAACAACCGCCAAGCCATCTTATCTGCTTTAAAAACGTTACCATTCAAAGTGAAAAGCTTCCCAGTATTAATAATAAAAAATTTTATAATGTTTTAAATTCTAACTTTCCCGGTTAAAGTTGTCAAGAGGATATCAGTAGATAAAATATCACGGAAAAACAAGCACAGGGATGATTAATAGCATTGACAATCATGATTACCTGCGGCTGCCTGCATAAAGCTCATATTCCAGCAGGCGGCATTCAATTTCGCCATTATAGAAAATAATGCGTTGTCTGGTCCTCAAACCAACTTTCTTGACCATTCCCAAGTTGCCGGTGAAAATATAGCCGCGGTATCCGCCGCCGATGCTTTTGAAAAAATCACCAATGCCTGAATAAATCGCTTCCAACCGTGCCAGTTCACCGGATGAGATGCGGCTGGCTTTGTTTGTTCTGTTAGAGGCTTTATGGATTATAATTTTGCGTCCTCGTGTCGTATCTTCTTTACCCCCGCGGTATTCTGTCTTATCACTGGTTGCGTCCATGCGCTCGCCGTAAGGGGGATTTAAAATGATTATGCCGCCGTCGTCCGGGATGAGAGTATTTTCATAAGAGCAGGTATTAAATTCGATCAAGTGCTCAACTCCGGCGGTTTGAGCATTTTGCCTGGCCGCCAGAACCGCTTTCTTGTCAATATCTGTTGCGATAATCTTTGCGGGTAATTTCTTTTTAGTACTCTCTTTGGCTTTTTTGCGCAGGTCCTGCCAAAAAGCTTCCGGGAATCCCTTGATGAACATAAAGCCGTAATTATTCCGCAGTAAACCTGGCGCGCGGTTTAGGGCGATAAATGCTGCCTCAATGGCCATGGTACCGCTGCCGCACATGGGGTTGATAAATGTTTCTTCGCCCTTCCAGCCTGTTGCCAAAATCAGAGCCGCTGCCAATGTTTCCTGCATGGGCGCTACGAGGGGAATTTTGCGGTAGCCGCGCAGGGAGAGTCGCTCTCCGGAAGTGTCCAGATAAACATAAGCCTGATCATTTTTCCAATAAACGTGGATAACCGCTTTGTCTTTATCCGGGCCGGAATCAGGCCTTATGCCGCATTTATCGCGAATCCGATCCACAATGGCATCTTTGACCTTGACGTTGACGAAGCGGGAATCGGTAATGAGGGGATTATCGACAATCGAGGTTACACAAATGTAAGCCGCCTTGCCCGAATCATGAAGGATAGTTTCCCAGGGGATAGCATTTAGCTCTCCATAGAGACTGCCCGGTGTATTGACGCTTAAAGTCGTAAGTTCGTAGAGAACTCGCTGGGCGGTACGCAGATGTAGATTTAAGAGCAGGGTGTCTTCGAGAGTTCCTTCAGTTTGGATTGCCGTATCCAGCTCCGCCAGAACGGGGAATCCCAGGGCTTCGATCTCCATCTTCAAATAAGGCGAGACGCCCTTGGGGCAGGTTACCAGAATTTTGCTTTTCTGTTTCCAGATTGACATGACACTCTTCTAACACAGCACAATGCTTTTGATAAGCAATATCCGCTTGCTTTGGGGTTCATGCCCTTGATTTTTAGGGTAATCCCGAAATCCAGCCTATCCTCTGTCATTCCGGCGAAGGCCGGAATCCAGTATTTTGTAAAAGTAGAAAAGATAAGACTGATAATGGTTTGCGGGGTTCTTTAGTGGCAATTGTCAAGAGTAAAGATGCGACCCCGTTTCTTTCCCAATTATAAAACGTCCCCGCGTAGATCATTGCTGGTATAAATAATACGAACAAGATAACTACTGATAGCGTTAGAAATTGAAAGTCATTTAGAAATGATGTTCTTTTCATCACTTATATTCCCCTATAATTTACATTTTTATAGGATTTAACACCGTCCATTCACACTTACATTTAGGTGTTTTTTAATAATTTTGAATTAAATCACACTAATAATGAAAACTCAAATTCATAATGTCTAAAAATATCATGAATTTATTGTGATATTGTAGTAAATTCCAGTGTGTCTAGGCCGAAAACAAGGGGAACAAAAGTGTTGTTTTGGATGTCTAATATAATAGATAGTAAAAAAGCAATAAATGATGAAGATCTGGAATATGTCGTCCTGTGCCAGAAGGGCGATACAGACGCTTTTGATGTTCTGGTCGAAAGGCATCAGAAGAAAATGTTAAACATTGCTTACCGGATGATGGGCGATTATGACGAAGCCTGTGATGTTACTCAGGAGGCATTCCTTGCGGCTTATAAATCTATAAAAAAGTTTAAGGCGGAGGCAAAGTTTTCTACATGGTTATATAGAATCGTCGTTAATTATTCTAAGAATCGTTTGAAACAACTGCGAAACATAACTCAACGTGAAGGTGTTTCCATTGATGATTCCGGAGAGATGAAAATAGAAGGAGTAATGTGTCAATCTTCTGCAAATGATGCAAACCCGGGTGCGCAAATGGAAAAACGGGAAAGGGAAGCGCAGGTGCAAAAATGCATAACTTCCCTTGATGAAGAATATAGAGAAGTTCTGGTGCTCAGAGACATACAGGGTTTTTCTTATGAAGAGATAAAAGATATTTTGAAAATACCCGAGGGGACGGTTAAATCCAGACTTTCCCGCGCCAGAAACGCGCTCAAGGATTGTCTGGTAAAAGTAATTGGTGATTTATGATGAACTGCAAAGATATCGAAAATAGCCTGCCTTTGTATTTGGATAATTTGCTATCTCCCGCAGATAAGCGAGCGGTTGAAGAGCATCTGAAGTCTTGTCCAAGTTGCGCAAAGGCGTTAGCCCAACTGCAAAAGACAGGAAGGCTTGTAGATGGCCTTGCGGAAGTGGAGCCGCCGCCTTGGTTCAAGCAAAAAATAATGGCCAGAGTGCGCGAAGATGCAAAAAAGAAAAGCTTTACTCAAAAATGGTTTTATCCTTTGCGGATAAAGGTTCCCGTTCAGGTATTCGCCACGATATTTATTGTTGTAATCGCCGTTTATATTTACCGGGCAGGCGATGAGCAGATGAAAGAGGTTTTACCGCCGCAAGCGCCGACGCCGGTCATGGAAGCCGGAAAAG
Source organism: Deltaproteobacteria bacterium RBG_16_44_11 (assembly GCA_001797845.1). Classification (GTDB taxonomy): domain Bacteria; phylum Desulfobacterota; class Syntrophia; order Syntrophales; family Smithellaceae; genus UBA4810. Next base: position 51,843 of record MGQN01000022.1, on the reverse strand, counting down.
AGCCGATTCCTCAACAAACTGAAAAGGCGTCTGAGGCTGTCACGACAACTGTGACAAAGGAAAAAGTTGCTTCCAGAAAAGATACACGAGATGAAAAAGCGGATATATATGATGCATTTTCCGGTGTTGCAGCGCCGAAAATCAAGGAACCAAAAAAGGAAATACCCCAAAAGAACATAAGTGCGGGAGCCGCCGATATGGCCAAAGTCATGAAGGCAGATGTCTCTGCCGATAAAGGAAGAGCAAAACTGGCATCTATCCCCGCAAAAAAGGCAGAAGCAGAACAAGTTGCTGTGCCTCCATACGCTTCGATAGAAAGAAAAAGAGAAGGATATACTTCAGACGCAGCAATGAAAGAGAACAGGGCGCCGGAAGTACAAAGCATGATTCCGAAGCCCACTATATCTGTGCATGTTGCAAATATTAATACCGCCGTCGGCGAAGTTGAAAAGCTTCTGACTAAATATGAAGCAAAAAATATTGTCAAGCAGACATCGGCAGGTAAAGTTGTTATAAGCGCCGAAATCAAAACGCAAAAAGTGAAAGATTTTATAACTCAATTGAAAATAATAGGGCGAGTCGAAGAAAAAGAATTACCAATAATTAGTAATAAATACGATAAGTTATTGGTGATAGAGATTCTGAGTGATTAAGGTACCGCATGTCATTGTCAACTTTAGAACATAAAAACCATGTCATTCCCGCGCAGGCGGGAATCCAGGACTATTGAAGGAATTAATCTAAATTTATCTCCCAAGGTATGCTGCCCCGGCATGCGCCGGTTCCAGCATTCGCCGGACTGACGCTTCGCACACAACACTACGCTTTACCTTTGAGTTCCTGTATCTTATCCAATTATTAGGTACTGTTTACCCTCCCAGGTATGCTTCTTTAACCCTGGGGTTTCCCATTAACTCTTTGCCGCTGCCTGTAAGAACAATTTTTCCTGTTTCCAGAACGTAGCCGCGGGAGGCGATATGCAAAGACATATTGGCATTTTGTTCGACCAAAAGAATAGTTTTTCCGGCCTTATTTATTTCCACAAGAATCAGAAAAATATCGCGTACCAAAACAGGCGATAAACCCATCGAAGGCTCATCTAATAAGAGCAATTCTGCATCGCTCATCAGCGCGCGGCCCACAGCCAGCATCTGTTGCTCGCCACCCGAAAGCATGCCGCCCAACTGTCGCTTTCGTTCGCGAAGCCGGGGAAATAGAGCAAAAACACGTTCATAATCGCGAGCAATTTTGTTTTTGTCTTTTCTCTGCCATGTGGCTAATTTCAGATTCTCCAGCACGGTCAGATTGCCGAATATGCCGCGGCCTTCCGGAACCTGAGCAATTCCCCTGTCTACAATTGTATCGGCGGCAATCTGCTTCAAATCATTGCCCTTATAGCTGATGCTTCCCTGGTAAGGAATAATGCCCGATATGGTTCTGAGGATGGAAGATTTTCCCGCGCCGTTTGCTCCGATGAGAGTAACAATCTCACCCTGGTCAACATCAAAGGAAACGCCCTTAACGGCATTGATGCTGCCATACGTGACATTCAAATTGCACACGGAAAGAAGCAAATTACCTCGCATTATTTCACCAGTTCCTTACCCAGATAGGCTTCCATTACTTTCACATTATTCTGAATTTGCGCGGGCAGGCCTTCCGCGATTGTTGCGCCGAAATCGAGAACCATCAGCCGTTCACAAATGCCCATCACCAGCCGCATCTGATGTTCGATGAGAATAATAGTTACCTGAAAAGTTTTTCTGATCCACCCGATAAATTCCATGAGCTGTTTAATTTCGTTGGGATTCATTCCCGCGGCTGGTTCATCGAGAAGCAGCAGTTGGGGGTCTGTCGCCAGCGCCCGCGCGATTTCCAGCTTGCGTTGCAAACCGTAGGGAAGGTTTTTTGATCGTTCATTGGCCGCGTCATCCAGCTTGAAAATTGATAACAGTTCCATTGCGTGATCAGTGATTCTTTTTTCTTCAGCATTGTAACGCCCTATATGCAGAAGTGCTTCCATCGGACTGTAAATTGCCTGTCCGTAGCGCGCGATGCGCACATTGTCCAATACAGTCAGCTCTTTAAACAGGCGAATATTCTGGAAGGTGCGGGCGATGCCCAATTTAGTTATCTGGTGCGGAGTCCTGCCGACAAGTTCATTTCCGGTAAAATAGATACTGCCTTCCGTGGCACGGTAGACGCCGGTAATCAAATTAAAGACAGTTGTTTTTCCCGCGCCGTTGGGCCCGATAATGCCGACTAGCTCGTTTGACGCGAGTGTAAAGTTGAAATCGGAAACAGCGCATAATCCCTCAAAACGATGGGTAAGATTTCTAATCTCAAGCAGGGGCATCGTCAGCCTCCTTTTTCTTTTGCTTCCAAAACTTCACCGCGAGTAAATCACGCAAAGGTACAAACAGGCGTGCTTCCCTCAGACCCATAATGCCGCGGGGGCGGTAAATCATTAAAAGCACAAGCATCAGCGGCATGAAGACCATTCGCCAGATGCCTAGCGGTCGCAATACTTCCAGCAAGATGGTGTAAATTACAGCGCCGATAATCGAGCCCGCAATGGAAGCGATACCGCCCAGATAAACCATGATCAAAATATCGGTGGATTTAAGGATATCGAACATTCGCGGATTGATATATTGGAGCGCGTGAGCGAATAATCCGCCGGCTATTCCGGCAAAAAATGAGGAAACGACAAAAACAATGACCTTCACCTGTCGCGTGTTTACGCTCATCAAGTCGCTGGCGATTTCGTCTTCGCGAATCGAAAGAACTCCTCTTCCGAAGTTGGAATAAACCAGATTGCGGATAACCCACACCGATAAAACCGTCCAGAAAAAAACCCAGGGAAGGGTGGTGAGCTTCTCCATACCTAAAAAACCGCGCGGCCCGCCTATTGCTTCTATATTTTCAATACCGGATTTAACAATCATACCGAAGGCAAGCGTAACAATCGCCAGATAATCACCTCGTGTTTTAAAAGACGGTACGGCTACGAGAAGTCCGATAAGTGCGGCTCCTAGTCCACCGGCCAAAACCGCTACCGGGAAAAGAAAATTTATTGCTGACGGCGGGAAAATATTTACGGTTAAAAGCGAAGCGATGTAAGCCCCAATCGCCATGAAACCGGCATGACCAATGGAAAATTCACCCATGTAGCCGTTAATCAAATTGAGACTAATCGTGAGGATGATGTTGATTCCCACGTAAATTAAGATCAGCTGTACATATAAGTCTATAAGGTCAAAGCTCGACGCAGCGATAGAAAAAAGCAAGCCCGCGATAAGGAAAAACGGCCAGAAAAATCTATGCGCAATTACGGCGTACCATTTATTGAGTAGAGTTTGATATACGGCTTTTAGTTTCGGCACGATTACACCTTTTGCGGATTAGGTTTGCCTAAGATTCCATAAGGCCGGAAAATAAGCAAAATAAGGAGCAGAGTAAAAGCCACAAAATCACGGTAAGTGGAGGGTAAAAATGCCGCGACCATAATTTCCACAGAACCGAGAATAAACCCGCCGATCATAGCGCCGCGGATATTACCGATGCCGCCGACAACGGCTGAAATAAAAGCTTTCCAACCGACCATAATGCCCATGTAAGGATCGATCACCGGGTAGGCCAGCCCATACATCATGCCGGCCGCACCGCCCAAGCCAGTTCCGATGGCGAAGGTTAGAGAAATGATTTTATTTACGGGTACGCCCATCAGGGGCACAACTGTTTTGTCCCAGGAAATGGCGCGCATCGCCATACCTGCTTTTGTCCGCTGAACAATAAAATCCAAAACCAACATCAGTGAAAGCGATAAGGCAATGATAATAATTTGCAGAGAGGAAATAGAAACGCTGCCTATTAACCATGTTTTGTCGGCAATCAGCGCGGGGATATGTTTGGGATAAGGGCTTAACGCTAAAGTGAAGTTTTCCAGAAAAAGCCCGACACCCAGAGCGGTGATAATAGCCGACACGCGCGGAGCGTTGCGCAGAGGTTTGTAGGCGAGCCGCTCGATGACGACGCCTAGGCAGGCAACTCCCAGCACGGATAAAAGAAGCGTAGGAACAAAGGATAATTTAAGATAAACGGCGATAAGAAAACAGAAGAAAGCGCCGACCATAAATAAATCGCCGTGCGCGAAGTTAATCATGGTTAGAATGCCGTAAACCATGGTGTAGCCAAGGGCGATTAATGCATAAATGCTTCCCAGTTGCAGGGCGTTGAGGATTTGCTGGAAGATATAGGCCATAGAGTTGAGATTATAAAGACTCCTTATTACTCCCTTCTTATATAAAGGAGGGTCGGGGAGGATTTTATGAAACTAGTAAAATTCCCCTTAACGCATAACCTTTAGGTCATCCCCCTTTATACCCTGAAGGGCACAAGTAAAAGGGGGACTTGAAAAAGAGTGCTGGTTTATATGCTGCTAATACGGTTTGGCGTTGGCAAACCATGTAAATTTTCCGTCTGTAATCTTCAGAATAACAGCACTCTTAATCGGATCGCCGGAGCCTTCTTTAAATTGCATCGTGCCGGTCACGCCTTCGTATTTCGGAATTTTAGCCAGAGCGTCACGCACGGCCTTACGGTCGTTTTTACCGGAGCTTTTCAATGCCTGCCAGAGCAGGCCGAAGGAATCATAGGTCAAAGCGGCCACATCATCGGGTGTGCTTCCATATTTAGATTTATAATTTTCAATGAATATTTTTGTTACCGGTGTTGCGGCGTCGGCGGCATAGTGAGTACTAAAATAGAAACCGTTGCAATCATTGCCGCAGAGTTTTAATAATTCTTCACTGCCCCACGAATCACTGCCGATAAAAGGAATTTTTATGCCTAAACGCTTGGCCTGTTGGATTTGCAGTGGGACTTCGCTGTAATAATTGGGAAGAAATA
>MGQN01000022.1:38163-46921 GCA_001797845.1 Deltaproteobacteria bacterium RBG_16_44_11 | reverse complement strand
GCCGCTTTCTTGATTTTCGTCAATTGTGATGAGAAATCTTTGTCATTGGTGGTGTAGGTTTCAAAGGCGACTATTTTACCACCGTTCTTCTCGAAAACTTCTTTAAAAATCTCAGCAATACCCTTGTTATATTCCGAAGCCACATCATAGAGCACGGCGGCTTTTTTTAATTTAAGATTATCCAGAGTGAACTTGGCTAAAACCTGACCCTGAAAAGGGTCGATAAAACAGGAACGAAAGACATATTTTTTAGATGCGCCTGTTTTGGAATCAAGAGTAGCTTTCGGCGCTGTTGACCAGGGTGTAATGAGGACAACATTACTCGTTTCGGCAATTTCCGCGGCGGGCAGGACATAACGGCTGGCATTCGGCCCCACTATTGCCACTACTTTTTTTTGGGTGATGAGTTTCTGCGCGGAGGAGGCGGATTGATCGGCCTTGCCGGCATTATCTTCAATAATTAAGTCTACTTTATATTTTTTTTCGCCGAGCTGAAAACCTCCGGCATCATTAATTTCGGCAACAGCCATTTTGGCCGCGTTTTTACAGGAAGCTCCAACGGCTGGGATATCACCAGTCAATTCGGCAATGAGGCCTACCTTAATTTTGGACGAATCATCACCGCCACAGCCTAAAATCGAGAGAGCAAAAAATGATAATACCGTAAAAATAATGTATGTTTTTTTCATAACGATATCTCCTTATTATTATAAGATGAAGTATTGATGTTTATAGGGTAACGCTATGCTCATGTCAACGAAAATCATAGCAGGTTAAAGGGTATAGTAATCAGAGATTACAAATACATGTAATTCATTGACAAACTATGGGGGAAAATAATACTCTTATTAAAATCCGGAATTTTGAAATTAGTCATTAATGCCTGGAGGGAATATTTTGGAATTAAATAAAAAAATTAGAATTTATGGCGGTGCTACAGCCATCGTCACCGGAGGAGCTTCAGGCATTGGTAAAGCCCTGGCGCAAGAGTTGGCCAGACGTGGTTGTGAGGTGGTGTTGGCTGATCTTCAAATTGAAATGGCAGAAGATGTCGCCTCAGAAATCCGAGATTCGGGCGGTAAGGCTAAGGCTGTAAACCTCGACGTAACGGATTTTCCCGCGATGGAGAGGTTGGTACAGGAGACCTTTGATCGCACAGGAAGGCTGGATTATATCTTCAATAATGCGGGAATAGCAATCGGCTGCACCGCTAATCATTACACAATTTCCGACTGGAACAAAATTATCGATATCAATCTTCGCGGTGTAGTCAATGGAATCCAGGCGGCATACTTTATCATGATTGAGCAGGGCTTCGGACACATTGTCAATACGGCTTCCATGGCGGGGCTTATGCCTAACCCGGTAAATGTAGCCTATGCGGCAACCAAGCATGCCGTAGTAGGACTTTCGCTATCACTGCGCACAGAAGCAGCCCATATGGGAATACGCGTCAGCGTAATCTGTCCCGGTGTTATTCGTACGCCAATTCTGGAAGGCGGCAAATACGGCAAAATAAACATGAATATTCCCCAAGAAAAACTTTGCGAAATGTGGGAAGAATTAAAACCGATGGCACCTGATGTGCTTGCCAAAAAAGCGTTAAACGCAGTTGCAAAAAACAGGGCGATAATTATTGTGCCGTCTTTCTGGAAATTATTATGGTGGTTGAACCGCCTATCTCCGGCACTGGGAATGGCCTTTGCCAAAAATCGTTTTAAAAAAATGCAAAAAGAATTTGATTTGTTATAATTACTGAAGGGTATTTAATTTGAAAATAGCCAGTTATAACGTAAATTCCATCCGCTCCCGCCTGCATATTGTTTTGCCCTGGCTTCAGAAAAATAAACCCGATTATTTCTGCATACAGGAAACAAAAGTTGAAGACGCCAAGTTTCCCGCGGCAGAATTTGAAGCATTAGAGTATCAAGTAGTATTCAAAGGTAGCAAACAATACAATGGTGTGGCTATTGCCTCTAAGCAAAAACCGCAAAAAGTAAATTTTGGCCTGAATAGTGAGCCTGAAGATCCTGACCGCCTGGTGATTGCGCATTTTAACGACTTGATTATTTTAAACGTTTATATTCCGCAGGGACAGGAAGTGGAAAGTCCGCAGTTTGCTTACAAACTAGCCTGGCTGGGACGTTTGAAAAAATATCTCCAGAATAATTTTCAGACTCAGGATAAGCTGATATTATGCGGTGACTTTAATGTTGCCCCGGAAAATATCGACGTGCATGATCCGAAAAGAATTTTCGGGCATGTTTCTTTTAATCCGGAAGTATGGAAAGCTTATGGAGAACTTAAATCCTGGGGTTTGGTGGATATCTTCCGGCAGCATCATCCGGATGAACCGGGGCAGTACACTTTTTTTGATTATCGGGTTAGGGATTCCGTAAGTCGAAATATGGGCTGGCGTGTGGATCATATCCTGGCGACAAAATCATTGGCCATAAAATCGAAAAGCTGCATTATTGATTTAGAATCCAGATTGGCACAAAAGCCTTCCGATCATGTTATTATTTTTGCCGAGTGGTAAAGGAAATTGTAAATGAACAAGGAAGAAGAAATTAAGCGCGGCAATGAAGAAATTGCCGAACGATTCAATAGGATAGAGGTAAAACTGCCCGCTTCCCGGGATATCGCCGGTTTTTTTGAAACGCTGTTTACGGGAATAGAAAATGAATTTAAAGTCCCTTTTGTTTGGCTAACTCTAATGAATACCAAAAAAGGCGCGCCCATTATCGCGGCAATAAAATCTTCGAATATTTTAAAAAACAGACTTAGTGTAATCACGCCGGAACTCTTCAGCCAGATTCTTCCCCCAGGAATTAAGCCCGTTTTAGTCAATAAAGATTTACAGCCATACTACAAGCTCTTGCCTTCGAGAAATAAATATTTTGTTAAGTCGTTAGCGTTGGTTCCGTTTAAAGTGAACGACGAAATTGTGGGAAGCTGGAATAATGGTGATGCCGCAGCGGATCGTTATGAACCTGATATGGAAACAGACCTTCTGCAAAAGTTCGCCGAATCGGTTTCCCGGCGTTTGACCGAGCTGATTGATGCTGATTCATAGAAACATTCTGAATGACTTAAATCACTATAAATGGTGTCGGTAATCCCGCGTCGCTTCGCTTTGCGGGATAATTCGACTAACAAATTTCAGCGTGTGACCTTTAGGTTGTTCACTGCGTTCCTGAAATTTGAGTCTCATTAATAAAAACCCCGCCAGAGTTTAAACGGGGTTTTTACGGTTATAGCTTAGAAGGAGAGGGGTTAGTTTATAAAAGTTTTTAAAGCGTCAACTACCGGTACGGTAAAAAGAGCAACCAGAACAGTATACAGGGCAAATGATCCGATAGCTTCGCTCAAGTATAATCTGGAATATTTTTTCTTTAGCGAAACAATGATTAGCCCGCCGATTATTAAACAACCCAGATGAAAGAAAGGAAAAGCATTATTTCCTGTAACGCTAAATTCCGCGTAGCAGAAAGACGCCGTGGTAAAAAGTACAAAAGCCGCTAAAAGTATTGTTTGTATTGTTTTTTTCATAACCGCAATCCTCCTTATATACATGCTGTTGAAATCGGTCTTTGGATAATTTTATATGAAAGAAACATGCCAAACATATCCGACAGTCAGCAAATAATTATAAGTATAAGATATAATTATATAATATTAGATTGTTGTCATTAGTATTTTTTAGCTGATGATAAGAAATAGTTTCTAAATATTGAATAAAACGTTAAATATTCAGGGACAATAGAATAAAGTATTTAACCGGAAGGTGGGGCGGATTTATACGGGTTACCTTTTTTTAAGGTCAGGATAACTATGGAGATAGTAGTTAATACCGCAATATTGATGATCCATAAATAGTGGTATGATCCAAAATTATCATAAATAATGCCTCCCAAAATAGGTCCGATACTTCCACCGACACCGATAAAAAATGTGAGCAGGCCGTAAATCGAACCAAGAACATGACGGCCAAAACGATCGGCGGCGAGAATAGGCAGAATAGGGGCAAGACAGCCGTAACCGAAACCGTAAATAACGGCGTATAAATAAAGGCTGCCGACACTATGCGTGTTATAAAGTAGAATCACACCCATAAGCAGAAAAATTATGCCCAGAAAATAAGCGTATTTTGGATCGTGTAAACGGTCGGAAAGCCAGCCAAAGAAAAACTGCCCAAAAAATCCAGTTATACTGATAACGGCAAGAGACGTGGCCGCGGCAATGCTGTCGATGTTGTTGTCGATAGCATAAGCGACCTGGTGAACAAAGATAGACATGATCACCATGACGGTTAAGCCATGGCTGACGGCAATGGTCCAGAAGCGTAAATCACGAAACATAGTTCGAGTGGAGACTGGAGTTATAGCAGGAACAACCGGAATTTGACCGGGCAGAGGTGTTTTATCACCGTCGGGCAGAATACCATATGCTTCCGGCTGTGTTTTGCGCATCAATATTTGAGATATTACGATTCCAACAAGTAATGTGATGATTCCCAGGATAACCAGTCCAAGTCTCAAGCTGAAATATTTACCGATATAGCCGGACAGAGGGGTAAGAGTCATCGTTCCAAAACTAATACCCATGGTGGCAATGCCGATGGCCATTCCCCGTTTTTTGATGAACCACTTGCCGACGGAAGAGCTGCATACAACAACACCCATGCCCGTTGCACCCAGGCCGACAAGTAAACCGTAAGTTAAATATAAACTGACAGGAGTATTAGCGAAACCGGTTAAAATATACCCTGTCGCGGCAATTGCGGCTCCCGCGGTTATAATCCAGCGCGGGGCAATTCTATCCAGCATACGGCCGACAAAAATAGCGCCTATTGAATAAACGATCATATTAATTGTCGCGGCCATAGATATTACTGAACGCGACCAGCCGTATTCAATAGACAATGGTTTGACAAAAATACCAAAACAATAGCGGGCACCGTAATTTACCGCCATTACAAAAAATGCGCCCGCGACGATATACCAACCCCAGAAAATTTTTTCTTTGTTCATTTTCATTAAAAAACTCTCTCAAAAAACTTTAAGACTTCCTGAGAAATGTTGATAACGGCTTTGTAAAAATTTCAAAGGCAAGGCGCGCAAAGACAGCGGAACGAGGCGTACTTTTTACGTACGCCGCAGTGGCGGTGTATGCGGCGCAACGAAGCATATGGATTTTTTACATAGCCGTCAGGCGCATCCTTTACCATTAATGTGGTTTGTGGTAAAACAAAAATATAATGCAATCAAAAATTAGACGTAAAAGCAAAACATATAAAAGCAAACGCCAATTTACCGGCCATAAATCCGATAGGAAAAAGCCTTTTACGCATATGAATCCGGAAATCGCGCCCCAGCTCAAAAGCGTTCTGGCGCAGATCGGGAAACCATATCCCGCGCCTTTTGTGCCTGATGAATTTCAACTCAAAGCTCTTGACGCCATCAAGCAAAATGATTGCCTGGTGATCGCGCCTACTGGTTCCGGCAAGACCTGGATAGCGCGGGAAGCCATTTTATCCGTGATGGAAAATGGAGGGCGTGCCTGGTACGCCTCGCCCCTGAAAGCTCTTTCCAATTCCAAATGGGTGGAATTCGGCCTGCATTTTGATCCGAAAAATGTCGGTATTATCACGGGAGATACCAAAGAGAATACCGCAGCGCCGATTATCGTCGGCACCACGGAAATACTACGTAATCAGCTCTACGATGCCATGCATCAGGGCTTTGATCTGAATTGCGATTTGATCATTCTGGATGAAGCGCATTTTCTGGGCGATGCCGATCGCGGCGTGGTCTGGGAAGAAATCATGATTTACCTTCCGGTGCGGGTGAATCTGCTGCTTTTATCGGCGACCATTGGTAACGGCGAGCAAATTGCCCGATGGCTTGAGTCCATCCGAAAAAAACCGTGCACAGTGGTCCGGGAAGAAAACCGCCCTGTGCCGCTGTATCCTCTATTCCTGCATCCATCCGGCTGTATTTATCCGTTTCTAGAAGGGAAAAAAGTTGCCAAACCGGTTTTTGAATGCATGCAAAAAGATGGGGGCAGACGTATGCCGGATTACGGCGGCATTATCCGGGTATTGGAAAGATTCAACCTTCTGCCGGCCATCTTTTTTTTGAAAGCGCGTGCCGAATGTGATGCGGCTCTTAACGCGCGCGCGGCGCTTCCGCCGTTGGCAAACTCTTCCGAATTCGATGATGCGTTATATGAGCTTCTGGATCGTTTCCCCTCATTGGAAAATCACCGTCAGTTAAAAGCGCTGAGAGCGGCGGGACTGGCCGCGCATCATGGCGGACAATTACCGGCCTGGAAACTCCTGGTGGAAGAAATGATGAATCGGGGACACCTGCGCGTAATTTTCGCCACATCGACAATTGCTGCCGGCGTAAATTTTCCGGCGCGCACCATCGTGCTTTTTAATTCCGATCTGTTCAATGGTCATGATTTTCAACAGCTTTCAGCAACAGAATTTCGTCAGATGACCGGCCGGGCGGGACGCCGTGGTCAAGATAAAATCGGTTTCATGCTGGCGGTCAGCGGCAGATTTATGGATTTGAACCATATCCGCCGTTTACTTTTTGCCGCGCCTGAGGACATTCTAAGCCGGTTGAAAAATGATTTCGCGATGGTTTTAAATTTGCTCTTATCGCAAACGCCGGAAGATGTCCGGAAGATATTCGATAGGTCGCTTGCGGCCTATCAGCAAAATACAGAAGGTAAGCAGTCAACTTCTGCCGCCAGATATCTCTGGGAAGATTTTTCGCGCCACTTGAAATTTTTACAGAAAGAAGGATTTGTTGATGACACGGGAAAACTCACGGGCGACGGACATTGGGCTTCCCGCCTGCGCTTGGATCACCCGTTGTTGGTGGCGCAGTGTCTGCGCGAAAATGCCTTTCCGGAAGAAAATGAAAGAATACTGGCTGCGCTTGTTGCTGTTTTCGCCTATGATCGTGACGATGAAATAAAGCTTCCCGTAAAAGATATGCCGCCGAAACTAACACAGGCGCTGAAGAAAATATTATTAACAGTACGGCCGTTGGCACACCGTCTTGAAAAGGCGGGGTTTGCCAGCGCCAAACTTTATCCTTCAGCGGGTATGGCCATGTATTACTGGGCGCAGGGAAGGGGTTGGGATACGGTGATTAAGATAACAGGGATTGCCGAAGGCGATATGGCTACACTGGTTTTGCGCACGGCGGATAATCTGCGGCAGATCGCCGCGCTCAAAGATACATATCCGGAAATTGCCGCGTGCGCTTATCGGGCGAGGGAGGCAATACTGCGGGAACCGGTGCTGTTCCTGTGAGCGGGTTGCTGAAAACAACTCATCTACTTTGTTGCGCTTCGGCCTTTCGTCGCTGCGACGTATATCCAAAATACGTCTCACTCCGAAGGCCTTGCGCGTCGCGTATCTGGGCCGTTTTGAACAGCCCTGAAAAGGTAAAAAACGTAAGAAGGTAATCATCGCCGTCGTGGTAGCCTGATGAAATCAAATTGGTATATGTAAGGTTTGGGGGCCTTGCATCTGCCGCGCCCCGTGTATGTAGGGGGACATTTTTGAACAGCCCTGTAAATTGTGAATACTCAATTATGGTGTGTTGGTAAACTGTGCTATTTTAATTTGTCATTGCCCGGCCGTAGAGGTGGACTAAAAAATGGAAATTAGAGCTTATTGAGAAAGTAAATCCTGAGTGGCGTGACCTTGCAAATGACTTTATTCTTGAGATAGAGAAATGATAATACGTTAACTGGATTGCCTGGTCAGGCCAGGCAATGACACTAAATATTGTTTTATTTGTGATGAACAGTATGGAAAAATTTTCGATGATAACTGATTTTGTCCCGGCGGGAGACCAGCCGCAGGCAATTTCCAATTTGGTAAAAGGCTTGGAAGAAGGAAAAGAGCATCAGGTGCTTCTGGGCGTTACCGGTTCCGGTAAAACTTTTACGATTGCCAATGTAATCGAACGCGTGCAGCGTCCGGCATTGATTATCGCGCATAACAAAACACTGGCGGCACAACTGTATGAAGAATTCAAGGGCCTTTTCCCTCAAAATGCTGTGGAATATTTTGTCAGTTATTATGATTACTACCAGCCGGAAGCCTATCTGCCCACGACTGATACCTATATCGAAAAAGATTCGGCCATCAATGAAGAGATTGATAAACTGCGCCATGCGGCCACACATTCGCTTTTGACCCGGCGTGACGTCATTATTGTGGCCAGTGTATCCTGTATTTATGGTTTGGGCTCGCCCGAAGCATATCTGGGGATGCTGGTGCAACTGGAAGTGGGCAAAGATTTTCCTCGGGAAGAACTTTTACACCGGCTGGTGGAAATTCAATATGAGCGCAATGACATTGATTTCCATCGCGGCACTTTTCGCGTGCGCGGCGATGTAGTGGAAATATTTCCTCCTTACGAAGACGAGCAGGCACTGCGGGTGGAATTTTTCGGCGATACCATCGAAGCAATGACACTTATTGATCCGTTGCGCGGCAAAAAATTAGGAGCCGTTAACAAAACGGCAATTTATCCGGGCCGCCACTATGTGACCACGCAGGATAATCTGAAAAGGGCGACGGCCGATATACGGGCGGAACTGGCGCTGACGCTGGCTGAATACAGAGAACAAAACAAACTGCTGGAAGCGCAGCGCCTGGAGCAGCGCACTAATTTTGATCTGGAAATGATGGAGGAGATGGGCTACTGCCAGGGCATAGAAAATT
>MGQN01000022.1:31339-38098 GCA_001797845.1 Deltaproteobacteria bacterium RBG_16_44_11 | reverse complement strand
CAAGACGCCCTCATTATTATTGATGAGAGCCATGCCACTTTGCCGCAATTGGGTGGTATGTACCGTGGTGATCGGTCGCGCAAAGAAACGCTGGTTAAATATGGCTTCCGTCTGCCTTCCGCATTGGATAACCGGCCTTTACGTTTTGACGAATATGAAGCATTAGACAACCAAAGGCTTTATATTTCCGCAACCCCCGCTGTTTATGAATTGCAAAAAACGAATGGTAAAAGAGTGGAGCAAATCATCCGTCCGACGGGATTGATGGACCCCGAGATTGAAGTAAAACCGGCAAAGCATCAGGTTGACGATTTGCTCGAAGAAATCAGACTGAGAATTAAGAAGAAAGAACGAGTGCTGGTGACGACGCTGACCAAAAGGATGGCGGAGAATTTAACTGATTACTACGCGGGCTTAAATATTAAAGTGCGCTATCTTCATTCCGATATACATACATTGGAGAGGGTGGAAATCATCCGGGATTTGCGCCGGGGAGAATTCGATGTTCTCATCGGAGTGAACCTTTTGCGTGAAGGATTGGACATTCCCGAAGTATCGCTGGTAGCAATTCTCGATGCCGACAAAGAAGGATTTTTGCGCTCGGAGCGCTCTCTTATTCAGACGAGCGGCCGCGCTGCGCGTAATATCTCCGGTAAGGTCATCATGTATGCGGATAAGATTACCAAAGCTATTCAGGCTTGTCTTGATGAAACTAAAAGAAGGCGTATTATTCAGCGTAAATATAATGAAGAAAATGATATCACGCCGGAGTCGATTAAAAAGTCGATCAGCAATGTTTTAAGCTCAATTTATGAAGCTGATTACATGACGGTGCCGATAGCGCCGAAAAGCAAAATAATTCCGGACAAAGAAGAAGATTTGCCGGAGTTGATTGCCAAGCTTACGAAAGAAATGAAGCAGGCGGCGAAAAATATGGAATTTGAAAAAGCCGCCGAACTACGGGACGAGCTAAAAGAGCTAAACAAAATTCTTCTGGAGATGGGTTAGCCCTTTTACTCATAACCACACGCTACATAGGCTTGGTTTAAAGCCCGTAGCCCGGCGAATAACCTGAAGGTCACACGAGGTGGCGCGAGGTCACACGAGGTCACGCGTGCCGGGGGAATTCAGAAAATAAAATTGTCATTGCATTTAAAAATCCCACGACGCAGGGAGGGGAGAAAATTATGAAAATGAAAATAGCCATATTGACAGGCGGAGGAGACTGCCCGGGGCTCAATGGCGCAGTGAAGTGGGTAACGAAAAGCGCGCTTGATCCAAGAATTGCGGAGAATCGTTCTATTTCTTTTGAAGTTCTGGGCATTATGCAAGGCTGGAAGGGCATCATTGAGGTTGATCCCGACGATCCGAAAAGCTGCGAAAAGTACATCAAACATTTAGACGAAGAGGTTGTCCGGTCATGGGATCGCTACGGGGGGACAAATCTGGGAACATCACGGACAAATCCATTTAATCCCCAAAACGACCGTTCGGCAAAGCTGATTGATAATATCAAAAAACTGGGAATTGATGCGCTTGTTGTTATCGGCGGTGAAGATACCCTTGGTGTTGCCTATAAATTACATAAACTGGGTATCAAGACAGTGGGTATCCCTAAAACCATCGATAACGATCTCACGGGAACCGAATATTCGCTCGGTTTTGACACGGCGGTTAACGTCATCATGGAGGAAATCGACCGGCTGAGAACAACCGCCGGTTCCCATGGCCGTATTTTTGTTGTGGAAACAATGGGACGCCATGCCGGCTGGCTTGCTCTCCACGGCGGCGAATGCAGCGGTGCGTATATTATTCTGATTCCGGAATATCCTTTCGAGATGGAACGTGTCTGTGAGCTTTTGCGGCAGCGGCATGGCCGGGAAATCAACTATTCCATTATTGTGGTTGCCGAAGCGGCCAAGCCCGCAGGAGGTCAGGAATTCATTAAGGATTGTCACGTTGACGATTTCGGACATGAATCAATAGGCGGAATTGCCAGTTACGTTGCCGCTGAAATTCAACGCAAAACCGGGTTTGAATCACGCCACATAGTCCTGAGCCATCTCCAGCGCGGCGGAACACCTTCCGCCCGCGATCGCCTGATGGCCCGATGGTTTGGTATTGCCGCTGTGGACATGATAATCAATGAAGATTTCGGACGCATGGTCTCTCTTTCGCGCGGAGAAATTACCGGTGTCCCCTTGAAAGAAATTATCAATAAATTAAAATTGGTAGATGTAGAAAAGTATTACGATACGGAAAGGTATAACGGACGCAGAACGATACTATAATGCCGATTCTAAATTAAAGCGCTATTATAGAAACATCTATGGGGCTGTTAATAACAGTCTCACCATTTAACAGACACCTGGAGATTGAAATGTTTTCTCGTATCGCCTCCTGGATTCCCCGGTCAAGTAACCTGAAGGTCATCTACGACCGGGGAATGACCCAAAGGAAACCTTTATTCTGATCTTACCATCCTTTTCTCCATACTCGCGGCCGGTATTTTCACCAAGACCGTATGTTCCTGATGATCATCAACCAGCTGAATTGTTCTGTCCGGTCTGGCGAAGCCATCTAGAGTGACACTCGCTTCTTCAACTGTGTCATTGGTTTGCCGCACAGTGATCCGGTAGGAGGTCTGATGAAACAAGTAACGAATTTTGAACTCTTTCCAATCCGCAGGAAGGCAGGGCTCAAAACTCATTTTGCCCATGCTCACCGACATTCCCAAAAGTGATTCCAAGATAAGCCGGTACATCCAGGCGGCAGAGCCGGTAAACCATGTCCAGCCGCCGCGGCCGATATGGGGAGCCAGAGCATAGACATCGGAAGCAACAACATAGGGCTCAACTTTATAGATATCCGCCTCGTGGGGTGTTCTCGCGTGATTGATCGGATTTATTATAGACAATAGATCCCACAGGCGCTGATGGTCGCGAAGCGCTCCAAAAGCCATGGCCGCCCAGATCGCCGCATGAGTGTATTGGCCGCCATTTTCTCTCACCCCGGGCACATAACCTTTAATATAGCCCGGTTCCATTTCACACTTATCAAAGGGCGGGTCAAGCAATTGGATCAGTTTTTGATCCCGGTGAACCAGGAGTGCATCGACCGCTTCCATTGCAAGCCTTGCGCGTTCAGGTGTGCCTGCTCCCGATAGAACAGACCAGCTTTGCGCAATCGAGTCAATCCGGCATTCCGTGTTAGTTGCTGATCCCAATAATGATCCGTCATCGAAATATGAACGGCGGTACCACTGGCCATCCCAACCATCGCGCTCAATGCTTTGCTGTAACTTACCTGCCTGGCTCTGGCATAACTCGGCAAAAGATATGTCGCTTTTCAGGCGGGCAATTTCGGCGAACTGAATTAGCACTGCATACAGGAAAAAGCCCATCCAAACACTTTCGCCTTTACCCCCCGCTCCCACCTTATTCATACCATCATTCCAGTCGCCTGAGCCAATAAACGGCAGACCATGACTGCCGAATTTTAGTCCCTTTTTAATGGCACGCGCACAGTGATCGTATAAATTAGTTGCTTCATCAGTTATACCCGGCAGGTCGTAATAAGAATCCTCATCTTCTCTGACGGAGCGACCCTCAACAAATCTGACGATTTCATCCAGGATGCTCAAATCGCCGGTAGTGATAATATAGCGGCTCACGGCTAAAGGCAGCCACAGATAATCATCAGAACACTGTGTGCGCACACCCCTTCCTGAAGGCGGATGCCACCAATGCTGGACATCTCCATCCTGAAATTGGCGGCTCGCGCATAAAAGCAAGTGTTGACGGACAAGAACAGGTTGGGCATAAACAAGCGCCATGATATCCTGTAACTGGTCACGGAAACCGAAGGCGCCGCCTGACTGGTAATAACCGTTACGAGCCCAAAGACGGCAGGATAACGTTTGGTATAATAGCCAGCCATTGGCCAGCACATTAAGAGCCTGGTCCTGCGTTTCTACCTGGATAGTCCCCAGTGTCTTGTGCCAGTATTTCTGCACGCTATCAAGAACGCTTTGCGCTATGGTTGATCCTCTAAAGCTTTTGATCGTGTTACTGGCATCATCGACGCCTCTTCTTCCGGTAACACCAAGTCTGAAGATTGTTTCATGTTCCTGTCCGGCATCTAATTCCAAATTAACCTGGATGGCGGCGCAGGGATCCAGGCCTGCACCGACTTTGCCGGAGAGTTGTGTCCGCGACATCGCCGCCGGAGCAGAAAGTTCACCATTGCGTCCGATAAACTCCGTTCTATCTCCGGTGAGAATTCGATTTTTATCGTCTACATCAAAGAAAACGATCCGGTCGACAAATTCCGTATTGTATGAATTTCGTGCAAAAATTGCCCCGCTTCCTGTATCGACTTCGGTAGTCACATGCATCATCGTTTTTGGCCGCAAATCACCGAGCACCCACTCCACGTAACCTGTTACCGATAGACTGCGGGAACGGCCTGATTCATTGTGCAACTTTAATACGGTAAACTTGATCGGCGCGTCTATGGCCACATAAATCCATAACTCCGACCGGATTCCTTCTTCCGTATGTTCAAAAACACTATAACCAAATCCGTGCCGGCTGATGTAGGGTGTTGCCGAGCGGCAGGGTAACGGTGTGGGCGACCAGAAATATCCGGTTTCTTCATCACGGATATAGAAGGCTTCTCCGCACATATCGCTTACGGGATCGTTGCACCAGGGTGTAAGGCGAAACTCATGGGCATTCTCACTCCAGGTTGAGGCAGAGCCGCTCTCTGAAATTATTGATCCGAAGTGAGGATTAGCCAATACATTAACCCAGGGAGCCGGCGTCACACTTCCAGGTTTTGTCGTAATGACATATTCGCGCCCGTCGGGTGTAAATCCGCCCAGTCCGTTAAAGAAAATAAGATTGGGGTGAGTGATTTCCTTTGTCTTCCGGCTTCCTGCGTGCTGCGCTCGAGTCGGTTTGAAACGCGGAACAACTGCTTCGATAAGAGAACGACGGCTGATTTGTTCCGCCAGAGTTCCCCAGTTATCCTTAATTACTATACGGGCAACAGTCTGCAGAAGAATCCGGTCCTCATTTGATATCTGATCGCCAGGCCTGACAAAGATGCCGCCCGGTTTGTCAATAACTTTTGCTTCTGTTCCTGTTGTAATCATGTCTTTTATCTGGTCGTGGAGGAATTGTCTGTAGATGGCATTATCTTCATTCCAGATTACCAGATCAACTGCCAGACCTTTTAAGCGCCAGTACGCATGTGCCTGTTCGAGTTGACGCACAAGTTCAATGTTTGTATGGTCGCCGATCTGGAGCAATACAATGGGTAAATCTCCGGAAATGGCGTAACCCCATAAACCCGATTGCCCGCGACGGTTTCTTAGAATGATCTTCGGATCGGCGCGCAGTGATGAATTGCTGTAAATTACAGAACCTGCCAGGCGCCCATAAAGTTGGGCGTCGGCTTCCGTGGCATTGATTTGCCGCAGGACTACCTGGCTATGGGTCCACGCCAGGTTAAAAACACGATCGGCAAGACGGTGATCTGAATATTTTTCGGCAAGGCTAAGCGCATAATCGCGAGTTCCACTGATACCGGAAACAATATCAATCGTCACCGATTCTCCGGCTTCCAACTTAACGCGGCAGCGTATCGCCACAATGGGATCAAGAACGGAACCTTCAGTGTTCGAAAGTGTTTCTGGAATATCTGGAGACCAATTCATCGCCTGCGGATTGGCCAAAGTATTTCCACGGCCGGTAAACTTTAAACGATCCGTTTCATAGGATACTTCCTTATTCTCTGTACCGTGCAATGCCATCAGGTGAAACATCCAGTGCGAAGGTTCACCTTTGGAACGGGGCCTTCTTGTACAGAGAATCGTCTGGCGCTCACGGATAATTTCCGTCTGAACAAAAAGATTGGAAAACGCCGGATGCAGCGCGTCGGCTGTAGGCTGAGCGAGAACAATTTCCTCGTAACTGGTTATATCCAGCTCTCTTAGCCTTCGTGAACGGTTGGTGATACGTATGCGTCGTAGCTCAATATCATCTTCCGGAGATACAGCGATCTCCGTGTGGGTGTCGATTTCATTATCCCGGCGCCGAAACTCAACCCTGGCGTCAGAGAAAATAGCTTCATATCTTTCCGGCTGTTTTAGCGTTGGTTGATAGGCTGTTGACCAAAACTCTCCGCTGATCACGTCACGAATGTAACAGAATGTTCCCCAATTATCGCGGGTAGCGTCTTCGCGCCAGCGTGTAACGGCCAGATCATTCCAGCGGCTGTATCCGCCTCCCGCGTTGGTGATCATCACATGGTATCTTCCATTCGACAATAATTGTACCTCCGGAACGGGTGTATGGGGAGTTTTAAATATACGCGCCGGAACTTTCTGACGGAGTGTAGCCTTACGCATGGTAGTATCCTCGGCGATTTGCCGATAGAACGCTACAGCCCTGGGAATTCGCTCCTGAAGCAGTAGCATTGTCGATTGAAACATCGGATCCGACTCGAAACGTTTCTGCATCGGACGATCGAGCAATAGATAAGCCAGAGACAGTAAGCTCATACCCTGGTGATGAGCCATAAATGACCTGACCACAACACTTGATTGACCGCGGGGCAGGCGTGAAGAGGTGTAATCTATTGCTTCATATAAACCATATGGTCCTTCCATGCCGTTTTGGGCAAGCTGCTGCAGATTCAGGCAGGCCTCTTCCGGCGCGACCATCAGCGCCAGTGCTGAAGCATATGGCGCGA
>MGQN01000022.1:29784-31277 GCA_001797845.1 Deltaproteobacteria bacterium RBG_16_44_11 | reverse complement strand
ACTGGTAGTTAAGATGGACATCGATTGTACTGTAACCGGATTCTGAAATGCCCCAGGGCACCCCTCGGTTTTTTCCATAGTCAATCTGCCTGCGTACAGCTGCCGTGTATGTCTGATCCAACAGAGTGTTTTCATAATTGGGCATCACTAGAAGCGGCATAAGATACTCGAACATGGAACCGTCCCAGGAAAGCAAAACCGGGTATCTTCCCGGATTTGTCAGCAGGCGTCCCAGGGCAAACCAGTTCTCCTGGGGCAGATGTCCCTGCGCGATTCCTATGAAACTGCAAAATCTGGCCTCCGAAGCCAGCAGATCATAGTAACTTGCGTCCCCGCGGCGCTCAGTGGTGCTATAGCCAATAGTCAACAACTGCCGACCTTTGTCATAAAGGAAGCTATAATCCATATCAGCAAATTCATTTGCTTGTGCTGTCAGGAGGTTGATTGCCGCTATTCTTTCCCCGGCATGCTGAGAGCCTTCCTTGATCATCCGGCGAAAATCAGCAAACCACGCTGACTCCCCGGCAGTTGTATTTATGCCTATTATATTTTCGATTACCTGAGGCAGCGCCGTTTCGAATATTGTCAATTTATATAACGAGGGAATCTCCATATTTTCAAAGAACTCACTTATCCGGGTCGAAGGGTATGTAAGCGTAATCCAGGGACAGAAAAAGGTAATTTCCTCTAAGGCATCGGCACATTGATGCACCAGAGCTTTCACCCACCTCATGATATGACTCTCCGTATTTGCGTTAAAGGCGCCGGCAAGATCAATAGAGGACTTCGCGAGATCATCAAGGCGCTGGTGCAACGGCTTTAGCATCATTTTGCCGGGCTCCGGCAATGAGGCCAGATATTTTTGAAAATCGGCAAGTTGTTTTGGCGCTCCCGCTCCCGCAACTTCCCTGAGGCAAGCTGTGGTGTCGTCTATGCCTTCGAACAATCGAGATCTACAAATCTTCTGATCGGGAAGATCAATAAATCCCCTGCGCAACGTTAACAAGTGACCGCTGAGATTTCCGCTATCCACGGTGGATATGTAATGAGGCCGGAGTGTGGCTAAGCTTTGTGTGTCGTACCAGTTATAAAAATGACCACGATAGCGTTGCATTTTCTCCATCGTATGGAAGGCATCGGCTGTGCGTTCGATTAATTCTCCAGCTGAAATGTAGCCGAAATCATACGCGGATAAATTTGCCAAGAGTGCCAGTCCCATGTTTGTCGGCGATGTGCGGTGCGAAATTACGGTGGCGGGATGCTCCTGATAGTTATCAGGCGGCAGCCAATGATCATCCGGTCCGACGAAAGTTTCGAAGAACGCCCAGGTTTTGCGGGCAATTTTTCTCAGAAAGAGAATTTGCCCATCATTCAGCTTTATATCATTACGAACAAGAGGCCTACTGACCCACCAGGTAATTAAGGGAGATAGAAACCAAAGAACCAGCACAAGCAAAGCTGATCTTAGGGCGTCAGGTTCTACCATCGTGAGA
>MGQN01000022.1:21913-29727 GCA_001797845.1 Deltaproteobacteria bacterium RBG_16_44_11 | reverse complement strand
GCAAAGCTATTTAGGTTATGGCTTGCCAGGTTTCCGGAAGGATTCCACTCCAGCAGTCGCTTGTGTGAAACGAGCATTCGCCAGAGAGTACGGGCAATCGCATCCAGACTAAAAAATGCTTCATAGGGAAGACAAACGAGCGTATACAAAGTTTGAAAAAAGTGCCTTCCGGCCTGACGCAGGGCAGTGACAAAATGCTGGCTCCACAGCACATCTCCCGGCTTACGTAAGAGTTCCAGAAGTACAGCGCTCGCGGAAGGGATGAGAAGAATTCCGATCACCATTATTGTCCACAGCCAAACCGGAGAAATGATGACCCATCCCATAATTAACATCAAGGTCAGAGCCGCCGGAACCAGAGAGCGCCTGAGGTTGTCAAAAATCTTCCACTGGGAAAGCCAGGATATTTTATTTTTCTGATGCCTGCCGCCGCCGGCCGGAACTTCCGATCTCAGCCAACTGGCAATTTGCCAATCTCCGCGAATCCAGCGATGCCTTCGGCTTACATCCATCCTGTATTGAGACGGATATTCCTCGTATAATTGAATATCGGAGAGCAAGCCCGAACGCGCGTAGCAACCTTCTATGAGGTCATGACTGAGTATCCGGTTTTCGGGAAGGCGGTCGGCGAGGACCTTCTCAAATGCATCGACATCGTAAATACCTTTGCCGATATATGAACCTTCGGCAAATACATCCTGGTAGATATTGGAAACAACGCGTGTATAAGGATCAATACCGGTTTCACCGCCCCATAAGCGCGCGTACCATGACTTGCCGTCGCCTGATAAGCTCTCCGCGATGCGTGGCTGAAGAATGCCATAACCATCACAAATACGCTGCCGTGCTTCGTCATAACGTGGACGATTAAGCGGATGTGCCATGGCCCCAACAAATTGCTGCGCGGAATTGCGAGGAAGTTGGGTATCCGTATCCAGAGTAATTACGTACTTCACATTTGATAATATTTCCGTGATACCGACGATTAGAGAGAAGCAATCTTTTGCGCCACCGCGCAGAAAGGCATTCAACTGGGCTATTTTTCCACGTTTACGCTCGTAACCCATCCAAAGCAGCTCCTCTGGATTGAAGCGGCGTGGACGATGGAAGAGAAAGAAAGTTCCTCCTTTTGTACCCCTATACTTATCATTGAGTTCTTCAATTCTCTGCTCGGCCAAACGCAGGAGCGCATTGTCCTCGGAAGTCGTTTCTTCATGGGCATCACAAAAATCGGTAAGCAAGCCAAAGTGCAGGTTATTATCCCGATTAGCCAAAAATCTTATTTCCAGTGCTTCGACCAGATCTTCTGCGTTTTGAGCACTTGTAAGCATCGTAGGAATTACCACCAGAGTGCTTGATTCCGTTGGAATTTCCAGGGAAAAGTCCATACGCGGCAGCGGATGCGGATGGGCCAGAAGCATAGCCAGCCAATTCGTCAGCGCTATGGCCAGACTGCTTGCTCCCAGAATAAAAATAATAGCGATAGGTGCAAGTATCCAACCGTGCAGACTATCGGTTTGAACTCCCAGCAGTAAACCGAAGGCCGTGATTAATGTGATCAGCATTATTGTCCCCAGATAGATAAACAACTTAAATCCGGAGATAATTCGACGAATGGACTCAGCGAGGGGCTTACGCATCTGAGCTCTATTTTCGAGTTCGGGCAATCCTTTATCGATCAGATAAAAACCAACATGTGCCACTGGATCACCGTTGCTGCGCTTCGACGAGCCTTCCCGGGATAAATCGATGGCCAGGCTCGCCACTTCACTTTCGGATATGGGGCTGTATTTTGCTATCTTTTCAACGGTATGACGATAATGGTCTCGAGTTATGAAATCCATTTTGATATAGATATCACTGGGATCTTTACGCAGGATCTGTTCGACAACGCTCATGGTCTCTACAAACTCACGCCAGTTCATCGCCATCAGAAACCTCAGACTGCCGATGCTGTTACTTACAGATACCTGGTCGGCGGCCTGCTGCTGATTTTCGGAGCGGACCAACTGTTCAATCGTCAAATGAGACTCGGAAAGCCGCTGTTCGATCCAGGTGAGAGGCAACGCCAGGGCCGGACTCTGTCCTTGTAAACGGCGCGCAAATTCCGCGACAAATGAACTGGCCATCGGTTGATCGGAGCGTGCCATATCGGCGATTACCAGAACGAGGCTTTTGGGATCACTCCTCGCGATATCGGCCATCTGGTCCGCCCAATAATCGGCTCGTTCCCTGTAGGCAATACCGGCAATGATTCGCGTTCCAATACGCCTCAGATTTTCGATCAGCGCGAGACGCAGCATAATCGGAATTGCCCACAACTCGCCCAATTTCAGAGGGGTTACCGTTTGGTAGGCTCTAACAAAACTAATGAGACTTTCCATATCTACCCGGCCATCACCGTGGGAGATGGTCTCGAGCGCTATATCATAGACACGGGGGAGACCGGCCGACGGCCCATTTTGCAGACGCGGCAATCCCCGGCTATAGCCTTTGGACAAATGTCTTTTAGCCATGCGAATATGTTCTTCAATTAAATAGAGGTTATCGAGAAGCCATTCTTCGGCAGGTGCTATCGTGCTGTTATCTTTGACTACATCTGTCAGCTGGTTGCATGTTTCAATCAGCACATCTTCATTCTCATGCAGGCGTGCCAGAAGCCGTTCAGAAACTCTAACGCGGGTCAATTTATGCACGTGCGCCAGTGCTTTGCCGTGCTGTTTCATTTGGTCGGAGCTGAGTAATTCCGATCGCAGAGGTAATTCATCGTAGGAGTACTTCCTTCCGAAAGCGCCGCCGAGGGTGTGTTTCTTCAATCTCAGCAATGGTTCTAAAACTGTTTTGTCGATTAACTTCACTCTTTCGGGTCTCCTCACGATATGGCAAGCCGGAGCTATAGCCGGTAATTGTTAATTTGCCGGACGTGTTTTCATTGTCTGGTTCGCTAATCTATATTATAAAGACAAAACAAATCTAATACTGAATCGAAATTATCAGTAACTGTTTATCTTCTGCAAATTGAATCTTAAAAGCCGGGACATATTGAAAAAAGAAATATAAAAAATGTGGTGGAACAAAAAATGTCGTACAAATACCGGTTATTTAATATATCAAATCATTACAAAATTCAATGTTAATGTTACGGAATGTTTTCCCAAAAAATATAACAGTAATTGATTGAAGTCCGTAGATCTTCAATTTTGACGAATATGTAAGACTTCAATCCGTAATCGTTGGTGACATTTTCAAGATAATTATGATATGCCACGCTTAAATATGGGTGAGCGATCTTATAAGGAATATGGCTAAAGAAATCGGGGAGAGAAAAGATGTCGAATCGTAAACAAAGCATTGCGGAACTTCCGAAAGGAATCGAATTACTACACGAACCGAGTCTGAATAAAGGGACCTCCTTCACGGCGGCGGAGCGCGATGCGCTTGGATTGCGCGGATTGCTTCCACCCCGCGTCTTCTCGCAAGCCGAGCGGGCTCAGCATGTAATGAACAATATTCGCCGCAAGCCAAACAACCTCGAAAAATACCTTTATCTGATCGGTCTGCAGGACCGCAACGAGAAGTTGTTCTATCGAGTGCTGAGCGATAACATGGCGGAACTTAGTCCCATCGTTTATACACCGACCGTCGGACTTGCCTGCCAGGAATACAGCAGGATTTTCCGCAGGCCGCGCGGTCTGTTCATCTCGAAGTACGATCGGAATCATATTAAAGAGATTTTACTAAACTGGCCCCATCGGGATGTTCGTGTAATCGTTGTCACCGACGGTGAACGAATACTCGGCCTGGGTGATCTCGGGGCGAACGGCATGGGAATTCCCGTGGGTAAATTATCGCTTTATACGGCCTGCGCGGGCATTGATCCGGGAACATGCCTGCCGATTATGATCGATGTCGGAACCAATAACAAAGAAGAATTAAGTGATCCGAGCTATATCGGCCTGCAGGAGGGGCGCTTGCGGGGCGATCAATACGACGCCCTGCTCGATGAATTCATGGCCCAAACCGGTAAACTGTTTCCCCGCGCGATGATCCAGTTCGAAGATTTTGGAAACCGGAATGCCTTCCGCCTGCTGGAGCGATACCGGAACCAATATTGCATGTTTAATGATGACATACAGGGAACCGCCAGCATGACGCTGGCCGGATTGTATTCCGCACTGCGTATGATCGGCGGTAAACTTACCGGACAACGACTGGTGGTTTTAGGTGCGGGCGGGGCCGCTCTCGGTATCGGCAGTCTCATGATTGCCGCAATGGTCGGGGAAGGTCTCTCCGCTGACGAGGCCCGTCGCCGCTTATGGTTTGTGGACTCCAAGGGACTCGTCGTCACCAGCCGAACCGATCTATCTGAGCATAAACGCCTCTTTGCCCAGGACCATCCTTTTCATCCAGATCTCATTGCTGTTGTCGAAGCCGTCAAACCAACGGCGATTATCGGGGCAGCGGGTCAGCCGGGCACATTTACCCCCGCGGTGCTCACGGCCATGGCCCAGATCAACAAACGTCCGATTATTTTTGCGCTTTCCAACCCGACCTCTCAATCGGAATGCACCGCCGAAGAAGCCTACAACTTCACAGATAAACGCGCAATCTTCGCCAGTGGCAGCCAGTTCCCGCAGGTGACGGTGGATGGTCAAACCTTTGTGCCGGGTCAGGCCAATAACAGTTATATATTCCCCGGTGTAGGTTTAGGCATTCTTGCCTCGGAGGCATCTCGCGTTACGGATGAAATGTTCGCCGCGGCCGCCAAAGCTCTTGATGAACAGGTTTCAGAGGAAGACTTTATACTGGGGCGGATTTATCCTTCCTTGTCGCGCGTTCGCGAGGTGTCGGTCAATATCGCGCTGGCCGTCGCCAAAGTGGCGTTCGCGAGGGGACTCACCGCGATACCAAAACCTCCCGATCTGCTCGGGCACATCAAATCAAAGATGTATGACCCGACTTATAAAGAGTATGTCTGATACCAATTCGCTTTCTTTGGCTAACTTTGTTGGCATCGTCGTCGGCTTCTTCAACGTATGTACAATACGTCTTTGGCGCCTCCTTCTTGCCGCCTCGTTATCCTTTGAAAGCGAATGGTCTGAAACGGTCAGCCGAACTGTGGGATGAAATCAAAGAGTTTAAAAAGATTTTACTGGAGATGGAGTAGTTCCATAACTTCTTCCTGCACTAAACAATTCGCGGAGTACGGTAAAAGCACTCTCTTTCAAGTAGAAATAATCACAGTATAAATTTTGTTTTTTAATTATTGATAAGAATTACTTATTGAAGTTAATGTTACTTATTTTCTTTGTCCAATTTAGCCGCAGCTTCCGGCGTAGACACTGTTTTACTCATAAAAAACATCCTGACAATGCCCCAGGCAATCAGCCAATAGACAAACATGGCTAAAACTGTGGTCCATTCAAAAACACCGCCTTCGACCTTCGTTACATTGAAGACGTTGAGAAACGGCGCGGCAAAAGGATGGCTGACATTGTAAATAAAGCTGCTAAAGCCAGCTCCCGGGTTGGCGGCAAGTAGCTTTAAGCCAACTCGAAACGCCAATAGCACTTCGAGGAGACCTACAATATACCAGACAATTTGCGTGCCGCGGTATAACGGCTTAGTAGTGCGAGAGTTGTATGAGTCCATATATTTATTAACCATCCATTAAATTATTTTTGAGCTTAATACTTGGTTACGTCCGCCACCACACATTTATTAATATAATTAATTCATAACATATTAAACATTAATTTGAAAGTAAAGTTTCTCCGCTCAATTAAACCAAGGATAATAACGCCTTTATCTGCCTTATCGCCATATCCGGGGCGGGAAACGCTTTTATCCAGCCATAAGTTCGAAAGTCACGCCATTTCTTTGATTCTTCTGTCGTCATATTTTGCGGTTAATATTACCTTGACATACAAAACCGAAAGTTCTTATACTCCCCCGCAACACAATATCTGATTAAAAAAAATACTAAGAAAATTAAAAAATGGAGGCATAAACATGGCAGAACAAAAAGGATTGGATAAACCGGTAAAACTGAAAGCGGACCTGGCGGCATTACTAGGCGCCAGTTCACTTCCTCGTACGGAGATAACCAAAAAGTTGTGGGATTACATCAAGGCAAACAAACTGCAAACTAAAACAGTCAACGGTAAACCGGAAAATGCCGGTAAAAATATTGTGGCTGATGCGAAATTAATTAAAATATTTAACAACACCAAAATTACCAGTAAAACCGGAAAAGTAACTGATTTTACACAGTTAAAAGAAGGTCAGACTATCGATATGATGCAAATGGCGTCTGTTATTAGCGCCAATATCGAATAGACTAAACATATGTAATTTTTTTTACGAAATAGGCAGGTGTAATAACCTGCCTATTAGTTTCCCCCTTTCCGGTGAATCTTTCTCCTAAGAACGGATGTCGCGACATCACCCCTACAAACTTTTTGAGGTTATTTGCGCACCCATGTCCGCGGGACCGGAATCAATCTCTATTCCGGCACAACAGGTTGTGATAAAATCTCCTTGACACACAATATTCTTTTCCGTATCTTCAATCCGTATAAAAGTAACTTCTTATCAATTCAATTCAATTTTCTATCTATCTGGGAGAAGAGTCATGAAATACGCTCTGAAACTTCTGACGATTTTCGTGTTTTCTGTTCTGGCGAGTGGTTGCGCCGTGGACCGCGCCGGGTTGGGCCGTGCACCCGATCCGGTGAGCTGGAGTGTCGTTCCGCGTTATTTCTGCCCTGGGGATCCCGTGAAGGTCTCTTGGGATTTCAGTTCGATGCGGAAGGATCCCAGGAACTGCCGACCGCCCAATGGCGGTTTTACTTCGTTGACAGCATGCGACAACACTGCCGAGTGTCAAGCTCTGGCCCCGGGTTCGGTCTGTCAGGACAGATTTTGCTGTCGCCGCGAACTAATAACTGCGCCCGGGAGTTTGATGTGCGATAGCGGAAGCGGCTGTTATCCCGCTTTCGACATCACGATTACGGCCGATACCCTGAGCCTTGACCCGCCAGTGGATAGCGAAAGCGCGTACGTACGCGGCAGTCGCACGGTAACGCCGTACAACACCACCACTTTTTCCATCGCGGGCGGTTATGTCACCCATCCACCGTATTTATTTGAGGACAGAAAAACAGTGACGATGGTTCGCTCCGCACCGCCAACTTCCGTCACGTTGACTTTTCCTTTCGTGTGCACCGGAGCCACTCCGGGTTGGCGCCAGTACGATTTCAATTCGGAGCCGATGGCCACGGAACACGTCCGTATCGCCGAGGTGCGCAATATGAGCGGCGGCCATACGATCCTCGTTCAACGCACTGGTAGCGATCCGCTAACCGTTACCACTCCGGTACGCCTGGGTCCCCCCACGGAATTGTTGAATGGCAGGGTGGACGGTGTATGGAGCGCCTATCTAGATCCTCGCGAGCGGGGGCTGCTCAACAGGCCGCTTTGCGGGCCAACAGAAGTCCGCAATCCCTGGCCGGACCTGCGGATAGAGCTGATCTTTGAGTGCGCTGCGGACTAATCCGTACATCGCCTGTGATCTTTTATTTCGGCACCGATCGCCTGCGTTCCCGACGGATACCCATGTGACACGCGGCGAAAAATCACTGGCTGAATACGTGCGAGTGGAGCCTAACCCATAGCTACAGCGGACAATGACCCGCTATCGCTGAGTCGTATCGTTACTCTCTTTCCATCCGCTATCCTTATGACAAACATTGGCACCACCCCCCACATTTTACGTTCTATATTTCATTGACATACAAGACCGACAATTTTAT
>MGQN01000022.1:9761-21898 GCA_001797845.1 Deltaproteobacteria bacterium RBG_16_44_11 | reverse complement strand
GTCTTATCAAAAAATAGGCCAATGATATTGCGCTAAAAAGCCGGACAAAAAAATCGGAGGAACGATGACTTCAACAATTTCAAATAGCTACGATGTTATTGTTATCGGTTGCGGGATAGCCGGATCAGCTTGTGGGGCTCTATTATCAAACATGGATCATAAGAAGGTTCTCATCCTCGAGGCTTCATCGCAGATTGGGGGGCGGGCGACATCATTTCGCGGGGAAGGTATTACAGACGCCGACCAGTTTCGTAAGACGCTGGCGCAATCCGCCCATTCCTGGGTTAGCGATCGGACGGAGCCAGCTCTTTCCACTATGATAAAAAAGAAAATGCTTGATGGATATGTCCTGGAAGCGGGCGGCCGGGGCGCCTGGTTTACCAACCGGGGGCGTGTGAGCCAGGCCCTGGCACTTTTTAACAAGGCTTCGATTTTTTATCCCAATGAAGGTTTTGTCTGGTATGACCATGATTGGAAGCCTTTCATCCTCGGCCGGAGAAATAAATACGGCTGGATGAGCGATGAAGATTACGCGGAGATGGTGAAAGTTCATAAACGCAAACTTCAGTTGCGCACAATTGCGGATGCGGAAAAATTCGATCATGTCACCTTGAAAGATTGGGTGGAAGGAATAACCAAAAATGAACTGGCGCAGGAATTCCATTATGCCATGGGGACTTTCCAGACGATCATTAATGACCCGGCACTAAATTCTGCCGGAGAGAATCTGAAAGTATTTTTGCAGGTTCAGGAGACGGGTGTGCACATAACCAATGGCTCCTGGGCTTTCGCCGGTTCGCCCGGACATCGTTTCATTACTGAGGGTTTTGCTACCGCAGTCAAAGATACCGGAGGAGATGTCGTTACCAATGCCGCGGTTAAAGAAGTTATCATTCAGAACGGCAAGGCGATTGGTGTGGCAGCCGAAATCCAAGGCAAGACAATGGAAATAAAAGCCCCCACGGTAATCTGCACTGTTCCGCCAAAGGTCTTATTGAAACTCATCCCGGAGAATTTACTGCCGGCCGATTTTGTCCGCTTAACTAAAAAAATAATTCATACTTCCATGGTTGCCGCCCAGATCGGCATGACCAAACCTCTGCATGAATTTTGCGAACTTAAGGTTGATCCCAGGTCTTTCTATCATACTTCCATGTTGATTCCCGAGAGCGAAGGGCTTTTCCGGGGCAATGTGCCGCTGGACATTATTGCTATGTCGGCTATCGCGCCGACCAGCGCGCCGGAAGGTAAACATCTGATGGGTATGGCCAGCAGTATCCTGTCTGACGAAGCCCATGATAAGAAAAAAGTGAACATAGTGATTGACCGGATGTTGAAGTTTGTAGATACCGCCTTTAGAGGTTGGCGAAAATCGCTTGACTGGATGCTTTTTACTGTGGGGGATACCTGTATTCTCTGGAGACATCCGGAGGATGAATGGGTGGATGTCCAATGTCCTACTATCGAGGGATTGTATTTTGCCGGTGATACCTACGGAAAGCGCATCAATGAAGGCGGCATCGAGGGGGCAGTGCACTCCGCTTTTATCTGCGCCGGTGCCGTAACCGGCAAGGATTATCTTCAGCTCCTGCCGCCGGTTTTCCGCTAAAAAAATTATGAAATCTCTATTTAAAATAATTTGTGTTACGTGGCTTGCTATGTGGGCGGCAATTGCAACCATTACCTTGGGTATCCCCGTCATGATTACGGGCTTGCTGAGCCGTACCGGCAATCTCGCCTTTTCCATTTCCAAGCTCTGGGCATACACCATGCTTGGCATTTCTTTTGTCCGAACGGAAATAAAGAACAAAGAAAAGATTCAGCCCCGGACATCGTATATCATTATTTCCAACCACCAGTCGCTTTTCGATATCATCTCGATAGTTACCACGCTGGGCATTCAATACCGCTGGTTCATCAAAAAGGAAGTTCTCAAAATCCCGATTTTCGGCTACGCGTTGTATGCCTCACGCAACATCTTTATCGACCGCTCCAATACCACCAGGGCAATCGAGAGCATTAACAAGGGCATAGATCGACTGCCGAAGGGTGCAAGCGTAATGGTATTTGCCGAAGGGACCAGATCGCCCGACGGGAAGATTCACGAATTCAAAAAGGGAGGATTCATGGTAGCTATAGCCCATAAAATCCCCATCCTGCCGGTTACCGTCAATGGAAGCCGGCGCATCCTACCCAAGGGAAGCCTTGTCGTGAAGCCGGGAAAAATCCAGATCGTAATCGGGGACCCTATCGATACCAGCGGCTATACCAACGCTACCGCTCTAGAGCTTATCGACAAAACGCGTCAGGCGATCATCGCGAATTTCAATCCCGAGTATGTGGGGAAGGGCTGACCCCATATAGGCGTGGGGATCGCCGAATAAGAAACTCTAACGAATTTAATTTCACGCTTTCAATATGTTTTTCAGAGATGATTTTCATTGGATTTCCGATCTAACTCGTTTCAGCGGAAGATGAAGAGGAACATTACCAAAATAGGACAGAATCTAACATTGGGATCCAAATTATCTCGAACGATGATGAGAAATGATTACTAGAGAAATTATCTTTATGAAATCATACAGGAGAACACTTTATATTCATGAGGAAATTCCACAAAGGAGCGATCTCCCCATGAAGAGACCCATAGTTGCCCCCGGCAGGATAAGCGAGCTCTGTCGGGGGCGCTAAGAATCTTGGCTCGAGGCAATTCAGTAAATCAAGAACGTAAATTTACTATTCTAAAAACTAAGGAGGAAGACAATGAAAAAATTTAGTTACTTTTCAATTATTACATTGTTGGCTCTCATGTTGATCGGGTTTGGCTTTTTATCCACACCAGCCAGTGCCGATCATCAAAAGCACTTCTCAAATATTCGACCCATGATTTTTGTTCATGGCTACACGGGTTCTGCACAACAATTTGAGTGGCAGGCTATGCGTTTTGCCAGCAACGGCTACCCCCAGGAATACCTCAATGTGTTTGAATACGATTCTCCCAATTTTGGTACCACTGCTCCAGCCGTTTTGGCTGCCCTTGATGCACGTATCGACGCCGTTCTGGCGGAGACCGGGGCTGAGAAGGTCGAGCTTTTGGGGCATTCTCTGGGCACCAGAGTGTCGCAGATGTACCTGGCTGACCCCACGCATGCGGCCAAGGTTGCCCACTATGTAAACCTCGATGGCTTTCCCGCCGCCGCTCTTCCGGGAGGGGTGCCTACCCTGGCCCTCTGGAGCGAATTCGGTTTGTTCCCCACCGGTACGATCGTGGGGGCGGATAACTATATTCTCCCCAAACAGTCTCATAACGAGGCAGCGACCTCTCCCGAGTCGTTTGCCCTGATCTACAAGTTCTTTGTTGGCAAGGCTCCGAAAAGCACTGCTGTCCTGCCTGATCGCGACGGCCGCATCAACCTTGCCGGCAGGGCGGTCTATTTTCCGCAAAATGCGGGCGTGGCCGGTGCTACGGTGGAGATCTATGAACTCAACGGCGAAACCGGCGCCAGAAAACATTGGAGACCGGAAGCAATTTACTCGATAGATGCGACCGGAAACTGGGGACCGTTCAGGGCCAAGGCCGGCGACTACTATGAGCTTAACATCGCCCGTCCCGGCGGAAACCACCACTTCTACATCGAGCCCCGGATACGGAGCGACTATTTTATCCGCCTCAACACCTCGCCCGTCGGCGGGGGGCTGGGAGCCCTCATGACCAGAAACCCGGATCAGACCAACCTGGTTATTACGAGGAACCGGGAGTGGTTTGGTAGTCAGAGTGACGGCTTCAACGACATCCTCGCCATTAACGGAATCAACATCGTTACGGCGACCAACGCCTCTTTAACCCACTACACCGTTGCGTATTTTGTTTACGATTTAGTTTCGGACCACATTACGAACTTAACCAGGCCGATCACTGATTTCCCTGCGTTATTAAATACAACTTTTCTCAGCGCCGTTGACCTCTACCTCGCTGGGGCCACTCCTGCGGATGCGACTATTTCCATTGTGGAAACCCCGCGCGGCGACTGTGGCACGATGCATGGGATAAACGTGCCCAACTGGGCAATCATCAATCAAGCGGGCTCATTCTCCGAATCGATATCAGTTCAGCTTGATGACTACATCGAAGGCCGGTGCGATGAAAAGTGGGATGGACAGGGACACAAGGGACACAATTGCCGGTAATAGTAATCACAAGTATAAGTGACTGGCCGAAAGGCTGGCGGCGGTAAGGGGGTAGGAATAGATCCTGCCCCTTTTCCGTTGGTTCGGCAAATCGATACCACCGACACCGTTCAAGAGCTTATCGACAAAACGCGTCAGGCGATTATGGCAAATTTCAATCCCGAGTATTCAGGGAGAGCTGAAAAAACAGGGCTCTGTCCCTAATATTTCTAATATTTAAAACACTATAAGCATACAATCATATACGTTACGTTCAGTCGTGATATGAAAATGCAAAATACATTTCGAAAAAAGCAGACGATTCATTTTTTCTTATCCTTTAAATACTCGAGAACCTTGAATACGAAACTGCTTCGTGCGACAACAGGACCGCCGCCCATCTCCGATGCTACTTCTATCGCCTCTACTACCTGCTTATCGGTAGCGCCGTTGTTTAAGGCTTCTTTCACATGCCACGCCATACAGGGCTCGCAATTGTGGAAAGACGCTATTCCCAATGCAATCAACTCTTTGTACATTTTAGGTATGCTTCCTTCCTTCATGGCATCATTGCTGAATTTTAAAAAAGATTCATAAGGCTTTGAATCCCTAGCCGTAAAGGATTCATGGACATACATAAAGTCTTTATAAATTTTCTCAATTTTTTCGATATATGCTTTGTCTAACATAGAAATACCTCCTCTTTCTTTGATATGTTGTTTATTAAAATTTATCTTTCCGTATCTGGAATCAGATCAGCTCCTCCAATATCCCGGCCACATCCCGACCTATCCCATCCTCGCTATGGCAATATTTGGCTACGAGCTTTTCTTCCAGGATCTTCTTTAATCCTTCTTCAGTGGTCAGATCTGCACCCAAAAGCTCC
The DNA here is from genome assembly GCA_001797845.1 of Deltaproteobacteria bacterium RBG_16_44_11. GTDB lineage: Bacteria > Desulfobacterota > Syntrophia > Syntrophales > Smithellaceae > UBA4810. Next base: position 16,845 of record MGQN01000022.1, on the reverse strand, counting down.
TTGCACATCGTGGCTCCTCCGTGCCGTTCTTTAAAGCGACTAAACAAAATCCGGATTGCTTTGTCCAGGTCTCTTCGGGACTTGCCCTCATCCTTATTATTCAACGCTAGAGCCAGGACAAGAGCAGCACCGGTAAGATATCCGCAGGTCAGGGCTTGATGGCCAATACCTCCCGCCCAAGGACGCCCCAGCATTTTTGTCATCTCTGGATCCATACCATATGATTCACCATATGCGGTCACAATAGCCTGGGAACAAGAAAGTCCACCGTTTCTATGCAAATCCACTGTTTTTTCCACTCTGTTCATGATTCAATCTCCTTTTAATATGTTTAAGATTAATCTTTGCGGCTATTAAAACATAGGCGGCAGAAAAGAAAAGGCACAGGGCTTCAGGTTTGTCATGGTAGCAGTTATCTGTTAAATATAACTGTACCCATCAAATAATGAGAAAACTGTACTTGTCTCAAACAGCAAGCTGCAGTAGAATAGAACCATCATGAAAACAAACGCACAAACACAAACACGACAAAACCTGCTTTATGAAGAAGTTGGATTCAAGATCCGCAGTATGATCGAAAAAGGGACTTATCGGGTGGGAGAGAGAATCCCATCGATCAGGAATCTGAGCCGGCAGATGCACGTAAGCATCAACACAGTGATGGAAGCCTACTCGAACCTGGAAAATGTGGGTCTGATTGAAGCGCGACCTCAGTCTGGATATTATGTTTCTTATCGACGCCTGGAGCCAGCGACCAAACGGGAGAAAAAAAAGGTTATAGAGGACATTGCACCTAATTGCGTAACATTTGCTGACGTTCCTTTGCAGGTGATGCGTAACTTATATAACGTCTCTCTGGTTCCGCTGGGCGGAGGATCGCCAAATCCTGATCTGCTTCCGATAGATAAACTAAACAGAATGCTGGCCACGGAATCACGGCGCTTTCGCATTCAGAGCGTTTCTTATACCGCGGCGCCGGGCATCAAAAAACTGCGCACACAGATTGCCAAACGTTCGCTCAATTACGGATGTAATCTGGCGCCTGAGGATATTATGATTACCTCCGGCTGCATAGAAGCGATTACGTTGGCGCTTCAAGCCACATGCCGCCCCGGAGATACCGTAGCCATCGGATCCCCGGTTTACTATACCTTTCTTCATTCGATCCAGTGGATGGGGCTGAAGGTTCTGGAGATTCCTTCCACGCCGGAAGACGGTCTTAGCCTCGAAGTCCTCCGCTACGCTATTAAACACAATCCTGTCCATGCCTGTATCATCATCTCCAACTTCAACAATCCTCTGGGCAGCCTAATGACAGACGAGAAAAAACGGGAATTAGTTGCTCTGCTGGCAAAGCACAATATCCCTCTCATCGAGGATGATGTTTACGGTGATCTGGCTTTTGGTGCTAACCGCCCGAGTGCGGCCAAGGCTTATGATGAAAAAGGATTAGTGCTTTACTGTTCTTCTTTTTCCAAGACTCTGGCGCCCGGTTACCGTGTGGGTTGGATTGTTCCCGGAAAATTCCGGCAGAGAGTCGAGCAATTAAAATCTGTATTCAACGTTGCCACAGCATCGCCAACGCAACTCGCCATTGCCGAGTTTATAACCAACGGCGGCTATGACCAACACCTGCGTAAGCTTCGCCGTACTTTCGCCCGGCAAATAGCTTACGTTAGAAATGCCGTTGGCCGCTATTTTCCTCAAGGCACGCGAGTCACACATCCTGAAGGAGGTTTTATTCTTTGGGTGGAAATGCCGGAAGGGGTCGACTCCCTCAAATTATATGAGGGAGCTTTGCAAAATGGAATAAGTATTGCCCCCGGTATAATTTTTTCAATCACCGGTGATAAATACAACAACTGTATCCGCCTCAATGCCGCCTTTTGGTCGGAGCGGGTAGAACAGGCTCTGGAAACACTCGGTGGGTTGGCTGAAGCAATGATGTAAGGATTGCATCAAGTTATGCCCTTGATATATTCCCATTAATATTATAGGTTTCAACCCGTATTTTTAAAGGCTGAAGGAATTTTAATCTATGTCGCAACCGACAACCTCAAACCCAACCGATTTTATCCGGGATATTATAGATGATGACCTACGGACAGGCAAACACGAAGGGCGTGTTGCTACCCGTTTTCCGCCGGAGCCCAACGGCTATATCCATATCGGGCATGCCAAATCGGTTTGCCTCAATTTTGGTATTGCCGCGCAATATAAAGGAACATGTAATCTACGCTTGGATGATACCGACCCGCTAGGCGAGTCCATGGAATACGTGGAATCGATCATCCGCGATGTCCGCTGGCTGGGGTTTGACTGGGGGGATCGTCTGTTTTATGCCTCCGACTATTTTGAGAAACTTTATCAATTCGCCGTAGAACTCATCAAAAAAGGCAACGCCTATGTCTGCAGTTTGAGCGCCGATGAAGTGCGGGAGCAACGGGGAACGTTCACCGAACCAGGCAAGGAAAGTCCCTATCGCAACCGTTCCGTGGAGGAGAACCTGGATTTGTTTTCCCGCATGCGGAAAGGCGAATTTGCGGACGGCGCCCATACTCTGCGCGCCAAAATCGACATGGCCTCTCCCAACATTGTCCTGCGGGATCCCGTTCTCTACCGCATCAAACGGGAACCTCACTACCGGACGGCGGAAAAATGGGTAATTTATCCGATGTACGATTTTGCCCATTGCCTCTCCGATGCCCTGGAAGGAATCACCCATTCCATCTGTACCCTGGAGTTCGAAAACAACCGTCCCCTGTACGATTGGATCGTGGAGAGACTGATTCCCACCCACCGTCCGCAACAAATCGAATTCGCCCGTCTCAGTTTGAGTTATACAATTCTCAGCAAACGGCGGCTCATAGAATTGGTGGAAAAAGGCTTGGTGCAGGGCTGGGATGATCCGCGTATGCCTACCGTGACGGGAATGCGGCGCCGGGGTTACACGCCTGAAGCTATACGAAAGTTCTGCGCTGAAATCGGTGTGGCCAAAAACGACAACCTGATTGATGTATCCCTGCTGGAGCATTGCGTCCGTGAAGATTTAAACGAAAATGCACCTAGGGTAATGTGCGTTTTGCGTCCTCTCAAGGTTGTGATCGACAATTATCCGGAAAACAAGGTGGAACAAATCGAAAGCGCCAACCATCCGCAAAATTCCGATATGGGAACGAGACAGGTTCCCTTTTCCAGAGTGATCTATATCGAGCGTGACGATTTCATGGAAAATCCGCCCAAAAAGTATCATCGCCTCGGTCCGGGAAGGGAAGTCCGCCTTCGGAATGCTTATGTCATAAAATTTGAAAACATGGTGAAAGACGAAAAAACCGGTGAGGCAATTGAACTGCACTGCACCTATGATCCGGCAACGCGCAATGGACCGCCGGCAGACGGACGGAAGATTCAGGGAGTTATTCACTGGGTTTCAGCCGAACATTGCATACCTGCGCAGGTGCGCTTGTACGACCGGTTATTTAGCGTTCAGGATCCGGGAAGGGAAGGGGATGACTTTACAAAATATCTGAATCCGAATTCTCTGGAAACCCTGACAACCTGCTATGCCGAGCAAAGGCTGAAAGATGCAGCGCCGGGAAGCCATTATCAGTTTGAAAGGTTGGGATATTTTTGTGTTGATACAAAGGATACTGTAGCCGGCAAACCTGTATTCAATCGCATCGTACCGCTACGGGATTCATGGGCTAAGATAGCCGGAGACTATTAAAAAACGCCCATATCCTGAAGGGCACGCGTCTGCGGCGTTGCGCTTAGGATATGTCATTCCCGCGAAAGCGGGAATCCAGTATAATTAAAATTGGTTCTCGGCTTTCCCATACATGCGTCGAGTTTTACTCTTGCCCAAAGCCCGGCGAATGTCGGGGGTATCCAAATGTCGTCTCAGCAGAGATGGATTAAAATTGGCTGGGGAATAAGGATTCGAACCTTAATAAACGGAGTCAGAGTCCGTTGTCCTACCATTGAACGATTCCCCAGCAAGGAATGCTTGGCCCGTTCAGTTTTCGGGCGGGGTGTATATAATGCGATTGATTTTTTATGTCAACAAATTTTCTCCCATCGACATCATACCTCATATTTTGCGGTCAATATTTAATTGACATACAAAACCGAGTTTCTTATAGTTCAACTCAGTACGCTATGTATAAGGTACGCGGGTTGATGAGCGTAGTAAGCGATCAATCCTGATTGTGAGGTAAAAATGGAATATATTGTTGTTTGCCTGGTGGCCATGCTGGTGTCGGCACTGACATTGTTCTCCGGTTTCGGCTTGGGTACCGTGCTCATGCCGGCCTTTGCCCTATTTTTCTCCGTGCCGGTAGCAATTGCCGCGACAGCAGTCGTGCACTTGGCCAACAATATTTTCAAGGTTTTTCTGGTAGGCAGGAAAGCCGATTGGGGTGTTGTGATACGCTTCGCCATCCCGGGCGCAATTGCGGCGTTCATAGGGGCAGCGCTCCTGAACTTGTTTGCTCACTTGACGCCGTTATATACTTATCAACTCTTCGGCCGGGAATACGACATCACTGTTATCAAACTTGTAATTGGTATTCTGATCATCGGGTTTGCACTCTTCGAACTATTGCCGCGCTTCCGCCGGTTGTCCTTCGACCGCAAGTACCTGCCACTGGGCGGGCTTCTATCAGGATTCTTCGGGGGTCTTTCAGGCAACCAGGGTGCGTTACGGTCAGCATTTTTAATTAAGACAGGCATGGAAAAAGAAGCGTTCATTGGAACCGGCACAGTCTCAGCCGTGATTGTCGATGTCGCCCGCATGCTCGTCTACGGTTTAAGCTTTTACACTTCCCAAGTTGAAGATTTAACCGGCACCTGGGCGCTGGTACTGGCGGCGACCCTGGCGGCTTTCCTCGGAGCATTCATGGGGAAGCGTTTGCTCAAGACAATCACACTTGGTGCGATCCAGCTCATAGTGGGGATCATGCTGATAATGATCGGGTTAGGGATGACGTCCGGTCTAATTTGACCGAAAAGAATAACCTATGTAATTAATCATTCAAGGCATAAAGATTACCTGCTTAATAGTCTTGACAAATAGATATCATACAAATAAAATTAGATACGCAATGAAATTTTTTAAAATATTTAATTAGCTACATATAATGTCCCTGCAATTAATAATGTTATCATTAAAAGTTAAGGGGGTGTAAATTGAGAGGCCATCTAAAGTTTATCTTTAAAGGTACTCGATCTCAAGATAATCAATATTTTAAAACGCAAAATAACCAGCAAAAAAGATTAATCGCAAGCGCAAAGCTTCATCAAAATGAAGCCATTATTAAGTATTCATGAAAGGAGAGAAAAAATGTTAAATCAGGGAATCATGATGTCGCATGTGATGTTCGGCATCTTAGGCATCCTCTTCACTGTTGCCTTGTTCATGGATGTCTTGAATGCCAGCGAGAAGAATTTTAAAAGAATAAAAATATTAAGCTTGGCCGTTGCCGTGTTGATGGTGCTTGCCTTTCTCATAGGAGGTTACTGGTATGTTGTATATTATGGGGCTGACCGGGACATAATAAAAGCCGGTACATGGCCGTGGGCGCACAATTATTTCATGGAGGTTAAGGAACATCTCTTTTTCGCGATGTTACTTCTTAGCATTTATCTGCCGATAGCTGTTTATAGAAACATACCCCTTACCAACAAAAAGAATAAAAATCTGATTTTAGTAATTTGTGCGCTGATTATCTTAATCGGTCTTTTCATGGATGGTGCCGGGGGAATTATCAGCAGAGGTGTAACCATAGGATTGGGGAGGTAAGTGCTATGAAAAAAACAAATATTAAGAAAAAAATAAACATAAAGAACAAAACAAATAGTGATAAATACTTTGTCGGCTTTGGTCTTTCACTTGTCGTAACAATCTTGTTAAATGCGATTATTCTGCTCTTCAAAGAGATAAGTACCAATGTTATGAGTGCTATGAAATCAGCATTGGGACATCACTGGACAACACATGGCGTTATTCTCATTGTTGTGTTTGTTGTTCTTGGGTTTATTCTTTCGAACGTAAAACTAAAGACAGAATGGAATTCACAGAGAATGCTGAAGTACATTATTTGGGCGGTGATCATCAGCACAGTTATTATCGCAGGGTTTTTCCTGCCTAATTTAAAGGTTGCTTCAGCGATTAAATACTAAGTCACGATGTGGGGAAAATAATTGGGGACGTGGGGCTGTTGAAAAACGCTCTTCTGCTGTGTTGCGCTGCAAACCGCACCGCTCAACGTATATCCATATACGCCTCGCGGTTCGGTTTTTTGCGCGCCTTGCATCTGAACATTTTTGAACAGCCCCAAAACATGGGGTTTTTCAACGAACCCACGTCCCCTTTATTTTCTTGGAAGAGATAACTTTATGAAAGTGATAGAGCAGTATGCTTCTGCAAGGGTGGTTCGCCAGGGATAAGGGGCATTAGAGACAAGGAAAGCGGCATGAATATCGAGTGTCCACATTGCCATATGGAGTATGACTTAGATAATCTTGTGCATACGCTGAAAAACGGACATTTCAAGTGTCCTGTCTGCGGGAAAAAGATCCCGTCCCCCCTGGCCGAACACCAGGAAAGTAGACCATCCGCCTCCGTCGGTAGATACCTTATACCTGTTTTTATTCTTCTGGGAATCGTGGCCGCTTTTACCGCCATCTATTTCCTTGCTCCGGCTGACAAAAAACCGCCGGTGGCGACGACCGTCGCTCCGGTAATGATGTCACCCAGCTCCAGTTCTCCCCCTGCCCAAGCAATCACTGTCCCCGCACCCCAAGCCGCTCCACCAGCACCACAAGTCCCGGATAAAATGCAGATTGTGGCACAAATTGCCGCCGAGTTTCACAAGAGCCACTCCTATACTCTGGAGGGGGACTTCGTCTGCCTGGATATGGCCATCAGCGTTTGGAACCAGCTGGTTACGAACGGCATCGAGGCGAAGATTATGGGCGGGAATATCAAGGAAAACATCACCGCCTGGAACTACCGGCAACTTGCGAGGGAAAGCAACCATGCCTGGGTGGTCGCCAAATTGAGTCCAACGGAGAAGGTCGCCAT
>MGQN01000022.1:9393-9649 GCA_001797845.1 Deltaproteobacteria bacterium RBG_16_44_11 | reverse complement strand
AAAAAAGCGAATGAGGTATGTCGAGATGCCAGTCAATTGATCAATGACTGGAATGAAAACGTCGTCGGCAAACAACGCCGTTCCGAAGAAACCATCGCCAAGCAGGCCCGAATTGAACAAAGAAAACGGGATTGCGAAAACACCCTCAACAATCTGGAAGAATTCAAAGCACGGGCAATTTTTTACTAGAAGAAAACGAGAGATGGCTGTCCCTAATATTCCATAAACAATGATGAAGCCGATATTATAATGCCGA
>MGQN01000022.1:7110-9381 GCA_001797845.1 Deltaproteobacteria bacterium RBG_16_44_11 | reverse complement strand
TTTAGGAACAGACTACAACAAAGGAGGGTAGGTTGAAAAGAAGCCGCTTATGGGTTTGGGTAATATGCTTCTTGTCTCTATCAATGGGGAGCATTGGTTTGGCGGCTTCCCAATATCGAAGAGTTGAAATCCATCGTCGATTACAATAAATACGATCCGGCCATCGATATCACTTTTTTCCCCGATTTTCCGAAAGTTAAACACTCGTACTACTGGTCCTCCACTACGCACGGTAACATGACATCCTACGCAGGGGCCGTACTTTTCTTCAGCGGTGGCGTTTTAAGCGGGTTTATGGGTGGTGACCACTTCGCCCGTTGCGTTCGCGGTGGGAGTGAATCAGTAGAATCACACCATTATTTCAAAAAATAAACGGCTTTAAAACATGTTCAAAGCCGTTTATTTTCAATTATTTAACTCTGGTCCATTGTTGAGTTTCGTATAAAAAACCGACATATCCCCGTAACGTCAGGATATTTCCTTTGACCCATATTTTGCATTTAAACGTTTCGCCTTTGTCCGGGTCCATAACGGTTCCACCCGCGTATTCCTCGCCGAGTTCCTCATCAACGTTTCCGGTTTTTTTCATGTCCTGAAGAAAGATCAGGCCGACAACCGGCTTGTTTTTTAAATCGCCTTTGCATTTATCACAAAGCTTGTTCTCGGGTACGAGAAATACTTTCGTTGTTTTACCGAAATACGCACCGTCTTTTTCGAATATTTCATTGTGGGCTTTCGCCTTACCCTTGTTATCTCCTTTGGCTTCATAGTTTTGCCATGTTCCGATAATCGCATTTTGTTGTGCCAGGGCAACGCCAAAACAGGCAACAATAAATACCCCAATAAAAATACCTAAAAATATTTTCTTCATAACACTTGTACCTCCATGGTAAAAAATTATCATCATGATCATTTTTTTAAATAATCATAAAGATCAAAGCCGGCCTTTACTGCTCTTTTACATCCGCTGTTCTTATTTCAGAATATATAAAAAATTTCACGGTTGAAATACAATCATTAAACGGAGCATGATGTCAAGCGTTAAGAAGGGTGGAATATGCGGGGCGACTCTATTTATTGCTCGGTACTGTGCAAAAGCTTATCGACAAAAAGGGTATGGCGGTCATGGTGAATTTCGATTCAAAGTATGGGCACAAAATGTCTGCTATACAGAGTATAAATTAATTATTGTACGTGAAAAATATTCGATATGAAATCAAAAATATGATATGAATTAAATTGAACTAATTTTTTGTTTCCCAATTTGTTGTGACGAAAATAAATAATATCGGGGGTTTATGATGAAAAAACACTTCTTGCCGTTGTCTGTTTTTATGGTTTTTTTCTTCGTCAGCCTTGTGGGCTGCGGACACAATCAAATGTCTAAATCTTCATCATCCGTTTCCCTAGCATCATTTATGAAACCGGTTTCAGAATCAAGACAGGTTGCTAAAAAAACGCCGCTCACCTTACCCGCTTCGGTTGCAATACTATTTGTTCCCGGAAAAGAAGTCCGTGGCTCCGTTCCTTATACAAGTCTGCACCAAGCTAGCCAGCACCTCAAGAAACAGCTTTTAGAGAATCCCAAATATATCAACTCTGTTACCGTAGTCCAGGCAGATGAAACTGCAAACAAAATTTCACTGGAGCAAATCAGGGCAAGTTATGCGGCGGATATTGTCATCATTCTTTCCTATCAGCAGGATCAAAGAAATAGTCAAAGCGGGGTAGCCGGTCTTCTGGATGTTACTATCGTAGGTGCGTTTATTATTCCTGGCGCTGAGACGAAAACAATAACCTTAGATGACGCTAAGGTCATTCATATACCGAATTACGCTTTAATATTTAGAACAAGTGCTATGGATGAGCGATCGAAGAACTCAACTTCATTCGGCGTGGACAGCAGTGTCACGGAAGAATCCATTAACGGTTTGTTGGCCGCAACAGCGGAAGTGGGTAATTCGCTGACCAAATCACTAGTCAAGTTTGAAAACTATGATATGTCTCAAGCCGTGCCGATGTCTTTTTTGGCTTCAGGTAGCGCAGCTGACGGAGCACATGCTAACGATTATTGGAAAAAAGTAGATAGCTATAAATCTTCTGGAGGCGGGGCGTTTGGCGTTATTCCCCTATTCTTAGCTTTAGCAGTATGTTGTCTTGCCTGGCGTCGCGAGTGATCTTCTTATTTATTGTTATACTGTCTGCAGTGATCACCGCTTCTGCAGAATTGAGCAGCATTGCCTCCCTAGATATATCACTGGTTATGTCCGG
>MGQN01000022.1:4386-7095 GCA_001797845.1 Deltaproteobacteria bacterium RBG_16_44_11 | reverse complement strand
ATTTACCGGACATTTGACGCATCTTACCTGGCAACAATACGCATTTGACGCACCGGTATTTCTAATTGTTTATTTGGTTTATAGAAGAAATACTGACGGCTTTAGTTCTATTTATCTGGTTATCTTTTCCGCAATCATTGTATCAGCGACTGTTGTCGCCATGGGTATTCATCAGGTATATGGCGGATTATCAGGTCTGTCCTATGCAGCAATTTCAGCCCTTTTGCTCAACATGGTTATAGCAGCCCCCCGGCAGATTCTTCCCTATATATTAGTTCTGGCTTTATTGGTTTATCTACTTTGTCTACAAGGGTACACCACTGGGATCAATGTGGCAAAGGAAGCTCATGTGGCGGGAACGATATCAGGTCTCGCCTTCGAACTGGTCAGACGCTGGCTGACGCATTAAAAAAATAGGGGTTTGAACCTCGCCCTTATTGACAGGACAAGAAAGGAAACACATAAAGAGAAACGTTATCTTTATTCATCAAGAAACAGACCTTCTTTCATCGACACCAGCGGCTATACCACCGATACAGTTGACGAGCTTAATATCTCTAATGTCTTAATTGTAACTTTATGAAAGTAAACCCGGCATCAAATTCCTTTTGGTTTCGCAAATAACCGTATTTTTTATCCCAGGCCCCTGACTGCAGATCGTTTTGTAATCTGGACAAACCTGATTGAACAACCACAGGAGACGCCAGTGCAAACCCGGATGTATTTTGTCTGAACCGGGCATCAAAATATTTTTCCGGTTCGCTCCATGCCGAATACATATTTCTATCCGATAAATCTTTTGGCAAAGGGAAACTTAAAATTTCTTTTGACCAGGACCCTTCGAAAGCAATTGCTTCGATGACCTTTTCGAGAGGGGGAAAGGTCATAAAATCCCGCTGATATATTTCAAAGAAATAGTCTTTAAACCAGGGTTCCTGCCCAACTCTGGGATCGAAGGTGAAAATGATGATCGGCCCGGTTGGACAAATTCTTTGCATTTCGAGGGATGCGCGCTCTATTGAAGAAAAATGATGAATCGCCAGAATAACAATTATCCCGTTAACCGATTGCTCCGGTAGCGGAATCGACTCGGCAGTTCCGGAGATACAGGTGACCCTGTCGTTGGCTTTAGTCTGGTGACGCATCGTTTCGGATGGTTCAACAGCAAAGACTTTATAACCAAGGCCGGCCAAGGCATTGCTGTAGTTCCCGGTTCCGGCTCCGATGTCGGCGATGACCGAACCGCTTGGTAAGTCCAGCAATGTATCGATAATATTCAGAATTCTTGGATCAGCCACCCGGTTGGTATTATAGTCTGACCCTATTGAATTGTATATAATTTCATCCATAGGTTAAATAAAAAGACTATCTTTTTTTTAGGATCATACCAAGATCAAAGAAAAATCGCAAAAGAAACCGGTACGCGTCAGGCGGTCATGGCGAATTTCGATTCCGAATACATACTCTTTCTCCTTCATCGACACTCAACCTCACTTTTTGCGGTCAATCTTTAATTGACATGCAAGACCGACAGTCTTATAGTTCACGCATTAATAAGTAATATCTTATTAAAAACAAACAGTGCCATTATAGGTGAAGAAAATGAGAAATTTGCTAAACATTATTCTAACCATTCTCAAAGCAAGTAGTTGGGGAGTTTTACTTTTTTTGATTGTTTGTTTTGTCATATTAGAAGCATGGATAGCTTACCTCAATATTTCAAGTATTAAGCCCTTGTCAGTGATGAATGAGGCATTTAATACCATGTTAAAAATTAATTCAAATTTATCAAGGTTAAAAGCAGTCTCACAGCCTGAAGACATTCGGACTAGGCAAGGAGAGAGATGGACCCTGCGTGATGTATTAAATGAGCATGAAAGTAGTTCTCCACAGAAATATCGGGAATATAGAGAAAAGAAAATTGAGGTGATAAAAGCATCACTTGAAAACGATTGTCCAAATTGTGGGTTATCATTAGATAGTTTTTACAACCCCTATATGGATAACGAAATAGATATAGATCATTTAAAGAAAACACTTGAAAGATTGAGCATTAAGAAAAATATAATTACTTTTAATATAATAAAATATTTAAGTCTGCTAATTTCATCTATCGCCATATTGCTTGGTATTTACTTGGTCTCGGTTTTATTTAGCTACAAAAAAATAACCGCACAAGGTATGGTGGTTATATTTTTATTGGCCGTTCCAATAATACTGATTTTGATTGCCCTGCCTGGGCTAACTGCTGCTCTGGATTTTAAAAAGTATTTAGAATTTACATTCAAATCAGAAGAATCATTAAAGTATCTTGCACTTCTTGGAATCCCAATTGGTTATTTCTTCTTGATATATCCGCCTATATTTCTCCTTTGTAAAAATAAAAAAATAAGTATTAAAAAGGCACTTTTTCTGCAAACATGCTGTGGTGCCCCATCAGAATAATTTGGCGGGATATTTAAATCTAATTAATTGACAGATCAAGGAAGGTAACAAAATAAATAGCACCATCCCCAATATACAATATATATTATTTTATAATAATGGAGGGTCTTAAATGGAAAAATTAAAAGCCTTCATAGCTCATAGTTTCGAGGAAAATGATGAAATAGTTATTAGAAAATTTCTAGATTACTTTGACAGTATGAAAAAAACATGTGGGCTTATATGGGAACATGCTGAAGAGGCAGAAGCGAAAGCTATTTCTGA
>MGQN01000022.1:0-4378 GCA_001797845.1 Deltaproteobacteria bacterium RBG_16_44_11 | reverse complement strand
TATATTTACTGCCAAGAATTATAGAATTAAACAGCACAATCTAAAGACTTATTTTCCTATATTGAATTTTGGGGGGAAAGAACATTTTTCATACGGATCTTCTGATTGGATAATTCAAGAAAGTGGATATGCTTTAGCTGAAGGCATGAAGCTTCTTTTTTTAATTGAAAAAGGTGTACTTATTGATGCTGGCTTGCAAGGCGATCTAGAGTTCGTTCCGTTCAAAAGGGAAAATCCTTCCGAATGCTTCAAAAAGATTAATCAGATACTCGGCAATTTATTAGTAGAACCATCAGATATATCAGCAAGTCCAGCAACTGCATCTTTACCCGAAATTAAAAAAAGCGATATAGCCGAAGAGCAAGCTGCTGGTGATGTATCAAACACTGAAAAGCAGGCTCAAATGAAAAAAAGATGGGATGCATGGACGTCGCTTAGGAATCTAATTGTCGTTGAAAAAGAAATCTATAAAGCGGAAACAAAACTAAAGGAAATTATTAGAGAATATGAGAATGATGAAGCCTTTCCCAAATCTTATTGGGAAACACTTTTTTATAAATTTAAACTTCAAGCTGGTTTTGGCGATGCATTGAACGAGCTTGAAGAAATGAATATAAAAAATCCAGATGATAGTTATCCTCTTAAAACTCTAAGTGGTATCTACAAAGAATACGGCCAATATGCAAAGGCAGCCGAGTTATTTTTAAAATTATCAGAAAAAGAACAGATAACCAATGAAAAAATCGAGTATATTGGAGCTGCTGCGGAATGTTATGCTTTAGATAATAATTATGAAAATGCTTACAATATTATTTTAAAAAATTATGATAGTAGACTTGACAGGAGAAGCTTAGCTCTCATATATAAAAAACTATCTGATGTTGCAAAAACACAAAAGAAAAATAATTTATATGCAGCATTTGCAGAGAAAGCTTTGACAATTTTTCCAACAGATTATGATCTAAGGTTCTCTTTGGCACATTCTTATAGCGAAAATGGTAATCAAAACAATTCATTATTTCATTATAAATTCTTATGCGAAAACAACCCAGATGGGTCTAACTTGAACAATATCGGCGTACAATATGCGCGTCTTAATCTTAAAGCAAAGTCAATAGAGTCATATTATGAGGCACATAATAAATACGATGAAACTTTGGCCGCCGCAAATTTGGCGCAAAGGTATATTGGTGAGGGATTTCTAAATCAAGCAAATGAAATTATTAAGAACGCTAGATTAGTAGAAAATTATAATGAAAATATAGATAGTGCATCAGTAACGATTGCCGATACTAGGCGGAATGAGGAGGAATCTTTAAAAAAAGCATTGAGTGATGTTCAACCTGAGAAAGAATTTATGACTAAATTTGCCGAAGCTTATGTTATTCCAATAAAAGCAAATATCACAGGAAAATGGAGTTCACGTCATGGGGAAATACCTCTGAATAGGGAGGGTAAGAAAGTTCATGGCGAAACTGAGATTAAATTCCGTTCGCTTTCTAATTCTCTTGCGATGGCAAAAGTTGGAGGGGTGGGTGGCCTGAGGTCTGACGAAGATTCTAAAAAAAGAATTTTCATAGATGCAATTATCAATAATAGCGCTATTGAGTATCATTTAAAAATTATTACTTCATCTACAGGTGGGACTCTTTTAGCTGGTTATGGAGAACATGAAAAAGTATATGAAGGATTAATGATAATATCTAATGATACTCAAACAATTAATGCTATGGAATGGGAAAAGGGTAAACATGAAATAGAATTCTACGAAATGAAAAAACTCCAATAACAATTTAATAAAGGCGTTTGTAATTAGGGCCTGCACCTTATTTCTTAGCTACGCCTTTGAGGTGAAAGCATCTATCAGCGTAGTTCCAGGTTTATTAAGAAAGGAGAAAATCATGATATTGCCGGAGTATGTAACAGCCACGGAGGTCGGAAGGGTGTGTGCCGAGATCGGGTTGGATGACTGGTCAAAGTGAAAGCGTATTGCCAAGAAAACCGGCTTCTGCAGGTGGCCAGGCTAAAACAATCATTAAAAACGTAAATCCTCAAAATATTTTATTCGCCATGATTGTTGACTTGTAGATGTTTTCAGCAAGTACTTCTTCCTGTAAGCGACAAAACATAACTTCCATTGATGATTATAGACTTCAAATGAAAACAGTGATAAAAAAGAGGTCGATGAAATTATGAACGGCATGAAAATCCTATCTCTTGAACTTTATGCGAGGCTGCTATGGGTTGATCATGAAAATCTGATTTCACGGGATAGGTGAGGTTTGTGTTAACGGAGTCTTTTTTAATCGAGGAGTTATGAGCATGAAGGACAAATCAAAGACCAAAGAGCAACTCATTAAAGAAATAACAGAAATGCGACAGAGAGTTGCCGAACTGGAAGAACATGAAGCCAAACTCAAGAAGATATTAATCGAGATTCAAAAGCCGGAACATCACTATCAAGTAATTCTTAATTCCATTGGAGATGCCATCCATATAATCGACAGGGAATTACGAATCATCTTTGCCAACAGAGCTTTCACCGAATGGATCATGGTTATGCCCATCAAAGCAAATATCGTTGGCTTGAATGTGTTTGAAGCCTTTCCTTTTCTTCAGGAAACCGTGAGAGACGAGTATGAGCAGGTATTCAAAGCAGGCAAACCGCTGATAAGCGAGGAGTGCAATATTTTGGACGGTAGAAAAATTTACACGGAGTCTAGAAAAATCCCCGTTATGGAGGAAGATAAAGTAGTTCAGATTATAACCGTCATAAGAGACATCACTAACCGCAAGCAGGCGGAGGAAAACCTGCGAGAAAGCGAGGAAAACTTCCGCCTTTCTCTTGATAATTCCCCGCTGGGAATCCGCATCGTGACCGTTGAAGGCGAGACACTGTATGCCAACCGGGCGATTATGGATATATATGGTTACGATAACATTGAGGAGCTGACAAGAACACCCCTGAAGAAGCGCTATACGCCGGAGAGTTATGCCGAGTTCCAGATAAGAAAGAAAAAAAGAGAGCAGGGTGAATTTGGCACATCTGAATATCAGATAAGCATTGTAAGGAAAAACGGCAAAGTCCGCCATCTTCATGTTTTTCGCAAAGAAATCTTTTGGAACGGCACAAAACAGTTTCAGGTAATCTACCAGGACATCACCGAGCGCAAGCAGGCCGAGGAGGAATTGTTTCGCTCACAACAAATGCTCCAGTTGGTCTTTGATAACATTCCCCAGCGCGTTTTTTGGAAAGATCTGAATTATGTTTATCAGGGATGTAATAGGTCCCTTCTGGAAGATGCCGGATTGACCAGCATGGAAGAAATCATCGGCAAAAACGATTTCCAATTGTCGTGGAAAAAATCCGCCCCGCTTTATCGCGCCGATGACGAAGAGGTAATGAAAAGCAACCTGACGAAAGTGGGTTACGAAGAGCCACAAGACAAACCGGACGGAAGCCAGATGTGGTTACGCACCAGCAAAACTCCCCTGCACGACCGCGCCGGTCATGTCATCGGCATTCTGGGCACATATGAAGACATAACCGAGCAAAAGCGGGCGGAGGAAATACTGAAAGAAAGCGAAGAGCGATTTCGTCTTGCCTTTGATAACGCCAATACCGGAATGTGTTTGGTGGATCTCGAGGGAAATTTAACCAGGGTCAATAACAAAATGTGTGAAATCTTCGGCTATACCAAAGAAGAACTTGAACACATGACAGTAAACGATATCGCTCATTCCGATGACATTAATAAAAGCCCCGAATTCATAAAAAAATCTATACATGGGGAAATAGGCAGGGATATATTTGAAAAACGGTATTTTCATAAAAACGGGTATGTAATAACATGCGAAGTTTCCAGTTCGCTTGTCCATAAAGCTGACGGTTCCCCTTTATACTTTATCTCACATATACACGACATCACCGAGCGCAAGCTATCAGAGGAGACTTTAAAGAAAAATCAGGAAGAACTAATCAAGAAGAACCTGGAGATTGAAGAAAGCAGGAAAAATATCCAGCTTACTTTGGAAAAACTCGGTGCAGCATATGAAGAACTAAAAACCTCACAGGCAAAAATTCTCCAACAGGAGAAGATGGCTTCTATCGGACAACTTGCCGCGGGTGTGGCTCATGAAATCAATAATCCCATGGCTTTTATAGCAAGCAACTTAGGAACACTCGATAAATACAGCCGCAGGCTGAAAGATTTTATCCAGGCGCAGTCGGAAGAAATAAAATCTATTAAGGCCACTGATGCTATCAAAAAACTAGAAAAGAAGCGCAAAGAATTAAAATTGGATTATACCATTAATGATATAGACCTGTTAGTTAAGGAATCCAGTGACGGTTTGGAAAGAGTACAGAAGATTGTCC
>MGQN01000021.1 GCA_001797845.1 Deltaproteobacteria bacterium RBG_16_44_11 | reverse complement strand
GGGCGATATACTGCTCAAGCCGCCTTGGAAACAATTAATGTTCAAATTATTGAATATAAAGATAAAATTATGGGGATTATTCAGACCATCGATGATTACCGATTAAAGTATATCGGTTTCGAGGCCGCTTCCATAACAGTAGAAATGCACAGTAAATTAACCAAAGGCCTTCAAGCCAAGAAGTTTGTACCGCTGGCCGATGAATTAAAATTAATTCGAGCACGCAAAGATGAACAAGAACTAGCGCTGATGAAAAAAGCCGCGGATATTTCCTCTGCTGCCATTCTTTCTTGTATCGGCGAAATAAAGCCCGGGATTACGGAAAAAGATTTAGCACTACAACTGGAATTAAACGCGCGGGCATCAGGCGCCGATCAACTTGCCTTTGAACCAATTGTAGCCGCGGGAGAAAACTCAGCTCTTCCCCATGCCCGGCCAACCAACCGGAAAATTAAAAATGGTGATTTTGTCGTCATTGATTTTGGCGTGAAGTATGGCGGATATTGTTCGGACGAAACCTGCACTATAGCTTTTGGGAAACTGACAGAAAAACAAAAGGATGTTTACCAAAGAGTAACGGATGCCCATGATCGTGCTTTAGCCTCTATTAAATCAAATATTGCGGCCGGCGATATTGACCATTGTGCGCGTAGTGTTTTCACAGAAAAATACAGCCGATATTTCGCGCATTCAACAGGACATGGCGTAGGCCTTGAAGTTCATGAAGCGCCGCGTCTGGCGTCAGATTCTAAGGATATTTTAGAGGAAAAAATGGTGGTGACAGTCGAGCCGGGGCTATATTTTCCCGGACTTTGGGGCGTCAGAATTGAGGATACTGTCCTGGTGCAAGAAAATAGTTGCGAAAAACTTACAAAAATGGATAAACAACTTATCACCATTAAATAAACGCAGGGGTTACGCTGACATGAAATTGTTTCCGGAAGATTTACTATATAGCCGCGAGCACGTATGGGTGCGGGTTGACGGATATATGGCCACGATAGGGATAACCGATTTTGCTCAGGAAAGCCTGGGGGAAATTTTATCAGTTGAATTTACTGAAATTGATACTTATGTGGAACGCGACGAAACTTTCGGCTCCATCGAATCCACCAAAACGGTAGTCGATTTGATTTCTCCAGTTAGCGGCACTGTTGTCAGCATTAATGAAGATATTACCGACGATATCGGCATCATTAATAGCGATCCTCATGACACGGGTTGGTTGATTGTCGTTGAAATGGACGACTTGGAACAACTGGAAGACCTGCTCGTTGCCGCCGTTTACCATGACTATATTACGCAAGAAGAGCACAGCGATTAGACAATGACACTCGCTGAAAACGAATGAACCCCGTTAGAAAGTCTGCCTTTCTAACAGAGTGAAATGAAGTTTGAAATGTAAGTGGCATCAATTAAACTTCCCGTAGCCTCCGGCTATGGGATTAGTTGAATTGATTCCGCAAGCGAAGCTTGCCGGGATTGATCCCATAAGCGAAGCGCTTCAGGATATCTTGCCGCTGCTTGTGGCAGGGAGGTTTTTTGTGACTTGGAGGTTATTAAATTACCAGATTTACAATATTTTTGAAAACATGGCCATAGATGAGGCCGTCTTTCAGGAAACCATAAAAAATAGAAAACCTCCTACGATCAGATTTTACGGTTCACATCCGGCGGCTGTTTCTATTGGTTATTTTCAGGATATAAGAAAAGAGGTTAATATTGAACGATGCCGTATTATTGGCGTCGATGTTGTCCGAAGAATAACGGGGGGCAAAGCTGTTTTTCACTTTGATGAAATTACTTATTGTGTCGTCGCGGGAGCTTGGGAAAAATCATTTCCTCCCAATATCTCAGAAACATACAAGATTATCAGTCAATGCATCGTTTGCGGCCTGTCTTCTTTGGGAATAAAGGCGCACCTTGCCCAAACAGGAAGAATAGCATCGGGGGAAGAGCTGAAATCATATTGTTTTTCCGTGCCTTCAAAAAGTGAACTTTTAGTGAAGGGGCGCAAGATTTGCGGTAGCGCTCAAGCAAGGAGAAGAGAAGGATTTTTGCAGCATGGATCTTTGCTTTTGGTTTTTGATGCGCAAAAAACGGCCTCTTTATTGCTCCCCGAACGCTCCCCGGATTATTGGAAAAAACTAAAAAAATCAGTAACGGCAATTAACGAAGAGCGCGTTTCTCCGGCTGATGCGCAAGATATTTGTTTTGCATTAAAGAATGGTTTTATCAAAGAATTGGGTATAGAATTGCTGGAAGATACGCTGACCGCGGCTGAAGAAAACCTGAAGAATGAGCTCGTGAAAAAATATATCGGCGCTTACTGGAATATGGAAAAGGGAAAAAGAGCATATAATAAATAGTTACTTATGCTAAAGAGCAATAGGTTATTATAAATATGATTATTCAAGATATAGTAAGTAAGGAAATCTTTGAACAAAGCGGCTACGTCGCTCCGGAGGAAACCGGCGCCATAAAAATGGACGCCAATGAAAATCCTTTGACCTTACAGGAGCCATTAAAAAAGAAACTTCTGGAAGAAATGGGCAGAGTTGCTTTAAACCGCTACCCGGAAGCGGGAGCTCCCAAATTACGTGAAAGATTCGCTCAATATTACGGCGTGAATAAGGACATGGTCATGTTGGGAAACGGTTCGGACGAGCTGATTCAGGTCCTTTGCCTGGCGCTGAAAGGCAAAGTAAGCGGTGTCTTAACACCCGTACCTACATTTGTTATGTACAAGATCATCGCAGTTAATACCGGCAGTAAAGTAGTGGAAGTGCCGCTTGATAAGAACTTTGATCTCGATATTGACGCAATTACCAGTAAAATTACGCCGACCTTCCCTGCTTTGGTGTTTTTAAGTTGTCCCAACAGCCCCACCGGCAACCTTTTTAATCGCGACAGGATAGAAACCATTATTAGAAAATCTCCCGGCGTGGTCATCCTCGACGAAGCTTACGCGGATTTTTCCGGCAAAACATTTCTGCCTTTGCTAAAAAAATACGATAATTTGATTTTTTTAAAAACGCTGTCCAAATTGGGGCTAGCTTCTATGCGCCTTGGTTTCTTAATCGGCAATAAAAATATTGTCGCTCAACTGGATAAAGTGAGATTACCGTACAATGTTAATTGTTTGTCGCAAACAGCCGCTAATTTCTTTCTGGATTACCGGGAAGAATTCGCCAAACAAATCGCACAAATTGTCAAAAGGCGTGAGGAGCTTTACCTGGGAATGAAGGAAATCCAAGGAATTACGCCGTATCCTTCGCAAGCAAATTTCATTTTTTTTAGTTGCGCTTTTGATTCAAATCGCATATATACCGAACTAGTGAAGTCGGGTATTATTGTTAAAAATATGAATGCCGGGTTGACGCGAAACTGCATGAGGGTTACCGTAGGAAATCTTGAAGAAAACGAGGCCTTTTTAAAAGCTTTAAAAAGAGCTGTTTACGAGTTAGGAGCGTGATTTAAAATTCATTGAAAATAGTGAGGGTGGTTTACGGCAAAATGATTTTCTGGCTTTGCCGTACTGCCCTTTTTTTGTTTTAATGAGACTCCAATATGACAAGTGAAGCGCAGTCAGATTGGTTAGCCGAATTATCCCACTTGCGAAGCCGAGTGGGACTACATGTTAGTTCAATAACGTAATTGGCAGAAATGAGGGATTAAAGTAAAACTAACAATCATAATTATTTAATTGAGGAGGAAAAAACTTGGAAGTAAAGGTAATTGACAATGACGTGGAAAAAGCTTTAAAAATATTAAAAAATAAACTTTCGAAAAGCGGCTTATTTAAGGAATTGAAAGTACGCCGTGCCTATGAAAAACCTTCGGTGAAGAAGAAGAGAAAAACAATCGAAGCTCGCCGGAGATTGGCTAAAGTTCAGCGCCGCCGCAGTAATTGATTTTGTTCTTTCTCTTTAATGTATTTTGGAAATTGTAATTTGTGGGAGATTATTTTCGCATGGAAGATAAACAATATTTAATTGATTCATTCTCTATTGAAGAATCGTGGCGAATCTTCCGCATCATGGCAGAATTTGTTGAATCTATCGAAGCCCTTTCCAAAGTTAATAACGCTGTGACAATATTTGGCTCAGCCCGCATCAAACCTGACGATGTTTATTACCAGAAGGCCGAGCGACTGGGGCAGCTTTTAGCACAAAATGGTTTTAGTGTAATTACCGGCGGCGGCCCCGGTATTATGGAGGCGGCAAACAAAGGCGCTGCTGAAGCGAACGGAAAATCAGTCGGTATGAATATCCGGCTGCCCTTTGAGCAGAAACCCAATCCCTACGCTAATATCCACTTAGACTATAAATATTTTTTTATTCGCAAGGTGATGTTTGTAAAGTACGCGCTGGCCTATGTTATTTTGCCCGGCGGTTATGGCACTATGGACGAGTTTTTTGAAGCCCTCACACTGATTCAGACAAAAAGAGTAAAAAGCTTTCCCTTGATTCTGATGGGCAGTGAATACTGGCAGGGCCTGTTGGATTGGCTTAAAAACAGCATGTTGCACAAAAGCATGATCCTCCCTTCCGATTATGAAATGATTCAAATTATTGATGACCCTGAAGAAGTTGTTAAACATATTAAAAAATACGTCATCATTTAAACCAATTGTGTTTCTGATCAAGAAGAGTCACTTATGGCTTTGGAAAAAGTTATCGCCGACTTGAATAAAGGCATAATCGCGCCTTGCTATCTTTTATATGGAGAAGAGGAGTATCTGATCAGTGGAACTCTTCAACAAATGCTGGATACCATGATACCGGAGGCTGACCGGGATTTCGGCCTTTTTCTACTGGACGGCGATAATACGGATTTTGACAGCTTAATGGATAATCTCTTAACACCTTCCCTGTTAGGCGGCCGCAAGGTAATTGTGGTACGAAACACAACCCTCTTTCAATCCCGGGAAAATCTGACGGATCTGATTTCAAAAATACGCGTCAACATGGATGAACGTCCGCAAAAAGCAGCAAAGTATTTTTTGGTCTTTTTGAAGTTAGCCGGTTTTGCCTGGGAGGATGTGCAAGGCACCGGCTGGTCAAAGATTACCGACGAACAGTGGCACAAAGTCGTTGAGGGAGACGTGGGAGACGATCGCACGAAATGGTTGCCCAAAATCATTGATATTTGCACAAGCCTAGGTCTGACTTCCACAGGGATTGATGATAAGGCAGAGCAACTAGGAGAGCTCATCGCGCAAGGTTTTACGGCTGGAAATTGTCTGATCCTGACGGCGGAGACAGTAGATAAAAGAAAAAAGATTTTTAAAATAATTGCCGAAACAGGCGAAGCCGTTTACTTCGGAAAAACTCTTAAAGAATCAGCGCAAAAGGAAAATTTAATCAAAGAGGCTCAAAAATTACTGCAAAATTACGATAAAAAGCTTACAGCGGCGGCGTGGACGGCATTAGGCAAAAAAACTGGTTGGGAGTTAAGACGTTCCATGATGGAATTGGAGAAACTCATTTTTTTTGTAGGTGATCGCCACATCATTGAAGAAAATGATGTAGATGAAGTTGTCGGCAAAACTAAGGAAGAATCCATCTTTGATTTGACTTCCGCTCTGGGTGAAAAAAATCAACTGGCCGCACTAACCGCCTTAAAAGCGCTGCTGGATCAGGGCATGCATCATCTGATGATTCTGAGCATGCTCATTCGGGAAATCCGGTTTTTGCTGCAGACCAGAATTTTAGTGGACGCAAAAAAACTGCCGCTATTTAAAATTTCTATGGAATTTGGCTGGTTTCAAAAAAATGTTTATCCGACGCTGGATGAAATGACTCAGCCTTTTGTCAAAATCGATGGCCTCATTTTCAGCCAGCACCCGTTTGTTGTTTATAATGCCTGGCGAAATTGCGGACGTTTTTCTTATCGAAACCTCGTCAACTTCCTCGACGAGTTACTGGAAATTGACCGCGCTTTTAAATCTTCAGCTACCGATCCGCAACTTTTACTGGAAAGCTTCTTAATCAAAGCCTGCATTACAGTTTCTTGATCTTTTTCTGCGTGTGTCTTCGCGCTCGCGGCAGCCTTCTGGCCGGTCCTTTCTTTTTGCGTCTAGCGGCTCTGTCATTATCATCGTCTGAAGTGTATTTTCGATTCAAGGAAGGAGAAATAGCCCTGTTCATAATGGCTTCAAACTCCAAGGAAGACAGCGCGGTTTTTCCCTGATGTGTTGTATATGAGGCTATCTCCCTGTCGGAAGAAACGACAATTGTTTCGCCGGAGATTCGCTCCGTCAATCTTTTAATGACATCGTCGGCTTTTTCGCCCTGGCGCGAGTAAATAATATCGATGTTCCCATACCGGTCTCGTTCCTCCTGTTCAGAGCCGCCCTTCCAACCATCGAAAACAACCGTAATTTTATGCCCCTTTTTTCTTTTATACTCGCTAAGTTTAGACATTAACGCCCGGCGTCCCGCTTCCAGGCTGTGAAGTTCATAGCGCCGCAAGACATCGGATTGGCGAATCAAATTATAACCATCAATCAAAATTTGCATAATGGAATATTGGCACATATGCGCAGGCTCTTCAATATAATTATGTCGGGGGGTTTTTTCTTGACTTTGGCGCGTTTTGTCTGCTAGGTTTTATTGATAGCAAAAAAATTGATATTTATTTTAAATAATAAATTCAAATAGAAGGTATGAAGGAAGAAATGGAAATTAAAAACATTTGCATCTTGGGCGCGGGTTTAATGAGCAACGGCATCGTGCAGGCAAAGCTTCAGCAGCAAAAATTTAACGCTCAATTTTCTTGAAAACGGATTCGGATAAAATATGTATCAAAACAAAAAAATAGTCGTCGTTATGCCGGCATATAACGCCGAAAACACGCTTCTTAAAACATACGAAGAAGTTATGGCGCAGAGTATCGTGGATTTAGTTGTTTTTGTTGATGACGCCAGCTCCGACAATACCGCGAAAATTGCCGCGGGGCTTCCACAAACCAAACTTTATGTGCATGAAAATAATCGCGGCTATGGCGGCAACCAGAAAACCTGTTACCGGCTGGCATTGGAAGAAGGTGCGGATATTGTGATTATGGTGCATCCCGATTATCAATACACGCCGAAACTGATTCCGGCAATGACCTCATTAATCGTGAGCGGCCTTTACCATTGCGTTCTTGGTTCCCGCATCTTGGGCGGTTATGCCTTAAAAGGCGGCATGCCGGTTTGGAAATACATCGCTAACCGTTTTTTGACTTTAGCGCAGAATATTTTAATCGGGGCGAAGCTCTCCGAATACCATACCGGATACCGCGCCTTTTCCCGTGAGCTTTTGCTGCGTCTGCCCCTGCAAAACAATTCTGATGATTTTGTTTTTGACAATCAAATGCTCGCACAGATAGTCTGGTTTGGTTATACGGTGGCAGAAGTCAGTTGCCCGACAAACTATTTTGCGGAAGCTTCATCCATTAATTTTGTCCGCAGTGTAAAATATGGGTTCGGCTGTTTAAAAACGGCGTTTAGTTTTTTTCTGGCCAAATTTAACTTAATAGCTTCTCCTCTGTTTCCCGCTCATGGATAAAAAATACAAATATCTGATCATCATTTTTTTGATAGTTGCGTCTTTTACTGCCTTTGGTCGAATAGTGGCTAATGATTTCATTAATTTTGATGATAACGTTTATATTACTGATAACAGTCATATTAAATCCAGCATCAATATCGAAACGATTAAATGGGCTTTTACCACAACATACTTCAGTTATTGGCATCCGCTCACCTGGCTTTCGCATATGCTGGACTGGAGCTTATTCGGGGCAAACGCTGGGGGGCATCATTTCATCAGTCTGCTTTTGCATATCGGCGCGGTTTTG
>MGQN01000020.1:168216-168558 GCA_001797845.1 Deltaproteobacteria bacterium RBG_16_44_11 | reverse complement strand
ATAATAAACAGCCAGACAATATTGGGTATGCGGCAAAGAAATTTCCACGCATTTCGCGCCGCACTTTTCAATTGCGGCAATTGCTTTTTTTATGGCGGAATCCACTTCGGGATCAATCCCTTCCACAAAGTATTCCTTGGGAATACCGACTTTCCAGCCCTTAATATCACGACCGGCAAATTGCCGGTAATCGGGGACCTCCGCAGCGACGGAAGTTGATTCTTTCGGATCGAAACCTGCCAGAACATTCATCATAATCGCACAATCTTCCACATCTTTAGTGAAAGGACCAATTTGATCCAGCGAAGACGCAAACGCAATCAAACCAAAGCGCGATACACG
>MGQN01000020.1:158446-168136 GCA_001797845.1 Deltaproteobacteria bacterium RBG_16_44_11 | reverse complement strand
ACGCGATGCATTCATCGGCGGCAACCGCCGCGGCGGAACCGCCACTGGAGCCGCCCGGTATGCGTTCTAAATCCCATGGATTGCGCGTCGGACCAAAATATGAAGTCTCCGTGGAAGAACCCATGGCAAATTCATCCATATTGGCTTTGCCGACAAATACTGCTCCGGCATCGCGCAGTTTTTCCACTACGGTCGCATCATAAGGCGGAACAAAATTATGCAGTATATGTGAACCGCAAGTTGTTGTTATTCCTTTGGTGCAGACAATATCTTTGAGCACGATAGGAATACCAGTTAACGGTTTTATGTTTCCACTTTTTATATCTTTATCGGAGCGCGAAGCGGC
Organism: Deltaproteobacteria bacterium RBG_16_44_11; assembly: GCA_001797845.1. Taxonomy (GTDB): domain Bacteria; phylum Desulfobacterota; class Syntrophia; order Syntrophales; family Smithellaceae; genus UBA4810. The sequence goes on along the minus strand of MGQN01000020.1, from coordinate 167,790 downwards.
AACCAGGGCTTCCTCTTTCATCAGACGGATGAAGGAATGTACCCTTTCTTCCACGGCGTCAATTCTTTGAAACACGGACTCGGTAATTTTTACTGCCGTTGTTTTGCCTTCTTTTAGTTTTTCCTGCAATTCATGAATGGTTAGCTGATGTAATTCCATAAATACCTTTAGTCTATAATCTTGGGTACGCGAAAGAACTCTCCGCGGGCGTCCGGCGCGTTAGTCAAAGTTTTAGCCGTGCCGATTGAATCCAAAACTTTATCTTCGCGAAAAGCGTTGGTGACGGCAATAGCATGGCTCATCGGCTCGACACCTTGAGTATCGAGTTCATTTAGCTTATCGATGTAGCCTAATATATCGTTGAGCTGCGCGGTAAATTTTTCTTTTTCCTTCGGCGTGATTTCCAAACGCGCTAAATGTGCGACGTGTTCAATTTCCTGAGCGCTTAGCTTCAATATTCATCCTCCTATAACTTCCAGTATGGTTTAATCTTCGAGATAACCTGTTTAATGATGTGGTTGGTATTTTCGTCGGCTTCTTTTTCCAGCGAAGCAAGCTTTTCTTCCGGATAATGTGTATCGTCCCGCATTTCTTCCAAAACCGCTTTTACCGACTGAGTAAGCCCCGCGAGGTGATAACCGCCTTCCAAAACGGCCACAAATCGTCCGTTACAATAAGACTCGGCTATGTTCATCAAAATTCTTGTTAGGGCGGCAAATCCATCCGCCGTTACGCGCATACCGCCTAACGGATCCTGATAATAAGTGTCAAACCCGGCGGATAACAAAACTAATTGAGGTTTAAACTTCAGCGCTACCGGCTGTAAAATCTTACGGAATATTTTTACAAAGGAAGCATCCCCCGCTCCCACGCTTAAAGGAACATTTATCGTATAACCTTCAGCCTTACCCTGGCCGATTTCCTGCAGACTGCCCGTTCCCGGGTAATACGGATACTGGTGCGTGGAAAAATATAAAATGCGCGGATCTGAGTAAAAACTGTGCTGGGTGCCGTTGCCATGATGTAAATCCCAATCCACAATCAGGATTTTTTTAAGATGATGTTTCAATATGGCGTGCATGGCCCCGATTGCGATATTATTGAATATACAAAAACCGGCGGCACTATCCGCTTCCGCGTGGTGTCCCGGAGGCCTTACCAAAGCAAAAGCGTTGTCCACTTTTTTCTCCATAACGCTGTCAATAGCGTTACAAACACCTCCCACCGCCAACTTTGCTATCTCGTACGACTCCGGGCTGGTCGCCGTATCCGGGTCGAGATACACGCTGCTTTGCCCTGCGGTACCGGCAATATATTCAACATAGGAGGGAGTATGGATAGTTTCAATCTCTTTGTGGGTGGCTTCACGCGGTTCAATTTCTATGAATTTCCATGCCATCAAGGGATTATCCAGCATTTCATAAATTGCGGCTAGTCTTTCCGGACTTTCCGGATGGCCAAAGCCGGCCGAATGCCGCAAATAACGCATATCTTTGACAACACCTGTTTTTTTAGCCATGCATTATCCTTTTTGCATTATTACTTTAACCCCGTCAAAATATGCGCTTACGTATCATAAAAGAATTTAAAGAGCAAAAGATTTCCCCAATTTATAAAAAATCAGCATTGAGTTTTGTTTGCCCTGCTAACTCTATAGCACATATTTGCTCAACACATCCGCCGCACCCACAGCAAAAGGCATTGACAAAAATAGCGTTAAATATGTAGGGTAAATTTCAATTTTAAGGAGTTGATAAACAATGTTCGGCATCGGCATGCAAGAGCTCATTATAATTGCCATAATCGCCCTGCTGATTGTGGGTCCTAAAAAATTACCTGATTTGGCTAAAACTTTGGGCAAAAGTTTCGGCGAATTGCGCAGAGCGGCCGATGACATGACAGATGATTTTAAAAAAACCATGAAAGACAATGAAAAACAAAGTGATGACGGTTTGAAAGATTCTCTTTTACTGAAGAAGACCGAGGACGAAGAAACGAAGCCGGAAAATTTCGAAAGCAAAAAAGAAAAAAGTGAACCTTCTGAAAATCTTCCCTGACTGAAAAATTAAAACACATTATGGAAACTAACGAAGACCATAAAATGTCCCTGACTGAACATTTAATCGAGTTGCGCAAAAGACTTTTACGCATTTTAATTGCCTTGGGTATTGGCTTTGGCATTTGCTATTATTATAAAGATTTGGTTTTTGATATTATTACGAAACCGCTAACGCAAGTCCTTCCTCCAAACAGCCATCTTGTTTATATCGGTGTAACGGAAGCCTTTTTTGTTTATATGAAATTGGCTTTTTTTGCCTCTCTGCTGATTACGAGTCCTGTCATCCTGTATCAAATATGGAAATTTATTTCGCCGGGATTACTGCCCAAAGAAAAAAAATACGTAATTCCTTTCGTGCTTTCTTCAACTTTTCTTTTTTTAGGCGGTGTTTTGTTCGGTTATTTTATCGTTTTGCCCCCCGCTTTTCAATTTTTTGTGAGTTTCAACAACCAATACCTGCAGGCAATGATTTCTTTTCGTGAGTATCTTTCTTTGTTTGTAACCTTTTTACTGGGCTTTGGTTTATCCTTCGAACTTCCTGTATTCATTTTCTTTTTAACCAAACTGGGCCTAGTCAACGCCAAAATGCTCTCCCATCATAGAAAATATGCTATTTTGTTGATCTTCATCGGCGCTGCGATTTTAACGCCTTCACCCGACGCTTTGAGTCAAATATTAATGGCAATACCCTTGATGTTTTTGTATGAAGTGAGTATATTTGTGGCGAAATTCGCCAAAAAAGAAACAAATTCCGAAAATAACGAACAGTAGCTGGGGAAATTATGCCTTTACGCCGTTTAAAATTTTATCAAGAAACCGATGGAGAGGTTAAAAAGCTCTCCAAACTTTTTATCTTTTTTATGGGCTTAGTCGTTGCAATATTGTCAGTGTCTGTTATTGGAACAATTATTTACTATGCCGCAACTATGGATTTACCCAGCATTGACGCACTGAAAGATTACCGTCCCAGTATTGCTTCCAGTGTTTACGATGATAACAACGAACTGATTGATGAATTCTTTCTGGAAGACAGAAAGATCGTCAATGCTAATGAAGTGCCGAAAGTTGTACACTATGCTTTTGTGGCGTCAGAAGACTCCCGTTTCTACCAGCACAAAGGGATGGATTTTCAGAGCATTTTTCGCGCGATGTTCAAAAACATCGAGGCAGGATATATCGTTCAGGGCGGCAGCACCATTACTCAACAAGTAGCCAAGATGATGTATCTTTCACCGGAAAAAAAATACATTCGCAAATTAAAAGAAGTAATTCTCGCGTACAAAATTGACAAGTATCTTTCCAAAGATGAGATTTTAAATTTATATTTGAATCAAATTTATCTCGGACACGGCACTTACGGTATAGAATCAGCTTCGCTTGTTTACTTCGGCAAAAGCGCCAAAGAACTTACCCTGCCCGAGGCAGCGCTTTTAGCCGGCCTGCCCAAGGCGCCCAGCACCTATTCTCCTTTTCTTTATTGGGACAAAGCAAAACAAAGACAAGCCTATGTACTTACGCGAATGGTTGAAGATGGTTATATATCCAAGGAAGAAATGGATAAAGCTGCAGCTGCACAGATTAAGTTAACGGAAATGAGATCAAAGGATAAAATAGCGGCATATTTTGTGGAAAACGTCCGCCGCTACGTGCAGGAAAAATACGGCGGCGATGTCTTATATAAAGAAGGCCTTTCCATTTATACGACTTTGAATTTGGCCGCGCAAAAAGAAGCGCGCGACGCTGTGGAAACGGGCTTGACGGAATTGGAAGAAAGGCAAAAATACGAACGCGGGCTTGTGCAAGGCGCGCTCATCTGCATGGATGTAAAAACAGGCGCCATTCGCGCGATGGTCGGAGGACGCGATTTCAATAAAAGCGAATTTAACCGCGCAACCCAATCCCGCAGGCAGCCCGGTTCGGCTTTTAAGCCGCTGATATATACGGCGGCATTCGATAAGGGGTTGAATCCTTCGTCTGTATTCGTTGATTCCCCCATTGTCGTAGAAGATCCAACCTCGGAAGACGGCCTCTGGAAACCGAGAAATTTCGATGAAAAGTTTTTAGGGCCAACCACCATGAGAACCGCGCTCGTTCAGTCCCGCAATGTTGTAACTGTTAAGATTTTACAGGAAATCGGCGTTGATTACGCGGCATCATACGCCGCAAATATGGGGATAAGTTCTCCCGTCGCGAGGACATTATCTTTGGCGCTCGGAGTGTCAGGAGTAACGCTGGAGGAACTTGTGAGAGCTTATGGTGTTTTGGCCAATGGCGGCAAAAAAGTAACTCCATATTTCATTAAAAAAATTGTTGATCGCACCGGTAATGTTTTTGAAGAAAACAAACCTCAGTCCGAACAGGTCATTGATCCCCGCATAGCGTTCATGACATCTTACATCATGCGTGATGTCGTGGAAAGCGGTACAGGCAGAAGGGTTAAAAGCATCGGAAGACCGGTTGCCGGAAAAACCGGAACAACAAACGATTATCGTGACGCCTGGTTTATTGGTTTTACTCCTTCGCTTATTACCGGAGTTTGGGTGGGCTTCGATCAGGAAATATCTTTGGGTAAGCAGGAAGTGGGTGGAAGGGCTGCCGCTCCCATCTGGCTTTATTTTATGGAAAGAGTGCTGAAAAACGCGCCGGTGCAAACCTTTCCCACGCCGGAAGGGATCGTGTTTGTCCGGGTTGATCCTAAAACAGGCATACCGTCGAGCGATGCAGAAAGCGGCACTATTTACGAATGTTTTCTGGAAAACGCTCAGCCCAGCGAAAAATCCAGAGACCCTCGGGAAGAAAAGGAAGATTTATTCCGATAAAGGGGCTTGACAAACAGTTATTTTTTCGCTATTTGCTAAATAACAAAGCTAATTTAATGAATGGAATGAAGTTATGTTTCTTAAAGATTTGACCTGCGGCAATATCCTGATAATTAACATCGTAAGGGTACTGGTAGTAGTACTCAGGGGGTCTGCCGCTCTGTGTATCTTTAAGAAATAACATAAAAGATACAAAGCCGCGGGCCCCTAGAACCCGCGGCTTTGTTGTTTTAGCCCCAAAGCCGCTTTTCTCCAAAGAAACAAGCGGCTTTTTTAATTCAATGAGACTTGGTTTTTTTGAGGCAACTCCCAAAAAAGCCTTAGTCGAATTGATCCTGAGCGAGAGAAATCGAGTCGAAGGGTCTTTTACTAATGGACAACACATGGCTTCTTTGAAACAGACAGGTTTAAAAATAAAATATTAATTATATTTTCTCGAGGTAATTAAATGAAATTAAAAGGTTCCCAGATTCTGCTGAAAATGCTGGAAGAAGAAAAAGTGGATATTATTTTCGGGTATCCGGGCGGGTCTGTTCTGGATATTTACGATCAGCTTTATAAGAGCAAAATCAAACATATTTTGGTGCGTCATGAGCAAGGAGCGGTTCATGCCGCCGATGGTTACGCCCGCGCTACGGGAAAAGTAGGCGTTTGTCTGGTAACTTCGGGGCCCGGCGCCACCAACACCGTGACCGGCATTGCCACCGCCAATATGGATTCCATACCGATTGTCGTTTTCACAGGACAGGTTCCCACAGGGCTGATCGGCAACGATGCTTTTCAGGAATCCGACATCACTGGTATAACGCGTCCCTGCACCAAGCATAACTTTCTGGTCAGGAGCGTGGAAGAACTTGCTTCCACCATTAAAGAAGCTTTTCATATCGCGCGCTCAGGTAGGCCTGGTCCGGTTCTGGTGGATTTACCCAAAAACGTGATGGCCGCGGAAACTGAATATGATCCGGCAACTATTAAAATTAGAAACTATGATGTCTTTCACAAATCGGCACCCAAGAAAATGGCACAAGTTTTAGAAATGCTCAGCCATGCTAAAAAACCTTTGATTATGACCGGCGGCGGCGTCATCCTAGGCAAAGCCGCGGCAGAACTTACGGCGATAGCCAGAAAATATCAAATTCCGGTTACCGGCACGCTTATGGGCCTTGGCTCTTTTCCGGGCACAGATCCGCTCTGGCTGGGCATGCTGGGCATGCACGGAACTTTCTACGCAAATATGGCCGTCAGCCACTGTGATTTCCTGCTCGCCGTTGGCGTAAGATTCGATGACCGTGTGACTGGCACGATTGAAACTTTCGCAACCAACGCACAAATTGTGCAAATCGATATTGATCCTTCCTCCATCAATAGAAATGTTGTCGTGGAGTTACCGATTATCGGCGAAACTAAAGCAACGCTTAAGGATTTGATTAAATTTCTGGCCGAACATAATTATACCCCATCGTCTTCCGAACGAAAGGAATGGATGCAGCAGATTGCCGACTGGAGAGAAAAGGTGCCGCTAACCTATTGTCAAAACGAAAAGATTATAAAACCGCAGTATGTCATCGAAACGCTCCATAAAATAACCAAGGGCGATATTATCGTCACCACGGAAGTCGGTCAAAATCAAATGTGGACGGCACAGTTTTTTCATTTCGACAAGCCCAATAGCTTTATTTCCTCGGGCGGATTGGGCACCATGGGCTATGGGCTACCCGCGGCAATCGGTGTCAAATGCGCGTTTCCCGATAAACAGGTTGTGGATATCGCCGGCGACGGCAGTATCCAGATGAATATTCAGGAGCTGGCTACCGCCGCGCAGTATAACATTGCCGTTAAAATTGTGCTGTTGAATAACGGCTTTTTGGGCATGGTGCGCCAGTGGCAGGAGCTGTTTTACGAAAAACGTTATTCCTTTACCGACATGACCTACGCTCCCGATTTTGTGAAATTGGCGGAGGCTTACGGCATCGTCGGCCTGCGCGCGACAAAGCCCCAGGAGGTGGAATCTACCCTGCGCCAGGGGCTCTCCATTGATAAACCGGTATTGATGGATTTTCAAGTTTCCCGTGAAGAATGCGTTTACCCCATGGTGCGGCCGGGTGAATCCATCAGCGAAATGGAGCTCGGCACAAGAGAAATGATTAATTAAAAAATATTAATAGAAAGGTTCAGGCTCATGGAAAAGAAAGAACATATTATTTCAATACTTGTTTACAATAAACCTGATGTGTTGGCGAGAATCGCGGGCACACTGGGCGGTAAAGGATACAACATTGAAAGTCTCTGCGTGAATACAACTACCCAATATGAAATATCGAAAATCGTCATGACTAGTATCGGCAATCAGACAACTATTTCCAGAATTGAAAGTCAATTGCAGCGCCTGGTCGATGTCATTTCTGTAGACGATTTGACCAATGTGGAATCCGTTCACCGTGAAATGATTTTAGTCCGGCTGAATTTGGCAGAGGATAAAAAAGAGCAAATAAAAAAAGCTGTTGACGTGAATCATTGGAAGGTAATAGTCTCCAACGATAATTACGTTATTTTGGAAATTACCGGCGATAAAGCGCAGATTGACCTAGCTCTGGCGCGTTTAGAGCCTTTGGGTATCGTTGATATCACGCGTACCGGCCTTGTCGCTTTAGAATTAAAAAGTTGATATGGAATTATTTATAACTAAAAAATATTTACCTAAAGAATAGGGGGGGGTATGGCAAAGATTAATTTTGGTGGAGTCCTTGAAGACGTTATCACATCGGATGAGTTTTCTCTTAAACAAGCGCAAGAAGTTTTAAAAAACGAGGTTGTGGCTGTTCTTGGCTACGGTGTGCAGGGGCCGGCACAGGCTTTCAATATGAAAGACAATGGCATCAATGTTATTGTCGGCCAGGCGAGGGAAGATAAATTCTATTGGGACAAGGCTATTGCCGATGGTTGGGTTCCCGGCAAAACACTTTTTTCCATTGAAGAAGCCGTGAAACGCGGCACCATTATTCAATATCTGGTATCCGATGCCGCGCAGATGATGATCTGGCCCAAGATCAAGGCAAACCTGAAAAAAGGCGATGCTCTTTATTTTTCGCATGGTTTTTCCATTGTTTATAAAGACCAGACCGGCGTTATCCCACCTGATTTTGTGGATGTAATTATGGTAGCACCTAAAGGTTCAGGCACGAGCGTCCGTAGAAATTTTTTAGACGGCAGCGGCATTAACAGCAGTTTCGCGGTGCACCAGGACGCGACCGGACGCGCCAAAGAAAGAACATTGGCGCTGGGTATCGCTATCGGCTCGGGGTTTTTATTCCCGACCACTTTCCAGATGGAAGTTTACAGCGATCTGACCGGCGAGCGCGGCGTGCTGATGGGCGCGCTCGCGGGCATGATGGAAGCGCAATATAACGAATTACGCAAGCATGGCCACACTCCCAGCGAAGCGTTCAACGAAACGGTGGAAGAGCTTACGCAAAGCCTTATTCGTTTGGTGGGTGAAAACGGCATGGATTGGATGTACGCCAATTGCAGTACGACGGCACAGCGCGGCGCTCTGGACTGGCGACATAAATTCCGCAAGGCGGTGGAGCCGGTTTTTGCCGAACTTTACAAATCGGTAGCCAAAGGAAAGGAAACAAGCATTGTTCTGAAAGCCAACAGCGCTCCGGATTATAAAGTGAAACTCGACGCGGAACTAAAAGAAATGCGCGAATCGGAAATGTGGCAGGCAGGCGCGGCTGTTCGTTCGCTGAGGCCGGAAAAACGGAAAAAGTGACAGCCGTCATTCCCGCGTAGGCGGGAATCCAGTCGTCGTCCCGGCGAAAGCCGGGAACCAGTTATAAAAATACTGGATTCCGGTTCAAGCCCGGAATGACAAAAAAAAGAGGGTTTTTCAAAAGTTTCTGTTTGAGTGACAATCATTATATATATTTAGAAAGTTGTAAAACTATAGGAGAGAAAAATTATGAGAAGCGATCTCATGAAAAAAGGATTGGAAAGAGCGCCGCACCGTTCGCTCTTTAAAGCCATGGGCTACACCGATGAGGAAATTGCCCGTCCGCTCATTGGCGTGGTCAATTCCGCCAACGAAATAATTCCGGGACATATTCATCTGGATTTAATAACGCAAGATGTCAAAGCGGGAATCCGCATGGCCGGCGGCACTCCGGTGGAATTTCCGGTAATCGGCGTTTGTGACGGCATCGCTATGGGACATGAGGGCATGAAGTATTCGCTCGCCAGCCGCGAGTTGATCGCCGATTCCATTGAAATCATGGCGATAGCTCATCCTTTTGACGCTCTCGTTTTTATACCCAACTGCGACAAAATTATTCCCGGCATGCTCATGGCGGCACTGCGTTTGAATATCCCGGCTATTTTTATCAGCGGCGGGCCGATGCTCGCGGGAAAAATGGAAGGCAAAGCCGTCGACCTCATCAGCGTTTTTGAAGGAGGCGGCGCGGTTAAAG
>MGQN01000020.1:154149-158383 GCA_001797845.1 Deltaproteobacteria bacterium RBG_16_44_11 | reverse complement strand
CGGCATGTACACTGCCAATTCCATGAACTGCGTGACCGAAGCATTAGGCCTGGGTCTTCCCGGAAACGGTACTGTTCTTGCGGTGCAGGCCGCTCGCCGAAGGCTGGCCAAACACGCGGGAATGAAAATCATGGATTTGCTGAAAAAGAACGTGAAGCCGCGGGATATCGCCACGCTGTCCGCTTTTAAAAACGCCATCGCCGTGGATATGGCGTTAGGCTGTTCCACCAATACAGTTTTGCATATTCCGGCAATCGCTCATGAAGCGGGTATTAAGCTGGATTTGAATCTTTTTAATAAAATCAGCGAGAAAACCCCTAACCTCTGCAAACTAAGCCCTGCCGGGCATCACCATATCGAAGACCTGGACGCGGCCGGCGGTATTCAGGCCGTGATGAAAGTCATCAGCGCCTTAGGTGTAATTGATAAAAAGGCGATGACTGTAACCGGTAAGAATGTGGAAACCAATTTAAAGTCTGCGCGCGTTTTGAATGATGATGTCATCCGGCCATTGAATAATCCTTATTCGCCGCAGGGCGGCATTGCTATTTTGCGGGGCAATCTGGCGCCGGACGGAGCCGTCGTGAAGCAATCCGCAGTATCTCCCGGCATGCAGGTCAACGAAGGCAAGGCCAGAGTTTTTGACTGCGAAGACGACGCCATAAAAGCAATTCTGAAGGGAAAAATCAAATCCGGTGATATCGTGGTCATCCGCTACGAAGGGCCGAAAGGCGGACCGGGAATGAGAGAAATGCTCTCGCCCACATCCGCCATTGTCGGCATGGGTCTGGATAAAACCGTCGCGCTTTTAACTGACGGACGTTTCAGCGGCGGCACGCAGGGCGCGGCTATCGGCCATATATCGCCGGAAGCGGCCGAAGGCGGCCCGATCGCGCTCGTGAAAGAAGGCGATATCATTTCCATCAATATTCCGGAAAAAACTTTGATGCTGAAAGTAAGCGATAAAGAACTGGAGAAGCGCAAAAAACATCTAAAATTAAGAAAGCCGGCGATTACCAGCGGCTACCTGGTAAGATACGCGAAGCTGGTTACCTCCGCTTCCACTGGCGCAATTTTTAAAGACTAGGGTGCTGTTGAAAAATACCCATCTGCTGCGTTGCGCTGCAAACCGTGCCGCTCAACGTATATCTTTATACGCTTCGCGGTTCGTTTTTTGCGCGCCTTGCATCTGACCATTTTTAAAAAGCCCCAAAATATGGCGCTTTTCAACTATCCCACCGGTTCCGATTCCAAATTAAAATTTTTAATGATTTTATATCAAGATCACTTACGCCGCTATTAAACCTGCTTGTTAGGCCGCAGACGTCCTCGGCGTCACGTGAAGCGCATGGTTCGGCAATCTTTTCTATTCAAAGTATTATCTCCATTTAAACCCTTTCAGTGACTCTTCAAATTTTGTTGATACATCCAGAAAGTGATCAATCGACCCAGAAAACAAACCGGCTTTAAGGGGTCGCCATTCTGATTTAAACGTATTGGCCTCCTTGACGATTTCACCGTAAACGTTTTCAGCTCTTCCACGACTTCCGTATTTCCAGCCAAATCTTCCCATAGGTCCCCAAACACTGTTTTCTATGTCAGCATAAACTAAGGCGAGAAACACCTCAAACCTGTCAAACATTAATTCGTAATCACGACCAAGGAATAATAGGTCATCCAACCTTGGTTGAAGTAACTTAAATAAATATTCACTTCTCGGCACATAATGACGCTCATGCCCAGGTAGCCTTTTGAAAAAGTCATGCAGCTCCTCTGCTGCATCACCAATTGGCAAAGTCACCGCAATCGTTTCATAAGTATTTCTTGGAGATTGGACGTTAGTTGTTAAAATTGTTGCAAGAGCATCATAATTCTTTGCTGAAATAGCGGAAATTCCTGCTGAATATAATATCAGAAAAACCGGGTACCATCGAAGATTCAGCCATACAACTAATCCACTCTCGGGATTAAAATTATCACATACGCGTGCTATAGTTTTACTTAATAATTGATAGTGCTCATTATTGCCCCAATACGCAACACATGCGGTCATTGCCTGAATTTCTTTAACAATATCTTCATAAAGTTTGATTCGTTTTATGAATTCTTCATCGCTAAAAGTTCCGCCCTGTGCTTTGAATTGATCACCTGCTAACAATGCTACAACTTCTCGTAATTTTTGATTAAATATGTCGTGAAGTTTTATCTTGTATCGACTATCCGACAGATATTCTTTTGTTTTTTCAATTAAATCATCAATTGTAGGTAGTTCAATTTCAGCTGATGGAGTTGGGACTGATATTAATATGTCTTCATCAACTTTGTCCTTTTCTATCAATTCTTTAAGGGACGGTGCTTTAAATATGAAATCCCCATCGCCATCAAGAAAACCATAATGAGGCGTTTGCTGTGAGTGTAAGTCCTTTGCCACTCGATCATAAACATAAGCCATTACGGCATTTGCCGTAATGACACCATCACTTGTAGCGGCTTTGCCTTGAAGACCTTGTAGAAAGTGGCCTGTAAAAACAGAATGGTTTGGTATTGGCCCACCAGCATCAGCAACCACTTCATTAGCCTTGCCCGCGGTTAATACTTGGCGACTATAGCGTTGAAACATATCTTTTAAGAACCGCATGCTACCCGCTGAAAGAGCGCGAGTTATTGCCAAACCCCCATAACACGCGTCCATTACAAATAACATGTGTTTGGCAACTATCAATTCGGCATTACGTGTCAGGTCATCCCACCGAATGAGAGAGGATAAGTTGCCCTGATCTCCATCATAAGGGACTAGAAACCCAACCTCGCCACGCCTTCCCGTTTGGGTCATGCCGTGACCAGCAAAAAATACAAATATTCGGTCGTTAGGAGAGACTTCGCTATTTGCATAGGACAAGAAAGTGGACATAATCTCATGTCTTGTGGCACTTTCGTCGAGGAGGAGCTTTATATTTTCACTCTTAAAATCAAAGTCACTTTCTAACAAAGCTGCAACAGCGTTTGCATCGTTGACAGCATAGCCCAGAGGAGAGGCTTTCAAGTAATTATTGATGCCAACAACCAAAGCAAAACTATTTTCATATATTGGTAAGTAATATGAGCTATCCATAATTTTTCATCTGCTGAATATCTAACAATTAATACACGAACTTCACTTTTTCCAATGATTTGAACAAAGGCATGACACAGCTTCTACGGGCGTAGCCTGCTTCAGAATGAGTCCTATGGCCATAATATTTTCCCCTTACATCGGATTTATCTTTGCTACTGAAGCGTAGTTAAGCGGCAGAAACAGCACAAATAAGTCGCCTGAGCGTAGCGTAGGTTGGCTTCATTTGCATTGTTAGTCCTTCTTTCTTTCGATAGCCTTTTCAATAATTTTCTTCACAAATTCAGGAATTGTCTGTCCTACCATTTTGGCATCACTTTTGAGTCTTTCATATTTATCTACTTCTTTATCTTGCCATATCAAATCAAGTCTCCTAACCGGTCTCATTGCAACATGAGAATAATCTTCGGGGTACGCCCAATAGCAAGAAATACAAATTCTCTTCTTTTTCAATGTTTGCCAATTCTCGCAGTGTTCGCATGACCAAGACTTTGCGCGGTTTGCGGAACCACTAAGCAACATAAAATCATCTAGATTTTGTTTGGTACTTTCAACGTCGCCGGCAATTTCGTAAGGAATACGATGGTCAATCTGAAGTTCACTTTCATCCACACTTTCAAGATAAATAAAGCATTTACAGCCATACTTCTCGATGAGATATTCTTTGATTTTTTTGGAAAGACCAGTTCGACCGGACAACTTACTGAATTTCTTCTTGCTTGCATCTCCAAAGCGATATGCCGCAATTCTTCTTCCATCAGAGCCTGTTACACGAAAAGTCTCAAGAGGAATGCCATATTCACGCACATCTCGAACTGCTCGCGGCGGGTGATTATACCCGTATTTTTCTTTCAATTGTTCTGTCGTGATATGTCCATGCTTCAAAATATGATCAATAACTGTCTTAGGACGCTTTGCAGTAATTGACCTGCAAAGATTAACAAATTCTTTTGGATACTTTTGCGGCATAATGTCCTCTTGACTCCATTAAAACAAGTTGTTCTGTTTCTCGTCTCTTGTGGAAATATGGCGAAGCTTTAACTTCGAGGGCCAAGCGCGGTGATAAATACAATGATTCAACGGTAATAGCATCACGTCCAAGCAATGTCGCCTGTGAGGAAC
>MGQN01000020.1:134125-154139 GCA_001797845.1 Deltaproteobacteria bacterium RBG_16_44_11 | reverse complement strand
ATTAAAGTAAGAGACAGGCTCTCAGGCAGGCGAGTGCCAAAGGTCTTATTGCCTGTTCGTCCATCATAACTGACTGCATAACGAATCTGACGGAAATTCAACTCCGATAATGCAGCTACAAATTCCTCATAAGCTATACCTGAAAAATAGCGTGAATCTTTATCGCCGCATACTCCCTGATAAGGAGGGTCCATATAAACAACATCTTCTTCGTTAACATTTGACAGGACATCTTTATAATCAAATGATGATATTACAGATTTCCCTTTCAAGAGAGAGGAAACCCCAAAAATATTTTCTCTCATTGTTTTGGGAAGTGTGCCGTGACGTCTCTTGTCAGGACTTTGATTAAACAGTCCTTCAGTATTATACCGTACAGAACCTTTTGCACAGCGCGCAAGCAAATAAAGAAATAATCTAGGGTCGCCTGTTCGGTTGAAATCTTCTCTAATACGATAATAATGTTCTGTTGGGTCATAATGTTGCTGATTCCAAATTTTTTCATAATAATCAGCTATCTCAGATGGACGGTTAATAATTAAGCCAATCAATTCAGAAAGAGGCTTATTAAAATCATTTATCCAGTAGGAACTAGCTTTCCCTCTCGCAGCACATGCTATTGAAATTGCCGCAGTGCCGGCAAAGGGCTCTATAAGTTTTTGGGATTTGATAGGAAAATATCGGAGAATGGTTGATGCAAGAGTTCTCTTACTCCCTTGATATTGTACTGGATGCGGAACTCTCATATTAAAATCTCATTTATATCTTGCCGTTATATTATGCACCTAACAATTAATACACAAACTTCGTCTTTTCAGATTTGTTCTAAGATATAACACATCAACGGTTTTTTTCAACAAGGTAAATCACATAAAATCAATCAATAGCTTTTACCGTATTTTGTAGTCCATAAGTAACAAAGTAAAGCCGCTTTCAAATCAAAGATGATATCAAGGCGGCAAGGACGCCGACGACCCAGCATGCGCCGGGCAGGCGCTGCCAACACAGGTAGCGCTTTGATTTGGAAGCTGGGTCAGTTCCAATCCACCAGCATAAACCCTGCACTTATCCGGTTCACGCTGGTGTTGTAATCCAGCAGGCTCTCTCCATAGCCATTGAAATACTGGAGATAGACACTGATCTTATCAAACTTATCGTTTTTTCAAATATTGCTTCAAGTCACGGTAGTAGTTTTCATGCGGCCCGATCATAACCAGCTCCAAATCGTCGTTAGTCTTTCTATATGCTAGCAGGTATTGGGCTGTTTTAAGCTTGAACTTGTGAACAAATATGCCTCGCAGGTCGCCTTTTTTTTCCTCCCCGATGTTTGGATTTTCTGCAATTGTTCTTATTTCTTGATCCAATGAGACCTTCTCCGTTTTCGACATCTTCTTTACTTTTTTCTCAAACGACCCTGACTGGTAGATTTTCATAATGCTCTATCCAAACTTATATTCGGTCTTCTCGCCTTGTTCCAGTTCGTCCAATCCAATCAAAATCTCCTTAATCAGAGAATAGGGCAAGTCTGGATTTTCTTCGGCACACTTGCCCATCCGCGCCCAATGTTCAATCTGACCGGCTACGGATCGGTGGTCGATCCGGCTGAATTTTTTAGCCTCACCTACAAGCTCTTCAGACACTCTTACTGCTGTTGCCATGACATATTCCTCCAACTATTAATGTTGCATTATGCTACCATTATACAATTATTAATTGCGTCCTGCAACAACTTTTTTTCCGCTGATATTCCCGGCAACGCCGCTTTCAAATCAAAGATGATATCAAGGCGGCGAGGAAGAGGCGACGCAGGCGTATGGTGCCATACGTTGAGGAGCCGATGACGCTGCCAACGCAGATAGCGCTTTGATTTGGAAGCGGGGTCAGTTCCAATCCACCAGCATAAACCCCGCGCTTATCCGGTTGACGCTGGAGTTGTAATCCAGCAGGCTTTCTCCATAGCCGTTGAAATACTGGAGATAGATGCTGAACATATCAAGCTTGTCCCAGATTAATGACAAAGGGATGCTCCAATCGAGCTGAACTGCTCCCCGGTTATCCTCTCTTAAATTATTGCGTACCATGGCCGCAAAGCGGTTTTGCTTCCAGTAATAAGTAAGCCAGAGTTCGCCGTATCCCATGAATCTGGCAATATCAGGATTATCACTTTTTTGTTCATCTTCCGGAATTATGTACCATGTTTTTAAAAGCATGTTGAAGTTGCCTTTTTCCAGGCCCGCGTTGACAACAACTCTGTTCCAACTGCGCGATAGAGGCGCAGAGCGCCCGTTGGATTGATGATTGAAACCAATATTTACGAAGCGCAATTTAAAATCATCAACTCCGGGAATGTCAATGTCTGTGCGAAAATTAACCAGCATCTCCGGCTCATAATTGGTATCGCGGAAGGGAGAAGAAAATGTAGAGTTATAAAGCTGCCAGAAGGAAAGTTGCGTGTAGGCAAACCATAAATCTATACCTTTAAGATATTTTATCCCTTCAATATCACTGCACCATGGTTTCACTTTGAAGCTTAATTGAAATTTTGCTTCGTTATGCTGTGGCTTGGCGTCAGGATCGAAATCCAGAGCGGTATTTTCATTAGGTGAAAAATTATAGGCGACAGGCAGGAAATAATTAGGACGATAAGGCCTAAGCATGAAAAAAGTGCTTTTCCCTTTTTTCCCGTCTAATTCCCATTGTTGCGACAGGACGGAGGCCGGCTTGCCCTCCGGCGATGGTTCTTCGGACGCGGTTGTGGCAACGGCAGCAGGAGAAGAAGTGTCTTTTGAAGGAGCGTTTTGCCTGGTCAGATTATCGAAACACTGCAATCTTGCCGAGCTATCTTTAATTTCCGCGCACTTGGCTAAGGCGCCGTCGACTTCAGCGGCATTGACGGTAAGCGCCGTGAGCAACAGCAATAATGAGCATAATCCCATTGTTTTGCATGCTATCTTGGCATTCATTGACTTCCCTCCTTTGCTATTGGGATTTTCTTTGCTCCATTTCAGAACGCAGTTTTCTTTCGCAATCAGGACAAATGCCGTGGCTGAACTCGGCTTCGGTATGCTTTTGAAGATAAGCTTCAAGCTGATTCCAATAACCGTTGTCATCGCGGATTTTTTTGCAGTAAGAGCATATCGGCAATAATCCGCTCAACTGGCTGACTTCGGCCAACGCTTTTTTCAGCTCGGCAACAGTGTCGTGCAGATTTCTAATCAGAGGTTCCGTTACTTTATAAAATATAATCGTGCCCAAAAGTATTGCTATTATTCCTATAACGGTGCAGATGATTCCCGCCTTGATAAAAGGAGCGCGCATCTCCTTCATATCTATTTTGGCAACTACAGCCCAATGTAATTCTCCCACCGGCTCGTAAGCCGCCAACACTTTTATCCCGCGATAATCCAAAGCAATGATCGTTCCGGAAAGGCCTAATAACGCCAATCGAGCGGGTTGGGCTAATTTCGAATCAAAAGGAATTGACGCTGGTATTTCGATAGCACCATGGTTATGCTGCAAAATAAAAACGATGTTATCCTTTTCTTTCTTGGCCAGAACAACTTCGCCTGTTCGTCCAAATTCATGATATTGTTTGTGGGCACTAACAACTTGACGGATAGTCGCCTCTTTTGCTCCTGCGGGATAGTTCTTTAGATAAATTGAGTTGAACCGGAAAATAGATTCAATCAAGCGTGCCTGGCTGACGACCGTTTCCTGCAGACGCGATTTTTGTTCATCCAGAGCAGTGCGATAAAGCATGCTGATTGCCATGAACTCTACCGCCAAAACTATAACGGCCATGATAAGAATCAATAAGAGAATTCTTCTACGCGGACTCATTATTCCTCGATTAACACTTTAACATTTATTTTTGCGAATTACTTTTTTGCCAGAAGAATCTGGCGTACTTTTTCCAGTTCCTGCTGGTTATCCACCTCTACGGAATCGTAAGGTGTTATCACTACTTTGATTTTGTAGCCATGTTCCAGCGCGCGCAATTGCTCCAGCGCTTCTAGTTTTTCCAGTTTGCCTTCGGGAAGTTTGGTGAATGTATCAAGGAAGTCGCGGCGGTAGGCGTAAATTCCGTGGTGCTTGTAATAATCCGCTTTCATTGAGCTCGCGCGCACATAAGGAATTGTTGCCCGTGAAAAATACAGGGCAAAATAATCGTTATCAAATGCAACCTTTACGGCATGAGGGTGGGTTATTTCTTCATCGAGGACGATTTTGTAAATTAATGTGGACATGACAATTGCGGAATTTCTGATCAGCGGCGCGATAACTTCATCCACCTGCACCGGTTCAAAAGTCGGCTGATCGCCCTGAATATTGACGACAATGGCATCTTCAGAAAGTTTCAGGGATTTTACGGCTTCGGCAATCCTATCGGTGCCGGAGCGATGCGTGGTAGAAGTCATGATGGCATTGCCGCCGAATTTCGTCACGGCCTTAAATATTCTGTCATCATCGGTTGCCACAGCTACATAAGGAACGGCTTTAGCTCGAGAGACGCGCTCGTAGACATGTTGAATCATCGGCTTGCCGCAGAGATCGGCCAGAGGCTTGCCCGGAAAGCGGCTGGATTCATAACGAGAGGGGATGATGCAAACAATTTCTCTTTTCATCTTTGCTCCGTAAATATTGTGCCTCAACTAGTGTTATTTCCGCGTCGTAGATTGTATCATAATTCTCATTTGTCATTGCGAGTACGCGGCAGCGGACGTGGCAATCCTTATATTATAACCTACTTATGCGATTGCTTCGCTCGCTTTGCTCTCTCGCAAAGACATTGAAACATAGCCTCTTTTCCAAGAACAGAAGCGATTTTTTATTTTCCAAAGTACTGGTCGGCTTGCTGTAAATAATTACCGATATAGTCCCGCACGGAATCTTCCAGAGATGAAAATTTAACAGGACAGCCGGCGCTTTTGAGTTTATTCATTTCGGCCTGCGTGAAATACTGGTACTGATCGCGCAAAGACTCGGGCATTTCCATATACTGAATATTTGTTTTGCGCCCCATAGCGGTAAACACAGCTTTAATCAAATCATTCCAGGTTCTGGCTTTGCCTGTTCCCAGATTAAAAATGCCGTTGACATGGGAATTATTAAAAAGCCACCACATCACGTCCAGGCAATCTTTAACGTAAACAAAATCGCGCATCTGGCCACCATCAGGATATTCTTTCTTATAAGATTTAAAAAGCCGCACTTTCCCGGTCTCTTTAATTTGATGAAACGCCTTGAAGATGACGCTGGCCATATCTCCTTTGTGGTATTCGTTCGGACCGAAAACATTGAAAAATTTAATGCCCGCCACTTTATTTTCCAGCTTATTTTTTAAAACCCATAGATCAAACAATTGCTTGGAATAGCCGTACATATTAATCGGTTTGAGCTTGCTGATTTTACTGTGGTCATCGTCAAAGCCCAGAGTTCCATCGCCGTATGTAGCGGCGGAGCTGGCATATATAAAACGAATGTTTTGCTTCATTGCCCACTGGGCAAGTTTGCGGCTGTAGAGATAATTGTTTTCCCAGAGATAATCCGCATCGCGCTCGGTCGTGGATGAACGGGCGCCCATATGCACGATAGCGCTGGTTTCAAAAGGCACTTTATCTTCGCCGGCCATCTTTAAAAATTCATTTTTCGGAATGTAATCAACAAAACGCCGGTTGACCAAATTTTTCCACTTGTCATCGGTACCCAGTTGATCAACGATGACAATATCCGTGATGCCCTCTTGATTGAGCCGCCAAATAAAAGCACTGCCGATAAACCCGGCGCCGCCCGTGACGATAATCATGCGTATTGTTCCTTTGCTGTCTTAAAAATTGTTAGATTTAACTAATACTTAAAAGAATTACTGTCAATAAAGAACTTTAATCATTCCCGGTCAGCGGCCTGGGCATCCTGTCTCAATATTCTCCTTAAGAGCTTTCCTGCCGGATCTCGTGGAATTTCATCACGAATCAGGATTGTTTTAGGCACCCGATAGTCAGGCATGTTTTTTTTACAATACTGGAGAAATTCCTCTTTATCTCCTTGCAGGCCTTCTTTCAAGGCGATCACCGCAATAACGGCCTGTCCTTTGGTCCGGTCAGGAATGCCGATAACTGCCGCATCCTTGACCTTAGGGTGCCGCTTCAGAATCTCTTCGATCTGGCCGGGGTAGATGTTGAATCCTTTGGAAATAATAAGATCATCCTTTCTATCTACCAGGTAGAAGTACCCATCTTTATCCATGCGGGCCATATCCCCGGTGTAAAGCCAACCGTTACGCAAGGCCGCCGCGGTAAGCTCTTTGTTATTCCAATATCCCTGCATAATCTGGGGACCTTTTACTACCAGCTCACCAACCTCCCCCAGCTTGCATTCTTTCTTCCCCATTTCCATGTCCATGATTCGGACTTCTGTGTCCGGAAGGGGTAGCCCGATGGAACCCTTGGGCGCACCTTCTGGGTAAGGCGTGATATGGGTGGCCGAAGAGGCCTCAGATAGACCGTAGGCTTCCATAATTTTTCTTCCGGTGAGTTCTTCATATCTATCATGGACCGAAGGCGCAAGAGGTGCCCCTCCGCTTATTGCTACCTGAATGGAAGAGAATTTCGTCCTGGCAGCCTCAGGAGGAAGGGACATCATCGCGCTCCACAGACTGGGCACGGCCGGAAAAGATATGGGTTTGTAGGTTTCCAGCATCTTCATCAGGGAAAGGATGTCCATTAAGTCTATCCGGGGAAGAAGTACCATCCGGTATCCCTTGAGTACGGAAACCAGGAGGCAAGCCGACATCCCGAAAACGTGGAAAAAGGGAATTACACACATCACCGCGGCATTTCCGGCACCCTTTACTCCCATCCAGGTATCGGACTGGAGTACACTGGCCACAATATTGGAATGAGTCAGGGTTGCCGCTTTGGGCGCGCCGGTAGAACCGCTTGTATACTGAAGCACCGCCACATCTGCAGGAGTTATCTCCACTACCGGCTCTGCCGCGCGCTCTATCGAAGCAAGCACTTCCAGGAAGATCTGAGGGTTAGGCATTCCTTCTTCCAAAGGTATCTTTTTTTCCAGGCCGAAAACGGAATGAAGAATAACAATTTTAACTCCTGTATTTTTTACCACGTTGTAGAGATTCTGGGCAAATAAATCCAGCGTAACTACAACTTTAGCGCCCGAGTTGTTCAAACAGTTGATTAGTTCCTCGCCCTGAATTCCAACACTAATGTTGACCACTATGGCTCCGAGCTTCATAACCGCAAAGAAAGCGATAACATGTGTGGGAGAGTTTACCATGATAAAGGCTATTCTGTCCCCTTTTTTCACCCCGGCCCTCTGAAGGATGAGAGCAAATTTGTTTACCTTTTCATTTAGCTCCCGGTAAGAAGTGTTGTTATCATTGAAGGTCATTGCTATGTAATCCGGATGTTGGGCAACAGTATCCGTCAGGAAACGGTGAATGGGAATCGCCGGATATGAGATGGCATGGGGAACGTGTTTTGCGTAATGCTTGAACCATGGATTTTTCATATTTAGTACACCTGTTATGTTTTATTTTTCAACTCATGAACCGTAAGTAATACTGAAAATGAATTCTATCAATAAAGAAATTTATCATTAAACTTATTGAACCGAGTAATTATCTTCAATAGTAAGAACACGGCAGGGCGCATCTTCTTTAATCATCATAAAATTAATTTGCCGGCCGGTGATGCCGCCGGAGCCGCGATGAGAGAAAAACAAGTCCTGATTACACATGGTACATAAATCGGATATATCAATATTGGCTTCGGGAATATCACACTCCAAAATCTGGCTTCGGTTGGCTCCGGTCAAATCCAGCGTCCATTTATTTTTCCCGGTGCCGGCAAATAAGAAGTGTTCATGGCCTTTTTGCTTATAAAAATAATCCGCGACAACTGAATCCACCTGATAACAGCATTTGCCTATGGCAGGACCGATAGCCGCTAAAATGTCCTGCGGGGAGGAACCATATTTATCCTGGAGCAACCGGATAACTTTGGCGGTAATGCCTAAAGAAGTTCCGCGCCAGCCGCCATGCACCACGGCGATAATTTTTTTTATCCGGTCGGCTATAAAAACCGGTACGCAATCAGCGGTTTTAATGCAAATTGCCACGTTGGCGCGGTCGGTAACAATGGCATCGTAGTCCATCTCCGCGCGGGATGAGAAATAACCGCCATGAGGTTTTATAACAAATATATTATCTCCATGCACTTGATTAACAACTAAAAATTGTTCCAGCGGAATGGCAAAAGCCGCGGCAAGACGCCCCCAGTTTTGTAAAACATTGTTGTCTTCATCGCCTTCATGAAAACTCATATTAAGGCTGTCATATTCATCCTTTGAAGCCCCGCCTTGCCGTGTGCAAAACGCGTGAACCAAAAAGTCGCAGTCCTGGAAAATGGAAGCTTGCAGATACTCTATTGCGCCTGCTTGTAAAACCGAAAACATTATTACCTCAACTTATCCTTCCAAGTCTGTCCGCTTGTGTTTTCTGCCTCCAGCTGAGCAAAAACGCGCAAGCTCTCACATAAGTCAGCCACATCCTGAGGCATCTGAGCAGTAAACACAACTCTCTCATGCTTTAAAGGATGGATAAAAGAAAGCTTGGCAGCATGAAGCGCTTGCCTGTTTAATGCCTTTAATTTTGTTTTTAGAAGAGGATCTTTGATTACCCGGATTTTAGATGAAATGCCGTAAACCTCATCGCCGATTACCGGGTAGCCGCGGTCAGACAAATGTACACGAATTTGATGGGTCCGGCCCGTTTTTATCTCTACTTCCAATAATGTAGCAATTCCGTATCTTTCGCGTACTTTCCATAGTGTTAGCGCATCTTTCCCGCGTCTGCTTTTTGTGGACATTTTTTTGCGGTTGGTCGCATGTCTGCCGACCGGCAAAATTATCTCTCCCGTATTACCTTTCACATCGCCCCAGACCAGCGCCTGATAAGTTTTGTGCACATTATGGTTTTCAAACTGAGCGGAGAGATTACGGTGCGCCTCGTCTGTTTTTGCCGCAACGATCAATCCCGAAGTGTCTTTATCCAGGCGATGGACGATGCCCGGACGAATAACACCGCCTATCCCCGACAGATTTTGACAATGAAAAAGTAAAGCGTTGACCAGTGTATTATCCGGATTCCCCGGTGCGGGATGCACCACCATTCCCGCCGGTTTATTTACTACAATGACAGCATCATCTTCGTAAATAATATTAAGCGGAATATCCTGCGCGGTGGCAACAGCTTCTTTTGCCGGTTTTAAAATGTAACTTATTATATCTCCTTCTTTCAGCCGCTGGCTGACTTTTGGCGTCACACCGTTTACCAAAACATCGCCTTCTTCAACCGCGCGCTTAACCTGTGAACGGGAAAGAGAGGCGTCGGTTTGGGTAAGAAACAAATCCAGCCTTTGGCCGCTCTGATCGCTGCTTACTATAAAACGGATTTCTTTTAGTTGTTCTAATATAATGGACAATTTTACTCCAACCAAAAGATAGAATTAATCGGATATAATACTGCGCAAACCTTCAACGATGAAGGCAAACTCGTCTTCTGATACCGTGCGTAAATCAATTAATATTTCATTTTTATCCACACGGACAATGACGGGCACATCAAGTTTCCGTAACTTTTCTTCCATGCGGCTGGCGGACATCTTTTTGTTTTTGATGCTGATTAAAACAGTGGGAATCTTTTGTGTGGGGAGTGACCCTCCTCCCGCCGTGGAAAAACCATCACGCAAGGATAATTCTATAAACTCCAAGTTCTCTTTTTGCAGTTTTTTTAATAACTTACGGGCGCGTTTCTTAACCTCGGAAACAGGTTCGGTCAAAGTTTTTAAAGGCCTTAGCTTTTTTAAGGCTTCTGAGGGATTTAAATAATGAATCACCGTCGCCTCCAGCGCGGCCAGGGTAAACTTATCAATTCTCAAGGCGCGGTTGAGCGGATTTTTCTTGATTTTCTCCAAAATTTCTTTCTTGCCGATGATAATACCCGCCTGCGGGCCGCCGAGAAGCTTATCGCCGCTAAAGGTAACTACGTCAACTCCGGCAGACAAAACTTCGCGGATTGTTGGTTCGTGCTCCAAGCCGTAATCTTCCAGCGCGATCACACAGCCACTGCCCAAATCATCCATCACCGGAATGCGGCGCTTTTTTCCCAGGGCAACAAGTGATTCGATGTCCGCTTCTTCGGTAAAGCCGACAATGCGGTAATTGCTGGTATGCACTTTCAGTATCAGACCGGTTTCTTTATTGATGGCTTTTTCGTAATCACTCAGGCGCGTGCGGTTGGTCGTTCCCACTTCGCGCAGGCGGGCGGCGCTTTTTTTCATTATTTCCGGTATGCGGAATTCGCCGCCGATCTCTATTAGCTCGCCGCGGGAAACTATCGCTTCTTTTCCTTCCGCCAATGTGTTGATCACCAGCAGAACCGCCGCGGCGTTATTGTTGACAATCAAAGCATTCTCCGCGCCGGTTAAAGCGCAAAGAAGGCGGTTCACATGGTCATAGCGCTGTCCCCGTTCGCCTTTGTCTAAATCAAATTCCAGATTGGAATAACCCCTGCCTATCTCGTTTATCCTCTGCAGGGCTTCGGGACAAAGAGGCGCGCGGCCTAAATTGGTATGCAGGATGACGCCGGTGGCGTTAACTACTCTGCGCAAATTATAACGATAAAATCCCTTGATTATATTTTCCACTTCCCTGGCAACGCCTGCCGCGTCCGCGAAAAATTCCGCTGTTCCCTTCTTTTTGACATTCACAATTTTTTCCCTAAGCTTTTGCACGGCCATGCGGCATGTTTCTTTGACTAATTCCCGCGGAGCCAGAGAATAAATATCTTTCTTTTCTAGAAGCAGAATTACTTCATCAATTTTCGGTAATGTTTTGAGCAGTGCTTTTCTTTTTTCGTCCATAAATATCCTCTTCTGATACCAATTCTCCTTCTTCGGCTAACTTTGTTGTCATGTCGAACCGTCAAAGGCGGTGAGCCATCTTCTCTTTTTTTATCTTTCCTCCCTCGATGGGAGGAAATTAAAGGAGGGTGAAAATTATTTTTCAAATCCCCCGCCCTTTAATTCCCGCCCGCCAGGGGCGGGAAAATATTTATTGCCATGTCAAAGGAACAGTTTGAAACCACTCCCTACGCACCAAGAAACTCTCCCTGTTCAACACTCACGCAAGCCCTGCATGTTTGCGGCAATAAGCACGAAAGTTATTCACCGCGATAAAAAATTCCCTCATCATAATTACCCAGAGATAACGCCCCCAGGGCGTTAAATAAAAACGGGGCGGAAAATAGCGCAATGCTCTGGCCAATTGAAACAGGGCTATTTCTTTCCATAAAGTTTTTACAAACTTTCCGCCATATTTTTCCTCCAATGCCGGAATATCCAATTTCGTGCTGAATAATTTCATTAAAAAAGCATACTTCATCTGGTCACGAAGGGTAAAACTGCGGGAAGCCATAAGCGGCAAATTACCCCTTCCCAGCAGGGCGATATATTCTTCGATATCAAATGTGTTGGAGTAGCAGACGCCGCCCAGATAACCAATCGCGCCGCTGCCTAAGCCGGCGTATTCATCGTAATTCACAACATACTCGTCGATAAGAGATTTTTTACGGGAAAAACACCAGGCAGAAGAAAAATTATAATATTTTTCCAGACGCCGCACGATCAGTTTATATAATTTATGCTCCCCGCTAAAATCAACTTTCCCCACGGTATTTTCCATCAATGCCTGGGTGATCGTCGAAACCATCAAAGGATAAAACGTAATCTGTTCCATATTTAACTTCAGTAAAACCGCCAGATCGGCCTCGAGCATTTCGGGGGTTTGCGCGGGAATATTAAAAATCATATCAGCATTTAATGTATCGAACGAGCCTTGCGTGTTTTTAAGCCTTGCCGCAATAACTTCGCCCGAACCATATTTTTCATAACGCCCTATTTTTTTAAGCAACTCATCATTAAAAGTTTGCACTCCCACGGAAAGCCTGTTGACGCCGTTTTTTTGTAAAATTTCAATATTTCCGGGGGTTAAATGATTAGGATTTGTTTCTACCGATATTTCCCTGATGGGAAAGCACTGCTGCGCCAGACTCAGCGTTTCGGCTAGTTCATCGATAAGTACGGTCGGAGTACCGCCACCTACATAAATCCCGCTGAATTTGTAGCCTCTTTCACGGTATAGATGAATTTCCCAGCGCAGAGCTTTAAAATATTTCCGTGCAAGAGTCTCAATAAAAACTACCCGGTGAAAAGAACAATAAGGACAAAGTTCTTCACAAAAAGGAATATGCATATAAAGAAGGCGCGGTTTTTCATCGTCACAATAAGGCAGATGAGGTAAAGAACCCTCTTCAAATTTCAGCGCACGAGCAAACTCCCTCTTCGCTATTTTGGTGATAATTTGACTAATCACAATTTAATATTTACCTGCTATTTCGCTTATTTTGGAACTATCAAATTGTTTAACAAAATATATGCATATTTTGCAAGCTGTGATTGCTTGAAATAACCATTGATCGGTGTTATATCTTCAATCAAAATAATGGTTTGGGGAGATACATGACTAAAAAAAGAGTTTTAACTCTTTGGAATGATAAAGGAGTCAACGATAGTGACACTTCCGTTCTGCGAAAAAAATCGCGTGAATTGCCGCTTCCGCTGAATAAAGAAGCGAAGGAAGAAATTCAGACATTGCTCGATTCTTTTGTGGCACGCGATGACGCTGTCGGTTTATCCGCACCGCAAATCGGCATCAATAAAAGAATCATTGTATTTCGCAATAAGAATACTGAGCGCCCCTCCGGACCGTTGGATCCCGATGATTGCGAGGTTTTGATTAATCCGCGCATCACCCAAACGCGAGGCGAAAAAGTAACAGCGACGGAGGGCTGCTTATCGTGCCCGGAAGTTCAAGTTGAGGTCAGCCGTTTTCCCGAAATTAAAGTGCGCGCCCTCAACGCCAAAGGAGAAAAAACATCAAAAAGATATTTGGATTTTATCGCCCGTGTCGTACAACACGAGATAGATCATCTGGATGGCAAGCTGATTGTTGATTACGAAGGGAATCTTTATTATCCCAGGGATAAACAACTTTTTTTTGAAAAAATTTTTAAAAGCGAAGCGAGCGACAATTTTTGATTAAACCTTGAAATCTCGCCGCAGTTGTAGTAGTCCTCAGAAAATATTTTTCGCAATTAATTTTTCCCCGGAGATGCGATTCCATGTTAAAAATCCACTGCCCGCAATGCAATAAATCGTTTCTTTGGACCGACAATATGCCCACGCAGGATAAATGTCCGACGCCGGATTGCAGCTGGAATTATAATATTCATGCCGAGCTGAAGAAAAACGTCAACCGGCACGCTGTCGAGGTAAAATCCCAAACATTGCACTGTCCTTTTTGCCAGGGAGAAATCGCCTCCAAATTCACTATTTGTCCACATTGCAGCCAAATTGTAATGGGAAAGAAAATGCTCAAAAAACGTTATTTTTTTCTGGCAGTTTGTTTGATTCTTGTTATTTTATCTCTTATTTTTAAATATTGGGTTAAATAAAATTGAAGAAAACGCCATTGTATGAAAAACATGTTGCCCTGAATGCCAAAATAATTGATTTTGGCGGCTGGGCTATGCCTGTTCAATACACTAACGTAATTGACGAACACAAGACCACCAGGATTTGCGCAGGCCTTTTTGATATTTGCCACATGGGAGAAATCACCGTTAAGGGTACACATGCGCTGAATTTACTGCAATTAGCTCTCACCAGAGATTTAACCGGTCAGGGTATCGGACAGGTCAAACTCTCCGCCCTCCTTAATAATGAAAGCGGTATTATTGATGACCTTACTGTGTACAAAATAGCAGAAGATTCTTTTATGCTGGTAACCAATGCGACGACACGCGAGCGCGATTATCTGTGGATAAAGGGCATTCAACTAAGTAATAATTTTAATTGCGTGCTTGAAGATATAAGTGAAACGATGGGTAAGCTGGACTTGCAGGGCCCCAGGGCCGAAGAAATTTTACGTCAGCTTACCTCTGCCGATTTGAAAAATCTGCGTTTTTATCACTTCCTCGAGGCACAGGTAGAAAAGATACCAGCAATCATTTCCCGCAGCGGTTATACCGGCGAGGACGGCTTCGAAATCTATGCCGCGGCTGATAAGATAGGATCCCTCTGGAATGCTCTTATGGACGCAGGTTCAGGATCGGGATTGAAGCCAGCGGGCCTGGGAGCGCGCGACACACTGCGTTTGGAAGCGGGCATGATGCTCAATGGGCAGGATATGTCGGAAGAAATAAGCCCACTGGAAGTGCCGTACGGCTGGCTGGTGGATTGGCATAAAGACTTTATCGGTAAAAAAGCGCTAACGATAATTAAAGAGCAGGGCATTAAGAAAAAACTGGTAGGCATGGAAATGACCGGACGCGGTATCGCCAGGCACGGCTACAAAGTATTCGGCGGCGCGCAAGAAATCGGCGTGGTTACATCTGGAACATTTTCTCCCACATTGAATAAAGCCATTGGCCTGGCTTTTGTTGATATTGCCTACAGTGCGCCGGATACGGAAGTTTCCGTCGCTATTCGCGATACAATAAGTGCGGCCAAAATTGTGAAAATACCTTTTTATAAAAAGTTAAAATAATAAAGCTAAGGAGAGACATTATGTCCAAAGCAAACCCCACCGACAGATTTTATTCCAAGGATCATGAATGGGTAAAAGATAATGGCGATGGAACAGCGATTGTCGGCATCACGGATTATGCGCAGGAAATGCTTACCGACATTGTGTTTGTGGAACTGCCGCAAACTGGAAAAAAAGTGGCTCAAGGAGAACCGGTAGCCGTTGTGGAATCAGTCAAATCGGTCTCCGATGTTTATGCTCCGGTGGGCGGTGAGGTCATAGGGGTAAACAGCAAACTGGAAAACGATCCCTCCTTGATTAATCAGGACGCTTTTGGCGAGGGCTGGATTGTGAAAATGCGTCTGTCTAATTCAGCAGAGCTTAAATCACTGCTTAATGTCGCTGATTATGAAAAACTTATCAAAGAGGAAAAGCACTAACTAAAGAAAGAAAGCTAACAATGGATTACTGTCCCCACACCAACGATGATATAACTCAAATGCAAGCGGCTATCGGCATTTCCAGCATTGATGAATTATTCGCCGATATTCCAAAAAAATTCAGATTAAAGCGCATGTTGGATATTCCCGCGGCCTTATCCGAACAGCAGACCATCACTGCCATGAGTGATCTCGCCCGAAAAAATAAACTGCCGCAATTGACGTTAACCGGTGCGGGAGCTTATTCTCATTTCATTCCCGCTGTTGTCGGCCACATCATCGGACGCGCTGAGTTTTATACCGCTTATACCCCGTATCAGGCGGAAATCAGCCAGGGTATTATGCAGGCGATCTATGAATACCAGACCATGATCGCTCACCTCACCGGTACGGAGATTGCCAACGCTTCCATGTATGACGGAGCTTCCGCGATGGCGGAAGCAGCGGTGCTTTGTGCGAAGATGTCCAACCGAACTAAAATTATTGTTGCCCGCTCGGTACATCCCGAATACAGACAGGTGTTAAATACATACTCGTGGGCCAATGGTTACGCAGTAGTTGAAATAGCGTATGCGGCATCCGGACAGATTGATTTGAATGCTTTGCAAAACCAACTCGATGATCATGTCGCCGCCGTTTTGGTACAAAGTCCCAATTTTTTCGGTGTCATTGAAGATATCGCGCCGATCGCAGATGTTGTCCATAAAAAAGGCGTATTGCTTGTGGTCGGATTTACCGACGCAACTTCGCTTGGTATTCTGCAACCGGCGGGAGCGTCAGGGGCTGATTTTGTTGTGGGCGAAGGACAAAGTTTCGGCAACCCGCTCAATTACGGCGGCCCTTATCTGGGCGTTTTTGCCGCGCGAGAAAAATTTCTGCGTCGAATACCGGGACGCCTCGTCGGCGCAACTCTAGACAAAAACGGTCAGCGCGGATTTGTCTTAACCTTGCAAACCCGCGAGCAACATATCCGGCGGGAGAAAGCAACATCCAACATTTGTTCTAATGAAGCACTATGCGCGCTGGCCGCAGGCGTATATCTGGCAGCCCTTGGTAAAAATCTAAAGAAACTTGCCGCGCTCAATGTTTATAAAACACAATATCTGAAAAATAAACTTATGCGGCTTTCAGGCTGGCACGAGGTATTCGCTGCGCCTGTTTATAATGAATTTGTTTTGCGCTGTCCCAATGCACGACAAGTCAATGAAAAATTGCAAGCGGCGGGAATTATTGGCGGCTATGAACTACACAAAGATTATCCGGAGCTGAAAAATACAATTCTATTTTGCGTCACAGAAATGATCTCGAAAGAAGGTATGGATAAAGTTGTAATGATTTTGAAATAACCTGGGGATACTTTAATGAAACTCATTTTTGAAATAAGCAAGCCGGGACGCAGCGCGGCAAATGTAACCGCAAGCGATGTACCTGCTATCAGTATTGAAGAGGCGATCGACAAGAAATATCTGCGTAGCGATCTCGATTTGCCGGAAGTGGCGGAAATTGATCTGGTCCGGCACTACACGAATTTATCACGGAGAAACTTTGGCGTGGACCTCGGGTTTTATCCACTGGGGTCCTGCACCATGAAATACAATCCCAAAGTGAATGAGAATATCGCAGCAACGCCAGGCTTCATCGGCCTGCACCCTTACGCTCCAGATGAATTTGCCCAGGGTAATCTGCAATTGATTTATGAAATGCAAAAATATTTAAGCGATATTTTCGGCATGGCCGAATTTACTTTGCAACCCGCCGCCGGCGCGCATGGCGAACTCACGGGCATGATGATGATTAAAAAGTGCTTCGAAGTCAAAGGCGAAAAACGTCATCTGGTTTTAATACCCGATGCTGCGCATGGCACCAATCCAGCCTCGGGCGCTCTTTGCGGCTTTGATACGGTAACACTGCGCTCCAATAGTGATGGCGGCGTGGATATTGAACATTTAAAATCCTTGATGACAGAAGATGTTGCCGCATTGATGCTGACCAATCCCAATACGCTGGGTCTTTTTGAACGCAATATCGAACAGGTTGCGCAAATAATTCACGGCAAAGGTGGACTGCTTTACGGCGATGGCGCCAATGCCAACGCTTTTTTAGGCAAAACAAGGCCTGGCGATTTAGGCTTTGATGTCATTCAACTCAATCTGCATAAAACATTTTCCACGCCGCATGGCGGCGGCGGCCCCGGCAGCGGCCCGGTAGGTGTGAGCGCAAAGCTCGTTGACTATCTGCCCGTACCTCGTATTATCAAAAATGGTCAGGATTATAATTGGTCGGATAATTTCCCGCATAGCATTGGCCGGGTGCGTGCTTTTTATGGAAATTTCAACGTGGTCGTCAAAGCCTACGCATATATCCGCTCGCTGGGCTCTGAAGGTTTAACACGCGTCAGCGAAATGGCAGTTCTTAACGCCAACTATATCAAAGAAAAACTAAAACCTTATTTTGATCTGCCCTACGACCGCGTCTGCATGCACGAATGCGTTTTCTCCGGCAAAAGACAAGTGGCCGAAGCCGGAGTGCACACCACCGACATTGCCAAGAGGCTGATTGATTTCGGTTATCATCCGCCGACGATTTATTTCCCGCTGATTGTGCCGGAAGCCATCATGATTGAACCCACTGAAACGGAAAGTAAAGAGACGCTCGACACCTTCTGCGAAGCCATGATCGCCATCGCCCGCGAGGCTAAAGAAAATCCGCAGCGGGTAAAAGACGCGCCGCTTTCCACGCCCGTGAGCCGCCTTGATGAAGTGCTGGCCGCCCGCAAACCTGATGTAGTTTGGAAAAAAACCGGCTAAATTTTATGAACGAAATACAATCAAGACCACAGTTTCTGCGCAAACCCCCCTGGCTTAAAGTGCGCCCTCCTTATACTGGGAAGTGTCGTCATATTAAATCCGTACTGGCCGAACTCCAGTTGCATACTGTTTGTCAGGAAGCGGCCTGCCCCAATATAGCCGAATGTTTCCAAAGCGGCACGGCAACTTTTCTAATTCTCGGCAATATCTGCACGCGTAATTGTCTTTATTGTAATATAGCACATGATATACCCGCGCCCGTGGACGAAAAAGAAATTAATCGTCTGATTGACGCCGCGCAGAAAATGAATCTGAACTATATGGTCATCACATCCGTTACGCGCGATGATTTGCCGGACGGCGGCGCGCATTTTTTTGCCATTTGCATCAGGGAGTTGCGTAAGGCACTGCCTGCCTGTAAAATCGAAGTGTTGATTCCCGATTTTCAGGGAAATCAGGCGGCGCTGGAAAAAGTAATTGCTGCCAAGCCCGATGTCATTAATCACAATATGGAAGTTGTTGAACCGTTGTTCCCCCAATTACGGCCGCAGGGAAATTACAATCTTTCCTTGCAGCTGCTTTCACGCGTAGCGAAAACTGCTGTTATTTCCAAAAGCGGCTTTATGATCGGCTTCGGTGAAAAGCACAAAGATATTTTACAATTAATTGATGATCTGGCTTCAGTTTCCTGTGCGCGCCTGACTATCGGACAGTATCAACAGCCGACACTCAACCATTGGCCGGTGGCAAAATACTATCATCCTGATGAATTTGCCGAGCTAAAAGAAATAGCGTACCAAAAAGGGGTTCAATACGTGGAGGCAGGTCCATTGGTACGCAGTTCCTATCATGCAGCGAAAGCACGCTTAGGGGGTCAAGAGGTAAGGGGCACGTAGCAAAGGAGTAAAAGAGAAGATGACAGAAGAAGGTAAAGGTTTTCAGTCATTAAAAACTTGGCAAAAGGCATATGATTTAACTTTGCATACATATATGCTGACAAAAAGTTTTCCCAAAGAGGAAACTTATGGCATAGTTGCACAATTACAACGGGCGGCAGTTTCCGTTTCAGCTAATATTGCCGAAGGATACGAAAGACAGCATAGGAAAGAATATTTGCAGTTTTTGTTTGATGAAAAAAGAAAGGAAACATCTAAGCTGTTAAGGGGCCTAATCAAATTTTTGACCTGATCTCTACAATTCACATTAACCCTTCGCTACCTGACCCTTGATCCTTTTGCATCATCGCATCATCGAGTGTATGATTTTAGAAATTGCGAGGTTCGACTATGTCTCAAAGTTATGATTTGATTGTCATCGGCGGAGGGCCGGGAGGGCTGGCTGTGGCCGAACTTGCCACGGCAAAGAAAAAAAATGTTTTTATCATTGAAAAAGACGGTTGGGGCGGCACCTGCACCCACCGCGGCTGTATACCGACCAAAGCACTGCTTACGTGCAGCAAATATTACTCGGACTTAAAAAAACTAAAGAGACTGGGTATCAACGTTGCTGAGGCATCCATTGATTTTTCGGCCATTAAAAAACATCAGCAACAAATGGTAAAAGTTGCGGCGCTAGGCGCCCATAAAATGCTGGCCGATGCGCAGGTCGAAACCAAACAAGGCACGGGCGAAATTATTTCGCCTCAAGAAGTGCAATACCGCGACCAGGAAGGCAATTCCAAAATTCTCGCCACAAAAAATATTATTATCGCCTGGGGTTCACAACCGCAGCTTTTGCCGGGGATAAATCTCACTGAACGAATCTTAACCTCGGACGGTTTGCTTAATTTGGATAATCTTCCCGCCAGTATAATTATTATCGGTGCCAGCGTAATTGGTGTGGAATTTGCCACTTTTTTTGCCGAACTGGGCACAAAAGTGACGTTAATTGAACTTTTAGATCGTATTTTGCCTTATGAAGATCAGGATGCGGCTGATCTACTCCGGCAGGAATTAACCCGCCTGGGCATTACCATTCACACTTCGACAAAACTCGAAAGCTTGAATGATACAGGTAACGGGGTTGTCATGCAGGCTCAAAAAAATGGTAACCAATTTGAGATGAATGCCGCTTATGTTTTGCTATGCACCGGCAGACAGC
>MGQN01000020.1:132992-134118 GCA_001797845.1 Deltaproteobacteria bacterium RBG_16_44_11 | reverse complement strand
GTATGAGGAAGAATTAAAAAAACTGGAAATTGAATATACAAAAGCGGGGATAAAAGTTGATAAAAACATGATGACGAATGTTGCCGGTATTTATGCGATCGGAGATGTCACCGGCGGTTTAATGCTGGCACACCGGGCAACACTGCAGGGAAAAGTTGCCGCTGGACATATTTGCGAAACAAACACAATTGATTATAATGAAAATTTCATCCCGTCGGTTGTCTACAGCCATCCGCAAATCGCCCGTGTCGGCCTTATCCAAAAAAGCGCTGAGGTGCAAGTTATCAAATCCAATTACAGCGCCAATATCATTGCCCGCACCGAACTGATGGGACAGGGTTTTGTCAAAGCGTTTTTCCAAAATGATAAAATCATCGGCGCAACCATCGTCGGCGAGGAAGCCGCGGAATTAATCGCGCCTTTGAGCCTGGCCGTATCCCATGAACTTACAAAGCAACAATTGCGAGCATGGGTTATACCGCATCCGACTCTGAGTGAAATATTTGTACCGCTGATTGACAGCTGATGTTAACCTGGGATAGAAATAGAAATTCCTTCTTCAAACTGAGATTATTATGGGATTCGTTAAATATCGTTATCTGATATTCGGCATTCTGGGTGCCGCTTATATATTGGTTTTTTTCCACAGACTCGCCCCCGCGGTTGTCGCCGTCGATATGATGCGCGATTTAAAAACCGGCGGAGCATTGATGGGTATTCTGGCTTCAGCCTATTTCTATCCTTATGCTTTGATGCAGATTCCTGCGGGGCTGCTCGCTGATTCATGGGGACCTCGTCGGTCGGTAACTTTCTTTTTTATTTTCGCGGCCGTGGGATCAGTTGCTTTAGGTTTGGCGCAAAGCGTGGGCTCGGCTATTGCCGCGCGGATTGTTGTGGGTCTGGGGGTGGCCATGGTCTTTGTGTCAACCATGAAAATTATGACTAACTGGTTTGAATCGGAGAAATTTGTCCGCATGACGGGCATTCTCATGGCGCTGGGCGGCGTGGGAGGATATACAGCGGCAACGCCCCTGGCTTTTCTTAGTGAGGCGATCAGTTGGCGGGGTGCCATGATAGTCATCGGGGCACTCACGCTGGGGATTACTCTGGCAATATGGCTACTGGT
>MGQN01000020.1:128380-132972 GCA_001797845.1 Deltaproteobacteria bacterium RBG_16_44_11 | reverse complement strand
TGGGATTTCAGCCGTTAAATGGGAACTCAAAACCGACTTTAACAGCTAACAAAGCCGGTTTATGGCACGGTATGGAACTGGTGCTTAAAGAACCGCGCTTTTGGCCGTTGGCAATTGTTTTTTTTCTGGGCGCGGCAGTCAATTTGAGCTTTACCGGCTTATGGGGCGGCCCATTTTTAATGCATGTCTATGGAATGTCGAAAACTCAGGCGGGGGGGGTATTATCAATGATGGCTATCGGCTTGATTTTCGGCGCGCCCGTGATGAGTTTGCTTTCCGACAAGGTATTTCATTCAAGAAAAAAAGTGCTTATGATAAACCAGTTTTCATCGCTGGTCATTTTTGTCCCCCTTGCTTTTTTTACGGGAGATTTCAGCAAAACGGTGCTCTACATCTGGTGTTTTTCTTATAGTTTTATGTTATCGGGCGCGGTGGTAGTCGGCTATACCTCTATTAAAGAATACTTTCCGATGGAAATTTCCGGCACCGCCACGGGCTTGATAAACATTTTCCCCTTTGCCGGCGCTGCTTTAGGCCAACCGCTGATGGGTTGGTATTTGGACACTCTGGGCTCCACCGGAGGGCATTACAGCATGGATGCTTACTCCGCCGCGTTCAAAATTGGCTTAATTTTGCTCTTCGGCGCGCTGGTGGCAAGTACTTTCGTGAAAGAAACTTTCCCCCAAGTAGCCCCTTTTGTTAAACAAACAAAAGTGTTATAATAATTTCAAAATAAAAAGACAATACTCAAAGGAGGATTATATGCAAAAAACACTAATTATTTTTTTCTTTATTTTTGTTCTCGCGGCCGGTATTTGGTCCTGCGGAACAACCACAATCCTCCTGCAAGACAAAGGAGGAGCGGGCAGGTATTTAACCGACGCAAAGGGAATGTCGCTATATACTTTTAAAAGAGATCTCGATGGACAAAGCACCTGTATCCAGGATTGCATCAATCGTTGGCCTGTTTTTTACAAAGAAAACATCTCTGTATCTGAAGGCTTGAACGCAAAGGATTTCAGCACTATTTTACGCATCGATGGGGGAGGAAAACAGAGTGCCTACAGGGGACGGCCGCTTTATTATTTCTTTCAGGATAAAGACCCCGGTGACATGAAAGGTGAGGGCATTAATCAAGCTTGGTATGTAATCTATCCTGACAAGTTTAAGCCTTAACCTTGCTAAATATACGCCAAGCACTAAAAAATTGATTCCTGCGGTAAATGGCCGATGGCTATAATCGCTTCACAGCGTTTTCGCCGGCCACATACCCTGTCGAAAAAGCCGCCTGCAAGTTATAGCCACCAGTATCGGCATCTATATCCATAACCTCGCCGCAAAAATACAATCCGGAAACTTTTTTTGAAGCCATTGTCCGCTGATCTATTTCATCGAGCGATACGCCGCCCGCCGTCACTATCGCTTTTTCCAATGGTAGCGGAGCTTTAATATTGAAGCGCAAAGCTTTAAGCATTTCGATAATTTTTTCTCTCTCCGAGGCGGTAATTTGGTGCGCCGGCTTTTCCCTGTCAATGCCGGTAAGAGTAACAAAAGGCCCTATCATCTTCGCGGGCAGATAATCTTTCATGATGCCCAGGATTTTTCTTTTGCCGGATTTGTCCAAGTCCGACTGCAAGCGCTTACGTAATTGTTCTCTAGTCAGTGCCATCTTTAAATCAATTAATATCGATACAGGACCATTGTCCAGCGCCTCCACAACGGCCAAGCTCATCAGCAAAATGATCGGACCGCCAAGTCCAAAATGAGTAAAAAGCATTTCACCAAAGCGGCTTTCAATGACGGGCAGCCGGGGAGATTTTTTCTCTCCGCGGCCATAGATAAAACCCGGGGTAAGAGCTGAATCTATCGTCGCGGCTTCGCCCTGAAACGCCGTAGCGCGGACATTGCGCAGGCTAGCCCCCTGCATGGATTGCGCCAGTTGCTGTTCATAAACAATCAAAGGTACTAACGCGGGTTTTAGTTTTACTATAGAATGCCCGAGTTCTGCGCTGATAATATAGCCATCACCGGTAGAGCCGCATCCAGGCCAGGTCGCGCCGCCTGTGGCTAAAATCACTGCTTGGGCATAATAATGACCGTTTTGTGTTTCGACACGGAACCCTTTGTTATCTTGGATTTTAAGAGAGGTAACTTGAGTATTCAAGTTAATCCTCACTTTAGACTCAGCAAGATATTTTTTAAAGACTTTTACAACATCATGGGCATCATCAGAAACAGGAAAAATTCTTCCGCCTCGTTCCAATTTTGTCGGGAGCCCATAACGCGTAAGAAAGTCCAGCAATTCAGGGCGGAAAAACCGATGAAAAGCGCCGTAAAGAAA
Source organism: Deltaproteobacteria bacterium RBG_16_44_11 (assembly GCA_001797845.1). Taxonomy (GTDB): domain Bacteria; phylum Desulfobacterota; class Syntrophia; order Syntrophales; family Smithellaceae; genus UBA4810. Next base: position 130,631 of record MGQN01000020.1, on the reverse strand, counting down.
ACGGCCGTTAATTCCATACATGACAATGAAATCTTTTAATTCAGCGGAATTTGTTAAATTGCAGCGCGTTTTGCCGCTAACGAGAATTTTTTTGCCGCAACTATCGGTTTTTTCCAAAAGTAAAACTTCGGCGCCAAGTTCACCCGCGCGGCCCGCGGCCATGAGGCCTGCCGCGCCGCCGCCAATAACAATAATATCGGCATCTATGTTTTCGTCTTTTTTCATCAACTCGCATACCTTGCACCATCGGCGTAGCATGAAAAGATCTGGCTCGTCAATCCTATCCATAGACATGCCTCATCTTGTTATATTGCCGGGCTTATGTTATTGCTTTCAATAATAAACAAGGGGAGCAATACATTTGCCGGTACCGACAAATTTAATAACACTTACAACACGAATATTTCTGCAGGTGCGGCCAGTTACACATCATTTTTTGCTGGAATGGAAACATCGAGCGGATGCTATTCCCGATTCCGAATTGCGCCGGCAAGCGCAAACGAGTATGGACACGAAGACATTTCATTGTGAAGGTGGTTCTATTTACGGACTATTGGCTGGAAATAACTATCAAGAAGCTATTAAATTCATTGTCGCTTATCAAACAATTAGTGATTATTTGGATAATCTCTGTGACCGGAGCACTTCTCTAAATCCGGATGATTTCCGGGCGTTACATGAAGCTATGATACACGCCTTAACTCCAGACGCAACCTTAGCGCCTTATTACCGGTTTCGTGAACAGCGAAATGACGGCGGCTATTTAGCTGAGCTGGTGCAGACTTGCCAGCAAATATTGCGGCGTTTACCAAATTATTCCATCGCCGCCGACACTATTCGTGAATTAGCCAACTACTACTGCGATTTGCAGGTATACAAACATGTACGTGACGCAGAGCGTATACCTAGCCTCCAGAAATGGTTTGAACTGCACAAAAGAAGCTTACCGGAAATGTCCTGGTATGAATTCGCGGCTTGTACCGGTTCCACTTTAGGGATTTTCTGCGTTATCGTTCATTTGTTTAACCAGGATACTTCGGCCGAGCTTATCGCGAAAATAAAAGAAGCCTATTTCCCCTGGGTCCAGGGGCTGCATATTCTTTTGGATTATTTAATTGACCAAGAAGAAGACCGTGCCGGTCATGATTTAAATTTTTGTTCTTATTATCCTGATAATGTTGTGCTGGCTAAAAGGCTCATTTACTTTTATCGACAAGCGCAACAAAGCGTTGATGGGTTGCCTTACCCTGAATTTCACCACTTAATCAATCGCGGCCTGTTGAGCATGTATCTTTCCGATGATAAAGTTTCTCAGCAAAAAGAAGTCCGCCGAATTTCACGAAAATTGTTGAGTATTGGCGGTATTAAAACACTCTTTTTTTACCTTCATTGCTGGATTTACCGGCGTTTGACTTAATAACAGATGGATAGACTGCAGGCTGATGTCTGTCAGGACGCTGCCGCCACGAATCTCCCACCTAAATAATCGCGCTGATTAATTATTCTCCCCAACTGAGGAGTTATTCCCCACTTAGAAATTTAAATACGTAATAGTAGCATTCTAATAATAACTATTCTGTCGTAATTTCAAATATTTGGACATTATTGGTGGGTATTCTTTTGTTGGCATATAGATTGCTGTAGTTTAGTGTGAAATAAGATGTGATGTATTATGAAAAAAGCTTTTTTGTATATATTTGGCGGATTTTTTTTGTTAGCGGCTTTTGCTTTTGCTGCAGACAAGCCTGCTCCGGAATCGATCAAGGCCGACATGGTAAAAACAAATTCTATAAAAGTAGCAAAAATGAATGCTAGAGGAAAGGTTATTGAAATTTCCGACGAATCTATCACCATCGAACGCGCTGTAAGAGGCAATGTAGAAAAAATTAAATTTGAATTAGATAAACCGGTGGAAAATGTTGCTGTAAATGATTTTGTTTCGATTGCCTACATTGAAAAAGATGGAAAATTAATGGCTTCAAGAGTAACTAAAACGGATACCACGAAAAAAGATCAAAAAGCGGTACCGGGAAATAAATAAGAATGCTTACGAGTTCATTTAGATTAGATGTTGGTCCCTTAATGTTTTTAAGGGTTGTATTTTAATTAAAATTTAAAAAGGAGGATTCAAGATGAAACGTTTAGTATTATTTGTTGTTGCATTGGTTTTCGCGTTTTGCACCACGGTTATGGCCGCTGAGAAGTCCGCAGCTCCCGCTGCAGCTCCGGCCACAAAGGTAGAGAAGAAGGC
>MGQN01000020.1:115530-128291 GCA_001797845.1 Deltaproteobacteria bacterium RBG_16_44_11 | reverse complement strand
TTAAAGAAGGGACAGGAAAAACCTGTCCCTTCTTTTTTATACACTTCTAGTTAATTTTTTTTCTTTCTGCTATATTCTATCTAAGATATGTTTAAAAAAACTCTAAATAGAATTATTGCTTACAATGAAAATCTTACCGTACGCGTAAGACTGATTACGTTAACTGTTGTCGGTCTTGCTTTAACCATGGCCTTCTGGGGCTTAATTCAATTGACTGTTTTGGACAAAATATTAGTCGACCAGCAGGTAAAAAGGCTTGAAGATGTGGCCGAAACAGTCAGCACGTTTTATCAGTATTTTCCTACAAAACGCGGCCTTCTGGCTCTCGATTCCGCCCTTAAAGACCACATTCAGGCTGACGCGCGCCTGGCAAGAATTGATATTTTTGACATTGGTCACAACAACGTTGATCATGTGGCTGGCGCCAGCCGGGTGCAATATGAGTGGCCGGATAATATCGTGGCTTCCGCCAGCACAAAGCGAAAATCACATTATACGAAGATATCTACGGAAGGAGGTCCGGCTTTAGGTTTGCTATATCCTGTCTCGGAAGAAATAAAAGATTCGCGTATCGTTATCGGTATCATTGGCTTCTCGCGCGCTAACGCCGAAATTATGAGCCGCGCCCAGCAACTGCTCATTGTCAGCAGCGGCGGTTTATTGCTGATGATTCTTTTGCTGTTGGGATTAAGTTACGGCTGGATGATCGGTGGCCCTCTAAAGCTGATCATCCAGACAATTGATGAATTCCAAAAAGGGCAATACATAAACCGCATTCCGATAGTTCGCCGTGATGAATGGGGACAGCTTGCCGAGCATTTCAACATGATGGCCGATGAAATTCAGCAGGTGATGTCCAAAAACTTAGATTTAACCAAACACTTAGAAGATCGAGTTCGTGAGGAAACAAGTAAAGTCGTTCAATTGCAAAAACAAGTCGATGAATTACAACAATTGACCGCCTTAGGTCATCTAACCGCCAACCTTGCTCATGATTTGGGTACGCCTATTCATTCTATCGGAGGGCTGGCCAAGCTATTGCTGGAAAGAGAAGATTTCCCAAAAGATGTGTCTCATAAATTACAATTAATCGTGCAGCAAACACAGAGGCTTGACGATGTTATTCAAAATGTACGTAAGGCCACACGCCTTCCTGAACCTCGTTTTGAACTGATTACTGTCCAACAACTTTTGAGCGAAACACTTCCGCTGGTTGAACCGCTTCTAACGAAAAATAAAATAGAAATTAATGTCCAATTCAATACCACTATGGAACCTGTATATGTCGATCGTTATCGTATTCAAACTGTGCTATTGAATATCCTTCAAAACTCGCTCGAAGCAATGCCGCAGGGAGGGAAAATAGCCGTTTCTGCTGAAACGCTTGTTCAAAGTGGTGTTGTCGCGATAACCCTTCAGGATACCGGCAAGGGCATACCTCCGGAAATAATTGAAAAAGCCTGCGAACCTTTTTTTAGTACCAGACAAGATGGGGGCATGCGAGGATTAGGGTTGGCAATTGTCCGCGATATTATTAAAATGCACGGTGGTAAAATGGAAATTAAAAGCTCACCGGGGCAGGGAACTTCAATTATTCTTTATTTGCCGATATCTGATAATAAGAAGCAATTCTTATAGGTGTGCAGCATAAAATAAACATTTTCCCCATACCCCAAATAAATACCTGTGTGATTCACCTTTTCTTGGCAGATACTGTTTTTACAGAACGTTTTTCGTCTAATAATCCATAGCGGCGAATTTTCAGCCGCAATGTTTTGCGGTCAATATCCAGGATTTGTGCTGTTTTAGATTGATTCCATGAAGTTTCTTTAAGTGTTTGCATGATTTTATCTCTTTCGGCTGTTTCCAGTGGAGACATATTGGGCAATGCTGTAGTCTCTTTGTTTTCTTGTCTTTCCTGAAAATGCACCGGTAAATTATCAGGAAGAATAACCGCAAAAGGAGACAGCAAAATTGTTTGCTGTAAGACATTTTCCATTTCCCGCACGTTGCCCGGCCAGTTATACGTCATAAGTAATTCCATAGCCTCCAAAGAAACGCGCACGTTGGGATAACCTAGTTTTTTCAACAACGATTCAACGAGCAAAGGAATATCTTCTTTATGCTCTCTCAAGGATGGAATGCGCAAGCGCACAATAAATCTATACAACAAATCCCCGCGAAAGAGGCCTTTGTTCACCTCTTCGTCAATCTTTTTATTGGCAGCCGCAACCACTCGCACAGCCACATGGCGCACCTTATGGCCGCCTATTCTTCTTACTTCACCATTTTGCATAAACCGTAAAAATTTACCTTGCAGGGCTGTGGATATTTCTGTGATTTCATCGAGAAAAATTGTCCCGCCCTCCGCCGATTCCAAAAGTCCGATATGCTGATGGTCGGCTCCGGTAAAAGAACCTTTTTCATAGCCAAAGAGTTCGGACTCCAACAAATTATCGGGAATAGCGCCGCAGTGGACGACAACAAAAGGCTTGGCGCGGCGCGACGACATATTATGCAAAGAACGAGCAGTCAATTCTTTTCCTGTGCCGCTTTCTCCTTCTATTAAAACACTGGCCGGCGCATCAGCGACACGCGCGATTTGCTTGTAAAATTCAACCATGGTCGCGGATGAACCGATTAATTTCGGCTCTTCGGCCGTTTCCGGCTGCAATTTCAAGCGACGTTCCCGTAGCTCTCGGACTTCCAGCACCTTTTTTACAATAGCCCGGCAATCTTCCGGAGAAAAAGGTTTACTGATATAGTCCCAGGCACCCATGCTTATAGCATCCATGGTTGTTTCCAGGGAACCATAAGCAGTCATTAGAATAACAGGTAAGTTCGGCCACTTTTTGTGCGCCTCTCCCAGTAACTGCAATCCATCCATTCCGGGCATACGAATATCGGACATCAGCAAGTCATATGAAGAAAGGTCTTGCTTTAGCGCTTCTTGAGCGGAGGTATAAGTCGTCACATCGTAGCCATCAATCCGGAGGGCTTCCTGTAGAAATTCACAGGCGATGGCGTCGTCATCAATAACCAAAATGCGGGCTTTCATAAAATTACCTTACAAGATTATTTAAGTTTTAGCTTTAATGCAGGAAATTCGTCAAGGAAGAGCCACAATAAAAAATCCGTCTAATTTTCTACTGCCTAATAGATCTTTCGCGATGATATCGCACTGAATTCTTTTTTCACCATTTTCTTCATACTTTTTTACTACTTTGCCGGTAACAACGATGGTCGCCCTCTTTTTCGTATTTTCCACATTGTCACAATCAATCGGTTCCGTCATACTCAGAAAACGAGCATGGAATTTTCGCAAATTTTTGTGGGTGATCCAGGAAGTGATAGCTTCTCCGGCAATTCCCATGACCAACATACCATGGGCAATAACATTGTCCATGCCGATCATTTTAATGAAGGTTGCATCGTGATGCAGCGGATTAAAATCACCGGAAGCCCCGGCATAACGCACCAAATGAGTTCTGGTAATAGCGGCAGAAGTGTAAGAAGGAATTGGATCGCCAATGTTAATATTGTCATATTTTATAACCATGGATGTTTGCCTATCTTTCTATCATCGTTGAGCGGACTTTAACCACCAATTCACCCCGCTGATTTATTACTTTCGTCTCCAGTACAGTAACATCCACAAACCTGCCTATGCGATCCCTTTTGCCTCTTTCATACATCTCCACAACTTTCATTTTGCGGGTAATGATATCACCAGCGTAAATATTTCCGAAATACTCGTATTCTTCTTCGCTGTGCAAAAGATTACCTAAATCAACGCCTAATGCTTTAACTATACCCATCAGGCCATCCGTCCAAAAAAAGCAGCTGGTCATAAAAGTTGGCGGCACTGGTATACCCTTATAGCCGGCTTTTTTTGCCGCTTCTTCATCGTAATAAATAGGATCGATTTCTCTTGTACTGTCTTTCAGCGCTACCGCGGCGGCAAATTCGGCAATTTTTGTTTTTTCCACTACCATTGTGTAGACGGGAAAATCCATCCCCAGTTTTGATTTATCAGCCATAATATAATACCCTGAAATAAATGATTTTATTCATATCACATTATTAAAAGAATGCCACGTATTAATTAAATAAATTTGATGAAAAAAGAATACCGGCTCTTCGCCTTTTTCAATTCGCTGGAGCGCATCCTGAAAATTTTCTCCCCCTTTTCATTTGGTATAACCTCACTCTCCTTGTCTATTTTCCAGTGTCTTCAAATATGTAATGCGTTCAACAAGCGGCGGATGGGAATAATAAAACCAGACATACAAAGGATGGGGATGCAGATTAGCTAAGTTGTCTTTGGCTAATCGTTTCAGGGCGTCGATCATGGGCGCGGCGGTTCCCGTTAATTCCCAGGCTATGAGGTCGGCCTCACGCTCATAGCGCCGCGACAGAGTCGCGCCAATGGGACTTAGGAAAAATCCCGCGGCGCTAAGGTAAAACGAAATTAAAAACAGACCCGCGTAAACAGGAGTATCTTTCAGGCTAAAAGCACTATAAAGCGGCGGCCAATTAACAATCAAATAAACACAATATAATAAAACAAGAGAGGCGATAATCATAAAAGTCAGTTGTTTTAGAATATGCTTCTTTTTCCAATGGCCGATTTCGTGTGCCAGCACAGCGATAATTTCCTCCGGTGTATGAGCGGCCAGCAGCGTATCATATAAAACAATGCGTTTGGTTTTGCCGATACCGGTAAAATAAGCGTTGGTATGTTTGGAACGTTTACCTTCGTCTACCTGATAAATTCCTTTGGCCTTCAATCCCACCTTTGCCATTAATGCCGTAATTTTTTCTTTGAGTAATTCGTCTTTTATCGGTTCATATTTATTAAACAGTGGCGCAATCACCACCGGATAAAGCCATAGCATTAAAATTTCAAACAAAGTAAAAAACACCCATGCCCAGAACCACCAACTTGCGGGCAAATACAGAATAAACGCCATAAAGGCGCTGACCATAATGAATAGCAAAATAGCGGAAATAATAATGGATTTGATCAGATCGGTTATCCAGATGTGCCAGGTGATGGTGGAAAATCCATATTTCTTTTCCAAAACAAAAGTATCGTAAAGATCAAAAGGTATGCCGGTAATTCCACCAATCACGGCAAAAACGCCAAAAAATATTAAAGCCTGCCAGATAAAGTGAATTTTTAATCCAGTCAGCGCAACCACAAAAGAAGGCAGCAAAAGACACAAAACGGCTAGTGCTATAATATCATCCGCCAGATTTTCCTTTGACTCCAATCGCGAATTTTCGACTGTATAGTCAACCATTTTGCAAAGCGTATTTCCATCGATACTATCTTGAAAAATTTGTGGAATATTTTTGCCGTGACTCTGCAAGTGGCGGATATTTAGGTTTTGCAAAAAATATCTCCAGATAAACCTGCCGACGAATAATACCAAAAATATAATCAAAAGCTTTTGTTCCATACACAGTCCATTCTTAATTTAGTGATACTTCTTTTAGAACAGTTTGATTATTTAGCATAATCTGCGCGAATTTAAGAGTATATATTAATCGGATTCATCCAAGAAAACTTATGCGGAGTTTCGCTTAGACCTTACTTCGGATAAACTCAGTATATTAAGAAGGTTTTTGTGTGTCAAGTACAGCCTGTTACCTGAAGGAAATATGACCTTAAAAACATTGAATTTGTCTGTAAAAATTAATGTTTTCATTTCCTTGACACCCTCTTCGTTTTCTTCTATATTTACAAAAAAAGCAGAGGCTGATTATGAAAAAATGTTTAGCTTATTCTGTCTCTTTAGTCTTCCTGGTTTCAGCGAGTCTTGTCTTTGCTGAAATCAAATCTCTCATCAAAGAATATACTTATCAGGCCGGCGAACTCGACAGCAAAGCGGGGATAAGATGAAGAATTAGATAAAGCCTCACGCCGCAGATAAAAAAGATTAATACTTTAGATGTATAGCCATAAAGATCGAAGTATCCCGTATAAGCAGGGGCATGATATCCTACGGCATGCTATGGAATCAGAGTTAATAAATTGGCGGGCGCGCGGCGTGAAGGCCGTTCGTCATAATGTGATAATTAGGATAACTCGTGCGAGAAAGGGAGGTAAGTTATGGCAGTATTTTTTAAGACCGACATTGGTACTCCTGTATTTAAGTCTGCTCTGAAAACAGCTCTTAAGACCCAACCGAGTAAGGTGAAAAATTTAGATCAGCGTGCGGCGGCAATGGCCCTACAGGCGCAAACACAGGCACCGAAGACACAGTTTTTGTGGGGCAGGCTGGTGGTGGCGGTGGCGATACTGGTTTTGCTCGGCGGCTTGGGCATCTGGTCTGCAACCATCCCATCTCTGGATGCCTGGAGCAAGATGTTCCTTCATTCATTTGAAATTCTGTTCGGCGGCGTGGTGGGGTTGCTGGGTGCTGAGTCAGCCACCAAATAAGAGGTGATCCCTACAGGATTTGAAAGTCAAGAGGAGCTAGGAAGGAAGCAAATCTTTAATTTTGGCAATTAAGCGGATAATTTTAGGTAATGGATAATTACTATCTCCTCTTAGTTATTCTCTTTGTCGTATCTTTGGCGATCCGGTCAGGCTATGTGGATTTGGCCCACTCTTTTACCTCAATACCTCACCGTTGGCCCCGATGAACGATCAACATTTTGTTGCATCATTGAGAATTCAAAGACTATAGATCTCAAATTGTATGTGGTCCCAATGAATCTTCCTCGGCAAATTATTTTTAATAATCCTACAAAGCTTACATTCAAAGCGGTTTCAGATATAGCCGAATCAAACGAATTGACTCTGGAATTAGCATGGGATGGCAAATGGGAACAGGGTTTTATTGAAATGAAAAATCATATGATAATAAAAGAAGTTAGCGCATAACAAATCACTCATGCCAACCCGGAATAAAACTGATTTGATTTTAGCACAGGTCTGTGGGTGGGTAGGATAGTTTTATCATCACACAATTTCATTCCAAAATAAAAGCCGCGCTTAAATTAATAAGTGCGGCTTTTTTATTGATTAACCTCAGAGATTGTCATTCCGGCGGAGGCCGGAATCCAGTATTGATGACTGGTTCTCCATTCTTGCAAAAACAATATCTGGACACCGGCCTGCGCCGGTGTGACGAACGGAGATGCATTTATAAGAAACTTGATATCCAAAGTAGAACGCGGCGGCAGCGAGGAGGCTCCGGAGGCGTATTTTTAAATACGTTGAGGAAGCCAACGCAGCTGCCAACAAAGTTATACAAAGGAGATCGAGTTTGCTAGAAATTTTTAGTGGCCTGTTCAATTCCTTTCTTTATCTGATTAATCTTTTCCGCACTCATTTTTACTGATATGCCCATCACCAAGGTCCGGCCTAAAATGTTTTCGGCTTGCGGAATGTTTTCCCTTAAATATTCTACTTTTCCTTTATACATAGGATCGGTAAACGGGTATTTCTTGGAGTTGGCCGTCGAGTGCGCCAGGAAGTGTTCCCAATTGGGAACGTAATGCCACAGATTTCTCTTGTAGCAAACCGTATCCACTCCTTCAGCGGAAAGCAAATTCTGGAATTTTTGCGCCTGATTTTCATCCGGCAAATTAAAAGCTAAAAATGTAGCGGAATCTCCCTCGGGATCGGGCAGGTTGCGAAATTTCACACCGGGAATCTGTGCTAAAGCGTCTTTAATAACTTTTTTATTTTTCTTCTGCTCAGCCACAATATAATCGAGTTTGCGCAATTGCGCTAAGCCCAATGCTCCCTGCAATTCGTTCATCCGGTAATTAAAACCTAAGATGGTTCTGCCTTCCAAAGCGCGGCTGACTTTGGGATTATGATCATGGCCGTGATCGTGATACCATTCCGCCCGGTGATATAAATCAAGATTGTTGGTGATGACCATGCCGCCTTCACCGGTGGTTACTGTTTTAACATAGTCAAAGCTAAAACTGCCCATATCGCCAAAGCTACCAAGCTTTTTGCCTTTGAAGCTCGCGCCGCAGCCCTGAGCGTTATCTTCCAGTACCAGCAATTTATTTTTGCGCGCTACCTCCATGATTTTATCGATATTGGCCGCCGAGCCGCACATATGCACGGGAATTACAGCTTTGGTATAGGGTGTCTTTTTCTTTTCGATTTCCTGCGGATCAAGATTGAGCGTATCGTCGATATCCACCATTACCGGAATGGCGCCGACTTCCATTACCGCTTCATAAGTGGCTAGAAAAGTAAAAACCGGCACCAGAACTTCGTCACCGGGGCCCACATCGAGCGCCGCCAGAGCGACTTTGAGCGCCGCCGAACCGGAGGTAACTCCCAGCGCATAGCCGGTCCCGCAATATTTAGCAAACGCTTCTTCAAATTCCCGGACTTTAAAAATACCTTTTCTTTCTTTATCGAATCCGTAACGCATCAGGATGCCTGTTTCCATCACATCCATTACTTCCTTGATTTCTTCTTTGCCGATTAATTCTGCACCAGCCATTTTATCGTTTTCCTCCCTGCTATATTATTGTTACACCTTAAAAAGCCTGTGCGTACATCGCGATCGCGTCATTTTTAGTCACTTTACGCGGATTGTTCTCCAGCGGCCGCGCCACAGTCATAGCCACATCGGCCAATTCCGGGAAATCTTTTTCCGTAATGCCGAACTCGGCCAGCGTGGAGTGGATGCCGCAATCTTCAATTAATGCCTCGACAGCTTCGAGTGCCAAAAAAGCGGCCGCGCGCGTGGGAAGACCGTCTACGCATTCGCCCATCGCTTCCGCGATATCGGTAAATTTATCCAACGCGGCAGGCAAATTAAAGCCCATAACCGACAAGAGCATCATGGTATTGGCGAGCCCATGCCCCACCCCGTATTTGCCGCCCAGCGGATAAGAAAGCGAATGCACGGCGGTTACACCGGCATTGGCAAGCCCCATACCCGCGTATAAACTTCCCAGAAGCATATTTTCGCGCGCGGCTAAATTTTTGCCGTCATGCACGCAAGTGCGTAAATTGTCAGAAATGAGCATAATTGCCTGCAGAGAAACCAACTCGCTTATGGGAGAGGAATTTATGGATGTGTAAGATTCGATGGCGTGACATAAAGCATCGAGTCCTGTTTGCGCCGTAGGCGCGGGCGGTAAACTGAGCGTTAATTCCGGATCTAACAGCGCCAGCTCCGGATAAAGATGAGGGCTGTTCATTCCTTCTTTCTTTTTGAGGTTTTTTCGGACAAACACCGCGGTAAAAGTAACTTCGCTGCCGGTACCGGCGGTTGTTGGAATCATTATTTTTGGCAAGCCCTGTTTGGAAACTTTATTTAATCCCAGATAATCAACGGCACTGCCTTTGTTTGTCGCCAAAACAGCGATTGCTTTGGCTACATCCATGGCACTGCCCCCGCCAATGCCGATGATTATATCGCTCTTATTTTTGATAGCCATAGCTGCGCCTTCATCCGCCAGTTCTATTTGCGGCTCCGGCTCGACCCTATCATAAACAGTAAAATTAATACCTTCATGGCCAAGTATCGCAGTAACTTTTTCCTGAAAACCAGTTTGAGAAAGATTTTTATCGATCACAACCAGAGGATTTTTCGCGCCTAGTTCTTTAATATGACCAGCCAAGGTTGATAACGACCCCGTGCCGAAAACAATCTTTTTTGCTCCGGTAAAAGAAAATACTTTATTCATATTTTACAGCCCTCCGTTGTTATACGCTCATTTTAAAATACAACACTTAGGGGTGATCCCGCCATTGGTCATGACAAAATAAGGCGTTTTGGTATGCGCAATCCCTATGAGAACTGCCCCGTAATGTCAAGTCTTTTTGTGGTGGGCATACCACTCCAACTGCCGACAGATACCCCTAATTATCTTTACTTCCCGCGATAAAAGCCCTGCGCGGTTAAATAAGTGCCTCAAATGCATCATCCAATAATCAGGATTTTCAGGATTTAAAAACCCGATGTCCGCCAGCAAGGTTTTTATTTGCCCATACATACCTTCCGTTTCCTTGGAGAGCGCCAATTTTGGTATGCCCTCCTCGCTTGCCGTTATGGAAGCAGCAAATATTTCGTAGCAAAGAATTATCACCGCGTGGGAAAGATTAATTGATTTAAGGTCTCGTGACGTCGGTATAGTGACTACAGCATGACAATAGCGCAATTCATCATTGGAAAGGCCGGTGTCTTCAGGACCAAAAAGCAGAGCAACTTTATTTTTTCGAGAAATATTCACCACCTGTTCGGCAATGGCACGCGGTGAGATAAACGGCCCGCGGGCTTTGCCCAGACGCGAGGTCGTTCCCACAATGTAATTGAAGCTGCCGAGTGCTTCGTCTATGCGTTCAAAATATTGTATTTTATTTACAACATCAACAGCCAGATGCGTCGATCTTTTCCGCATTTCTTCTGTATCCATATCAGCGGCGCCTACAACGATAATATTCTCGATACCCATGTTTTTGGCAGCGCGGGCAACCGAACCGACATTGCCCGCATATTTAGGCTTATATAAAACGATGCTGATATTTTTAGTTTTGGCCTTCAACGTAAGTTCCTTTCATTCCCAAAGACATTATTCCTCCGTTTATAACATATCAACAGCTGTCATTCCAGCTTGTGCTCTCTCGTCACCGCGCAAGCCTTCGTGTGACCTTTAGGTTATCAAGATATCAGGTGATTAGGGTGCGATTGCGGGCATCCTGTACTTTCGCCTGTATAATAATGCTTTTATAAATCAGCGATTAACGAAACGCACGTAGAATTCGTGATGTTGTCGGCAATCGGATTTTTGTACCACCTGGTTATTGACATATAAAATCATTTATAACATTATCAATATATACTAAAGGGTGTGACTATCTTCAACGGGGAAACATATAGTAAAATCAGCTTAAAACATTCTGCAGGAGATAAATCATGCAAAGATTTTTTTTAAGAAAGTTTTTATTTTTAATAGTGAGTTTATTGTTTATCAGTTGTGCTTCTCAAAAATCCATGACTCCATTGAGATCCGCAGACGTCACTCCGAAATTGAATTCAGGCCAGCCCACCCAGGAGGTGAAGCCTGTAGAAGAAACCGGCAAAACAATAGAGAAGACCGAAGTTTCCAAAGCAGAACCTGCGCCAAAAAATGTTTCCATTACCCTGAATGTCCAATTTGACACGGGCAAGGCTTACATAAACCCAAAGTATCACAATGACATTAAGAGCATTGCCGACTTTATGAACAAATATCCCTCAACGTCAGCGGTTATTGTTGGACATACCGACAATGTTGGCAAAGAGGTGGTCAATGTTAAACTATCCTATCGCCGTGCCGCTAATATAAAAGCCTATCTTGCCCGGAAGTTTGGTATCGAAATTTCACGCATTAGGGTGATTGGCTATGATTACCAAAAACCCCTCGCCAGCAACAAAACAGGTGAAGGAAGACAAAAGAACCGCAGAGGCGAAACCCACATTGAAACTAATGAATCCCCGAATAGTTTATACTCTTTTTTTGAAGATTCAGATCTTCCTAAAGGCGGATTTTCTATAGTAAATCAAGAATCAATTGATGCAAAGATTAAATCTTTTAAGGAAAAACGGGGAGTCGCATCCTATTTATCAAAAATAGTTAAAGAGCCTACGCTGGAACTTTATGTAATGTGGGGGGGGATCTTTTCTCACTGTGCCCTTCGTATCGAAACGGATCCACATTCATTTTATCAGCTTGAGTTACAAGCTTTGCCTGATTTAAAAAAAGCAGGCATGAAAGATTATCGTAAAATCGGGGCGGCAATAACTTTATTAGGTGTGACCAAAGATCAATTTGATGTTGTGGAATTTACCGAGAAAAATGAACGAGAAAAATTGGATAATAAAGAACCCCATTATGCAACAATGCCAATTTGCACTGACAAAAAAGCCACCAAGAAAACAACCCCATGGTATAAGGATTGCCTGAGTCGCTATGCCAGAAGTTACAATCCTGAAAATGCACTAAAAGCCGGGAAACGAACAAAAGTTTTCGACTATAATCCGCCTATCCACAATTGCTGTAACTTTGTAGAAGAGGCCCTAGAAGCTTGTGGATTAGCAAATTGTTTTGATTTGGGAAAAAGCGCCGGCCTTGATAGCAAAACTGGCCAGCTGGAATAACTAGTGGCCCCAACCCGTTAAACGAACAAGTCAATATGTCCGTTTACGGTATTAGATAAAGCCTGCATTTGACGGGCATTCTGGGTAAGCATATCTGGCCGGGCCGGGTGGCTTTTAGGCGAGCCTATTTTATCGTTTGCGGCGGTAAATGTTTTTTGTTATTCCTTCATCAAGGATCAGGAAATGTTTTCACTTCTTCAAAACGCGCGGCATTTAGGCATTGAACTAAACGAGCAACAACTGGCTCAATTTGATGTTTATAAAAATGAGCTTTTACAATGGAACGCCAAAATAAATTTAATTTCAGAAAAATCCGCCCAGGAAATTGTAAGCAAGCATTTTATGGATTCGCTTACCGCTTTACAATTTATTGATAAGCAAGACGCGAGGGTTTTGGACATCGGCAGTGGCGCCGGATTTCCCGGTCTGTCTTTGAAAATTGCCTGCCCAACTTTGCAGATCTACCTTCTGGAGAGTAATCGCAAAAAGGTCTCCTTTTTAAAGCATATTATCCGTCTGTTGAGCCTTCCCGAAACGTTTGTTCTGCATGAACGCGCTGAAAACGTAATAAAAGAGATTAAATGGAAAGATTTTTTTGATGTGGTCGTTTCCCGTGCCGCTTTTAAA
>MGQN01000020.1:104606-115497 GCA_001797845.1 Deltaproteobacteria bacterium RBG_16_44_11 | reverse complement strand
CTTGCCCCGCAGGGTAAATTGATTGCTTTAAAAGGCCCTGATGTAGATGCCGAATTTTTAAGCTGTGTCAAAAGCGCAGCAGCACATCATTTTAATGAATTATTTCAACATAATATAAACTCCGGTTTGCTGGGTTCGCCTCGTAAAATTATTATCGGAAAAAAGATAAAAAAAGACAAAAAAACCTTCTAAAAAGAACTTTTTTATGTTAGTTCTATCGGCAGTTTTTTCCAAAGAATTCTCGGGAAGACACTAATAAAAATAATGAATAAAATCATATGTATAGCCAATCAAAAAGGAGGGGTCGGCAAAACAACTACCGCGATTAATTTGGCATCATCTCTGGCCGCCGCAGAAAAAAAAACTTTACTCATTGATGGCGATTCCCAGGGTAATTCCACCAGCGGGATGGGCATAGAAAACAGCGCCTTACAAGAAGCAAATTTATATCACGCAATGATCGGCAAAGAGCCGCTGGAGAGAGTAATTTTCCAAACAGCGATACCTCATTTGGATATAATTACCGCGAACCAGGATTTAATCGGTGTTGAAGTTGAGTTTATCCATCTTGAAGACAGGGAAAAACGTCTTCGCCACCTGTTAAAATCCATGGACAGACAGTATGACTTCATCATCATCGACTGTCCACCTTCTCTTGGTTTTATGACAGTCAATGCTCTTGTTGCCGCCGATTTTTTGATTGTTCCTTTACAATGTGAATATTTTGCCATGGAAGGATTGGGATATTTGCTAAACACGGTCAAACTGGTTAAAGCAAAATTAAATCCGGAACTGGCTTTAGGCGGAATTTTGCTGACAATGTTCGATCCGCGAAATTTGCTTTCGCATCGTGTCACCGAAGATGTCAAAAAGCATTTTGGAGATAAGGTTTTTAAAACGATCATTCCGCGTAACGTGAGGCTTTCAGAAAGCCCTAGCCATGGGTTACCCATTATTCTATATGATATTAAATCGCGAGGGGCAGTCGCTTATATGGATTTAGCTCAAGAAATAATTCAGGGGGGAATGTAAATGGCACAAAAAAACGCGTTAGGTAAAGGGCTGGGTGCCATTTTTCCCGATTTAATCAATGATTTAGACAAGAAAAAGCCTGTTCTTTCTTGCGGTATTGAAGAATTGCGGCCAAATCGTTATCAACCCCGCAAAAATTTCAATGATAGCAAGCAGAAACAACTTGTCGCTTCCATAAAAACGAGCGGTATAATTCAGCCGATTATTGTTCGCAAGTCAGACAAAGGATATGAAATTATTGCCGGCGAGCGCCGTTGGCGTGCGGCTCAAGCCGCGGGCTTAAAAGATGTGCCTATCGTCATTCGCGAAGCAACAGATATGGAAACGGCGGAAATTTCGCTGATTGAAAACATTCAACGCGAAGAATTAAATCCTTTGGAAGAAGCGGCGGCGTATGTAACGCTAAGCGAAAAATTTAATATCTCTCAGGAAGAAATTTCTAACCGTGTGGGAAAGGATCGCTCAACAATTAGCAACACCATTCGGTTGTTAAAGCTGCCGGCCAAAATCAAAGCGGCTTTGGTAGAAGAAAAGATTTCGGCAGGCCATGCTCGTTGTTTGTTGGCGTGTGCTTCCACGGAAGAACAAATTGCGGCGTTGGATGTAATCTTAAATAAGGAATTAAACGTGCGGGAAACAGAGCGTTTGATTTCAAAGATGAAAAAAAGACCCACTGATAAAAAACACGGCTCTAAAGACCGCTTTTTGACCGATTTGGAAAAGGCTCTGACCGCAAAAATTATAGCTAAAGTGCAAATCAAGGGCTCATCAAAAAAAGGTGTTATCGAAATTCGATATACCTCCATGGATGAATTAAACCGTCTTTCTGGTTTAATACTTGATGATTTGAAATAATATAAAGAGGCTTATCAACACCTGTTGATAAGCCTCTTTATAAGAGGTTTAATAGTGGAATCTGTTTGGGATAAAACAACTAAAATCATTCAGGAAAAACTCAGTAAGCAAAATTTTGATACGTGGATAAAACCGATCAAAATAGCAGTCATGGAAGACAAGTGCGTGCAACTTACTGTTCCCAATAAATTCTTTAAAGATTGGCTTTTAGATAATTATGTATCAACTATTAAGCAGTCTCTACAAAATGTTGTCGGTCTGGAAGTAGATATTGAGTTTGTGCTGGCAAAAGGCAAAGAAAAGATCGTGGAGCCCTCTTTAACGAACCCTATACAGCCGAAAAGTGCTCAGTTGGCTATTGCCGCAATGAAAAATATAAGTCATTCTTCTTTAAATAATAACTATACTTTTGACCGGTTTGTCGTCGGTCCCTGTAATCAGTTCGCTCATGCCGCATCCATCGCTGTAGCCAAACAACCGGCTAAAAACTATAATCCTTTATTTATTTATGGTGGTTCCGGTTTAGGAAAAACTCATTTGCTCAATGCCATAGGTTTGCTCACGGCAGCTGCTCATCCGGAACTCAATATTATGTATGTTTCTGCAGAAGAATTTATGAATGAAATGATTAACTCCATTCGCTATGACCGGATGCCTAAATTTAGAGAAAAGTACCGCAACATCAGCTCTTTATTGATTGATGATATCCATTTTCTGGCGGGAAAAGAAAGAACTCAGGAAGAATTTTTTCATACGTTTAATACTCTTCATGATTCCGGCAAACAAATTGTTGTTACCAGTGATAAATTTCCAAAGGATATCCCCAATTTAGAAGGGAGATTACGTTCGCGTTTTGAATGGGGGCTGATTGCCGATATCCAACCGCCGGAAATTGAAACAAAAATTGCTATCATCGAAAAAAAGATGCAAGAAAACCAGATTACGCTACCTAATAATGTTGCTCAATATATCGCTTCCCGTGTCGAGTCCAACATTCGTGAGTTGGAAGGCTTCCTGGTTAGAATAAGCGCCTATTCGTCATTAACAGGCAGAGAAATTGATTTGGACTTAGTAAAGGAAGTTTTAAAACACTTGGTGAAAAGAAATGGAACCCAAGAAGTTAGTATTGAAGAAATCATTAAGGCTGTTGCCGGAAAATTAAATGTAAAAATATCCGATATAAAAGCGCATAATAAAAATAAACATCTTGTTTTTGCGCGTCAAATTGCGATGTATTTGGCTAGAAAATTAACCAATGCATCTTTTCCGGATATCGGTCAGAAAATTGGCGGTCGAGACCACTCTACGATCATTTATGCCACCAATAAGATTTTAAATAAAATTGAAGTGGATTCTAAATTAAAATTTTTAATTTCGGAAATTGAAGATATTTTAATCAACAAAACATAAAGGTCTGTATATCAGGCTATCAACAGTTGATTTTTGGTTATAGTATGAGTTTTATTATAAAAATAGCATTATTCAACATATCAACACATATTACTACTATTACTATTTTAATAATATTTAAGAAACTAATTTAAGTAAATAAAAAAATTAAGGAGGAAGGTATGGAATTTAAAATAAATAGGAACACCTTTCTTGATGGTATTCAAAAAACGTTAGGAATAGTGGAAAAAAAGACAACACTACCCATTTTAAATAATGTTCTTCTCAAAGCAGAACAAAACAAACTAAAAATAATTGCTACAGACAGGGAGATAAGTTTAATTTCTGATTATGAAGCAGAAGTAAGCGAGAAAGGCGATATAACAATTTCCGCTAAAAAACTCTACGAAATGGTGAGAGAAATTCAAGGAGAGATTGTTCATTTTACGTCGAGTAATAATGTTGTTAAAATAGCGTGTCAACGGGCGATCTATAAAATACCCGGTTTACCCGCAGAAGATTTTCCTGATGTTACAGATGATAAAAATGTTCAATTTTATAATATTAAAGGGGCCATTATTAAAGATTTAATCAATAAAACAGCGTTTGCTATGGCCATGGATGAAATGAGAAAAAACTTAAATGGTGTTTTATTGGAAGGTATCTTGGATGGATCCACTCATATATTAAGAATGGTGGCTACCGATGGCCATCGTTTAGCTTTAGCCAAGCAAGTAATTTCAGAACCTTTTTTGGCAGCAGGAAAAGGAATTATTATTCCACGTAAAGCATTAATGGAAATTAAGAAAATTATCGATGAATACGAAGATGTAAAAATTGCCCTTCATAAAAACACGTTTGTTTTAAAAACAGATAATACGATTTTGAAGGTTAGCCTGGTGGATGCGGAATATCCTGATTATAAAAGGGTTATTCCTTTGGAGAAAGGAATAAATATTGTTTTGGAAAAAGAATCTTTTTTGCATGCCTTAAGAAGAATGAATGTTGTTTCATCGGAACGCTATGGGGGTGTAATTCTATCTTTTTCAGAAGGTAAGTTGACGCTTAATTCAACCAATTTGGATGTTGGTGAAGCAACAGAAGAAATAGATATAAAATATAGCGGAGAAGATGTGGATGTTGGATTCAACGTGAATTATTTAATTGATGCCGTTTCAGTTATTAATAAAGACGACATTTTACTGGAAGCAGGATCGGGAATAAAACCATCAGTTGTCAGGCAAACCGAGGGTGATGATTACCTGTGTATCGTTATGCCATTAAAAATATAGTTCAAACAAGGGAGCGTAAAAGTAGTTATGCCACATAAATATGACGCGGATAGCATTAAAGTATTAGAAGGCCTGGAGGCTGTGCGTAAAAGGCCGGCCATGTATATTGGTTCCACGGGCAAGGAAGGATTGCATCATTTAGTTTATGAGGTCGTTGATAATAGTATCGATGAAGCGGCGGGCGGTTATTGCGATACGATTTCAGTAAAAATTAGAATGGATAATAGTATAGTTGTCGATGACAACGGCAGGGGAATTCCCACAGGTATTCATAAAACGGAAAAAGTTTCGGCGGCGGAAGTTGTCATGACAAAACTGCACGCCGGCGGTAAGTTTTCCCACGATTCATATAAAATTTCCGGTGGTTTACACGGAGTGGGCGTTTCCGTGGTCAACGCGTTGTCCAAAATGTGCGAACTGGAAGTAAGGCGTGACGGTAATGTTTACATTCAAACATACAAGCGCGGCGTACCCACCGGCCGTCTGGAAATGACAGGAAAAACAAAGGGACATGGTACAAAAGTAACATTCCTGCCGGATGATGAGATTTTTACGGAGACGGAATTTAGCTTTGATGTTATTTGTAATCGCTTGCGGGAGCTGGCCTTTTTAAATTCAGGTGTAAAAATACTTATCACTGATGAACGCACGGATAAGAAGAATGAATTCTTTTATAAAGGCGGCATCGTGTCATTTGTTGAATATATTAATCGCAATAAAAAGGTTTTACATAAACATCCAATATACGTTGCCGGCGAGAAAGAAGATTGTTCCGTGGAAGTTGCGCTGCAATATAACGAAACATATCTGGAAAATATATTCGCATTTGCCAATAGCATAAACACAACTGAAGGCGGCACTCATTTAATCGGCCTCAGATCAGCTCTTACCCGCGTTTTTAATAATTATGCTACCAGCAACAAATTGATTAAGGACGGCAAAGAATCTCTGCGCGGTGAAGATCTAAGAGAAGGCCTGGCGTGCGTCATCAGCGTCAAAGTGCAAAACCCGCAGTTTGAAGGCCAGACGAAAACGAAACTCGGCAACAGCGAAGTTCGCGGTTTGGTGGAAGGTATAGTTTACGAAAAAATAGGAAGTTATCTGGAAGAAAATCCATCGATTGCCAAGCAAATTCTCAATAAATGTTTGGATGCAGCCCGTGCGCGGGAAGCGGCACGCCGCGCCCGTGAATTAACCAGGCGCAAAAGCGCGCTGGAAGTAGGCTCTTTGCCCGGAAAACTGGCCGATTGCCAGGAAAAAGACCCGGCGCTTAGCGAAATTTATTTAGTAGAAGGCGATTCCGCCGGTGGTTCGGCCAAACAGGGACGAGACAGAAAAAATCAGGCAATTTTACCCCTGCGCGGTAAAGTATTAAACGTGGAGAAGGCGCGTTTCGACAAAATGCTGCAAAACGAAGAAATAAAAATTATCGTTACCGCTTTAGGCACGGGCATCGGCACTGAAGAATATGACGTAAGCAAATTGCGGTATCATAAGGTCATTATCATGACCGATGCCGATGTTGACGGCTCTCATATTCGCACCCTGCTTTTAACTTTTTTCTTCCGCCAGATGCGGGAATTGATCGAACGAGGATATTTATTCATCGCTCAGCCGCCGTTGTTTAAAGTAGTGGATAAAAAGAACGAGCTCTATATTCACAATGAAGAACAAATGAGAAATTACATTCTGGAAAACGGAGTGGATAAAATCAATTTAGTCATGGACGACGGCAGCCGCTTTCCCGCAACCGGCAATAAATTGTTGGCCTTGATCAAAAAGATTATGCGTATAGAGGACTTTTTGGACCGCTTTGAAAAGGAGCAGCGCGACAGGCATCTATTCCGTATCCTGGCCGGAGATCCTTCTCTGAAAGATGAAAGCTTTAAAAGTGAAAAACTATTACAGCCGGTCGCGAAAAGAACCATTAAAGCGATGAAAGAAAATGCGATCGACTATGTAATTGAACAGGACCAGGACCACGGAGGATACAAGATCGTTTTTAATATTAAGAAAAACGGACAAACTATAACAAATTATATGGATCGCGAAACATTTCGTTCGCCTCAATTTACCGATATGAAAGCATTGCTGGAGCAGGTTTCTGTGGTCGGGGAACCGCCCTACCGGGATGTCGGTGAGGACAAGGCCGAATCTATTGTTCTGGAAAGTTCTAAAGCATTGGTGGAACATATCATTAACACCGGTAAAAAAGGTCTTGCTGTCCAGCGGTACAAAGGATTGGGCGAAATGAATCCCGAACAACTTTGGGAAACGACGATGAATCCGGAAAAAAGAAGCCTCCTGCAAGTCACTGTGGATGACGCGGTTGTGGCCGATGAAATATTTACGACACTAATGGGAGACCAAGTAGAGCCTCGTCGTGATTTTATTTACAAATATGCTCTTGATGTTTCCAATTTAGACATTTAAAGCCGGCGATCAAATACAAAATGAATAAGCTGTTAAATGTCGGCTTATGTTCAGAGAGGATGAAGTAACATGGAAAAAGATATCCACCAAAAGCCAACTCTGGTGAATATAGAAGATGAAATGAAAAAATCATATATGGATTACGCCATGAGCGTAATTATCGGCAGGGCTATCCCCGATGTCCGCGACGGCCTGAAACCGGTTCATCGGCGGGTTTTGTTTTCCATGTATGAGATGGGCAATAGGTATAATAAGCCCTATAAGAAATCCGCCAGAATCGTCGGCGATATCATCGGTAAATATCATCCGCACGGCGATGTCGCCGTATACGATACGCTGGTACGCATGGCGCAGGATTTTTCTTTGCGCTACATGCTGATTGACGGACAGGGAAACTTTGGATCTGTTGACGGAGATCCTCCAGCGGCCATGCGCTACACGGAAATAAGAATGGCGCGTATTGCCGAAGAGGTTCTTGCCGATCTCGAAAAAGACACAGTGGATTATGTGCCTAACTATGACGAGTCCCTGCAAGAGCCTTCGCTTCTGGCAACACGCATTCCTTTGCTGTTGCTCAATGGTTCTTCCGGCATTGCCGTGGGCATGGCCACCAATATTCCACCGCATAATTTAACGGAAATAATAAACGGCACCATCGCGTGCATCAAAAATCCGCAAATCACCGTGGAAAAACTAATGCGCCATATACCGGGGCCGGATTTCCCGACGGCGGGCTTTATCAACGGCAGAGAAGGAATACTGGCTGCGTATAAAACGGGACGCGGCATAATCAAAACGAGAGCGCGGGCAATTATTGAAAAAAACGCCCGGAACGACAAAGAAACGATTGTCATCACGGAGATTCCTTATCAAGTCAATAAAGCCACACTGATTGAAAAAATATCGGAGTTGGTACGCGATAAAAAAATAGCCGGCATTGCCGATTTGCGCGACGAATCGGACCGCGAAGGCATCCGCATCGTTGTTGATTTAAAGCGTGATGAGAATTCCGCAATTATCCTCAATCAACTTTATAAGTTTACCTCAATGGAAAGCTCGTTCGGCATCATTATGCTGGCGATAACCGACGGCCGTCCGCAGGTTTTAAATCTAAAGGAAATAATAGAAAAATTCATTGCCTTCCGCAGGGACGTTGTTGTACGGCGCACCAAATATGATCTCGCCCGCGCCAAAGAACGAGCGCACATTTTGGAAGGTCTGGTAATCGCGTTGAAAAACATCGACGCTATTGTCACCTTGATTAAAGCATCCAAAAATCCTCAGGAAGCATCAGTAAAATTATGCGAGAAATTTAAATTTTCCGAAATACAGGCCAAAGCGATTCTGGAAATGAGATTGCAGCGCCTGACCGGTTTGGAGCGGGCGAAAATTGACGAGGAATACGCGGAAGTAAAAGCGCTAATGGCCAAACTCGAAGCAATTTTAGCCGACGAGCAAAAAGTTCTGCAGGTTATTATCGATGAACTAAACGAAATAAAAGAACGCTATGGCGATGAACGCCGCACCGAAATTGTTGCCGGAACAGACGATATCGATATCGAAGATATGATTGTCGAAGAAGACATGATGGTGAATATAACCCATTCCGGCTATATTAAACGCAACGCGGTCAGCCTTTATAAAAGCCAGCATCGCGGCGGGCGCGGCAAAATGGGAATGGGGACGAAGGAAGAAGATTTTGTGGAAAAAATCTTTATCGCCTCGACACACCACTATCTGCTTATTTTTACCTCTACCGGTAAAGTGCACTGGCTGAAAGTGTATCAGATACCCCAGGCAGGGCGAGCCGCCAAAGGAAAAGCAATTGTCAATTTGGTCAACTTAGGTCCGGGTGAACGCGTGAGCGCAACGTTGCCCGTGCGGGAATTCACTGATGATAAATTCGTGGTGCTGGTAACAAAAAAAGGAACTATTAAAAAGACGGAGTTAGCCGCTTATTCCAACCCGCGCTCCGGCGGCATTATCGCCATTTCCATCGAGAAAGGTGACGAACTGGTTGATGTTCAATTAACCACCGGAAAGCAGGATATCTTTTTGGCAACGCGCCGAGGCTTGGCTATTCGTTTCAAGGAAAAAGATGTGCGCGATATGGGCAGAACGGCGAAAGGTGTGCGCGGCATTAATCTGCGTAAAGATGACGCTGTCATCGGCGTGGAGATACCGGCTAAAGACACGTTTGTGCTGACGGTTTCCGAAAAGGGTTTTGGCAAATGTACTCCCATTGAGGAATACCGTCTGCAGAGCCGCGGCGGAAAAGGAACGATGAATTTAAAAATCGTACCTAAAGTAGGAAACGTTTCCGGGGTCTTGCAAGTGACCGGCGAAGAGCACGTTATGCTCATCAGCGATGGCGGCAAAGTCATCCGGCTGAAAGTAGGAGAAATACCAGTCAACCACCGTGTAACGCAGGGAGTGAAACTCATTGATCTGGAAGCAAAAGAAAAACTTGTCGGCGTTGCCCGCACGACAGCGGAAGAAGAAGTTAACGGATCAGCTGGCGGTGACGAAATCGAGGAATAAATAAGACATAAACCGGCTAGTAGAAATAATTTAGAAAAAGCCCTTTACTGCAAAGTAAAGGGCTTTTTTATTTATTCGTAAAACTCGGCTTAATGCCTAAAACTCCAAAAAATATAGCAACGGTGTCATTCCGGTCATAGATGACCTTTAGGTTACACAGGCCGGAATCCAATAACAAAGTCAAGATAAATGGTTAATTGCCGGAGTAACAGTAACGCTTGTTCTTACATTTCAAATTAGATATAGTTAGCTTATGAAAAGCTACAAAATATTGGATCATACCGCCGATATCGGCATAGAAGTTTGCGGCAAAACGAAAAAAGAGGCGCTGGCAAATACGGTCGAAGCGATGTTTGATTTGATAGCTGATAGTGAAAACATCAGTGTGGTTCAGGAAAAGCATCTGACCATTACAGGTGCGGATACGGCGGATATGTTGATTAATCTACTGCGCGAAGCGCTTTACCTGTTCCACGCGGACGCATGGCTTTGTAAACGCTGTGAGATACTGGAATTAAATGACGAGAAAGTTGCCGCCAGGGTTTTCGGTGAGCCGTACGCCGCGAAGAAACATCAGCTGAAAATGGAAATTAAGGCGGTAACATATCACACGCTGAAAATTGAGCGGGTGGAAAAAGGCTGGCGAGCCAGGGTGATTTTTGATGTCTGAAATTACAATGCAACGATTAGATGAAAACCGCGTACTGATACCGCAAACAGGAAAAATGCGTGTGCCGGGGATTATTTATGCCAACGAAAAAATTTATCAATTGTTGAAAAATGATGAAAGCGCCAAGCAGGTGGCCAATGTTGCCTGTTTGCCCGGCATTGTGAATTATTCGTTGGCTATGCCGGATGTCCACTGGGGCTATGGCTTTCCCATCGGAGGTGTGGCGGCATTTGATTTGGAGGAAGGCATCGTTTCACCAGGTGGCGTGGGCTACGATATCAATTGCGGTTGTCGTTTGGTAGCCACCGGTTTGGAGCTGACGGATATTAAAAGCAAGATAAATGATTTGCCCATTGCTCTTTATCAGGGAATTCCCTCCGGAGTTGGCTCTACAGGAAACGTAAAATTATCCGGTAAAGACCAAAAGAAGGTTTTGGAAGAAGGTTCCGCCTGGGCGGTGAAAAACGGATTTGGGCTACCGGAAGATTTGGAGACAACAGAAGACAAAGGTACAATGGCTGGAGCTGATCCCGAGCAAGTTTCCGCTCGAGCCATGGAGAGAGGCAAACAGCAGTTAGGTACGCTGGGTTCCGGCAATCATTTTCTGGAAATTGAAGTTGTGCAGGAAATATTTGATGAGAAAGCGGCCGAAGTCTTTGGTTTGCGCAAAGGGCAGATT
>MGQN01000020.1:104227-104582 GCA_001797845.1 Deltaproteobacteria bacterium RBG_16_44_11 | reverse complement strand
TTGGGTTATCAGGTCTGCGACGATTATCTGGCGCTGATGGTCAAGCACGCGGGAGAAACGGGCATTGAACTGCCTGATCGACAGCTGGCTTGTGCTTACCTCAAAACACAACGTGGCAAACAATATCTCTCGGCTATGGCCTGCGCCGCAAACTACGCCTGGGCGAATAGGCAATTGCTCATGCATCACACACGGGAAATATTCGAGAAGACTTTGCGGATGGTGCCGCGGGAGCTGGGGATGCGGTTGGTTTATGATGTATGCCACAATATCGCCAAAAGTGAAGAGTTTAAAATTCAGGGAAAAATGAAAAAGCTGTGCGTCCACCGCAAAGGCGCGACACGCGCTTATCCTG
>MGQN01000020.1:103370-104219 GCA_001797845.1 Deltaproteobacteria bacterium RBG_16_44_11 | reverse complement strand
GATGCCGTGCCGGCGCGCTATAAAAGTGTCGGCCAACCGGTTCTTATTCCCGGCGATATGGGGACAGGCTCTTTTGTTTTAGTGGGGCAGGAAAAGGCGATGGAAGAGACATTCGGCTCTGCCTGTCATGGAGCGGGACGGGTGATGAGCCGAACGCAGGCGACCAAAATAAGCCAGGGCCGTTCTATTGCCAAAGAACTGGCGGATAAAGGTGTGTTGGTGATGGCTTCCAGCAAAGGAACGCTGAAAGAAGAAATGCCGGAAGCATATAAAAACTTGCAGGATGTTGTTCAGGTAATGCATGAGTCGGGCGTTGCTAAAAAGGTAGCCAAATTAAAAGCGCTGGCTTGCATCAAAGGCTGATTGCCAAGACCGCCTTCATTTGGTTACCTTTGTTGGCATCGTCGTCGGCTTCCTCAACGTATTAGTAATACGCCTGCGGAGCCTCCTCCTTGCCGCCTCGGTATCCTTTTGAATGCGACTTGGCAAACCCGTTGCCTCTGGACATTTTACGGAGTCATCAGATGTACGTTGTCATTCCGGCCTACGAGCCGGAATCCAGACTGATTATAAAGCCTAGATGCTCAATACAAAATCCCTCCTGGCTCCCTTTAAAAAAGGGAGACACCCCCCTCTTTTGTAAAGAGGGGTTAGGGAAGATTTTTTCATTCCCGCTGGTAATATTATTAAAATTGATATAAGCAGCTTTGCGAATAATTCTTGGAGATGGACGGACATGGTCGAAATCATTTTTGACGAAAACGAAGATTGGGAAAAACGAATTTTATGCAGTGATGAGGCCTGTATCGGAACTATCGGCCCGGATGGCAAGTGTAAGGAGTGCGGCAA
>MGQN01000020.1:100132-103271 GCA_001797845.1 Deltaproteobacteria bacterium RBG_16_44_11 | reverse complement strand
GAGTTTTATGCAGTGACGGGGCCTGTATTGGTGTTATTGGTCCGGATGGCTGCTGCAAGGAATGTGGCAAAACGGGTAGTAAATAAAAACGAGTACGTTATGTTAGGCTTTGAGTTCTTCTATAGAAATATGTTCTGACCGTTTGAAGGCTATTCGGAAATCTTCGAGTATTTTCCCTCTAGCTGATGAAAGTGGGCACAATGGATTCACTAATGAGGTGTATCTTGTCGATAATGGAGGATCTGTAGCAGTAGTTAGAGAAGGGCACATAAAATGGCACCAAACTGCAAGATTGCGATTATCTTTTGAGAAGTATTTCGCAGGATTGTATTTATCGAAAAAATGATTCATTTTTTCTCTGATATAATCTGTTCCTTCATCATGAGTTAAGCGGATTAAAAACCCTGATTCAGGATTAATAATTGCGCTAAGATCAACAGCAAATATTCCGAAAAGGTCTGATTTATTGCTGTGATCTTTATATCTTTTATCCAATTGTATTGCTGCTTCCTTCAAGCGGACTTCAACTTTTTTAATAGATTTTAAACGCTTACACTCAACATATATTGTTTGATTATGTTTCTGAACAATGACATCAGATTCAGTACCAATCTTTGCATCAAATCCAGCTCGTCGATAATATGAAGCAATCCTAAGTTCGAATAAATAATCTCTGCTTCTATTATTTGGTGCATCCGTAGCAGAAAAGACCGTTCCACCAATACTTTCCTTAATAATGCGAATTGATTTTGGATTTTGCTCTGATTTAAAACCTTCGAATATCCAAGTTATTTCTTCTGCTTCACGCATCAGCCTAAGAAAATAAGCTATTTTTCCAGGGTCTTCTTCAAACCTAGAATAATTTGATACATACTCTTTGTAGTAATTTTTATAGGTTAACAGTCTGGTTTTCGATGTATTGATACCGAGTGATTGAAGCCATTTACATGCAAGCTCAATTTTTTCAAGTTTCTCTTCAAGAGAGAGTGTTGTTAACATTGGAGTAGACAGCATAAATATATCAAGAATGCCCAACAATGCTTTTATGTATCCTGTGTTTTATGCTGTTAGCCTTTTTTCCGCACTTTCTTTTTGTTAAGCGGACAAACCTTAACGCATTCGTCGCAAGCAAGCCAGTAATTGTGGCCTGCCGTGTTGATTACTCGTTCGATGTGTTTCAAGCCTTCTTCGGTATTTAATGCAAGCGGATAAATGGCATGTTTCACCGAGTAAGGCATACAGGTCATTTTATGGAAAATTCCTTGTTCATCAAAAGCCTTTGAGGGGCAGATTTTTATACAGGCAGAGCAACCTGGCGGGCATGGGACAACGTCTTGCGGCAGGGGATCAGCAGGAATTGCCGCGCTGGTAACAACAGCGGCGAGCCGCAAAAGCGAGCCGTATTTGGGATGATAAACCTGGCCGGAGCGGCCAAAACGCCCCAAGCCTGCTTTTACCGCGGCGTGTTTTAAAGACATGACACCCCAAGGCTCGAATTGATGAACAACAACAGGGGCGTAGCTGGGAATCGGTAGAGCCATGTGCGTACCTTTTGCTTCAATGAAATTGCTTAACCCAAGGGCAATATGGTCAAGTTTTGTATAGGCGCTGTGATATGTTCTGTGCATGGCGTAGAGATTGTAATCGGGCGAACGCAGCATTCCCTGAGGAACGGTGATGCCGATAACAATAACAGTTTTGGCATCCGGGCAGACGCGCGCGGGGTGATGCGCATCGGGCGCGTCGGTAAAGCGCGCAACGGGAGCGAAGCCCACCGCGTCAACCTGCGGGCGCAAAAATTTCTTGATGGATTGTTTTAAGGATTCAGCCATAACGCTTTTTGTTTAATAACTTCGTTTTCAGCGAGTCTCATTATCCCACGTCGTCGCAGATGCCCTTCAGGGTACTTCGCTCCTGGGATAGTTCCACTTACGCTTCGAACTTCACTGCGTTTGTTCTTAGCGAGTGTCACTAGAACTCATATAACTTTTTTCCTGGCACAACCGTAAAATTTTTCTTCATCAGAATATCGATAGCTTTTTCCGGATTATCGAAGCGAAAAATAATTACGGCGTTTTGACCGCTTTTTTCCACAAAGGCGTAAAGATATTCCACATTGATACCTTCTTGGGAAACAACTTCCATAATGCTGTGCAGGCCGCCCGGTTTGTCGGGCACTTCCACGGCAACGACAGGAGTTTTGCTGACTTGAAAGCCGCTGTCCTTGAGAACTTTATTGGCTTTTTCGACATCATTGACAATCAAACGTAAAATGCCGAAATCAGCGGTTTCGGCCATAGACAAAGTGCGAATATTGATATTTGCTTCTTTGAGCACGAGCGTCGCCTTCTCCAGCGTACCGGGTTTGTTTTCCAGAAAAACAGATATTTGTTCTACTTTCATATACCCCCCTTTATTGATCAATAGCGGCGTTTATCAATAACCTTCGCTCCTGCTTTTTGCAGAGTATTGGGTTCGACAAGCTTTACGCGCGGAGCAATGCCCAGATAATCCTTCATATCTTTGACAATTCTTTGTTCAATTTTCTGTAATTCTTTAACACTGCCGGAATCACTGAAAATTTTATCACTGGCCTCAACATGCAGTTCCAGAGAGTCTAATGCTCCAACTTTATCAACGATGATTTGGTAGTTTGGTTTCAATCCTTCAATATCCACTAAAATCGCTTCAACCTGCGCGGGGAAAATATTCACACCGCGGATAATCAGCATATCGTCGCTTCGTTTCAATACCCTTTCCATTTTGATATGGGTGCGGCCGCAGCGGCAGGGATCTGTAATCAGGCGCGATACATCGCCGGAGCGGTAGCGGATAAGCGGATTTGCTTCTTTAGTCAGGGTGGTAAAAACCAATTCACCCTCTGCTCCCTCCGGCAGAACTTCGCCGGTTTGGGGATTGATTGTTTCGACAAGAAAATGATCCTCAAAAATATGCATTCCATTACGGCCTTCCAGGCATTCCATTGCGATGCCCGGGCCGATAACTTCCGAAAGGCCGAAGAGATCCAGCGCCGTTATGCCGAATACTTTTTCGATTTCGTCACGCATTGTTTTGTTCCATGGTTCCGCCCCGAAAATACCCACGCGTAGTTTTAAGGATTTCATATCCACGCCCATTG
>MGQN01000020.1:94254-100066 GCA_001797845.1 Deltaproteobacteria bacterium RBG_16_44_11 | reverse complement strand
CCTGCAGGATCATAATTTGTCTTTTGGCGTTGCCGCCGGACATGGGGATGACGCTGGCGCCGATTTTTTCCGCGCCATAGTGCAGCCCCAAGCCGCCGGTGAATAATCCGTAACCGAACGCGTTATGAATAATGTCGTTTTTTGTCAGCCCTGCGGCGACAAGACAGCGCGCGACGAGGTCCGACCATGTTTCGATATCGTGTTTGGTATAACCGAAAACAGTAGAGCGGCCGCTGGTGCCTGATGAGGCGTGCAGGCGGACAATACTGCTCATGGGCACGGAAAATAAACCGTAGGGGTAATTATCGCGCATGTCTTTGCGTGTAATAAAGGGAAGCTTTTTTATATCCGCCGTGGATTTTATGTCGTCCGGCGTGATTTTGGCGGCATCAAGGGATTTTTTATAAAATCCCACCGTGTGATAGGCTCGCTGTAATACCTGCTGAAGCCGTTTGAGTTGCAGGGCTTTCAAGGCTTCGCGGGGCAGGGTTTCAAACTCTTCGTTATAGATCATGGGTGATGCCTCCCTTCTTTATGATACCAAGCCGCATTCTTTAGCTAATTTTGTTGGCATCGTCGTCGGCTTCCTCAACGTATTAATAATACGCTTGCGGAGCCTCCTCCTTGCCGCCTCGTTATCTTTTGAATGCAACTCGGTATAATTAATAATATCGAACTTGTAAAGAAGTCTAACAAAACTTTGTGCCTCTGGCAAGAAGCTTTAAAGAGCAAAAGATTGCTGTGCTCGCTTCGGCTTTAAAGAAAATAACGATTTTTTCAATGAAAACTTATTTTTGTTTAAGAAAATTAACAGCTAGGATAATACCCAGCGCCGTTTTAGCATCTGCTATTTCACCGTTTTTGAGTAATTTCTCCGCATCCGTAAGTTTAGTAGGCATAACTTCGATAAACTCGTCCTCATCGGGCGTAAGCGGCTCAAAAGTGAGATTTTGCGCGAGGAAAAAATACATATATTCGTTGCAATAACCGGGAAGCAGGTAGCCTTCGTAGAGTTTAATGAGAGAGGCGGATTTAAACCCCGTTTCTTCGGCCAGTTCCCTTTGCGCGCAGGCAACCGGCGATTCTTCAATGCTATCCAGCGAACCGGCGGGAATTTCCAGCAAATGATTTTTAACGGCAAGGCGATATTGTTTTATTAAAAGCAGTTCGTTTTTATCATTTACAGGAACCACGGCGACGGTAGGTTTGTGGTCAATCCAGCTTTGCTTTATGGTTTTACCGCCAGGCAGAGACACTGCTTCTTCCCAGACATCGAACACTTTACACCTGTACATCAAATTGGCTTTGTCATGTTTCATGCGTGGATAGCCTGGATTCAGTTAGTCTGAATTATGGATAATAAGTGTTTTTCGATTTCTTCTTTGGGGAGCGCGCCCGTAAGTTTTTGCACCAGCTTGCCCTCTTTGAAAAAAAGCATTGTCGGGATGCTGTGTATTCCGTATTGAGAAGCGGTAAGCGGATTTTCATCGACGTTGAGCTTGGTTACTTTTACTCCGTTGGCGTAATCAGAGGCCAGTTCATCGATGATGGGCGATAATGTCCGGCAAGGGCTACACCAGGGCGCCCAGCAATCAACCAAGACGGATGTTTCCGAAGTCAATACTTCGCGCGCAAAAGTATTATCCGTTACATCCAAAGGCTTGATTTTTTGCTGGGTAATGACGAGCGCTTCGCGGCACTTACCACACAGGGGCTTTTGATTCAGGCGATCTTCCTTCATTCTATTTTTTGTGCCGCATTTCAGACATCGAATAATCAACTCATCCAAGGGCGAACTGCATTTACCGCAGACAGACCGCCCCTGGAATTTCTTTTTCGGTATGCGATTTTTTGTTCCGCAATTAAGACAGCGGATAATAACGTTTTCCGGCATACTGGTGCAACCTTACATTACTTCCACGACTTTTTTAACGGCAAGGCATGGATCATTTGGCGACGCTGACCATAAACGGTTTAAGTGTGTCAATAAGTTCAGCGGAAGACAACTGTGCCAGCAGACCGCGCTGTCCTGCGTTAATATAAACATTGGGGAAATCGGCTATGGTTCTTTCCATGAAAACAGGAATCACTTTCTGTATGCCGAAAGGCGAAGTGCCGCCGATTTGATAACCGGTATGCCACTGTGCGATTTCCGGTTTACAGGGAGAAACCATTTGTGCGCCGATAATCGCTGCCAGTGCGTCTGTAGCAACTTCTTTATCGCCGTGCATCAAAATAATCAGGGGTCTTCTATTTTCATCTTCCATAATCAGCGTTTTAATGACGATATGTTCGTCAACGCCCAATTTGCTTGCCGATTGTTTTGTGCCGCCCGGTTCTTCATATTGATATGGATGCAAGGTGAACTTAACCCTTAGCTTTTGCAAATTTTGTATGGCAGGTGTTAACAGCGCCTTGACTTTTTCTACGGGCGCTTTTACGGCTGCCTTGACCTTTTTTAAGGCTTTAACTTTTTTAGGAGCCTTGACTTTTTTCGCAGTAGCTTTTTTCGGGAAAGCAACTTTTTTAACCGCCTTAGCTTTTTTTACAGCCATTTTTTTCGGAGCTTTAGCTTTTTTGGCAGTCTTAACCTTTTTCAAGGCTTTAACTTTTTTGACATTTTTAGCTTTCTTTACGGGTTTCTTTTTTTTTGGGGTCTTGCTCTTTTTCATATGTTCCTCCCTTTTCAGGATTTTATAGTTTATGGATATTATAATATCAATTGTAGCAAAAAAAGCAATATCTTATGATTTTATTGTAAGAATTAAAGACAAGTTAATCAAAAGAGCAATTCTCAATTAAATTCTTGCTCAATTGATATAAATTGTTTAATAACAACATAACTATTACGCGTGGAGAATATATTTCATGCCGGAATCAATGCAAATCGTTATCGGTATCATCACTCTGCTGCTGGTGTATCTTTTGGCCATGCTGGGTACAGGATGGTGGACAAAACAAATATGCCTTGCCATTATTCGGGAATTGGAAGAAAAAGGCGCGGTAAATGCGACCAGCGCCGTTGAATTGCCTTACACAAAAGCCAGCTATATCAAAATAGGCTATCGCGATTATCGCCCTAAGGCTCTGGAGATGCTTGTTTTAAGCGAGGTGGTATATAAAACTTTGACCGGCCGGTATTATTTAGATGTAGAGAAGGCGGCGGAAATGAAAAACAAAGCAAGTGCTTAAAATATTAACGAATAATCAATTCCGATGTATTCATTTGCTTGATTTTACGTTTATTTTAAGTTATTTGTGCGAAAAATAACAAATTAGCTTGGAGACGCAGGTTGAAATTTAATCCTTGCATGAAACATAAGCTCATCCGCGATTCCGTAAGGCATTTTGCGGAAACGGAACTCGCGCCGATTGCTGCGGAAATAGACCGCAATGCCGTCTTTCCTGTAGATGCTATTGAAAAGATGAAGAAGCTTAATTATTTCGGACTGCAAGTGCCAAAAGAATTTGGCGGCGCGGATTTAGATTCCATCAGCACGGCGATAGTTGTGGAAGAAATTTCCCGCGTATGCGCGGCGGTCGGTTTATGCGTTACCGTGCATAACGGCGTGGCCGTATATCCGTTTCTTCAGTTCGCTAATCAGGAGCAAAAAGAAGAATATCTACCGCGATTGGCTAGCGGTGAAATAATTGGGGCTTTCAGCTTGACGGAAGCTAATGCTGGCTCTGACGCGGGGAGTGTGGAAACGACGGCGGTTAAAAACGGCCGGGAATACATTTTAAACGGAACAAAAATATTTGTTACCAACGGCGGTATTTGTGATTTATCGTTAATTTTCGCTCTTACCAATACAGATCAAAAACAATTGCAGAGCAGTGTCTTTATTGTGGAAAGCTCCTTTGCCGGATTTTTGCGCGGTGAGCTGGAAGATCTTTGCGGCATGCGCGCCAATCCCGTATCTTCGCTGTTTTTGGAAGATTGCCGCGTGCCGGAAAAAAATCTGCTGGGGAAACTCGGTATGGGGATGAAAATCGGCATGACCACGTTGGATAACGGTCGCATCGGTGTTGCGGCGCAAGCCCTCGGTATCGCGCAGGGAGCTTACGAAGCCGCGGTTAAATATGCTAAGGAAAGACAGCAATTTAAAAAACCCATCGCCTCGTTGCAGACAATTCAAAATTACATTGCCGATATGGCTACCGAACAGGCCGCGGCGCGCCTGCTATTGTATCGCGCCTGTGCTTTAAAGGATGAAGGAGCGCCCTTCGGCTGTGAGGCGGCGATGGCCAAGCTTTATTGCAGTTCTGTTGCTTCTAGGATCACCTCCTTGGCCGTACAAATTCACGGCGGTTATGGTTACAGCAAGGAATATGATGTGGAAAGATATTTTCGTGACGCTAAAGTCACGGAGATTTATGAAGGCACCAGCGAAATTCAGCGAATGGTCATTGCGCGCGCCGTACTATCTCAATTGATACTATAAAACATTATGTTGAAACTCGTCGTTTGTTTAAAACAAGTTCCCATGGTGACGGAATTGCCATGGGATGAAAAAACCGGCACACTGCGGCGCGATCTGGCTGCCGGGATGATGAATCCTGCCTGCAAACACGCCCTGGAAGCGGCGCTGCAAATTAAAGAAAAATATTCCGCAGACATTACCGTGATAACCATGGGGCCGCCGGCCGCCCAGGAAGTGTTGTATGAAGCGCTGGCCTTAGGAGCGGACAAGGCCATGCTGATTTGCGACAGGCTTTTGGCAGGTTCGGATACGTACGCGACTTCCTGGATTTTGGGCGAGGCGATAACAAAACAGTGCCCGAAATTTGATTTGCTTCTTTGCGGAGCTTATACCTCGGATAGCGAGACTGCTCAGGTCGGACCGCAATTAGCGGAAAAACTGGATTTACCGGCGGCGGCTTATATTGAAAAACTGGAAATTTACGGCAAGACACTGCGCATCCGCAGGCTGGTGGACAATTTCCGCGAAACGCTGGAGATGGAATTTCCGGCATTGGTTACTGTTTCTATGGAAAATTACTTGCCCCGTTATACGCAACTGGTCGGATTGGAAAACGCTTTCGGCGAAAATCAAGTTGTTGTTTTGGATATCAAATCTCTGGGAATAGATTCCGCGGAAATTGGCAATCATGGTTCACGCACGAAAGTGCGCAAAGTGTTTTTAAGAGAAACACAAAAAGAAAACATCTTTTTTACAGGGACTCCGTCCCTTGCCGTTACAGATTTTCTCAACAAATATCAGAGAAAAATTAGCGCGGCGATAGGCAAATCTATAGAGGAAATTAAACAGGTTCATGAAGAAAAATAAAAAAAGTATCTGGGTATTTGGCGATTACCGCAACTATTACCAGAACCGCGTTACCCTGCAATTGATTTCAAAGGCCATGGAGCTTGCCCGAGCGATCAAGGCCGAGGTTTGCGCCGTAGTATTGGGCCATGAAATAGAAGAGTATATTATGGAATATGCGGCCCACGGAGCAGATAGAATTCTGGCGATTGATGATCCGGTTTTAAAGAGTTACAGCACGGAAAGATACCTGGCGATTATGGAAAACTTGACCAAAGAAAAAGATCCGGAAATTATCCTGATTGGCGCAACGGACTTTGGCCGCGAATTCGCGCCCCGGCTGGCCAAACGCCTGAAGACGGGATTATCCGCAGATTGCGTGGGATTGGAAATTACTCAAGACGGATTGTTAGTGCAAATAGCGCCTTCTTTTGGCGGCAATATGCTGGCGGAAATAGTGACGGAACGCCACCGTCCCCAGATGGCCACAGTGCGGCCAGGGACCTTTAAGGAAATACCTCACGATTATCAACGAAAGGCGC
>MGQN01000020.1:74361-94244 GCA_001797845.1 Deltaproteobacteria bacterium RBG_16_44_11 | reverse complement strand
TGAAAAACCTGCCCAAACCTCGTGTGCGTTTGGTGGAGTAT
This sequence comes from Deltaproteobacteria bacterium RBG_16_44_11, assembly GCA_001797845.1. Classification (GTDB taxonomy): domain Bacteria; phylum Desulfobacterota; class Syntrophia; order Syntrophales; family Smithellaceae; genus UBA4810. The sequence goes on along the minus strand of MGQN01000020.1, from coordinate 94,203 downwards.
GAACGTTCCGCAGAAAGGGAACACTTCATAGAAAGCGCCGCAGTCATCGTTTGCGGAGGGCGTGGCATGGGGAATAAAAACAACTTTGCCAAACTACACGAACTGGCAAAACTTCTGGGAGGGGGTGTCGGCGCCACCAGACCCGTAGTTTATGCCGGCTGGGCTGACCACAGCGCGCTGGTGGGACAAGCGGGGAAACACATCAAACCGAAAATTCTTTTTTCCTTCGGCATTAGCGGCGCTATTCAACATACGGCGGGACTCGGGGAAGCCGATTTCATCGTGGCCATTAACAAAAACCCGCAGGCCACAATGATGAAACTTGCCGATGTCGGCATCGTTGCCGACGCCAGCGACGTTCTCAATACATTTATTAAAGAACTGAAAAAACGAATCAGGGAATAATCTTACTATCAAAAGTCGTTGATAGCCTTAATAGAAGATAAAATTCAACCACACTATTTAATAATAAAAATTCCACCTATATATTTTTAATTCGAACACCATTCTTTGTCTAAAGCAGCGATACGATTAATAATGCCAATAATATATTACGGACTTTCCGATGAAAAGAGGGGGGCTCTAGGCAATTTTAAGCGTTTTCTTAAATAATATAGAATAAATTTTTGTAAAGGATTACTATTTCCGCCCGGTCTCCACGTTTTATAGAATCTCTTAAGATAGGTGTCTACTTGAAAACTCCATGGAGCCCAGGATATATTTTTCCTATTAAGAAGTATTCTGAGCACCTCGGTGCAAGCTAGTCCGGCGGCTGTGATGCATGGAATAGGAGTAACGGGACCGTCATATTCCTTAAAACGTATCGGTTCATCGGAAACAATATAGTGCCTGAGCATCAATAATCTCGGGTTGTGCCCGGCTACAAGGCGGATAGATTGTTCTTCCCGGCTCAGGCCTTTTATCTTAAAGTAATTATTAAAGGAAATACGTTGAGGATGAAAATTTATCAAAGACGCGCAAAACCCGGGAACGACGACACTGGTGGCCGGTATATTATTCTCTCGACAAGCGTCAAAAATATCCGCTTGAATATCACCAGATTGAAAACCCATTGCATTCAAGTAAAGATTTGTTCCTTCTAAGAAAGCGCTTATATTTTTTTCATTAACACCCAGATTAAATATTCTTGTTTTAATATTCGGATTGATGCGGCTGAGCATTTCAGCCAGCGTTTCCGCCTTATTCTTTCCCAATGTATCCAAGAAGGCACCAGCCTGACGATTAAAATTGCTTAATTCAAAGGAATCGAAATCCGCTAAAGTAAAATGTTCAATCCCCAAACGCGCTAGAGTCAAAGCATAATAGCCACCTGTTCCTCCAACGCCCCCGAGGGCAACATGTTTGGACTTGAGTGCATAAAGCTCTTCGTTGGATATCCACCCGATGGATCTGGCAAAAGCCTTGAAATAATCAAAGTCAGCATTAACATGTTGCATAATTACCTCCTTTAATAACAGAATATCCGGTAAATGGTATAATAATAGAACTAACTATTGCATGACTGACTTATTTATTCAAGGTGCTTCGATAATTTTTGTATCGCTTTCCCGTGGTTTTGTGGCGGCTGATTTGGCAAAAAGCCTGACGCACCAGTAAACATACCATGCTCTTAGCCAGTTCATGCCGTCTTCTCTGCAAATTTGGCGTAAAAGACGGTCGGCGAGGTTTTTTAAAGTGACAGAAAGAAGTTTCATACGCATGAGCTGATATAGGGCATCATGCACCAGGCTTCCCCTCATAAAATTTTTTGTGTCGATAGTCGGGCCGCTGGGGCCGTCCCAGGCATAGCCTTTGTAAATGATCAAAAGGCCGGTGGTGGTCAGCATGATAAAACTTTGTATTTTAACATCGTGATTCAGACGGATAGTCGTCTGGTATTTGTAATCACGCATCAATTGGTATTTGTATCTTTTCAGGTTACGAAAGCCGATATGATTCATAAAGCACACCTCCAATCGTGATCGCCGGAGCGATTAAAAATCGCTCCGGCGGTTGAAAAGAATAGGGTGGGATTTATTTTATAGTTTTACTGATATTTTTAATGATGTTGGTTGCGTCCTTCATTGTCTTATCCACAATGTCTTGAACCTTAGGCATATCGTCAATTCTTTGCGCGCATTCGCCGCCAGCCATCATAGCCTTTTCACGATCGCCTGTGCATACAGCCTGGATAGCGTCTCTTTCATACTGAATCAAATCAGGTGCAACGGTTGTAAAATCATCCGGAATGCCGGTAAAAACGCCGGGTGATTTGGTAAGAGAATTCTTTAAATGAATTTCGCTGGAGGGGGTTTTCAACCAGCGCGCCGGTCCTACGAAACCGCGGGCTACCAATGTTCCTCTGTCGCCCGTTTTTACGACTTGTTCTTTCCACAGAGGATGGAAGTCGCTTTCTTCCGTGGCCAGAAGCCTTGTTCCCATTTGCACACCGGCTGCGCCCATGGCTATTGCGGCGGCCAAGGTTTTGCCGTCACAGAAGCCGCCCGCACCGACAACGGGAAAATTCGGGTCGGCAATCGCGTCAATTACGGCAGGTAATAAAACCATTGAATGTATCGGTTCCCAGGAGATGTGGAATCCTCCTTCATGGCCGGAAGCGACAATGCAGTCCACTCCCGCTTTTTTGCAGCGCAAAGCACCTTTTACAGAAGGCACAACATGAATCCAGGTAAAACCGGCGTTTTTAATCTTATCGCGCCAGGGGACCGGGTCGCCCGCTGATGTAAAGATAACTTTAAAAGTATCTTTCATGCCGGGGACTTCATTGCGTACCTTGATAGCTCTGTCGATAATAATGGTGGATCTATCCAGCAATTCCGCCGAAACCATTACGTTGATGCCGAAAATTCCGCCTTTGTCTTTGACCAGGCGGTGTGTTCGTTTTAGTACTTTTTCCAACACTGTAGCCATGTCATCATCCATCGATGCTTCCGCGGTCTTGATAAAAGCCTCGTAAATCCAAGGCTCTCCCGCTTTGTTGAAAAGCCCGCTGGTGGAAAGTAATCCCAGCGCGCCCGCATTGGCCGAAGCGACACAAAGGTTGTTGTTGCTGAACGGTCCCATTCCCGCTTGAATAATCGGATGCTTGATGCCGAGTAATTCAGTTAGTTTAGTCTTTAACATTTTTTCTTCCTCCTATATTTTATTAAAATAATTGCTTTTTGATAAACAATGAGATTTGCCGTTAATCGGTGTTCACTGTTAGCGCGTGAGTATATGAAGAAGATAGTCGTGTGTCAATTTTTTTGTTTTAAGGCAGCGCAACAAAAAGCTGGACAAATAATACCGCCGAAAATATAATAAACTCAAGACTATAGTAAAAAGAAAACAAGTTGCACAAGGCAATATTCACTAAGTGTGTTTACAGAGGAATGGATGTTTAAATATTTATTATTTGTTTTTATCATGCTATTTGCGTTGCAGAGTTTTACCGTAGCGGATTTTTATAAATGGGAAGATGAAGAGGGCAATATTCATATAACGGATTATCCTCCGCCCGTAAAAAATGCTAAAAACATAGAAGTGCAAAAAAAGGAAGATATACCTAAGGATATATTTATAAGGCCGGGCTTAGAGGAAAAGGGTTCTGATTCAGATAAACAAAAAACGGACGTAAGACGAGATCACGAAGTGATTTTGTATACTACCAGCTGGTGCCCCTACTGCACCAAAGCAAGAAATTATTTTACTTCCCGCAATATCCCTTTTACCGAATATGATGTGGAAAGGGACAGAGAAGCCGCGTTAAGAAAAAAGGAGCTTGATCCGAAAGAAGGGGTTCCTTTTGCCATCATCAACGGCAATTCCATACATGGATATTCGGAAAGCGCCTACGAAAGAGCCCTTCGGGAATGATAACCAGGATGGTTTTAAACTGAGCAGGCTGAAGAATTTTAGGTTATCCATTTTGCTGAAGCCAGCACAACGGAAGTTTCGATCTGGCGTTCGGGTATGCTCCAGTATTTTTTGAGCAATAAATTCTTCTCTTTTGTAGAAACGAGCCGATAGCCGTTTTTTTGGTAAAAGGATACCGCCCAGATGGCATCAGCCCATGTGCCGATAAGAAGGGGATTTTGCGTTAAAGATTCGAGAAAAAGTAACAGTTTAGTGCCAATTCCTTGATTGCGCCTGAGTGAGCGCACATACGCGTGGCGGATAAGAGTGACATCGCCTTTGTCCTGTATTCCCATCACGCCTTCAAGTTTCCCCTCTTCTTCCCATCCCCAGAAACCGACACCAGCGTCAATTTCCTGTTGTAACTGCTGGCGTGACATATAAGGTTCATGCCACCGGTCAGGGGGGATAACGCCTTTATAGGCTTGCGCCGCATCGTTGATAATTTCACATATGGTGTAAAAATCATCATCTAAACATTTGCGAATCAACTATTGTGCCTCAACTATTCACATACTGAAACATCTGTGGATTGCGATGAACGGACATACCTCACACCCATAAAAATTATAACAGCGATAAATGTAAAGCGAAGCGGTGTATCGGGAATAAAATGCGCAAAATGACCGCCGAGATAAGCACCTAATATAATTCCCGGCACAAGTCCGAAAAGAATTTCCGTGGCTACATTACCCATCTTCCAGTGCATGAAGGCGCCAACACTGCCTGCCGGAACCATGACTAAAAGTGATGTCCCCTGGGCTAAATGCTGGCTGAAACCGGCAAGCAGCACCATAGCCGGAACCATGATTGTCCCGCCGCCAACTCCCATCATGCCGGAAAGAAAGCCGACAAATAATCCTGTTATTGAAAACACTCCTATTTGAAAATAAAACGGTGAAGCTGCGGCCGGTACGCTGATATAAGGTTTTAAAATTAAAAGAATGGCGCAAAATATTAGGAACATTCCAAAATATTTCCTTAATTTCCATTCGGGAAGTACATGACAATAGCGGGCACCGGCACGGGCGGTGAGCATAGCTGTAGCCGCCAGGCATATTGCGGCAATGAGATCAATGGAACCATTGAGCGCATACGTAACCGCACCGCTGAGTCCCGTAAAGACCAGGGCAACAAGACTGGTGCCGTGAGCTTTGTGTTGACTGAATTTCAAAATCCCGACCATCAAGGGAATCATAATTAATCCGCCGCCGATGCCGACAAGGCCGCCAAAGATTCCGGTTAAAAGTCCGATTAAAAAGCTGATAAAATTCAATGTCATTTATGTACCTTTCCCCGAGTTGCGGAAGCAAATATACCGCCGCCGCAAATAATGGCAAGGATAAAAAAGATAATCCGGATGCTTTTTAAAAGAAGCGGACTTTCCGCCTGCGAAATAGGATGATTTCCTAGAATAACGGCAAAAACTAGCATCGTTATGCCCATGCTGAACATTTGACCGGTAAGGCGCATGGTGGCCAGTGTTGCCGAAGCGACGCCATAAAATTTATTTCCTACGGCGCTCATGGTGGCGTTGACGTTAGGTGAAGAAAAAAGAGCAAAACCGACGCCCAGCAAAACCAGGCACATTACAATGTATTGAATGCTGGTATCGTCACCGATAAAAAGCAATAAAACGAGACCGATTACAGTGAGAGCCATACCGAGCGAAGCAATAAGCTGAGGCTCAAAACGATCTGAGAGTTTTCCGGCAAAAGGCGAACAAAGAGCCAGAACTATCGGGTCGGCAATCAGGATTGTGCCTGCTTGCAGAGGTGTGAGTATTTTAATGTGCTGAAGATAAAGACTGAGCAAAAAAGTAACCGCGAAAGTGGCGCAATAGTTAATCAACGCCGCCAAATTGGAAAAAGCGAAAACCTTGTTATCCAGGAACAAATGAATGTCCAGCAAAGGGAAAGGAATTTTAAGTTGGCGAAAAATGAAGAAACAAAGGCAAAAAACTCCAAGGCCGATAAGTAACCCCGCCTGCAATGAAGGCAAAAGGGAAAATCCATACATGATCGCAAAAAGAGCAATGCCGTAAAGAAGAGAACCGGCAAAGTCAAATCCTTCTCCTTTGGCTTCCGGCCGTTCTTCTTTATTCGTACGCAGAATTATTAAAATAATTATCGTGCCCAACAAAGAAGAAAAAAGAAAAATGTATCTCCAGCCGAAATGCTGTGTCAGCAGGCCGCCGATAAAAGGGCCGATGGTCAAACCGATATAAACAGCGGCCAGATTGATTCCCAGAATTTTACCCCTTTCTTTCTGCGGATAAGCGGAAATCAACATCGCCGTGCCGGTGCTGAAAATCATTGCTCCGCCAATGCCCTGGATTGCGCGAAAAAATATCAAAAATGATTGTGTGGGAGACCAGATGCAAAACGAGGAGGAAATTGTAAAAATCATTGCACCATAGAGAAAAATTCTTTTGCGGCCGTAAATATCGGCAATTCTTCCCAGAGGAACAAGTGTAATGGCGGCGGCCAAAAGAAAGGACGAAGCTACCCAGCTTACGGCCAGAGCTGTCAGGGCCAGGTCTTTACCTATAATGGGCAGAGCGACATTAAGAGCCGAACCCATAAATGGTGTAAGAAACGAGCTTAAAGTAATGGCCAAAAGAATATAAAGATTGTTTTTGTCTATCATGGAATCACTTTTTGTCAGGTAGTCCTATCAGCCGCGCTTAAAAGTCTTTTTATAAAGAGCGTCAAAACCGTCTTTGCCGCAGGCAAGTATCAGCGTCAGAGGCATGGCTTTTTTTGCCTGTTTGAGCATGTCCTCCGTGAGTTTACGGATATCCCATTGGGCATGCTCATCAGCGCGCATGCGGGCAATATGATAAAGCTCACGGGCACTGAATTTCATCAAAACTCTTTTTCGATGCGCGTTGGTCAAAACATAAGCGGCGGCAAAAGGCGCTTTTTTCTTAATTTGGTCATAAGCTTTTTCGGTCTGGCGCATAATGTCCATGAATGTTTTTTGCTGGCCAATTTCTTGCACAGAAGTGGGAACAGATACGCCCAAGGAAGGATTATATTCCTGAGCTATAATGGTAGACATCCGGTGCCTTTTTAATTGGGCAAAACAACTGGCGCTGGGCACAAGTTCAAATTGTAAATCGATGTTTTCCATTTCTCGCAGTACCGCGTCATGTGGCTGGAGATGCTCAAAGGCCGCCTTGAATAAAGCCTTCCGCTCTATGGATGTCAGACGCTTAGCGTGATTCAAGCATTGTGAATAAGTTAAATTGGATGAAGAAAAAAGGAGTGCCGCCGTGATCTTATTGTCGGCATCGGGTGAGGCATAAGTTAAGCGGGCGGCGACGGATTTTTCAGCTCTCTTATTGACGGAATATTTAAGAAAGTAACTGTTAGCCTTTTTGATTAAATTTTGCCTGGTAAGCTTATCGTAATCGGTGGCTTGCGTGTAACGAATAAGAGAGGGGGCAATATCTTTTGTCACCGCGTACAGTTTTTTGCTGTATTCTTGCGCCTCGGCAACAGGAAGAGAGGCCAAACGCCGCAGCATCAATTCCAAATTACGCGCATTGATGGTCATGCCCAATTGTGTTTGTGTGGCCATGGAGATGACATAACGAGCGTCTTCTTTGGCCCACCCTTCCAGAAGTAAACGATTAGACGGATTTTGCGCTAAATCTTTGTTCCTGGAAAAAATATGAGGTTTTAATTTTTCGTAGAGTTTATGGTAATAATCATTCTGCGCCATGACTGTTTCAGTGAACAAACCGACCATGCCGGCCTGTTGAATTTCTTCAGGGACGACGAAATCCTTATCAAACAGAACATAGCGTTGTGATTTCTCCGTAAAGGAACATAAGCGAAATTTTTCAATTTCCTCAACCAGCAGTCGGGAAACACCCAGCACATCAATATTGAATACCGCGTGCTCGGCGACCGAGCTGTGTCCCATGGCAAAAACGATGTTGCGGTTGGATTGGCGCGCTTTATCCACTTCCACGCGGGCGATTTCCCGCAGTTCAAAAACATGCTTGGGGGAGCGGCTGATACGGGCGTATGCCGCCGATATAGTTTCCGGCGTCAAGTCTTGATTCGAAGCGCTTTTATTTTTAAGCTCTCGAATGAGATCGTAATCCAAATTATAACCGGCAAGAAGAACTTTCATAAATTTAATGTATTTTCCTGAATTCCGCTTTTGCGGAAAAAATTCTTTAAAGTTTTACCAATTCAATACGGCTAATAGTGCGCCCAAGAAAGCGTTCGCCAATTGTTTGAAAACGGTAAGGAACATCAGTTACACAAAAAAGATAATCAGGCGAGCGGCGATTTTGATTGTATATTTTTTGTTGGGCGATCAAATTGGCGGCAATATCGGCCATAGCCTCTGCCGAGTCAATGAGCTTTACAGTCTGTCCGGCAATATCTTGCAGCAGGGGCTTTAGTAGCGGGTAATGAGTGCAGCCCAGAACCAGCGTATCGATTTTTTCGGCAATCACCGGCTTTAAATATTCCTGTGCAATAAGCCTTGTTGCGGGATGATCCAGCCATCCTTCTTCGACCAGCGGCACAAAAAGCGGGCAGGGCTGTGAAAAAATTTTCGCTTCTTTATCCAAAAGGCGTATGGCGCGGGCGTACGCATTGCTGTTAATTGTTGCCGGTGTTCCAATGACGCCGATTGATTTTGTGCGGGAATCTTTCGCAGCGATCTTGGCGCTGGCGTCTATTACTTCCAAAACCGGAACGTTGGATAAGTCCTTTATTGTTTGCAGAGCAACGGCGGACATGGTGTTACAGGCAACGATGAGAAGTTTTACCTCCTTCTTCATGAGGAATTCAGTGATTTGAGCAGCATAGAGATTAATGGTTTCCACGGATTTAATGCCGTAGGGAACGCGCGCCGTGTCGCCAAAATAAATAATATTTTCAAAAGGCAAATGCTCCATTAAAGAGCGTACGACCGTCAAGCCGCCGATGCCGGAATCAAACACACCTATGGGACGATTTGTTATTGTATTCATGGGTTCTCTTGCCAAGAGTCTTTTACTCTTTAACATAAAATTGTAATTTAAGCTTAGCCACTTCCACAATATCGCCGTCTTTTAGATCATAGCGGTGGTCAATTTCTTTGCCGTTTATTTTCAATTTCTTGTTGCTTGATGGTGTAATAAAATAACCTTCTTTGCGGCGGTTGACCAGTGCAGCTACTTTGGGAGCAAAAAGACCTTTAAGTTTTATGGCCGAACCTTTTTCTTTCCCGATTGCCGATACTCTATCTTTAAATTGGTACTCTTTACTATCAGTTGATCCTTCAATGACGATGAATCCTCCCAGCGGATCTTGTATGTTTTTATCGGTAGAGATCAACATTTTCTTTTTATCATACGGAGCTATAACAAACGTTTCTTCCATGGAGCGGCCGCGAATAGTGAAACTCTTTTTATCTTTTTCTCTAATTTTGTCGGAAATAATCTCTAATGTATACACGCCGATTAAAATAACATCGCCATGGTAAAGTTGGCCTTTGGATACTTTTTGGCCGTTTAAGTATGTACCGTTAAGGCTGTTTAAATCTTCGATAAACAGACCATCGCCTTCTAAGTATGTGCCGTTAAGGCTGTTTGAATCTTCGATAAACAGACCATCGCCTTCAATTTTTATCACAGCGTGATGTCCGGAGACGGCCTGATTATCAATAAAAATATCATTGTCCGATTTCCTGCCGATAGTTAGCAACTTTTTCTCCATAATAATATCTCTAATTACCGTTTTTTTGTATTTTAATAATATTCTTGTCATACATTACCCCCAAAGAGATTCCGTAAATTTATTAAATGCCGAATACCAATTTTTCTTTTTAATATAACCTACAATAACAGTAATATTATCTTTACCGCCTTTTTCGTTAGCTGCGTTAATCAAAAACTCGCAGGCATCACTGGTCCGTTTCGCAAAAGATATTATTTTAAGTATGGATTCATCAGTTAGCATAGTGTTCAGACCATCGCTACACAAAAGTAATATATCACCATCAAATAAGGTAAGTTCATTTAAATCCGCTTTCACTTCCGGGGCGATTCCCAGCGCTTTAGTGAGTAAATTTTTAATGTTGGATTTTGCCGCTTCTTCTTTAGTGATTATATCGCGTTTAACTTGTTCATTAACAATTGAATGATCATCGGTCAACTGTTCGATATTGTCCGACCTAATTAAATAAACGCGGCTGTCACCAATATGGGCAATGCTCAATTTGTTGCCAATAATTAACGCTGCGGCAATAGTTGTTCCCATTCCCTTCAATTGAGGAGAACTTTGCGCCGCTTCAAAAACAGCTAGATTGGCCAAACACAGCGCGGAATTAAGCTTATTTGTTGCCGGAGCGTAGGGTTGATCATAATTGCGAATAAACTTATTTTCCCCTTGAAAATAATCTCTAATGACATTAATAGCTAATTTACTGGCTATTTCTCCTGCCGCATGACCGCCCATTCCATCAGCTACAATTAGAAGTCCCGATTTAACGTCCACATAATAATTATCTTCGTTATTTGAACGAGCAAATCCTTGATCGGTTTTACCGGCGGCGGTTAAATTCAATTTATACATTCTCATTGAGACATTCAACTGTCTTGAAATAAATATAACTTAAAGACGTTATTAAAGCATCCATTAATTCTTTGCCTGTTGGGTATCTCGCTTACGCATTTTGTTGGTTGCAACGCTGTCCGCATAAATGCGCTCTTTTAGTCTTTCCCTAAGCAGATACCTTTTAGATATGATAGCAATATAGCCAACTATCAGCAGAAGAGCGGAATAAATAGATTTTATCCAATAACCGTAAACCATAAAAAGAAAAACGCCGGTTATTAGCCAAAATACCAGAAACCCGAGAGATATAATAGCGCCGCTAGACGCTTTCAGTTGCGGTATAATTAAGGCAATGTAAAGGCCAAAGAAGAAAATCATTAATAATTCAAGAATCAATGCCCATTGTGGACGAAGGATATAATCATTGCTTATAATATTATCAATAACATTGGCGGTTATCTTTGCTGCCGGAACATTGAATGTGATGGGAGTAACCTGAATAGCTCCGAATACAGGGATGCTTGGCGCGATAATCACAATTTTATTTTTAAATGCTTCAGCAGGGATTTTTTTATTTATTACGTCCAGAAATGAATAATAAGGGATGCCGTTTTTAAAAGTGATGAGCATCTTATTATGGCGAAATAGAGGAATGGTTTTTGAGCCGAAGGTCAATTCCTTGCCGAATTTTATATCGTGCAAATCAAGATTAAGATACGCCAGCGTGAGTTGCAGCGCGAAGGAAGCGAATATCTTGTCATTGTAATTAATGAAAAGCGGCTCGCTGCGGACAGTGCCGTCTCCATCCGCGATAACATTGACATGGCCCATAGCCAGAGAATCCTTGGCAAAAGCGGGAATGGGAGTGACTATTCCGTGAGCAGAGACGCTGTCGTCAAAAGAAAAAGGGAAAAGAGAATTATTTCCGAGGTAATCGGGAAAGCTGTGAAAATCTTCAACTGAAGATTTGCCTAAGACAAAGAAAAGAGGCAGAACAACTTTTTTGTTCATGGCAATGGAGTTGGCAAGAATAGCATCATTATCAAGCCTTCTCTCCGCGTCCTTCAGTGCCGCTAAAAGAACGATTGTGCTCATATTTTTTCTGGAATATTGGGGATTATTTTCGATTGTTTTGATAATGTTGAGTACTTCCTTAAGGCCGTGATTCAGGTCTTTATCGGAGTACATGATGTCCAGGCCGATCACCCTAGCTTCATATGATTCTAATAGATCGATCATGAAGGCAATATAGGAGCGGGGCCATGGCCATGGGCCGAAATCAGCAAGACTTTTTTCATCAATGGCTATGACCGCAACAGGCGCGGCGGAAGATTTTACACGAAGGCGGGAGCTTAAATCATAGAGGCCGTATTCCACCCTTTCCAGATACGCTCCAAAGAAAAAAACAGCCATTAGCGCCAGAAGCGTCAGGAAAATACCAAGCCGAAAACCAAAAATTATCGACTTATGAAAGCGCTTCATGTAGAATCCTTTATAAAGTTACCGGCAAAAATAAGGACAACAAAACAAGTTATGAGTTTATTATAATAAATAGTTAGAATATTGCAACATTTCTTGTTGGAATTAATAAGGGGGCATGAAAATGCGCAGAAACGATAAAGAGATTGTTAATTATCGGGAAATAGAAGAAATAATGCGACAGGCGATAATCTGCCGTATTTCTTTAGTTGACGGTGATTGCCCTTATATTGTTCCGGTTAATTTTGTTGTAAAGGGTAACTATCTTTATTTTCACTCGGCTGCGGAAGGAAAGAAGATGGAAATCCTCCGGAAAAACAACAATGTATGTTTTGAAATGGATATTAATACAGAGATTGTTAAGGGAAAATCACCATGTGCTTGGGGAATGAAATATTTAAGCGTGATTGGATTTGGCCGGGCATTTTTTATCGATAATTCCAATGATAAGAAGAAAATATTAAACATGCTGATGGAAAAATATGCCGGCAAGGAAGATTATATTTACCAAGAGGAAGCACTGCAGAAGGTGATTGTTGTTGGCGTAATCATGGAAAAGACAACCGGCAAGAAATCCGGCCTGCCGTAAAGGGCAAGGTTTTGCCTAAACTTTAAATCCGGCTAAGCCGTTAAAATCCAAAGTGGCAAAATAATCGTCAACGGTTTCGGCGCGGCGGATTTGCACGACATTTCCGTTTTCTCGAAGCAGTAATTCCGCCGACCGGAGTTTTCCGTTGTAATTGAAGCCCATCGCATGACCATGAGCTCCCGCATCATGAATTACAATAATGTCACCGGTATCCAGTTTGGGCAGTAGACGATCAATGGCGAATTTATCGTTATTTTCACAAAGAGAACCGGTCACATCATACGCGACATTGTGCGGTAGTTTTTCTTTTCCCATAACGGTAATATGATGATACGCGCCATAAAGAGCGGGACGCATTAAGTTCGCCATACTGGCGTCAAGACCGGCAAATTTCTTGTAAGTATCTTTGATATGCAAAACCCGGGAAACAAGATAACCATAAGGGCCGGTGATGTAACGGCCGCACTCCGTAAATATTTTGATGGGAGCGAGACCGTGGGCGGCAATTATTTTTTCATATTTTTCTTTGATGCCGCGGCTCATCGCGGCAAGGTCTATACGCTTTTGGTCCGGCTGGTAAGGAATTCCCACGCCCCCGCTAAAATTTACAAACTCAAAACGAATTGTCAATTTACGGGAAATATCGGCCACAAGCTGAAAAAGTATTTCCGCCGTTTCGACAAAATAAGCGGCGTCCAATTCGTTGGAAGCAACCATGGTATGGATACCAAAACGGTTAATTCCTTTTGCCTTGCAGGTTTCGTAACCTTCAAAGAGTTGCTCTCTGGTAAGGCCATATTTGGCTTCTTCCGGATGACCAATTATGATGTTGCCTTTTTTTAATGGCCCTGGATTGTAGCGGAAACAAATCAATTCTGGAAGTCCGGCGTGTTCTTCCAAATAGGCAAGATGCGTAAAGTCATCAAGATTGATTATTGCGTTTAATTCTCTAGCTTTGACGAATTCCGCCGCCGGTGTGTCATTAGAAGAAAACATAATTTCTTCACCGGTGATACCTGTTTTTTGGGCCATGATTAATTCCGCCAGCGAACTGCAATCGGCGCCGAAGCATTCTTTGTGGAGAATTTTCATCAAATAGGGATTAGGCGTGGCTTTAACGGCAAAAAATTCTTTAAAACCTTTGTTCCAGGAAAAAGCGTTTTTAAACGCTTGCGCGTTTTCACGGATAGCCTTTTCATCGTAAATATGAAACGGCGTAGGATATTGTTCGATTATTTTTTCAATTTGTTTTTTTGTAAAAGGCAGCAGCTTTTCCGCCATAGAACTGGAACTCCCCATTTGTATAAAATTTATAATTTTTTGGCTATCTTGCGGAAGTGGTAACCATAGACCATAAGCGTCATAGCTTCAGCAAAAGACTTACGGTAAATGAACAAAGATTTCAACATAAGTTTCCAATAATACCACTGCGATGCGCCATTGCCTAAAATACCAATATAAAAAACAGATTTAAACAATGCTTTCAGACGTTGCAGGGAATATTTGTTTTTTCGGATTATTGGTATCGGCTTATATGTTTTGAGAAATTCATTAATGCGCTGATAATAATAACGCGGGCTGTAAATTGTCTTCACGATTTTGTTATAGCCCGCAATTAGCTTCGCTTTATCCATGCGGGGGATGAAGTTAATACTGCCGTCAGTATTGTCTCCTGAGGATGTATCCGCAAGACGATTTTCCTTTTTTAAACGGTGCCATAATTTTGTGTTGGGCAACGCGTTTAATAAACCCACCATAGCCGTAACAACTCCTGTTTCCTGGATGAATTTTATCTGCCGCGCGAAAATACTTTCATCATCATTATCGAAGCCAACTATGTAACCGCCGAAAACTTGCAGTCCCGCGGCCTGTAATTTCTTAATGGCCGCAGTCATATCACGTTTGCAGTTTTGATTTTTGGAACATTCTTTTAAGCTTTCTTCATTAGGCGTTTCCAGACCGATGAATATATTGGTAAAACCAGCTTCCGTCATAAGCTGAATTAATTGATCGTCATCGGCTATATTAATGGATGTTTCGGTAAGCATCTCAAAAGGATATTTATGTGCCTTCATCCATTCAATCACATGGGGCAGCATTGCTTTAATCGCTTTTTTGTTACCGATAAAATTGTCATCAACAACGAATAGACTTCCCCGCCAACCGGTATCATAAATTGCCTGCAACTCCTGTAAAAACTGATCATCAGTTTTTGTCCGCGGATTATGCCCGAATAGGGAGGTGACATCGCAAAACTCGCAGTTAAAAGGGCAGCCGCGGGAAAATTGGATCATCAAAAGGGCATAATATTTGGTTTTTACAATATCCCAGCGCGGCAGTGGTGTATTTCGCAGTGAAGGAAAGCTATTGGAGCGGTAAACTTTTTTAGAAGTACCATTTTTCAAATCAGCCAAAAATTGAGGCAGCGTGCATTCTGCTTCATTTAAAATCAGATGGTCAACAAGATGAATATAGTCTTCGGACTTACTGGTAAACAATGGTCCGCCGGCAATAACCTTTTTCTGCAGTCGTTTACAATTTTCGAGGATTTCCCTGGCGGAATCTTTTTGAACCAGCATCGCGCTGATCATCACATAATCCGCCCATTCCAATTCCTTTTGTTCAAGCCTTCGAACGTTTAGATCAACTAATTGCAGGTTCCATTCTTTCGGCAGCATAGCTGCCACGGTAAGTAAGCCTAAAGGCGGGAAAGCGGCCTTTTTAGATATATATTTCAGGGTGTATTTAAAACTCCAGAAGGTAACAGGATATTTTGGATATATCATTAAAATATTCATGATGAATCTCTCATTGACGTGAGGAAATATGCTAACCGGAAAAATAATTTATAGCAAGATAAATAATTGCGGAAATCGCGGCAGAAACAGGGATAGTTAAAAGCCATGCCCAGATAATGTTCCCCGCTACACCCCAGCGCACGGCGGAAAGTCTTTTGGTAGCGCCGACGCCAACAATTGCGCCGGTAATGGTATGAGTTGTGCTGACGGGAATTCCGGCAATAGATGCGCCAATAATGGAACAGGCGGCAGCAGTTTCAGCGCTAAAACCACCGATAGGCTGTAGTTTGGTAATCCTTGTTCCCATCGTTTTGACAATCCGCCAGCCGCCGAACATGGTTCCTAAAGCTATAGCTGCATGGCATGTGATAATAAGCCAAAAAGGAATATAAAAGGTATTACCCAATAGACCCTTACTGAAAAGAGCCATAGCGATAATACCCATCGTTTTTTGCGCGTCGTTCATACCATGTCCCAGCGAATAAACAGCGGCGGAAAGAAGTTGAAGTTTACGAAAGACTTTATCTGATTTAGCAATATTGGAATAACGGCTCAGGTTCATGGCCAGAACCATGAACGTAAATCCCAACACCATGCCGATAGCAGGAGAAACAATGATAAAAAGCGTTGTTTTGGTAATACCTGACCAGACCAGTGTTCCCGTGCCGGCTTTGGCAACAGCAGCGCCAATAAGGCCGCCCATTAAAGCGTGAGAAGAACTACTGGGAAGTCCATAATACCAAGTCGCAACATCCCAAATGATGGCTCCACCAAGAGCAGACAAAATCAACAAATTATCGACTATATCCAGATGAATAATTCCCTTGCCGATAGTATGAGCAACTTGTGTTCCAATAAGAAAAGCAGCTACAAAATTAAAAAATGCTGCCCAGAGGACGGCATATTGGGGAGATAATACTCGGGTGGATACAACGGTCGATATGGAATTAGCCGAATCATGAAAGCCGTTGATGAAATCAAAAACCAGCGCAATAAAAATAAGAAAAAAAACAAATGCCATGGACTCAAGCATGTTTCAGGACAATCCCCTCTACAATGTTAGAAACGTCCTCGCATACGTCTATTGCTTCTTCCAGAAGTTGAAAAATATCTTTCCATTTTACAAGTTCAATGGCGTCTTTCTCATTTTCAAAAAGATTGGCCATGATCGTTCTTAAAACAACATCGCCGGCGTTTTCCAGGGTATTTATTTCCACGCAACAGCTAAGAATCATTTCGGAGTTTTTCATGTTACGCATGGCATGGACGATGCTTTTGACTTTTTTTATCGCGTCATTCAAGATTTGCGCCTGTTTGATAATTTCATCAGATGGCTTTTTAACTTTATAAAGATGGATGCGGATAGCGGTGGCTTCAATGACATCCATAATACTATCCATTTTATTAACAAGAGCGTAGATATCTTCACGATCTATTGGTGTAAGAAATGTTTTATGCATTTTTTCATATGTTTTATGGGTAATACCATCCGCTTCGTGCTCAATTTCTTTGAGTTTGGCAACTCTCACATCGGAATAATCACGAGTTTGAGCCATTTCCAGAAAAAGATTACCACCTTCCTCGATTTTACCGGCCAGCTCTTCAAAATATTCAAAAAAATTTTCTGATTTTGGAAAAAGGCGCATGAGTAATTCCTCCTTGCTTTTCTTAAGGATTTACAAAACGGTCATAAATTATGGCAGTGTCTAGCTAATTATCGGAAAAAATGCAAGTATTTAAACGCATCCGACCGAAACTCAAGAAGATTATTGCCTGTTATTCAAGGATTTTAGCGTAAATAATTTTACCGTCACCTTCGGAATAAAAATTCTTCAAGAAAGCTTCCTGATGATAACCGCAGCTTTCATAGAAATTGCGGGTTGGTTGATATTGATCCCTTGAAGATGTTTCGACGTATACTTGTCTGCCTCGGTCGGCGCGAATCAGTTTTTCTGTTTTGGCCATCAGGAGTTTACCCAGACCTTGGCCGCAGAGGTCTTTTAGTACGGCAATCCAGTACAGGTCATAACTGTATGAAGTTGCGGGAATAAGACCATAACAGGTATATCCGACGACACGTTTTTCGTCTTCGGCAAATAAAAACCGGTAAGAGCTGGCATCCGGCTGCGCCAGCCTTTCTTTGGCTAATTCCAGCGCGATGTCGATTTCCGCAGTGGAAAAAAAGCCGCTGGATTTTACAATAGCGGAAATAGCCTCGAGGTCTGATGGCTCTATCTGTTGACGGTAAATTAAATTAGTCATAGCATTAATCAATTTTTCGTAAAGATAGAGTTTAGCATAAAAAGAAGGACGCCCTAAAATTATTTCAAAGAATTTTTGATTATAAAACCGATAGCTTCATGATATTTTATCTTTGCCTGTTCCAGCGCGGCGGTAAAACCGGCATCAGGCGACAAACAGGGATTAGCATTGATTTCCAAAACAAAAGGGATACCCTGATTATCAACGCGAAAATCAACGCGCGCGTATCCGCGCAAGCCGAATAGATCCCAGCAACGCAGGGCAATTTCACGCAAGGCCGATATAAGATCGGCATCGTTTTCATGGAAATCAAATTTTCGTATCGTATTATTGTACTCGAAAGAATCGGCCACCCATTTGGCTTTATAATCCACGAGTTTTGGCTTATTCGGGGCATAATCCCGAAAAAGCATTTCCGCCGCCGGTAAGACCATCACACCGGACATACCGGAGATAAGAGCTATATTGAATTCACGTCCGTCAATATAGGCTTCGGCGTAGCAGGAACCACCGAGTTTTTCTTTGCGGCGATTCATTTCCTCCATTAGATTCTCTTGGTTGGTATAACGAATAAGGGAGTTTTCATCCAATCCGATAGAAGCGTGTTCCCAGGAAGATTTTATTAAATATACATTAGCGGGAGTCGATTGAGAACAGAAACCTTCTTGTGTTACCCATGCTGGAGTGACAATATTAGCATGTTGCATGATTTTCTTGGCCAGAGGCTTGTTCGATGTCAGAAACATCGCGTCTGTATGGCATCCAGTATAGGGTATTTGCAGATAATCAAGTAAGGCAGTGGCAAGATGAATCAGACTACCTTTACCGTTTATAGATTCCACAATGTTGAAAACGGCGTATGGTTTTAATGCTTTCAGTTTTTTAATCGTTTGGTTTAAATCGAGGACGAAGGGTAAAAGTATCGGCTCGTAATCAAGGAGGTGCAGCGCTTCCGAGATTGCCTCGGCTTGTTCCAAGCAGTCAAGCTCATCTTCTGTAGCGTCCGCGTAAATATCACTGTGCAAAATTACTATCTTTTTCATTGAACCTGGATTGACGATTAGTTATTAACACGCTTTAAAGCCGATTCGATAATCGAGCTTATTAATTCATTATAGCTGATTCCTAATTGGGTGCATAATATGGGCAAATCCGAGTGAGATGGATTTAATCCGGCCAAAGGATTAACTTCCATGAAATTAGGAATTCCTGCGGCATCGGAGCGCAAATCAACACGGCCGGCATCTTTTAAATTCAGGGCGCGCCAGGCTCTCAGGGCGGTATCCATAGCGAGCTTGGCTTCTTTATCATTTACCAGAATGTATTGGACCAGTGATTCACAGCGTTCCTTGTTTTCATAGGAATAAGCATTTTTTTCTGCCGAAGGATTGAGAAGTATTTCGAGAACACCCAGAGCCCGGGCGTCTTTTCCCGATCCTAATATCCCCACAGTAAATTCTCTTCCCGGCAGGTAAGTTTCCACAAGCACCGGTTGTTTGAAATTTTGCAAAATATTCCGGCAAACCTCATCGAGTTCACGCCTGCTGGTAATTTTCGACAAGGAAGTAATGCCTTTGCCTGTGCCTTCGGCTATGGGTTTAGCAAAAACAGGATAAGGAAGATTGAGGTGGGACAAGTCTTTCGCGGATTCGACTACGGCAAAATCAGGAGTGGGAATGCCCAAAGCACGGACGATATGCTTGGCCATGCTTTTGTGAAGGCCGAGAGACTGGCCCAGTGGATCGGAAAAAGTATAGGGAATGTTATAAGCGTCTAAAATGGCGGGAACCTGAGCTTCACGGCCGAAACCATGCATTCCTTCGGCAATATTGAAAACGAGGTCCCAACGATCTCCTGCTGCAAGGCGGCGTACTAATGATTTGATATTGCCGATTCTGTCCGTTTGATAGCCTTTGGCCAGTATAGCCTTTTCCAGAGCGTCAATTGTGCCGGGAAAATCAAATTCAGCTATTTCTTCAGGAGAGTATCCTTCTTTTAAATAGTCATCGCGTAAATCGTACGTCAAGCCGACTTTCAACTTTTTAACAGCAACCATAATGAAAAAGAAAGATCTGACCTCCTGACGTGCACTTTCACGCTTTTAATGTATATCTTTCAACTCGGCATGGTTGTCGGGATAGCGAAAAATGTTTCCTTCATAATTGCGCAGGATCAAATCGCCTTTTTCCCAGCCAACGGCATATTCGGGAAGCAAAGGAATTTTACCGCCGCC
>MGQN01000020.1:53190-74345 GCA_001797845.1 Deltaproteobacteria bacterium RBG_16_44_11 | reverse complement strand
ACATAAGTAGGCACGGCATAGCCGGTGGTGTAGCCGCGCAAGCCCTGGATGATTTCCAATCCTTTGCTGATCGGCGTGCGAAAATGAGAGGAGCCGGGAATAGGATCGCATTGATATAGATAGTAAGGACGAACGCGAATTTGTAATTGAGCATGCACCAGCCTCATCATTGTGGCGACATCATCATTAATGCCGGAAAGCAATACGGTCTGGCTGCCCAAAGGAATTCCGGCATCGGCCAGGCGAATACAGGCGGCGCTCATTTCCGGCGTTAGTTCATCGGGATGGGTAATATGAATACTAATCCATAAAGGATGATATTTTTTCAGCATGGCGCTCAGAGCCGGGGTTATTCTCTGAGGCAGCACAACGGGAACCTTTGTCCCGATGCGAATAAGTTCAATATGAGGAATTTTATGTAAGCGCATCAACAACCATTCCAGCTTGTTATCGGATAATGTTAAGGGATCACCGCCGGAAAGAAGCACATCTCTGATATTTGGATTGCTTTCGATGTAGGCTATCGCCTTTTCCCATTTCTCGAAATCAACATAATGCTGATTACTGCGTTCAATAATGCGGGAGCGCGTGCAGTAACGGCAATAGGTTGAACAGGAATCCGTCACCAAAAACAAAGCGCGGTCAGGATAACGATGCACAATTCCCGGAACCGGCGAATCGGCATCTTCACATAAAGGATCTTCTTCTTCGCCCGCGGTATGAAGGCATTCATCCATAACGGGCACAACACAGCGGCGCAGTGGAGCCGCAGGATCATGGGGATCAAGCAAGCTGGCATAGTAGGGGGTAATAGAAACGGGCAAAGCTCCGGCGTTGTGCATCATTGCCTGGCGTTCATTATCTGAAAGATTTAAAATTTGAGACAGGGTTTGAACATCTCTGATGGCGTTGCGCAGTTGCCAATGCCAGTCAAACCATTCGAAGCGGGTGATGTCGGGGTAATGCCGTTTACGGAAAAGACGCGAACGAGGAGAATCCTTAAAAGGAAATAAAATCCTGTCAGACTTTTGTTTAGCCGGAAGCTGTTGATGAGTTGTTGCGTTTAATGAGCAAAAGTCAATTACTTCATTTTCGACTTTAACAAGACCGGTCAGGCGACCAGGAGGCTCAGCCTCCTCATTAAAGAGGGTCTCGTTTTCCATTTTATTCTCCTTCTGGAGGTTTTCCTCCCATAAAATATTTTTTAATTCAAAAAATTTCAAACCTAATTACTGAATGTAAGCAAATAAAAAAATTTGTCAACATTTTTTTTCAAAAAATGACATTTTTTTTACAGGTGGAACTTTTCCTTAAAATAAGTTTCGCGGACACTCTTAGCTTTTTGAAGAGCCCATTTTTCAATTCCAAGTTTTTTTATCAAGCATAAGTTGAAGACCTTCGTGTTGAGCGGACGCTGGGAAGCCATGTCCGCGTAGAGATGCAGACGGTCGCAGGGGAAATCGGAACATTCAAAACAAAACTTAAATCCTTTTTGAGAAATGCACTGGAAAACCTGACAAGGCTCGGTTCTCTTGAGCGCGGGAATTATCCCTCCGTGCGCTCGGCAGCCATTGCAGACAGCTTCATGCTCGGGCAGCTGCATTTTTTCGGCAACGGCCTTTCTTAATTTTTTGTTACTGTTGGCCAGATACAGAACGCAATTAAAACAATCAATGCCGCATGGCCCCGTCATTTGCAAGTAGTCTATAAATCCTCCTAAAACATATTGTTTGATTTTACAGATAAAGATTTAAAAGTGACTTGTCAAACAAAAAAGAGGTAGGCAAATAAAATTATTTCTAGTAAAAGTAGAAAGCAGGGATAAATATTGCAGTAGGGGACACAGAGGAGATGGATAATGCCTGAATTGCCTGAAGTGGAAACATTGTGCCGTCAATTGAAAAAGAAAATATGCGACAAGAGAATTTTAAATACTGAAACATTTGACAGCAAATTAGCCGAAATTAAAAATATGCGGGGAAAAAGAGTGGTCGCGGTTAAGCGCGCGGGAAAGACGATTGCCATTGATCTGGACGATGGGAATTCCATAGTAATTCATTTGCGCATGACGGGAAGGCTTCTATGGCAGAAAATTTCGACAATGCCGAAATACAGCCGCTGGAAGATGGCCTTTGCCGATGGTTATATCTTTTTGGTGGATCCTAGGAGATTTGCTACAGTAAGGGTGGTGCGGAGAAAAGAAAACGGCGCCGACCGTGAGATTTTCGGGGATTTTGAGCTTACAGAGTTGCTAAAGCTTCATGGTGGCCGGAAGACGAAAATTAAAACACTAATGATGGACCAAAGTGTTGTAAAAGGCATCGGCAATATCTACGCGTGTGAAATATTGTATCGGGCGGGTATTCATCCCGAAAGAATCGTAGCGACATTAACGGCAGCCCAGTGGCGTAAAATATTTTCTCAAGCCAAAAACGTGCTTAAGAAAGCAATTGCCAAAAGAGGCACGTCAATTTCGGATTGGCGTGATTTGTACGGCCGAAAAGGTGAAAACCAGCATCAATTGAAAGTTTATGGGCAGGAAGGCAAAAAATGCGCAATTTGCGGCGGTACGATATGCCGTATAAAACTATCAGGGAGAGGAACATATTTATGCCCCGGTTGTCAAAAATAATCAAAAAATTTCAAAAAAATATTAAGATTGGGTGTCAGAATAATCGTCGTTATTCGTTAGGAGGATTATAGGCCTCGATTATCCATTGCCGAATTTTGCTTTTTGGGGGAACTTCACCTACCGAAACAACCTTATTATTTATAACCAATGCCGGAGAGCCGAGCACTCCGTAACTAGCTATTTCCTTAAAGTCGGTAATATGGCGTAAATCAGCGGCAATTTTCATTTCGGACAGTAAATTACGGACATTGTCCTCCAATTGGCTACAGCGAGCGCAGCCCATACCTAAAACAGCAATGTTAAGACCATGGGCAGGTTCTTTCGTAACGGGCAGACCTTGTGCTATCTTAAATTCGCGTAGGAGCGCTTGACCGTATTCAACGAGCGCGGCAGGAGGAACATAGTTTTTGTTGGCAATCTCCGCAAGCAAACTCTTTTTAATTTCTTCATCACTTTTATCTTTGTAGCTTGCGGCTATTTTTTTTATTGAATCATCTAAATCGGTAATGCCGATCAAGCGGCCATTAATAATAATTTGTTTAATTTCATCTTTAATCATATATTCACTTATGGAACTTAGTAAGTTCTTTTTTTACTCCTTAGCCGTCATTCATGCTTTATATATAAATGTAGAGGCGTGAAAAGATTCCGTCAAGAAAAAACATTTTGCAAACATGAAAATTAATTTGATAGGCGAATATGAATCTTGTATTATTGCGCGGCATATGATAGTGACTAAGAGTCAAAGACGGGAACTGGGAATATTATAAATACCCAATATTATTAATGAAAATAGAAGTAATAGTAAAAATATCGTAATAAAGCTTCAGGGAGGACGAGTATTGGACGTAATTACCAGAGCGAAATCACAAGACAGATCGACATTGACGGAAGCGGAAGCAAAACAGGTGCTCAAGAAATATGGCATCCCTGTGGTAGAAGAACAAGTAGCTGGAAATATTGAGGAAGCACTGGTAGTTGCCGAACGTTACGGATATCCGATTGTTCTAAAAGGTTTAGGGTCTCGCCTGACACATAAAACAGAGAGAGGCTTGGTAAGGCTGAATTTAAAAAACAAGGAAGAAGTTAAGACAGCCGCTTTATATATAAAGGAAGCGGCCGGGACTGATTTAGAAGGATTTTTAATTCAGCCGATGCTGCAGGGGAAAAGAGAATTTGTCGCGGGGCTTTTCCATGATGAACAATTTGGTCCTACGGTTATGTTTGGATTAGGCGGAATTTTTACGGAAGCAATAGAGGATGTTGTGTTTGCGCTTGCCCCTTTGGAAAAAAATGAAGCGCAAAGAATGATTGAGCAATTGGAGGCGCAAAAACTCCTGGGAGAATTTCGCGGAGAAAAAGCGCCGGACAGAGAAGCGCTAATTAATACTTTAGTCGGTTTATCCAAGATAGGAAAAGAAATACCCGAAATAAGAGAAATTGATATTAATCCATTATTAGTTACTGCTGACGGCAAAGTAACAGCGGTGGACGCTCTTATTGTTTTAGGGAAAGTACCTGATAAAAAAATCACCCATATTCCCATACCTCCCAAAGCAATGGGAAAGTTATTTTATCCCAAATCGATTGCTTTCATCGGTGCCTCCGCCGGCATTAGCAAATGGGGACAATTGATGTTCACTAATGTGCTCGCCGGAAAATATACGGGGCCAATTTATCTGGTTAACTCCAAAGGCGGAGAAATTATCGGCCGGCATGTTTATAAATCCGTAACCGATATTCCCGATCCGGTTGATCTTGCCGTGATCACCATTCCCGCGAATCACGTTTTGGCATTAATTCCTGAACTGAAGAAAAAGAAAATTAAAAATGTATTGCTTATCTCGTCCGGGTTTGCCGAAACCGGTGTGGAAGGAAAGCTTCTGGAAGAAGAACTGGTAAGGCAAGCGCGAGAAGCCGGAATTTTAATTTTAGGTCCCAACACCATGGGGATATGCAATCCCTCTATATCTCTTTATTGTACAGGAACACATGTGCGGCCGAAGGCGGGCGGCACAACACTAGTTACACAATCAGGAAATTTGGGGACACAGTTGCTCGCCTTTGCCGAGAAGGAAGGCATCGGCATACGCGTATTCGGCGGTTCCGGCAATGAAGCGATGATCACCATCGAAGATGCGATGGAAGGATTTGAAGTTGATGAACTTACCAAAACAGTAGTCTTATATATAGAAAGCATAAAAAACGGACGAAGGTTTTTTGAAGCGGCAAAACGTGCGGGAAGAAAAAAACCGATTATTGCCCTAAAAGGCGGACGCACAGAAGCCGGAGCTCACGCGGCGGCTAGCCACACGGGAGCGATGGCTTCCAATGTGAAAGTATTCAAAGCGGCTTGCAAGCAAGCGGGAATTATCCTGGTAGAGCAACCCATGGACCTGCTCGATCTTTCCGCGGCATTTTCTTCTTTGCCTCTACCCAGGGGGAAAAGAGTAGCCATTATGACCTTAGGAGGAGGATGGGGAGTTGTCGCGTCCGATTTGTGTATGGAAAATGGATTGGAAGTGCCGAAACTATCTGGGGAAATTATTGAAAGCTTCAATAAATTGCTCCCGCCATTTTGGAGCCATTCTAATCCTGTGGATATTGTTGCGGAAATGAATACCGAAATACACATGACCATTCTTGAGAAACTCCTTCAATGGGATGGATGCGACGCGATCATCCACATGGGCATTATCGGCAGAAGGATAATGATCAAAGCCGTGCTGGAATCAACGGTAGAGTTAGATAAAAAAAGCTATGATGATAAATTTGTCGAAGGAGCTTTGCTGTTTCTGGATGATTTTGAAAAGCAGTTTGTCGAGCGCACGGTAAGGCTGATGGAAAAATATCAAAAGCCGGTGGCGGGAGTTTACTTGCTCAATGATAATAAAACGCACACAATTACCGATGTTGAAGGGTGCAAGTATAAAGGAGTGAATTTTATTACTCCGGAGAGAACCGTTAAAGCATTGGCTAGAATGTATCAGTACGCTCAATGGCTGAAAGGGTGAAAGACAGGATGTCTCCGGACTTCCTGAAGGGGGTAATGTTTCACGTGAAACATTTTATTTTTTGGCCAAAGTTACAAAAAAAGGCAGGCTTTAAAAAGCCTGCCTTTTTGCTTTCATTGGCTGCTTTCTATTCTGTTTGCAGGGCAACGAAGAAGCTGGAGTTGCCGCGTTTGATTAATAGTGTCACGCTTTTCTTTTCGATCGCTTTGGAAATTTCGCGCGTATAATCTTTCATGGAATTAATTTTTACTCTATTAACCTGCACAATAATATCCTGCGGCTGAATTCCTACATCATCCGCCGGGCTGCCGTTTAGAACCTCAGTTACTATAACACCCCCTTCACGGGGAATACCTAGCTGTTTGGCCATTTCCGGAGTGATGTCTTGTGCCGCAATGCCAAAATGCCCTGTCGATCCTTTTGTTGATACCATGTCAACTTTGTCTTTACGTTCCGCCACTACAACCTGGAATGCTATTTCTTTACCATCGCGTATAGCCTTAATCGATACTCTTTCCCCGACTTGCATTGTGGCAATGGTCAGCAGTAATTCATGAGTGTCTTTAATAGGCTTATGGTTGATTTCAATGACGATGTCCCCTACTTTAATTCCCGCTTTATCTGCAGGGTCACCCTTAAAAACATCGGAGACTAAAGCGCCTTTCTTATCCTTATAATTCAAATTTTTTGCGATATCTTCCGTAATATCCTGCACGGAAATGCCCAGCCACCCACGGGTTACCTTACCTTTGGTTTTCAAATCCCCCAAAATTCCTTTGGCCATGTTAATCGGTATAGCAAAACCGATGCCCTGGCCCTGAGCGACGATAGCCGTGTTGATGCCGATAACTTTTCCATCCATGCTAAATAATGGACCACCGCTGTTGCCGGGATTAATGGAGGCGTCGGTTTGAATGAAATTGTCGTAAGGGCCTGCTCCGATAACACGTCCCTTGGCGCTAACTATGCCGGCCGTTACTGTCTGTTCCAAACCGAACGGATTACCAATAGCAATCACCCACTCACCTACTTTTACTTGATCGGAATCACCAATTTCTACAACTGGCAAGCTATTGCTTGGTTTAATTTTGATTAAGGCAATATCAGTTTTGGTGTCTGTGCCGATAATTTTTGCTTCATATTCTCTATTGTCAGATAATTTTACCAAAATTTTATCCGCTTTTTCTACAACATGATTGTTGGTAAAAATATAACCATCATTGCTGATAACAAATCCCGAACCGAGGCTTCTTTGTTTAAATTCACGTTGGGGAATATCGCCAAAAAAACGATCAAAAAAGTCATCGCCGAAAGGCGACCGGCCAAAGGGCGAACCAAAACTTCGACCTGCGGTTGTCTTTGTAGTGCTGATGTTGACTACTGCCGGCTTGACACGTTCGGCTAACTCGGAAAAAGAAGTAGGTGCTTTTATTGTTTCGGAGGTGGAAATTGCCGATGCCGTTTGCACATCCGGCGCCGCTGAAGGCATAAAAGAAGAACGCAGAACCTCAACCAGCGAAACAATAAAAAAGGCGACCAGAAAAGCCAGTAAAAACATGAAAAAAGTTTTACGATTTTGATTTTTCATATAATCCTCCACTATTTTAAAACCTTATCGGGCATATTTTTGTGATGACGGGGTTCAATATAACGATTGGTTTATATTTGTCAATGAAAATTGGCATCTACCGGTTTGAAGTCCTAATGGTCCTGTGCTATTATACGCCAACTTATTGGTGAAATGGACTTATGATTTTTTTAGAAAACATAGGACATTAAGATAAGTAAAGAAACATCCGACGGCATGAAGAATTTGGGCGCCCTGCGTGAGGATATTGATGACGCGGTGAAAAACATTGGATGATGTGGCCAAAAATATTGACGTCATTATTTCCAAAAGAAAGATCCGGAGATTAAAGTACCATGAGGAAAATTCTCTTTACAAGTTTGCTCATTTTTATTTATGCCTGCGGGGCGCGTTCCGGCCAAATTCCCGAATCGAAAGATACGATTTCCCTCCAGCTCGAAAGTTATAAAAAAAGTTTTTTGACCGGAAAAGAAGGCCCCGCAGATACTCATTTTAACAGAGCTAAAAATGCCATCGCCTCCAGCAACAAATTAAATCTTTTGGCCAAAGCTTACTTAACCAAATACGCCTTGCATACAGCCGTACTGGAAGATTTTGATGCCACTGAATTTATACGGATTAACAAACTCCAACCCGTTGCCGCAAATTTTGCCTATTATAATTTTCTTAAAGGAAACTTTTCTTCCGTAGAAAATAATTTACTTCCTACTCAATACTTAAGCCTTATAAAACCAGCCCGGAATAAAGATTTAATAAACGGCCTCCAGGAAATTTCATCTATTGATGATCCTCTCTCCCGTTTGATTACCTGCGGTGTCTGGGTAAAGTACTTGCCTTATAATGAAAATATTTTACAGCTGGCCATTAATACTTCCGCCGATAACGGCTGGCGAAAGCCGCTGTGGGCTTACTTAACAAAACTGCAAAAATATTATCTCGACCGCGGGGAAATAGCCAAAGCCGCAAACATCAAAGAATGGCTGGAACTGTTGAAAAGATAAGAACAAGACGGCTTCATTGCTACTTAACATATTAATATTATTGATGTATATATAAATAAATGGGAAGACGCGGGAAAGTCTTATATGGAAATTAACAGTCTGTTCTTCCCGATTTATACAGACTGTATAATCATTATTATGGTTTGAACATCATGGAATACTTGCTTCTATTAGCAGGAGCGGTGATCTCTTGGATCATCGCTCATTTTTACTACAAACGGTCATCCGCCAAAGCGCCTGAATGGGTGAAGCCGCTACTTGCGCAGTTCAAACAGACTACCAAACGTGCTGAGAATATTGGCCTTCTTGCTACTGAGGCACAATCAGCTCAGGCACCGGAATTCTCATTTGAGTTGGTTGCAGAAGAAGATCCAGCACTCGCCCTTGCGGGTTTGCGAATCGCAATCAAAAAGCGACTGGTACACCTTGCCCGACTGAACAACTTGGAAATTTCCCGTGCTGGAGTGGGGCGGCTACTTCATATGCTTGGTGAGCGAGGGTTGCTTACCGATGAAGAACGGAGCGTCTTAGCGGATATGGTGGGTCTACTGAATTCAGCAGTGCATGGTGTAGAGGTCGATCCTCATGTAGCAGACTGGGCGTTAAATACCGGGAGACGATTGCTAGTTGCACTTGACCGTCGCACTGAGAGGAAAAGATAGTAATCGATTAGGGAGTACTAACTAGCGCATGTACAGGGATGGATCGCAGCCTTTGCCTTCTGGTTACCGGTGATTCGCACGTTATACGGGAATTAGGAAAACGAATGAATATGGAAAAATTAAGCGGTTTAGATTTGATGAAAGGTGTGCTAGAAGGGCGCATTCCTCGTGCGCCTATAGCGGAGATTGTGCCGATGAAACCAGTTGAAGTAGCCAGCGGCTACATCAAATTTTCTGCTAAAGCGGATAAACGGCACATCAATCCGCTTGGCGGAGTTCACGGCGGATTCGCGGCAACGGTGCTGGATTCCGTGACCGGATGTGCGGTACACACTATGCTGGAAGCAGGTGTTGGCTATGGTACCCTTGATTTGAATATTATGATGTTGAAAGCTATTCCTCTGGAGAAAGAGTTGGTGGCGGAAGGAAGGGTCATCAATATATCCAAAAAGATTGGGGTATCCGAAGGGACGCTAAAAGATGACGAGGGCAATCTGTACGCCCATGCCACTGCTACTTGTATGATTTATAGGTAATCTGCCGTAAATAAAAGTGACAGGTACATATATAGCTTGAACCGCCTTAGTATATTTCGATAATTCTTATGACCTATATGAAAAAAAATTCTCTACCTAAGCCTTCTTTTGTTTATAGTAAAAAAAACAGCAAGCTTGCTCTATATAGATTTCCTCTTAGGTCGTCAATTTATCCTCCGGTCATTATAACGCACGGCACTTTTTCCAACGCGTCCATTTGTCAGGAGTTGGCGAAATTTCTGAACAAGGAAGGGTTTGATTGCTGGATTTATGAATGGAGCGGCCATGGCCGAAGCGAATTCGGGGATTTGACTCCTGACGCGGAAGATTACGCGCTTTGTGATGTTCCCTCCGTTATAAAAGCGGTGCAAACGGAAACAAAACAAAAAAAATGTATTTGGGTTGCTCACAGCGGCGGCGGATTTTTACCATTGATGTACATGGCCAGGAATAACGACAGACAAAAAGAAATCCAGGCTCTTGTCGTTCTTGGTTCTCAAACAACAGGCGCAGGAAAAACATTTTTCCATAAAATCGGCATAATATTGGTCAGAATTATCATGCGTCTGTTTGGTCAAATGCCCGGTCCTCTTTTTGGCTTAGGTCCGGAAAATGAGCGCATGGGCTTTATGCCGCAATGGTGCCGGTGGAATTGGACGGGCAAGTGGCGCGGATATGATAAATTTGATTATTTAGAGGCGATGAAAAAAATTACGATACCGGTGCTCTGTATCGCCGGAGGTAATGATAAAATTGCTCCTCCCGGCGGCTGTTATGAATTGTTCAGCGCTCTGAATAGCCAAAATAAAAAGTTTATTCTAGCCTCGAAGAAAAACGGCTTTACCGAAGATTATAATCACCCCCGGCTTTTGGCCAGCCAAAATTCTCAAAACGAAATTTGGCCGGTTATATTGGTTTTCATAAAATTATATGGAAAAACAGGAACGAGCCGTGAAATGCGATAGAACATACAATTACAGTGAGTGCATTCTTAAGTAAACTTGGTACAAGTGACACAATAACATACCTGATGAAGTCTCCGCGATGTTATGTGTAAATAAGTCATTAAAGATTTTCCAGTGTCTTTTCATCAATTGATTTGTTGGTTGAAAAAATAGCCGTCTAATCATAGAATATAGTAAATAGACGAAAGGGACAGTTTTTGTGAAATTTTGGGGTTTGGAAAATGGCGACCACAGGTAAAAAATCATTATCAGAGCTTTTTGGCGTAGCCATTTGTCAGGTAGGGCTTGCTCTGGCCTTAGTCTTTTATATATTGACTTCGGCGGCCTTAATGCCGGTGAAAGTCTTTGAGTCGCAAATAGTGCGCTACAGGGCATTTACCGCTTGTGATTGGATACCCCCGGTCATGCTTTCCTTTATGGCTGGATGTTTGCTCTGGGTTTATCGGCGTAAAATGTTCAACTCCGTTTACATCTCTCTGGGGCTATTTTTACCCGCGCGGGGGGCAAGCCTCTTTTCCGTGAAATATCCTGCAGCCCTGGTCATGCTTTTTTGTTTTGCCGGTTCGTGGAGTCTTTTATTTGACTCTGTTTTCCCTCAAAGCAGAAAGTGGAAACCTTCCCGTCTGTTTTTGATTAATATGCTCCTATTTTTTCTTGGTTTCGGATTCGGGGTGCTTGCGTTTATCTTAGTTTCTGCTTTATGACAATATCAAAGGATGCTTCTTTTTGCGGCGGAGCATTTTCCTCCCATTGGCGCACATATTTAAACGAGATATTCGTTTCGCCGGCTTTGAGCGCTTTGAATGTCCATACCTGTTTTCCTTCCGCGCCGACACGTCTGGTTTTATACGCTATATATTCTGAATTAATTAACTGAAGCATGTTTTGGCCCAACGGTATAGCAAATTGCCATTGATAACCGGTTGTTGAATTGGCTTTTAGGGTTATACTAAAATTATCTCCGACTTGCATCTTAATGACTTTGGTTTGTTGGCCTTCACCGGCAAAGCAAAATGAAGTTAAAGAAATAAATATTAAATTGAAAATAAATATCTTTTTCATCCTTGCGTTAATACAACAAATTTTTGACTAAGTAAATAATATTATAAACATGTGTTGGTCTTATAAAATAAATCGCCGTTACCCCTGCTGGAATCGCGCCGGGTAACGGCAATATTAAAAATATGCTAAAACCGAATTTGACTGTCACAGCTTCATTGAATAAGGAAATCTCTTTTCTTCATTCCCCGCTGTTGTTTTCTAACCGATAGCGTTTCCGCCTCGTTCTCCACTGCTGATACGGATGCATTCATGCAAATCAACAATAAAGATTTTACCGTCACCAACGTCTCCCGTACGGGCTCCTTTGTTAATGGCCGTAATCGTCTGTTCAACGAAACCTTCATTGACAGCAATATCTAATCTTACTTTACTTAGCAAACCGCCTGCTTCTTTCGCTCCACGATATATTTCCGTATAGCCTTTCTGCCTTCCCTGACCGAGCACATTGGTGACGGTCATCAGATTTACATCCACATCCTCCAGAGCCTTTTTCACAGCTTCCAGCTTATGTGGTTGGATAATGGCAATTATTAATTTCATATTCATCTCCTCCTATTCGATTACTGTATATGCAGCTTCACTCTGCTGTGTTAAGTCGAGGCCGATAAATTCTTGTTCTTCTTCCACCCGCATACCGATGGCCGCGTCAACAACTTTAAAGAGTATCCATGTCATTACTGCCACAAAAGCCGAAACCACGACCACCATCATTAATTGCACGAGCAATTGATAGGTGTCTCCGAAGAAAAGCCCGTTTGCGCCGGTGGCGTTAACCGCCTTTTCTGCGAAAAGACCAACGGCAATTGTGCCCCAAATACCTCCCACACCGTGAACACCAAATGCGTCTAAGGCGTCGTCGTAGCCCAGTTTGGTTTTAATAACCGCGATAGCGATATAACAAAATACGGCGGCAAGTGCGCCGATAAAGATGGCATTCATGGGGTTTACAAAACCGCAGACGGGCGTGATAGTGGCAAGCCCCGCGACGGCGCCCGTGCATACTCCGAGGATCGTCGGTGCGCCATTTTGCTTCCATTCAACTAAAGCCCAGGTTAATCCTGCCGCGGCTGCGGCGACATGCGTGGCTATAAAAGCATTGGCGGCTATTCCGTCTGCGGCCAGAGCGGAACCGGCGTTAAAGCCAAACCATCCGAACCAGAGCAGGGCGGCGCCCAAAACAGTGAAAGGCAGATTGTGAGGCCGGAAGGGTTGTCTTTTATATCCCTCCCTCTTGCCAAGGAGCAAAGCGATTACAAGAGCGGATATACCGGAACTTGTATGAACAACTACTCCCCCTGCGAAGTCCAAAACACCGAGATTGCGTAACCAGCCTCCCGTACCCCATACCCAGTGAGCAATTGGATTATAGACAAAGGTAGCCCAGAGGATAGTGAAAATCAGAAACGCGGAGAATTTCATCCGCTCGGCAAAAGCTCCGATAATCAAAGCCGGCGTAATCACGGCAAACATGCACTGAAAAATCATAAAAACGGAATGCGGAATGGTCGCCGCATAAGCCGCGTTGGGAGCGGCGCCGACGCCTTTCAGGCCAGCCCAATCAAAATTGCCGATGATGCCGTGGAAAGAAGGACCAAAGGCCAGGGAATAACCGAATAACACCCATTGGAGACTTATTATACACATGATAATAAAACATTGCATTAGTATAGAAAGCACGTTCTTTCGTCGAACAAGTCCTCCATAAAAAAATGCCAAGCCCGGTATTGTCATCAACAATACCAGTGCCGTGGACGTAATAACCCACGCAGTATCACCACTATTCATCGCACTATCCTCCTTAAAAATTTAGTATTAAATTGTTCTTAATGGAGTTTACTTAGCAATGGGAATGCCAAACGGGTAATACATTAATTATATTAAATAATTTATAAAATGGCTTCTGGGAAAAATGGCAAAACACTACAATGATGTTGTTCAAAAACTAAAATTGAACAATTTTGTTGTTTACTATCGATGCAAATTGTCTATAGCTTTGGCACTCATCCTGTCATTATTATTTTTTCATATTTTAAAGGGTGAAAATCAAAAGTGTAGTTTAGCTATCTGATCTAGCCATACAGAAACCAAAACTCATGGATTAAATTGCCGTTACCCGCAATAGAATATTTTTGGGCAACGGCAATAATTTTGTTGATGGTCACACTTTTGCTGCTCTCTACCCTATGGCTTTGCCGCCTCGTTCTCCACTGCTGATACGGATGCATTCATGCAAATCCACAATAAATATTTTACCGTCACCAACGCCTCCTGTGCGGGCTCCTTTGTTAATGGCCGCAATTGTCGGTTCAACAAAATCTTCATTTACGGCGATATCCAATCTAACCTTATTCAGTAAGCCGCCTGCTTCTTTTGCTCCACGGTATATTTCTGTATGGCCTTTCTGCCTGCCCTGACCCAGAACATTGGTGACGGTCATCAAATTTACTTCTACCGCCTCAAGCTCCTTTTTCACAGCTTCCAGCTTATGTGGTTGGATAATAGCAATTATTAATTTCATATTCATCTCCTCCTATTCGATTACTGTATATGCAGCTTCACTCTGCTGTGTTAAGTCGAGGCCCATAACTTCATTATTCTCTTCAACCCTCATTCCGATGATCGCATCTACAACCTTGAAGATAACGAAGGTCATGACCACGGCAAAAACTATGGTGACAACCACCATCAGGCCTTGAACAAAGAGCTGATGGACGTTGCCGAAGAGCAGGCCATCCGCACCAGCCGCGTTAATGGATTTCTGCGCAAAGATACCCGTGGCAATCGTTCCAACAGTTCCGCCCACGCCATGCACGCCAAAAGCATCAAGAGAATCATCATAACCGAGTTTTGCTTTGATGACTGCCACTGCCAGATAGCAAATAACCGCGACCATAATACCGATAAACATGGCATTCATCGGGTTGACAAAACCGCAGGCGGGTGTAACAGCAACCAAGCCGGCGACAGCTCCAGTTACTGCGCCAAGGATTGTCGGAGATCCGTTATGCCACCATTCGATTAGTGCCCAGGTTAGACCCGCGGCGGCTGTGGCCATATGTGTTGTCACAAAAGCATTGGCCGCGATTCCATCAGCGGCCAGAGCGCTTCCGGCATTAAAGCCGAACCAACCGAACCACAAAAGCGCTCCGCCCATAACGGTAAAAGGTAAGTTATGCGGACGAATCGGTTTGTGGTTATAACCAATGCGTTTACCCAGCAATAAAGCAAGAATCAACGCCGAAATACCGGAACTGACATGGACAACAATGCCCCCGGCAAAATCAAGTCCACCTAATGCCTTCAGCCAGCCACCTGTGCTCCAGACCCAGTGCGCCAGCGGATCATAAACAAAAGTTGACCAAAGAATAGTAAAAAGCAGAAAAGCAGAAAACTTTACCCTTTCGGCGTATGCGCCGATAATCAGTGCCGGTGTAATAACCGCGAACATCGCCTGGAAAATCATAAAAACGGAATGAGGAATGGTCGCGGCATAAGCGGGATTGGGCGCCATGCCGACACCGTTCAGCCCGGCCCAATCCAAGTTACCGATGATACCATGGAAAGAAGGACCAAAGGCTAGAGAATAACCAAAAAGCATCCATTGCAAGCTGATAACGCAAAGGATGATGAAACATTGCATGAGAATGGAAAGAACATTCTTCCGGCGAACAAGCCCTCCATAAAAAAATGCCAGTCCCGGTATAGTCATCAACAACACTAATGCTGTAGCTGTTAAAACCCACGCAGTATCACCACTATTCATAATATTAACCTCCTTAAAGAATTTTCAAATTACATTGCATCTCATGAAAGCTATATAGCAACAGGAATGCCAAATAGATAATGATCGAATTATATTGGATAATTTGTGAATATAATCAGGGAGGGAAGCAAGAGAGCGCAACAAGGACGTAGTCGAAAAATTAAAATTGAACAATTTTGTATCATTTCTACCTATGCCGCTCTTAGGGCATCAACGATGTTCATGCGTGAGGCGCGCAATGCCGGCAGCACGCCGCCGATTAGTCCCATAATCAGAGCAAATGCCATCGCCTCAATAATAATGCGGGCACTGAGAGTGAATTTAAAAGCCAGTTCGGAGAATGTCTGAAAATTTAAGGTGGAAACTGTAATGAACTGCATGAATGACGCAAAAAATAATCCCACGAAGCCGCCGATAAAACCCAGCAAAAGCGATTCGGCCAGAAATGCCAGCAGTATACTGCGTCTGCGGAAACCAAGCGCCCTTAATGTGCCGATCTCCGCTGTACGGTTGGCCACTGCTGAATACATGGTGATCATTGCCCCGATGATCGCGCCTATGGAAAAGATAATGGTAAGCGACATACCAAGAATCCGCAGAAACTTTGCCATCATTTCCGATTGATCAAGATAATATCTTGTTTCTCTTTTGGCTTCCAGTTTCAATCGCGGATCTGTTTCGATGGCAGATTTTGCTTGCGGAAAATCCGCGGAGTTTTGCAATTGGAAAATCAGCGATGAATAAACAGGACGCCGAAAGGCTTGCATGATCTGATCTACGTCACCCCAGATTTCGGAACTAAAACCGG
This sequence comes from Deltaproteobacteria bacterium RBG_16_44_11, assembly GCA_001797845.1. Classification (GTDB taxonomy): domain Bacteria; phylum Desulfobacterota; class Syntrophia; order Syntrophales; family Smithellaceae; genus UBA4810. The sequence goes on along the minus strand of MGQN01000020.1, from coordinate 58,314 downwards.
TATTGCCCGCATCGAAAATGCCGACAACCGTCCATGTCCGCATACCCCAATTCAGTGTGCCCTGTAGCCCGACACCCTGAAATCCTTTGGCAATGCTGTTTCCGACAATAACTTCTGATGATCCCATTTTAAACATGCGTCCGGCGACAAGCTTCACTTGCGGCCGCAGAGGAAGCGATTGTTCCTGTACGCCTCGTACCACGACGTTGGAATGGCTTGCTGTCTTCTCTGTACCGCGTTTTTGTAAGGCAATCAGAACAACGGATTCTTTGGCAACCAGCCGTTTTCCATCGGAGCTCATCGCCATTTGCGATAGCATTTCCACGATGGATGCCGGATTGCGTTCGATAAAGCTCATAACTTCCGATGCCGAACCTTTGCGCACGACCACAACGTTGTTACTCGATCCGGTCTCCACCAGTGTCTTTTGCAGGCCTGCGGCCATCATCAAAACAGCGGCAAAAACAAAGACGACCAATGCCATGCCGGACACGGTTAGCACTGTTGTCAATCTGCGTTTCCAGAGGTTGCGGATGCTGTAGGAAATGGGAACAACCATCAGCCAATCCTCCTTAAGCCATCAGCAATGCGAATGCGAATTGCGTGACGAGTGGGGATAATCGCCGCCAGAACCGCGATGAGAAACGCGGCCGCAATATCATAATAAATCGTTTCCGCAGAAACGAGAAAAACAGGAAAATAATTGGCCAGGCTATGGCCAAAAGCTTTAGCCGCGGGAAAGGTCAGGATAATGCCGATGATACATCCGGTTGCGGTAATTATCAACGATTCGCCAAAAATAAGAATAGTTATATCTTTGGCGCCGAAACCCAGTGTCTTTATAATGGAGTAATCACCAGTACGCTCGCGTGTCGTCATAGCCATTGTGTTGGCAACTACCGCCATGATGATGAAGATGACGACGAAAGAAACCATCTGGATGGCCGTAACGATTGCTCCGCTCATGGCGATGAAGCCCTGATTGAAGGCTTTTTCCGTTTCTGTCAATGTTTCGGCTAGAGAATTTTTAAATGCATTATCGATAGCTAAAGCCACATCCGGCGCAATATCGGGCCTGCTGATTCCGATCATATAAAAACCGACTTTATCAGCCCAATTAGGAGATCTTTTTTTAATAACCTCATTAAGGTAGGTCCAGTGAAAGAAAAACTGGGTTTCGTCGATAGTTTCGTCACGACCATGATAAATACCGCGGAGCACAAAATCCCAGTTACCAAGGTATATAGTTCCTTTAAGGATTACTGTATCTCCAATTTTCCAACCGAATCTTTCCGCAAGTTTTCGGCCGGCAACAAAGCCTTTACGGTCGGCAAGAAGCGCCTTTTGTTGCAGCGGATCCAAAACGAATTCCGGATATAGTTGAAAATAAGTTTTGGGCTCTACACAAAAATTAGGAAAAAAGTTTTTCTCCTCTATATAAACACCGCCAAACCAGTTGCCATAGGAAACAATTTTCACTCCTGCGATCTGACGGATTTTCTCCTGATAAGAAATGGGCAGTGGAAAAATAATCGAGATGGCATTACGGGTGACCAGGCGTGTGGTTGAGGCGGCTTCGACACCGGAATACCAGGAACTGATTACCGTCCGTAAAAGACCGAAGGCCAGAATCGCCACCGCGATACCCAGGATGGTGAGGCTGCTGCGCAGCTTATTATGGAAGGCATTTCTAAAGAGGATTTTGAGAAGCATCATCGTTCAGATACCCCTTATCCAGATGCCGAAGGATTTTCGCCCGCTGTGCTGCACGAGGATCATGGGTTACCATGATAATGGTCTTGCCCATTTCCGTGTTGAGTCTTTCTATCATCGAAAGTATTTCCTCAGCAGAGACGCGATCGAGATCCCCCGTGGGTTCGTCGGCGACAAGAATGGTGGGATCGGTCACGATGGCGCGGGCTATGGCCACTCGCTGTTGCTCACCGCCGGACATCTCACCGGGATAATGATCCATCCTATGGCTAAGTCCTACCAAATTTAGCGCCATTTCCGCATGCGAACGTCTCTCTTTTGTCGGTAAGGATGTCAGATGGAGCGGCAGTTCCACATTTTCGATGGCCTTCAGCACGGGAATCAGATTGTAGAATTGAAAAATAAAACCGACAGAATTGGCGCGCCAATGGGCAAGCTCAGTTTCCGAAAGGGTAGAAATATCGACATCGCCGACACGGATTGTGCCTTTATCGATCTTATCGATTCCCGCGATCAGATTCAAAAGTGTGGTTTTTCCGGAACCGGATGGCCCCATGAGCGCCAGGAATTCCCCTTCGGCAATATCAAACGTAATATCATGCAACACAGGTACAATCAGGCTTTCCCGATGATAAGATTTATAGACATTTCTAATTTCGACAATAGTGTTATTCTGTTGAGTCATGATTTATTATCGATTATTATTTTTCTCCTTTGTTAAAGGAGGGTTAGGGAGGATTTTATGTAATTACCAAAATCCCCCTCAATCCCCCTTTATACCCTAATAACCTGAAGGTCACGCGAGGGCACAAGATAAAGGGGGATTTTAAAAATAAACCTTACCTTTCCGCAATCTTAATCTTTGATCCGTCCTTCAAACCTTTGGGTGGATTTATGACGACACGGTCACCCGGCTTAAGTCCTTCTGTAACCTCCATCATGTCGCCTAGCTTTTTTCCAAGCTGGAGCGATGTTTGCTGAACATGGTTACCCCGGAGAAGAAAAACAGCATTCTGATTACCACGATTGATCAATGCCGCTTGACTTACCGCGATGCGTGGTTTCAGTTCTTCGGGCTTGAGGTTGCGGGAAAGAAAGGAAACTTTTGCGCTCATATCCGGCAGCATGCGGGAATCTTTGTCGAGAAACCGCACTTTGACCAGAACAGTTGCCTTGCTGCGGTCAACTGTCGGCACAATGGCGTGAACCTCGCCGCGAAATCTCATATCCGCCAAAGCATCAAGCTGGATGTCGCAAGGCTGGCCGACCCGAATGGATGTGATGCTGGTTTCCGATACATCTACTTCTACCTGCAGGGAACTCATATCGGCAATTGTTACAACGGCGGCTTTGGCTGTGGCGGCGGCTCCCAGCGGAGTCACGATATCGCCGACATCAGCATTTTTAGTCAGCACCACTCCGTTAAATGGAGCCCTGATCAAAGTGTAGTCAAGATTAGCTCTGGCGCCTGTAAGAGCCGCAGCAGCTGCTATTACGGTGGCTTCTGCCGCTTTGACTCCTTCGATAGCGCGCTTATAGCGGGTATTAATCGCATCATACTCAGATTGGGCAACATAACCACCTTCAGCCAGTCTTCGATAGCGCCCGTAGTCCTTCTCGAGATTATTTCTATCTTCTTTGATCTGTTCCAGATTGGCGCGGGCGGTATTGAGGTTCGCGGCGGCCTGATCTTTTGCCGCACCTACATCCGCGCTCTCCATCCGTGCAATAATCTGTCCTTTTTTAATTTTGCTTCCTTCTTCTACATTCAGCGCTATCAAACGTCCTGTCATTTTGGAGGCTACCGCTGCTTTGCGCTGGGCAACAATATAGCCGCTGGCGTTTAGTACGGAAAGAGATTGGGAAGGATAAACTTGAGAGACGGTTGTTACGTCAACGGTTATTGCCGGGGCAATGATTCTCGTCCTGTATAAAATGACGAATATCAAAAACACGATGATAATGGCAGCAATGATGAACGGTTTCTTTTTTCGTCCGGCGGTAATGATAGCTTTATCCGCTTTTTCAATTTTTAGTTTCTTCAGATCTTCTACAGGCATGGTGTGCTCTCTTTGTTTTTGAAATCCCGTGGTTCAAGGCGTTATTGTTTGTTATTCTAACATTTCTTTTTAAATAGAGAAGTTGTAAATCATTATGGCATATTTATAACAGAACACTTACAACATTTCCACAACGATATAGAAGCTCTTCAGCAAAACCAAACAACGCCTTTCAAGATTATGAAGTTTTAAAGTTTATATATTTGCGCCTTACAATATTCATTAAAGCCGATACGCCGGTATACTTTTGCGCCTGCCGGTGTTGCCTGCAGGATAACATTCTCAAATCCCGCTTTTTTGGCAGCCTGCATCGCGGCCAGCGTTACATAGAAACCCAATCCTTTGTTACGCCACGCCGGAAGCGTGGAGACATAATAAATTCCCGCTGTGTTGTTTTGCACAAAAAGTAAAGATGTGGCTACCGGCTCTCCTTGCAGGTAGGCCAAAAATAGTTTTTGCGCTGATTGACCTGCGCGTTCAAATGATAAAACAAAAGCATTGTAGCTTTCTCTGGCACGCTCCGGCATCTGAAATCCACGAAAAGATATATCCGCCCAGACAGATAATGATTCTTTATCTGTAACCTCAGAAATGGTTATATCGTCGGGTATTTTTTGTTCAAGAAATTTTATTTTCAAATCCGCGGCCATGCAGGGGATTTGTTCAATCAGGCGCATACCCGCGGTTTGCAACATGGCAATAGTTTTTGCCGAGTTTCCGCAAGGATAAACCCACCACCAGAAACGCAAATTTTTCTGCCTGTAAATTTCCTTTATATCTTCAATTGATTTTGCATCTTTGTCTGTTAAAGATTTTTCATTCCATGCCCAGTTAAAATCGGAAATAGACACGCCCGTGTTCATAGCCCAAATTGATCCGGCCTGAGCCAAAGAAGAATTTAAGCCTCCCCAATAACGGCCAACAGCAAAAAAATTTTCTTCGATATTGTCAAGGGTATTCATAGAAGTTAAACAAATTCTACGTCTTGCTATCAACAAAACAGAATTGTCGGTTTACTCTGTACTTATAATTATTATTTGAAACGGGCTTTAGCTTTATCCAGGCCTTGCTTAAAAACTTTCCAGGCGCTTTCTACTCCCTGTTTGAGATCTTCCCAGGAGCCCTCACTTGCCTGTTGAATTTCCGCTATCTTTGTTTTTGCTGAATCGTACTTCTGTCGCAATGTTTTTATTTGAGCTTCGTATTCCTCCCTGGTCTTTTTTGCTTTAGCTTCCAGCTTGTCGATCTCTGCACTCCATCCATCAATTTGTTTTTTGAGTTTTTCTACATATACGTCTTTCTTTTCCATACTATTTTCTCCTTTCTGTCGGTTAGTTTGTCCGGACGTCCC
>MGQN01000020.1:50090-53180 GCA_001797845.1 Deltaproteobacteria bacterium RBG_16_44_11 | reverse complement strand
AAAATCTAATCAATTGAGGCATATGCAAAATCAAGCAATGCGCGAATGCCTTGTCCAGCTGTAGCTTTCCCAGTGCGGATCAATGTTATTGGGGATAGAGGCGGTTGGTTTTAATCCGCATTTGAGCGCGAAGTAACGATGCAGAGCTAGGCATCCCGTTAATTCCGGATGGAAAACCGTAACAAGAACATTTTCGTTTTCTGCCGCGGCGATGTAATCGTTAATTTTAAGTAAAATTTTAACATCTTTGCCCACACGTAGAATTTTAGGCGCGCGGATGAAAGTTAAAGGGATTGGTTCATCGCCGACAGCCTCAATTATAGCTTCACTGACAAAACTATCGAGTTGAGAGCCGAAACTATTGCGTTCAATTTCCATATCAATCAAACCCAGGCAGGGTTGGTCATTGACGACTTTTTGAGCCAGTAAAATCGCTCCGGCGCAAGTGCCCCAGATTTTCATGCCGCGGTGAAATTCTTTCAGGATTATTTCTTTCAGCGAAAAAATATTGAGAAGACGCGCCAGGCACGTGCTTTCACCTCCGGGAATAATCAAACCGGCCAATGCTGTAAAATCATCTTCCTGCTTTACCCGTCGGCTGGCAAGTCCCAGGCGTTCCAAATGATCCAAATGCTCATGGACGCCGCCCTGCAAATCCAAAACACCAATTGCCGCGGAACTGTTTTTTACCAGATGCAAAGCCATAATTGTATCGTTACCAGCCCCGTCCCGCTAAAAGTTGATCCGGCGGAATTTGCGCGATTTCCAGGCCGGGCATGGCTTCACCCAGCCCAATCGAAGCTTCCAATACTTTTTTCGGATCGTTGAAATAAGCGGTTGCCTTGACAATTGCTTTGGCACGTAATGCCGGATCGGCCGATTTGAAAATGCCGGAACCGACAAATATTCCATCGCACCCCAACTGCATCATTAAAGCCGCGTCCGCGGGAGTGGCAATGCCGCCCGCGGCGAAGTTTACCACCGGTAATCGTCCCAATTCTTTTACTTTAAGCGCCAATTCATAAGGCATGCCGTTTGTTTTGGCAAAACCGGTTACTTCTTCGTGCGGCATTTCGGTCAATTGTCTGATTTCCCTATTCATGGTTCTCATGTGGCGGACAGCCTCCACAACGTTTCCTGTTCCTGCTTCGCCCTTGGTGCGGATCATCGCCGCGCCTTCGGCAATGCGACGCAGTGCTTCACCCAGATTTCGCGCGCCGCATACAAAAGGAATATTAAATTTTGTCTTATCAATATGGCATTCTTCATCCGCCGGAGTCAGCACTTCGCTTTCGTCAATGTAATCTATGCGCAATGCTTCCAGTAGCTGTGCTTCGACAAAATGGCCGATACGCGCTTTAGCCATCACCGGAACAGACACCGCTTTTTTGATTTGGGCAATCATGGCGGGATCGGACATCCGCGCGACGCCTCCATGCTTGCGAATATCCGCGGGCACTCGCTCCAGTGCCATGACGGCAACAGCACCCGCCTCTTCGGCAATTTTTGCCTGTTCCACATTGGTTACATCCATAATGACGCCGCCTTTGAGCATTTGCGCCAATTGGATATTTAATTCATGTCTTTTTTTATCCACCTTAAATCGCCTCCTTACTTAACCGCTAAAATCTTAATACTTAATCCGGGCTTTGTATAGTGAAAAATTTTGCGCCCGGTAATCTAAAAACATGCGATAATTCGTCAAGTATTTTCGTTATTACACTACCAGAACATTCTTGTTTTGATTTGTCGCCCGTTTAGATATTGTTTAATGCCGGCAATGGTATAAGTGCGATAATGCACCATTGAAGCGATCAGTGCCGCATCGGCCTTGCCCTTCGTCAAAACTTCCGCCAGGTGTTCAGGCTTCCCCGCGCCACCCGAAGCGATAACAGGAATTTGAACATTTTCTGAAATAAGCGCCGTTAAATTAAGCTCATAGCCATCTTGTGTACCGTCAGCGTCAATCGAATTCAGGCAAATTTCTCCCGCGCCTAAGTTCTGGGCCTCTTTAGCCCACCAAAGGGCATCGATACCGGTATACTTTCTGCCTCCTTCAATAACAATTTCATAGCCCGAAGGGATTTTTGGAGAAACTTCCGCTTTTTTTACATCCATCCCCAGTACAACACACTGACTGCCGAAAGCCTGCGCCCCCTGTGTGATAATTTTCGGCTCGACGACCGCGGCGGAATTAACGCTGACTTTTTCCGCTCCGGCCAAAATAACTTTGCGCATATCTTCCAGATTGCGGATGCCGCCTCCTACGGAAAAGGGGATAAAAATCGACTCCGCCACGCGCCGCACCACATCAATCATGATATCGCGTTTATCGGATGACGCGGTAATATCGTAAAAAACAATTTCGTCCGCGCCCTGCTCGTAATACTCCCGCGCGGCTTCCACCGGATCGCCGATATCTACATTGCCTTTAAATTTAATGCCTTTGGTGAGCTTGCCCGCGCGCACGTCCAGGCAGGGAATGATTCTTTTGCTAAGCATGACGACCTCGCAAAATACCCTGAAGGGCACACGAGTCCATATGCTGCGTTGCGCTGCGTCCCTCGTTGTTGCGGCGTACGCCAAAGTACGCCTCACGCCTCGTGCCTTGCGCGCCTTGCCTCTGGCGCTTTTTGCAAGGTCGTTTGTAATTAGACGTACTTTGATTTTTCATAACTTCATTAAACATTGCCCCTCCACGCGCAAAAATTCCTTAATATTTGTAAGCCAGGCCGGCCGCTTTTTTCCGGGTGAAACTGCATGGCAACCAGATTATTTACCGCCAGAACCGAGCAAAATGTTATGCCGTAACCGGTTGTGCCTAAAACGGCTGACTCATCGAACGGCGCCGGATAATAGGAATGCACGAAATAAAATTCGGCAGCCGGCTCGATATCTTTGAACACCGGATGCTTGCGTCTTAAAGTAACGCTGTTCCAGCCCATGTGGGGAATCTTTAATACCTGACTTCCAGACGATAATTTATCCGGGAAGCGTTTTGTTGAACCAACGACAAGACCGATGCATTCGGTTTTGTTTTCTTCGGAGTAATCGAGAATGATCTGTGTACCCAGACAAATACCCATTAGT
>MGQN01000020.1:48541-50066 GCA_001797845.1 Deltaproteobacteria bacterium RBG_16_44_11 | reverse complement strand
ATAAGCCAGCTATCTAATTTCTTTTCGCGTAGATAAGCCATAGCCTCACCCGCCGCGCCGACTCCCGGAAAAATTACATGTGACGCCGCTTCCAGTTTTTGAGTATCATTCGTGATGACAAACTCCTGCCCGATATTTTGCAACGCCCGCGCTACGCTGGTTATGTTACCTGCATTATAGTCTATAATTGCGATCATAATTTTATTACCAAGTTAACTTAAGAGGGTTTAGCAATTTTTGTGCTCAACATCCAATACTTATTTTATATAGTGCTCTCTTAAAAAGTCCATTAGCACCACTTTTGTCATTCCGGCGAAGGCCGGAATCCAGTATTCTAAATGATTTAGCACTTTCACCGGAATGACATCTGGACTCCGGTCTTCACCGGAGTAACGAAATTTGCCTTTTTATCTATAGTGTTTACCCTGATATGAATCACGCCTCTCCAACTCTTTATTAATTGCGTTTAACACATCTAATTTATTCATTGCCCAGTCAGGCGCAAGGAAAATATCTCGATAGCCGTCGGCGGTCAGGCGTTGAATAACCATTTCGGGCGGTAAAAGTTCCAGAACATCAGCCACTAAAGAAAGATATTTTTCTTTAGTTATTAGTTTAATTGATTCATTTTTGTACATTTCGCCCAGAGCCGTTCCTTCCAGAGCCAACAGGGAATGAATCTTAATTCCATTAATGGGCAGTGCGGCAATGGAACTCGCTGTTTGTAACACATCTTTATCGCTTTCGCCCGGCAAACCGATAATAATATGCACGCAAATGTTCAAATTGCCTCCCGCACAGACATTTACCGCGTCAAGAAATCGCTGAAAATTATGTCCTCGGTTAATTAGCTGTAGGGTTTTATCATGAATTGATTGCAAGCCCAGTTCTAGCCAGACGTGATATTTTTTAGCATAGTTGTTGAGTAAATCGATAACATCGGGACCTACACAATCCGGCCTTGTACCGATGGAAAGACCAATGACATTTTCCTCAGCTAATGCCTCATCGTATAGCGTTTGCAATTTTTCCACTGGCGCGTAAGTATTGGTGAAAGTCTGAAAATAAGCGATAAATTTGGAAGCATGAGGTTTGTAAAATTTCTTTCCGTTTTGAATTTGTTCGGCGACCGTTGGCAATTCGCCTTTCTGGCGCAGTTTGGAACCGCGCCCGTCGCAATAAATACAACCGCCGTAAGCAATGCTTCCATCACGATTCGGACAGGTAAAACCGGCGTCAATGGGCAATTTGTGCACATTACAGCCGTACAAATTACGCCAGTAACTCTTCAGATCGTAATATCGTTTATTATTTTTCCAGAAAGCCGGTTTAGGCATGCCGCCTCTTTTTTGTTGTTTTTTTACGGTCTATACCGTAAAAAACTAATAATGTCCTTTGTCATTCCCGCGAAGGCGGGAATCCAGTAAATATTTTTTAAAATTGCTGGATGCCGGATCTAGTCCGGCATGACAGACCGGTTGATTTAATTTAACCGGTTTTTGAACCCCCTAGTCTCCAATGACGA
>MGQN01000020.1:47849-48523 GCA_001797845.1 Deltaproteobacteria bacterium RBG_16_44_11 | reverse complement strand
ATAGTTTTTACTATTGATTTAATACCAGTGCAAGTGTTTGCTAAGGGAGAAAAAAGTTGTCTGATAATTACGATATTCTGGTGATTGGCGGCGGGCATGCCGGTTGTGAAGCGGCGCTGGCTGCGGCGCGCATGGGCTGCAAGACGCTCTTGTTCAATATCAATCTGGATTCGATTGCGCTGATGTCGTGCAACCCGGCTATCGGCGGCCTGGCCAAAGGACAATTAGTCAAGGAAATTGATGCCCTGGGTGGCGAGATGGGCAAAATCACCGATAAAACCGCCGTGCATTTTCGCCTGCTCAATGCCTCTAAAGGCCCGGCTGTTCAGTCTTCCCGGATGCAGTGCGACAAGCAACTCTACCGACTGACGATGAAAGCAGTAGTCGAAAATCAGCAGAACCTCTATATCCGGCAGGCTATGGTCGAGAGCCTCATCATTGAAGATGGCAAGGTCGTAGGAGTGCTGGATTCGAGCGGGTATTTTTACGGCGCGAAAAAAGTCGTTATAACCACCGGAACTTTTTTAAACGGACTGGTGCATATCGGTGCTTCTCAAACCGCTTCCGGCCGAGCCGGAGAACTAGCGTCTATTGGACTGCCTGCCTGTCTTAAGCAGTTGGGGTTTGAAATGGGAAGAATGAAAACCGGTACGCCGCCGCGCCTGCGTGCCTCA
>MGQN01000020.1:21831-47783 GCA_001797845.1 Deltaproteobacteria bacterium RBG_16_44_11 | reverse complement strand
AAGGCCTTGCGGCCGGAACGCCTGCCCTCTTTCTTTTCGGCCACTTCCGCAGAAACGCATCGCGTGATCCGGGACAATATTCAGCATTCTCCGCTTTATTCCGGCGTCATCAAAGGAGTCAGTGCCCGTTATTGCCCGTCTCTGGAAGATAAAGTCATGCGCTTCGGCGAGCGTCAAAGCCATCCCGTTGTGTTGGAACATGAAGGTCTCGACACGCAGGAAATTTATGCCAAGGGACTGGGTAATTCCCTGCCGCTGGAATTACAGTATCAGATTGTCCATAGCGTGAAAGGTTTGAAGCAGGCCGAGATTATGCGCCCGGCTTACGCCATCGAGTATGATTTTGTTCAGCCTAGTCAATTGAAATTGACGCTAGAAACCAAACTGATTTCCGGTCTTTATCTGGCCGGTCAGATTAACGGCACGTCCGGTTATGAAGAAGCCGCGGCGCAAGGCCTTTGGGCAGGCATCAATGCCGCGCGCGCGACGCAGGGCGCTCCCGCTTTTATTCTGGATCGCTCCGAGGCCTACATGGCGGTGATGATCGATGATCTGGTCACCCGAGGCGTGGATGAACCCTATCGCATGTTTACTTCGCGTGCGGAATACCGCCTCATTCTGCGGGAAGATAACGCCGTCATCCGCTTAATGGGCAAGGGCTGTGAGTTAGGGCTGGTTGCACAAGAACATTACGTGGAACTTCAGGATAAAATACGGCAAATTGAGCAGGGCATTAAACAACTGAAAGCGTCGCCGGTTAAACCATTACCGGAAATAAACGAACAGCTGGCAAAACTCAATTCACCGGCGTTGAGCAACCATACAACACTTTACGGCCTGCTCAAAAGGCATGAAATTTCTTATGACAATCTGGCGGGATTCCCCGGCTGGGAGGCGCAGAAGGATTCCTTCGTCAAAAAGCAGATCGAAATAGAAACAAAATACGAAGGCTATATCAAAAGGCAATTTGAATCCGTTCAGCGGCTGAAAGAGCAGGAGAAAAAGAAAATTCCGCCGGACTTTGATTATAATTCCATTCCCGGCTTATCTAACGAACTTAAAGTAAAGCTCATCCGCATTACACCCGCGACTATCGGCCAGATGGAGAGAATCCCCGGCATGACCGAAGGCGCTATTTCTGCAGTTTTAATCATGATGAAGAAACACGAACTAAGGGGCTGTTGAAAAACGCTCATACCCTAAAGGGCACGCGTCTGCTGTGTTGCGCTGCAAACCGCACCACTCAACGTATATCTATATACGCTTCGCGGTTAGGTTATTTGCGCGCCTTGCCTCTGAACATTTTTGAACAGCCCCGAAACTAAGACAGCGCCCATTTAATTAATGGGTGAAAAAGACACAACTATTCCTAATAACCCCCTCACAGTAACGGCGGCTTATATCCTGGCCTATATTTTCGCCAGGGCTATTATTTCTTGACGTCTTCTACTGCCTTATCGACTTTCTTACCGGCGCTCTCCAACGGTCCTTCTTTGCAACCGACTAGCCCCACAACAATCAGGGCGATTATCGCCAACACGGCAATGCTCCTCTTGAACTTTTTCATCATTTGTATCTCCTTTCGCGAATGTTTTTCTAAACTCACTTTAGATCCTACCAATCAGCAGCAGGATGATCAAAATCAGAACAACCAATCCAAGTACACCGCTGGGATAGTATCCCCATTTCCTACTGTGAGGCCAGGTGGGCAGTGCGCCGATCAAGAAGAGAATTAAAATAATAATTAGTATTGTAAACATATTTTTTCTCCTTTCCTGTTATTTGATTTTTTTGTTTCTTAACTAACAAAGGTCGCCCGTAGCGGGCAATAAATACAATTGGTAAAAAATGTTGAGGATAATGAGAGATAGCTCCCTATTTTTTTGAAACACTTTATATGATAAATGATCAAGCAATAAAAAAGCTGACTTAATATACTCGCAATATGTCTTGAATTCAAGTGAAAATGGAGGATATTAGACTGAAGATCGATGCCCCTTCGGGGCACAAGAGACTGAAGATATTAGTCCAATACCCTGAAGGCGTTAGTACGGCCCATACCGGAACACTGGCTGGAAACTATCCAATGCATATTGGACACCGACCTTCGCCGGTATGACGAAGGTGGACCGAAATGGCTGGCTTACTGGATTGCCCGGTCGTGCCGGGCAATGACAGATGGGGACGGTTCGACATGGCAGATCACCGTTTCTCAGTATCGCTGTATTCTGCATCTTTTGATTCGTGATTGACTAGCTTTTTATTGAAGGAGGTGTGGGTAAATCCGTGCTTTCGACAATGTCCTGGGCGGAAATCGGTTCAGCTATATCCGAGTTTGCGTTTGGAGGGCCCGTCTTTATATGTGCCTTCTTCTGCCTGGCCAACATGCGCTTTGATGCCTTATCTATTTGCTTCTGCTGTCTTGCTTTTTCTTTTACCTGTGTTCCACGGCTATATTTGGAATTTCCCATTTTCAAACCCCTATTTTTTTCTTTCTTGCAAATGTAAAAGAATGTGTTGAAAAAAGAGAGGCGCGCCAAGATAGTATACCTTCATGGAGCGCCTCTTTCTTCTTTACCTAAGGTTTAATTAACAGGGTTTTACGTTTTCTGCTGCAGGGCCTTTATTACCCTGGACAACATCGAAACTGACAGACTGGCCCTCAGTTAGCGTCTTGAAACCAGCAGCTTGAATGGCGCTGAAATGGACAAAAACATCCCCACCATCGCTCTTCTCGATAAACCCGAAGCCTTTACTCTCGTTGAACCATTTTACTTTACCTTCTGACATAATTAGGATCCTCCTTTCCTAGAATTTACTAAAAGTCGAATGCCCATATGACAGAAATAAAAAAACCACCAAGACTCTAAAGAGCATGGTGGCCGCCTTTGCACTTCAAATTGTCATAATTCAACTTTTACTGTACCCTACTGATAAAAGACCAGCGAACAGTACAGAATATGGTTGGACCCTACTTTACTTATGACGCAATGTCAAACCCTTATATTTAAGGCTGAAGACTGAAGGATGTAAGATGTCTCGCTGCCGTTCGACAAAATTCTGGTAGAACCTTTCCCGGCTTGAAAAACTTTCCGGGTAAGTGTGCTGCGTTTTCAAAAAGAGATCTAATCTATCGCACCGCTTTTTTTCAAAAGTGCGGCAACAGATTCAGCCATGCGGTGGTACCCTGCGGCATTGGGATGGATTAGATCTGATTTCAGCGAAGCATCCGCCAAAACCTCAGACAATATTTTCTCTTCAAGGGGCATAGAAAGCTCCTTGGCAATCTCACGGTACATGGGCGAAGGTGAAAGGGATAACCCCGGCGCAGGAACGGCAATGAGCAAAACAGCCACGCCTCTATCTCGCGCTAACCGAATCATCTCCCGGATGTTGTTAGCGGATTGCTGTTGGTTCAACCGCCGGAGGTGGTCGTTGCCGCCATGGCACAACAGCAAAAGGGCCGGTTTATCCCGCTCCAGAATCTCCGACAGGCGGGATAATCCCTCACCGGTGACTTCCCCCGGTACCCCGGCATTAACAACTCGCCAGCCAATCATCTGTTCCAAAACTGCCGGGTAACTCTGCATCGGTTCCGCCCCGGTGCCGAAAGTCAAACTGTCACCGAAGGCCACAATCACCGCATCGTTGGCGAGGCGCGGCAACTTGGCTGGGGAAGAGCAAGCCGCCAGTCCGGCGCCGATAATGATAGTAAGCAACAGGGAAGTTAGCGCATTATGTTTTCTTGAGTTCATGTTTTTATCTCCGGTAAATAAAAAACTTTTCGCGCGGTAAGATAATCGACAAACGTTCGAGGTGTATTAAAAAATGTTTCCAACTATTTGTCAAGAGTGAGCAAATCAAATCATTCGGTGGATAATTCATCTATTTTCCGAGGTAATCCTTATTTTTCTATTTTGTCTTTTTATGCTAAAGTACAATTTATAATCTACAGTCGCCAAGGGATAGCACAATGGATAAGAAAGTACGCGATACAGCGGAAAAACTCTTTAGCGCGGAATATGAAAAGCTTACTGAACAAGAAAAACATGTTGCGCATCATATCACCGAAAGAACCCCTATTTCGACAAATATTGTTCGAGACTTTTCTGAAAAAATGACTTTGGGCCAGAAGATGGCTGATAAGGTCGCTTCTTTTGGGGGATCTTGGATATTTATCTTTATATTTGCGTGTGTGATGGTTACATGGGTTTTCCTGAATTCGTTTATTCTAATAAGATACAATGAATCATTCGATCCATATCCTTACATTCTGCTGAATCTGTTTTTATCTATGATTGCCGCTATTCAAGCTCCAATTATTTTGATGTCTCAAAATCGACAGGCCTATAAAGATAGACTAAGCGCGGAACATGACTATGAAGTCAATTTGAAGGCAGAACTTGAAATAATTGCTCTTCATGAAAAGATTGACTCACTCAAGAATGAGCAGTGGAGAGAGCTGATTTCAATTCAGCAGGAACAGTTAAGGCTCTTAAGCCAATTAATTGAAGACCTGAAGAAAAATAAACGAAACACGGATTAAACGGCTATTATCCTAAAAACTTCTTTTTCGAAATCCTCATTTTTCTAATTTACTATTTATGCTACATATCTGCTAATTGTTTATAAAGAAAAGGAATCGAAATGTTTCGCTGGTTTACTGACCATCGCCGAAAAAAGCTGATGAAAGCTCCATTTCCACCCGCGTGGGAAAAAATCATTCAGCGCAACGTTTCTCACTACTGCATGCTGGATGATGCCGAGCGCGCTCAGCTTCGTTCTCTCATCCATGTATTCATTGCCGAAAAATACTGGGAAGGAGCGGGAGGTCTTCCGCTTACCGACGAAATCCGCGTCACCATTTCCGCCCAGGCCTGCCTCCTGCTTCTTGGTCTTCCGCACAACTACTATCAAAATGTCATCACTATCATTGTTTATCCTTCTACCGTGGTTCCACCTCCGCGTAAACCAGGGTTTTTTGAAACGCCGCTTGCACCCGTAGAAGGTGTCCACCCCATTATCGGACAAGCTTTTCAACAGGGGCCTGTCATTATCATCTGGGATGCGGCGCTGCATGGTGGTCGCCATCCCGAGTTAGGTCACAATGTTATTTATCATGAATTTGCCCATAAACTGGATATGCTGGATGGTGCCGCTGACGGCACACCGCCACTGCGAGACCGGGCTGAATACCGAGACTGGGTACAAACATGTTCCCGGGAATATCTTCGCCTGAAACATGATGCCGAAAGAGGTAAAAAATCCTTTCTCAATGCCTACGGCGCGACAGACGAAGCTGAATTCTTTGCTGTAGCCACGGAGCAATTCTTCGATCAACCACTGCTCATGATAAAACATGCTCCCGATCTTTATCGTGTACTTAAAGAATACTACCGTCAGGACCCGGCCCGACGTGCGGATCAAAATAAATGCTCTGTGAAATAGGTAAAAATGGCTCGCTTATTTGAAATCCATTTTGTTGATTTTCGTTTTTATGATAGGTTAAAACAAATAATTATTTAGCAGATATAATAAGGAGTGAGAATTAAGTGTCACAAATCTATCGATATGAATTGACAGTGTCGGAAGGCACTATAGATGAGAATGGTCATGTCAATAACGTGGAGTATCTGCGCTGGATGCTGGATGCCGCCGTTCTTCATTCGGAAAGTTTGGGATGCACTGACGCGACAAGGGCTATTGACGCGACGTGGGTTGTGCGAACACACCGTATCGAATACTTG
This sequence comes from Deltaproteobacteria bacterium RBG_16_44_11, assembly GCA_001797845.1. Taxonomy (GTDB): domain Bacteria; phylum Desulfobacterota; class Syntrophia; order Syntrophales; family Smithellaceae; genus UBA4810. The sequence continues at coordinate 42,036 of MGQN01000020.1, read as the reverse complement.
CGCCCCGCTTTTGCCGGTGAAAAAATTGTTGTTGTGACATGGGTATCCAATTTTCGCCGAGTGCAATCTCTCCGGAAATATAAAGTCATTCGCGTCAAGGATAAAGCCGTTCTGGCCGAAGGTGAAACAGATTGGGTTTTCGTCAACGCTAAAACCGGCAAATTGCGTTCGATACCCAAAGATATCTTAGCTCTTTTTGAAGTGCTGCCTCACGAGAAAGAAGCGGAAGTTCTTAAGTATTTGCACAACTAAACATAGCGTGCATTATAGAAATTCGTTTTATATAGATTTTATTAATAGTTATAGAAACTCACAAATTAATTGGAACGGGGATAAAACTTTGAGCCTAAGAATAAAGTGGATAAACCTCATATACACGGTGGCAACAGGAAGCAGAAAGCTCCGGCTAATTCTTACTCCGATTATCGGGCTATCCTACGTTCTTTTCGTGACAATGTTTGTGATAGTTTCTTTTTTAATCGACAAATGGATGCATTTTCCACAATTTCCTCCGGCGCCAATCAATATATTTTTGTCTATTCCATTGATTTCCATCGGCTTACTTTTGATTATCTGGTCTCAACTTAATTTTTTTAAGGTAAAGGGAACGCCGGTTCCTTTTAATCCACCGCCTAAGCTGGTTACTGCTGGCCCCTATGCGTATGTTCGCAACCCAATGTTAAGCGGTATTTTTATTCTTCTGTTCGGCATTGCTTTTGCTTTTAGGTCAATCTCGCTGCTTTTTATCTTTACGCCCCTTTTCATTATTATTAATGTTATGGAAATAAAAGCTGTCGAAGAACCGGAACTCGAAATGCGGCTGGGTAAAGATTATTTGGAATACAAAAAAAAGACACCTATGTTTTTTCTCGGAATATGGTAAGATTCTTAGAAGTAACTATACTACGGATATATTATGATTGATTACATGAAAAAGCATGAAAGTTATGTAAAAGAAATGCTCGGGAAAAAACTAGACGAGGAAAAATTAAGAGAGCTTCTCGCGTATCACGACAAGCAGATTCAATGGATGCAACACGAAAGATTGATTCATCTTATTGTTATGCTCTTTGTTTGTCTTTTTATGTTGCTTTCTTTCGGATTCGTTCTTATAAAGACATCTGCGCCGTCTATTATACTCTCCGTGCTTCTCTTGGCCTTATCGGTCGCGTATATTATCCATTATTACCGGCTCGAAAATAACGTACAAAAATGGTATTTGCTTTCCAATCAAATTAGGCAGAAGCTCCAATTATAGGAGCAGGCCGGCAAAAAAGGCTTCTTTTATATTTTTTATCGTGGGGTTTATGCTGTAATAATTGATAGATATTTTCCGAGGCTATCATGATATGCCGCATGATAAAATTTAATAGATGGGAGAAAAGCAATGGTTCAGAATAAAATAGTAGTTCGTTATCAGGACGGGCGGCTGTTGAAAGGTATTACTAACGATTTTTTTCCCAATAAAGACCTTTTTCATTTGGTGCCGATGGCTGCCCCGCCGGGAAGCAAGCCGTTGGAATTACACACGACCAGCCTAAAAGCAGTTTTTTTTGTTAAGGAATTCGGCGGCAACCCGAATTACGATGACAAAAAAGAATTCGATCCGGCCAAATCGTCAGTTGGGCGCAAAATAAGAGTAGTTTTCAAAGACGGGGAATTAATGGTCGGCACGACGACCGGCTACCAGCCGGACCGTTCGGGATTCTTTGTCGTCCCTGTTGATATCAACTCCAATATTGAACGTTGCTTTGTGGTTACATCGGCTACTCAGGAAGTTTCGTTAATTTAAGCTCGGTGATTCTTTCCCGATGAAATTAAAAGGTAAGAGCATTGGCACTTTTTTTTGGTATTTGCGGTAGGCATCGCCGAACTGTGCGGTAAGATCTCTTTCTTCCAAAATCGTGCCGATAAAAATCCACACAGACCAGAGGATATTAAAAAGCAATCTGTCCGCAGTCAGATTCGGACATGACCAGATCATCACCAGCATAAATAAATATAACGGGTGACGTACCCATTGATAAGGACCTCTTACCGTGAAAGCCACCGGCCGAGATTTTTTGTTCCGCTGGTAATCTAATATTCCTTTTATGCCGAAAGGATCAAATAAACCCAGCGCTTTGACTGCCCAGAAAAATCCGGCAACAGGCAGAATAAACATGATACGTAAAATTGCACGGGTTAAGCCTTCGGCTTCAAATAAGCTGGATGTGCCCTGCCAAAAGATGACCACCAAGAACAAGAAAATCCCGGAAGTGATGGAATAGATGGCTCCATTGTATGCATCCGGCAAAAATCCGGATAGGAATCGGTTAAATGATTTGCGCACCATCGTGCTATGCTGAATAAAAAACGCGAGCGAAAGACCGGCATTCAGCAGCAACGCCTGGGGTTCATCTAAGCCCAGATTAACCAAATTCAAATGCCCGGCATAAAGGAAAACCACAAAGGCGAACATGGAACCGCCACTTAATATATATGATAATCCAATGATCACGTTCCCGAAATATTTTTGCATGATAAAATTTAACTTAAGTTTGAATTAAATAGCACATCAGGTGCAACATCCGCCGCGTTTATCGGTTGTTGCGCCCGCGGGTTCGGAACCGCAGCAACATGCGCCGTCGCTACGACCCAGCATGGAATTGATAACAGCGGCGGCACAGCCGACACCTGATTGGACAAAGATTGCATCAACCAGGCAATTTTTACTGCACGCACCGCATTCCATACAGGCATCACGATTTTGGATGGTTACGTGTTTTCCGTTCATTTTAAATACTTCATGAGGACAAACATCCAGGCACATTCCGCAGCCGGTGCATTTGTCTTCATTAAGTTTCAGGGTGACGACATTTTTCAGGTAAAGTGAATTTTCCATTTTAGACTCCTAGTAAAAGCGATATCATGAATCACGGAATAGCTCAGAATTCCCAACCTTTCATAGCTCCCTGCGGTGAATTAATCACTAGACCCTTCGGCTCATTTCAATCGCTCAGGGTCAATTCGGCTAATGACCTTTTCTGCGGCATTGCCTGGAAAAGGTCAAGTCTCATTGAATTAAACGTGATGTTATCCATATGAGAAGGCCGCAAACACTCGCTGTTATTTCCAGGGGCAGTGCCCAGCGCATTTCTTTCTTCACTCCGGATAAGGAAGTGTATGTTGAAGCTCCGGTAAAGTTCATCGCCAGGTATGCTGATATGGCAGGAATTATCAGCAACCAGGCTAAAACCTCGATTCTGTCCGGCCATGCCTGCAAATTTATATCGCGCAGGTAAAGGAGGATAAGGGCAATAACTACACCAATGGAGAAACCTTTTATGGAAAATGCCCGCCCCGGAAGATAAGGCAAAAAAATCGGATTTATAACTACTCCTCCCAAAATAGCGCTTAAAAATGCTAAAACAGCAAACAAACCATAATTCAATGTATTTGCCCAGAAACCTGCCGGGCCTCCTATGCCGCCAAGTAAAAACAAAATGGGCGCGATGATTAAAAAAGGTTTTATCGTTTCGATAAGCTCGATGGGAATCAGCACAGCTCTATCTTTCAAGGGAAATGTCATGATCCTCATTTCAGCAGTGGCCTTAAGGCCAGCATCAAGATAAGCCGCCACGTCTTTTGCCCGTATCGGTCCGTAATAAACTTTAAATCCGGAGATCTGCATTACCTTGTGGGCAACTACTCCGGGCGCTCCCAGCTGAGGAATAATTAATTTTCTGTGACGAACAATATCTTTGAGGCCGCTTGCTTCTATTTTTCTGATTAATTCATCGGTGCCGAAGGTACCTTTCCCCGCGGCGCACCAGACGTTTATTCCTTTTGTGTCCAGCACCAGAATCCATGCATCTCTGCCCGGCAGAGCTTCCCGCAAGCGGTCAAAACTCATTTTATAATTGGCCGTGACCAAAACAGGAGAATTGTTATCGGGATTGCCCAGCGCGTAAAGACCGGGATCAATAGCATAATCCATTCTGCCGACTCCCCAGCGGGCTTTAATGCTTCCCCAATGATCTTTCCAACTCAATGCGGAAGATACTCTTGGCAGGTTGTCTGCGGCTATGGAGATAGAGCCGGTAATAAAAGTTTGATTTAAACCCGGGGGAGTGTCCGGAGCTGTTTTTTCCATACCGCAGCAACTCGACTGGTCTGAAATTACAGGCAGTGTAATCTTATTCATATATAATATCCTTATCAAATTTAGATGGTATAATACCCCGCAGCTTGCTTTGGGGTTCATACTCGTGCTTTACAACAACTGCATTCTCTTGCATAATTTTTTATAGCTTCGATGAAAGTTTTAACAGATTCTAAAACAACATCCGCTTTTTTCTCCGGAATATTGCACATAACTTTGCGGAAAAAATCCGTAATGTACGACCAGACCTTGCGATGGACATTTTCTCCTTTTTTTGTCAGCATGAGCTTTACCGCACGGGAATCATGCGGCGCTGTCTCACGCCTCAGAAGCTTTTTTTGAATGAGCGGGCTGACCAGCCTGGTGGTTGTGCTTTTTTCTACAGAAAGATGTTTGTGCAGGTCGGCCATATTCAGCTCTTTGTGTTTGACAACCGCGTCCAGGATCATAAACTGGTGAAAGGTAACGCCTTCACAAAAGGCCTCGTCCTGGCGGCAGCAGCGCGTCACCTGGGATAGCCCGCTGAATATTTCCATCAATTCATGATAGTTTGCACTTGTCTTTTTATTAATCATAGTTGTATTATACAACTATATTCATATTTGTCAATAAAATATTTTAATAAATTTAATTACCAGAGAATAAAAGAGCGGATATCGTCTAATAACGGCACGTAAGTTCTGTGCTTGAAATGTTTCAGGAATTCTGGTTAATCTATTGTTCATAGGAAGAGTTTGCACATGAAGGAAAAGAATAATTCCACGGAAAAGAATGAAGGTTGGGTTTCGTCCGCACTCAAAGTAAATCTGGAGCGGACGTCAGTAGCCATAGCAATACCCCCCCAATACGAGCCTCTGCTTAAAGTCGTAGAAGACCATTACGGCCTGCAGAGAAAAACCAGAGAATTACTGACGGAGTTAAATCATCCCTTCGTCAACTGGGAACATGTGCTCACAGAGTTGAAATCCCTTTCCGTCGGAGATTTCTACGAATTCAATCATCATAAAGATGGGCTATCCGCGCTTTCCATACTCCTTACAATATACTTGGATGTGATCAAGTTTCCGGCAAACGATGAGATACGAGACAGTGCAATACATTATCTATTCGATTTTATTGACACAATGCTTTCCCGGAGCGAGGAAAATCTTTCCCGCAACTTATCTCTGTTTGCCGAAGTCATAGATGCGCTAGCCTATCTTTCTGATAAAGATACAACCATATTTAAAAAATGTTCAGCTTACCTCAAAAGAACAATTAAGCTTGTTTTCGAGAATAACGACGATGTTTTGGCTGATAATTTCAAACGCTTACTTTATAAAATGTTCGAGATTACTTATCAATTCTGGCTGACCCAGCCGGACCCATCCTGTTGGCTTACAGAAGGAGAAACCAAGGAGGCAATAAGCGCGTACGGCCAGATTATTCAGCCCCTGAGCCACCAATATCTCCGGATGCTGCTTAAGAAGCTGGAAGGTTTCAGCCCAGAGAGGAAGCAAATAGTTGATAACAGAATAAATAATTTTCTAGAGATGCCGGACTATTTTCAAATAGTAAATGGGTATTTTTTAGTTGCCGATCAGCTGGAACAATCTCCGGCGTATCAAGGTCGCCAATACTTGATGAAGCTGGACTTTCTGTTTAGCATCATGGGCGTGCCGGGTCTTTCCGATATCCACGCAAGCGCCCTGCGGGAAATAAACCGTTGTTTGAAATTGGTCTTTGGGCAGGAAAAAAAAGAGAATCTCAACGAATTTGTGCGGAAGCTATTCGGTTTTCTGAAAAAGAACCGCTCACAATATGAATACCGTGGCCCGATTATTGATTGTATCACAACAACCGCAAAGGAAGTATTCGAACAAAACTCTCAGGCGCTGGCGGATACATTTATTGATGAACTCATTTCTTATGGCTTTCAATATCCTGAAGTTAAGGGCACGACTGCCGAATGGCAGGTGCAAGTCAATCCAATTCATATAATAAACATACGGGCATGGCTGGAAATTATCGCCATGAAGCCCGGATGGACAAAGAAGCTCATATCAGCCCTGATAGTCAATTTGAATATCGGGGGGATTTTTGTTCGTGACACAGATCTCCTGCAAAAAGACATCTCCGCACTGCTCAATACCGATATCGCGCCGGCATATAATCTAGTAAAACAACTTCTCAGAATATTTCCGGTTTATTTCAGCGAGATCGGAGCTGAAGGGGAGTTGCGGGATATTACCACCCAAGTGGACGAGCTTTCTTTCCGCAACGACAAGCTGGTGAACTTCCTGCGCAAGCAATCCCACGTAGAAAGCAACAGCCTGCTGGTGGAATTTATGGAGAACATTTTCCAGTATTGGCATTCCGGCAATAAAGAATTTGTTAAAAAACATCTTCCTGATGAGGTGTACGAGCAGGTGGTAAACTCCGGAGAATATTTTGACGGAATGAACGAAGTATTTCAATATTTATTTACGCAAGTTCAGAATAATCCGAAAGAGTTTATCGAATGGCACCAGGACAAGGTGTTAAAAGAACTTGGCAGTATCAAAGGCATCAATAAAAGGGATAAAGAGCGCGCGCGGCTGATGATTCGTATTTATCAGCTGCTCTATAAAAAATATTTTCCCCAGTATGTCGATTTATTGAAAGACCTGGAATCGGTATATCTTTTCCGGAAATCTGAAATTGTGTCGTTGAAAAGCGCTCTCAACATAAAAAATCATTATAAGAGTCTGACAATCATTCTGAAATTTCTGGCCACGTTGAAAGAGAAAATTCTCTCTGAACGCAAAACCCAATCCTTTGAAAATATATATTACAAAAGGCACATCGCGGCAGGCATTCCATCCATGTATGGGACGTACAGCGAGGAGAAATTTGAAGCTTTCGGCCTTTCGCTTCGGCTGGAAAGTCTCGCCACAATGCTGTTAGAGGAGCTGACCCAGTCATTGAATCTCAAATTTATTACCAAACGCACTATTGTCAGCGTTCATAAATATTTATGGCTCTTCATCAGCGCGCTGGAATTGGAAGGGATTTCCTCGGAAGGCCTGGCGGCCAAAGTAAAATACGTAACGAGCGCCCTGGCGATTAAGCAGTTTTCCATGGAACAATACGCGGATATCTTCCGTTTTATTTCTAAGGGTATACAGGATATTATTCGCGATTACTATATAGACGCTCACAGTTCCAACCTACAGGTTATTATCGGGCAGATTTCTCAACACAACGGACAGGCCGGCAAACAAGCTGGAATTCAAAAGGATGAAGAAGCCGTCTATCAGCAATCGGAGAATTTTATTCGAGGGATTATATCTTCAGCTTTCGGACTCCAGGTCTTGGACAATTTTGTTAACGCAGTAATCAATACCCTAAACGCGGAACTGGAAAAATTCAAAGATAACAAACAAATTTTAAAACTTGTCATGTCCTATAATCCGGAGCTTGCCATTTCATCATTTTATAAGAAAAACAAAAGATTGGATAACCAGATACTTCTGGGCAACAAGGGATATTTCCTCAAAGAGTTGATCTCCTGCGGTTTTCAGGTTCCTCCCGGATTTATCATTACTACCGAAGTATTTCGAGGATACGATGCCGTCGTCGGTTATAAGTATATCTTTAATGATCTCGCGGTTCGAATAAATAGAGAAATATCCACGCTGGAGAAAATGACCGGACGTAAATTCGGCGATCCCCACAATCCTTTGTTGTTATCCGTAAGAAGCGGCGCTACTGTTTCTCTGCCCGGTATGATGAATTCTTTCTTAAACGTGGGCATCAACGAATCCATAGCCGAAAATCTCAGCGCGAAAAAAGATTTCCAGTGGGCGGCATGGGATTCATATCGTCGGTTTTTACAGACGTGGGGTATGTTTCAGGGGCTCAACCGCAATTTTTTCGATGCGATAATGGATGGTTTCAAAAATCAGTATGGCGTGGAAAGGAAAATCCAGTTTTCTCCCGGACAAATGAAACAGATAGCGCTTGCTTACAAAAAAAGCATTTTAGACAACAACATCGAACTTAAAGATGACCCCGCAGAACAGCTGCAGCACGCCATTATCAAGGTTTTTGATTCTTGGTATTCCGAACAGGCGAAAATCTATCGTCATCAGATGCATCTTTCAGATAAGTGGGGAACGGCCGTAATTGTTCAGACGATGGTTTTTGGAAACCTCAATGAGCTTTCAGGTTCCGGGGTTATTTTTACCCGCGAACCGAAAAGCGCTTCGTCCGTGGTTACGCTCTATGGAGATTTTATCTTCGGCGTCCAGGGGGACGATATTGTTTCCGGCCTGGTGGAAACGTATCCTATTTCCGAAAAACAGCGTATGAAGGAACGCCGGGATTCGGAAATATCGCTGGAAGGAAAATTTCCGGAAATTTACGCTGAACTGATAAGAATTTCCGAAAATCTTATTTACGAAAGAAAATTTAACCATCAGGAGATTGAATTTACTTTTGAAGGAACAAGCAAAGACAAACTATATTTGCTGCAAACGCGGGATATGGATCAAGTAACGGTAAAAAGGTTGAAACGTTTTAAGGACACCCAGGAATTGCAATCATCGGTGATGGGAACGGGCATTGGCGTGAGCGGCGGCGCCCTTTGCGGCAGAGTAGTTTATGCTGAATCGGACATTAAACATTTCCGCTCTGCTGAGCCCGAAACCCCCCTCATTTTATTGCGCCGTGACACGGTTCCGGATGATGTAGGCATCCTCCTGCAAGTCGAAGGACTCTTGACGGCGAAAGGGGGAGGCACATCACATGCGGCCGTGACCATTCCTCAACTCAACAAGGTTGGCGTTGTCGGTTTCAGCAAGCTTAAGGTTTATGAGACCGACGGATTTGCGACAATAGAAGGTTGTAAAATCGGCGCGGGAGATTTCATCTGTATCAACGGCTGGAGCGGTACGATATATTTGGGAAAACACGAATATGAATCCGGAGAAATGCATAATGTAAAGTTTTGAAGGTTATGCTGTATACAATGCCGGTGCGTTTCCCGAACGTGTCCGTCAATCTGTAAAAATTCCAAAAGCGGCAACTGTTTTTTATAAAAGGTTCTTGTGGATATAGACGGTCAAATCTCCCATTCTGTTCGTATAGCTGCCGAATTCGTTATCATACCATCCAAAAATTTTCGCGTGGACAACTGGTATTTTCATCGTCTTTTCGGAAAATGTCTTAAGCAGGCCGCTTGGTAAATTCGGAATATGGGAAAGATCCACGCTAATGAACGCGGTTCTAATGTGATTGAATTGCCCTTCGATGATTACCGCCGCGTCTACTCCGATAAGATCGGTGGAAACATTTTGTTCCATGGTAAATATGATTAAGTGCTCAGGATTGCTTTGGGCGGCTTTTCGGTAAATATCGTTTATTGTTTTTGTGTCGATAGCAGCCGCGACACCATTTTTATTTACACGCGTTTGAAAAGTAGCGTTCAGCACGATCAAGGAAAGAGTATTGGTCGGTACCCGAATGGAATCCGCCATAAAACCGATATTTTTTACCTCCGGAATTACCTCTCCCAAAGACTCAGCCGCGTTCGTAGATGTCAGAATGATGTTATTGAGGATGCTCCTGTTTTTCCTTAGATCTTTCTCTCCTGCCTCGGGAACACTATCTAATACACTTTGGGTGTTGGTCACCGCGTGGATAGTCGACATAGATGCCGTAAGGATGGTGTTTGTTTCCTCATGTTCGAGCAGCGGTTTTATCATATGAGCAAGTCCCGTCGTCGTGCAGGATGCGGCGGAAACAATTTGATGCTTCTTCTGATCGAATGCCGTATGATTGATTCCGTAAATCAAAGTAACTGCATCATCAGGTAAGGACAATGCCTTATTTTTTATCTTGAATGGTGACGAATTGATAACAACCTTTGCTCCGCCGTGAAAATGTCCCCGGATAGAACCACTCTTATTATCGGCGGGAATTGTCGGATCTTTAAATTTCCCCGTGCAATCAATGACAACATCCGCGCCGTAATCTCGCCAGGGAATATCCGCGGGGTTTCTTGCTTCACGCAGAATCGTTACCGGTACTCCGTCGATGAGCATTTTACCTTTTTTTTCGTCGATTATTTTTATAACGCGCTCTGATTTTATGCCGTAGAGAAATCTGTGAAGCAATCCATAGGTCGCGTCTTTTTCGATCGCTTGTGCTACAGCGTCAAATCCCGTTCCCGCTTCCCGTCCGAGATTGACAACAATTTCTTTAAAATACTTTCTTCCTATATGATGCCACAGTGTTAACTTGCCTATCCGCCCTAAACTATTGATACCGAGGACCGGCGGCTTATTTTCGAATACTTGAACCTTTGCCATGATGTACTGCCTCCTTAATACCTACGCCTCAGAGTTATTCAGAGGCGCGGTCATCCTCAGAAGACCGCCACGTTTTTATAAAAAAGGCAGGCCAAAGTCAATAAGAGAAAAGTTTTGGTAAGCCCAAAACGCTTTAAATATGCTACGATATTGGAAAAGATAGTTCAAAATAAATTTGCTTTAAGGTTTTAAAAATTAAGGGAACTGTAAGCAAAAATATGATAGGAATTTACAAGAGGGTTGTGGCAAAATCCAAGGGAGGTAAAGTATGAAAAAAATTTATTTAATTATCGCACCGATTTTAATCGTTTTAATTGCAGGATGTTCAATGCCGAGAGTCGATCTTTTTAAGGCGACACCCGATCCGCTCAAGGAATATACACTGGAAGGCGCAGGTGCGGATAAAATATTGTTGATTCCCGTAAATGGAATGATTTCGGACAATCCTAAAAAGGGGCTGATTTCCACATCGCCGAGCCTTGTCGAACAGGTAGTTGCGCAAATTTACAAAGCCGAAAAAGACAAACAAATCAAGGCAGTTTTATTCAAAATAAATTCTCCCGGAGGCACGATTACCGCGAGCGATCTTCTCTATCACGAAATATCCGCTTACAAAGAAAAAACAGGCAACAAAATCGTGGTTTCCATGATGGATCTGGCCACATCGGGCGCCTATTATATGTCTCTTCCCGCGGACATTATCATGGCGCATCCGACAACGATTACGGGATCCGTAGGCGTTATTTCGTTACAGCCGAAGGTCAAAGGTTTGATGGATAAAATAGGTCTCGGTGTGGATGTGCAAAAGATCGGCAAATACAAAGATATGGGCTCGCCTTTCCGGAATACAAGCGAAGACGAAAGAAAGCTGTTGCAGAAAAGCATGAATGACTTTGGCGGACGTTTTATCGGTCTGGTTAAAAAACATCGCCAGCTTGCTCCGCAGGCCATTGCGGAAATTTCCACGGCACGCATATTTTTGGCGGATGAGGCTCTGCATCTTGGTCTCATCGACAAAATCGGTTATATAAGCGACGCGATTAAAGAAACAAAAAAGACGGCGAAAATTTCCGAAGACGCCCAAGTGGTTGTATACCGCCGCGCAGAATTTCCCGAAGATAATTATTATAACGTCGCGGGAGCCGCGTTTGAAAATTTAAATATTTCGTTAGTAAATATTGAGCTTCCGGAAATTCTTAGTGCCCGGGCCGGTTTTTATTATCTTTGGCCGGGAGCGATCGCTACCGATTGATAAAGGTTACTGCGTATTAAAAAATACAGGATGAATTTTTTCTATGGAAATTATTAAGACCAGTGCCCTGACAAAAATTTACGGCAGAATACAGGCGGTCAACAGTATCGATCTGAGCATACACAAGGGCGAGGTATTCGGTTTGCTCGGCCCCAACGGCGCCGGTAAGACCACAACTATCGGGATGCTTTGCACCATTGTTCGTCCGAGTTCCGGAAGCGCGTCAATAGCCGGTTATGATATCATCAGAGAACCAGCGCGAGTCAGGCGCCAGATCGGCATTGTGTTTCAAGACCCTACGTTGGATACTGTTCTTACCGGGCGTGAAAATCTTGAATTGCATGCGCGTCTTTACGGCGTTTCTTCGGATATCAGGGAAGCACGAATAAACCAGATGCTGGAATTAGTCGATTTGCATGAGCGCGGCAATGATATAACGCGCACATATTCCGGCGGAATGCGCAGACGCCTCGAACTGGCGCGCGGTCTTTTGCACCGGCCGGCCGTGCTCTTTCTGGACGAACCGACGCTCGGGCTTGACCCGCAGACACGGGCGCGCATATGGGAATATATTAAAAAGATGGCGCAAACGGAGCAAACCACCGTTGTGCTCACCACTCATTACATGGAGGAAGCCGAGCAGGTATGCGACCGCGTGGGCATCATCGACCACGGCAAAATAATCGCGCTAGATTCACCGGAGGGGCTCAAGGAGTCCATGGGCGGAGATATGGTGGCAATAAGAGTGAAAGAATCTCCCCTGGAAAAAATACGCGCTCTGCCTTATGTTTACGAAGTCAAGGAAAACGAAGGCACGCTGGAAATAATCACAAAAGAGGCACATCTGCATCTGGCGGAAATTCTTTCCATAATTAAAGATGTGGAATGTGTGGAGGTGAGAGTACCTACGCTCAACGACGTGTTTATCAAGTTGACTGGAAGGGATATCAGGGAAGATTCTATAGAAGATTCCGGCAGCTGGGTGGATTCCGTAGCCCGGTACCGTCAGAGAGGGTCCTGAATTTATGAACGAAGGACGCATACAAAAAGAATTGATGGGCATGTACGCGGTCTGGTGGAGGGAATTCAAGGTTTTCCAGCGCGAGAAAAGCAGAATTGTCTCCAGCATCGTTCAGCCTCTCATGTGGCTTTTCCTGTTCGGCAGCGGCGTGGGAGCGAGCGTCAGCGTCAGCGATATCAATTATCAGGATTATATATATCCGGGTATACTGGCTATGCTGGTACTTTTCGGATCAGTGTACTTCGGCCTTTATATAGTCTGGGACCGCAAGCTCGACGTGCTCAAGGCCATGCTGGTGGCGCCGGTATCGCGTATCAGTATCTTTATGGGAAAGGTTTTGGGTGGATGCACGGATGTTACACTACAGATTATAGTTCTCTTCCTCTTCTCCTTTTTGTTTCCGTCTATAAATCCCTGGGGCATTCCGCTGGCCCTACTTTTATTATTTATTACATCGATCGCGCTGGTTTCGATGGGGCTTGCTCTCGGCTCTCTTTTTAATAGCCTGGAGGGATTCCAGGTCATCTCGGCCTTTCTTATATTTCCGCTTTTTTTCTTATCCGGCGCTCTCTTTCCGATTGACGACAAGCTTCCCTTCTGGCTTCAGGGATTGGTTAAGCTTAATCCTCTTACCTATGCTGTAGATGGAGTTAGAGGTGTATTGCTCAATGTCCATATTTTTCCGTTTTATGTTGATTTTCTCGTCGTCACTTTTTTCGCGGTAACTATGTTCCTGCTGGGGAGCGTTCTTTTCAGCCGGATGAAGTAATATTTGATTAGTCCAAGAGAAGGAGAATTCAATGAGACTGAATTTGTTGCGAATGACGCTGATAATAATTATTTTGTTTACGGCTTCCGGTGTGCAGGCGGAAAGTTCCGTGTGGGCGGCAAGATCTTCCAGGGCTACTGTTTATCTTGCCGGTTCTGTCCATATGTTACGCGCGTCTGATTATCCTTTGCCTGCGGAATTTTTTACAGCTTATCAGGACTCCCGCAAAATCGTATTTGAAGTTCCGCCCGGTGAAATGGAAGGGCCGGAGTATATGGGGAAACTTCTAAGTGAGGCAATTTACAATGACGGCACAACTCTTAAAGAGCATATTACATCCGAGGCTTTCGCCAAGGCCGAAAGGTTCTGCAGAGAACGCAATTATCCGATGGCGCAATACCAGTTTTTTAAGCCGACTTTTTTTGTGATGACGCTTACAGTATTAGAAATGAACAAAATCGGCGCCGATCCTCAAAAAGGGGTTGATTATTTCTTCAAAAATAAAGCTATGGACGATGGAAAAGCTACAGGAAGCTTGGAAACGATGGATCAGCAAATCAGTATTCTAGCTTCGGTGGATGCGAGCGTGGGAAGCGACCAAATCCTTCAAGCTATTGATGAACTCGGACAAATTGAAGTGATGTTGGGAGAACATCTGGCTGCCTGGAGAAATGGTGATGAGTCCAAAATGGAAGAGCTCTACATCAAAGGACTAAAACGTTACCCAAAGTTATATCAGACCCTGATTGTGGACAGAAACAATAAATGGGTGAGGGATATCGAAGGATATCTTAATGGTTCGGGAAACACTATGGTGGTCGTAGGCGCGGCGCACCTTGCCGGCACGGACAGCGTTATCAATTTACTTCGTAAACGCGGGTATAAAGTAATTAAACTACAGAAATGATAATAACCCCTCGAAAAAAACCTTGGTTTTTTTCATTGCAAAAATTCAGCCAATTAAGGCATGAATTATATAAGTCTTTACCGGCAATTTCTCATAGGGTTTTTATGTTTTATTTGTAAGAAATATAATGACATGTAAATTTTTTAGGAGGTCATGATGAATCTGGCACAGTTTCGCGAAGAGAAAGTTTTGGCGGAAGGTGAACGAATATCTTATTATTTTAAGGAAAAAGCTCTGACAAACTTTGAGATACAAAAAAACTCCCGAAAACTGACCGGCGCGCTCAAAAGTCTGGGCGTAAAAAGAGGAGAAAGGGTTATCATTCAAATGCCCAATTGTATCGAGGTTTTGGAAAGTTTTTACGCCATTTGGAAGATGGGCGCGGTTATCGTGCCGATTAATTTTTTGATGAGTGATGAAGAAATAGCGTATATCTATAAGGATTCCGGCGCAAAAATGGTCATCAGCAGTATGGCTTTCCTTCCGCAAGTTCATACGGCGCAAGCAAGAGTGCCCAATGTCAAAACGGTAATTCTTATTGATCAGGACGCTCCTGAAGGAACCATCGCTTACCATCAACTCGTGGACAATTCGGCTGAAGATCATTCATTCGAAGACATGAAAGAGGATGAGCTTGCCGCACTTATTTATACTGCCGGAACTACCGGAAACTCCAAAGGCGTCATGCACACTCATCACTCGCTTTACGCTAACGCCAAAATGCAATTCGAGAGTTTAGCTATTCCGGAAGGCATTATATACATTAGCGTTCTACCCCTGTGTCATTCCTTCGGCATCGCCACGATAAATAACGGAATGTTCCGGACAGCGACCACCGTTTTTCTCGACTCTTTCGATCTGGAAGTAATTTTGTCGTCCATCGAAAAATATCGTGGCAATATCATGGCTGCCGTTCCCACCATGTACGTTTATCTGCTTTTATATCCGGATCCTAAAAAATACGACGTCAGCTCCATGAAATTTTGGATATCCGGCTCCGCACCCCTGGCTCTGGAGACGTGGAAAAAATTCAAGGAAGTTTACGGCGGTGAAATCATCGAAGGCTGGGGTTTGACAGAAGCGGGAGCAAACAATTCCACCAATCCACTTGATGGAGTAAAAAAGGTCGGCTCCATAGGAATTCCAATGAAGGGCACCGAGATGAAGATTATGGACGACGATAGCAAAATACTACCCTGCGGCGAGCAGGGTGAAATTGTCATTAAGGGTCCTCAATTAATGAAAGGATACTGGAATAAACCGGAAGAAACAGCTCAGGCAATTCGCGACGGCTGGCTCCATACCGGCGATGTCGGCTACGAAGATGAAGACGGATATTTTTGGATTACCGACAGAAAGAAAGATTTGATTATTAAAGGAGGGGAAAATATTTCTCCGCGGACAATCGAAGAAGTGCTTTTTACGCATCCCAAAATATCAGAAGCGTCCGTCATCGGAATGAAAGATGACGTTTACGGGGAAAACATTAAAGCATTTGTGGTATTGAATCCCGGCCAGACAGCCACCGTTGAGGAAATTGTGGAATTTTGCAAAACGAAGCTAACGAATTTTTTACTGCCGAAAGAAATAGTTTTCATGGATGCCCTGCCAAAAAGTCTTGTTGGCAAGGTGTTGAAAAAGGAGTTGAGAAAATTAGCCTAGCGAGATTTTCTGCATGACATACAAAATTAGTTTTTAAAAAGGTATCGGTAAAGATTCAAAGTTGGTTTAACTTTTTAAAAAACAGGTCTGGACGATAAAGTTAGCAGTTGTGCTTTTCGTCCAAGCCGATCACATTATGCCACTCTTGTGAAAAATAATATACTCTTTGATACTAATAACATTAACATAAATGTCCACAGCATTTAAAAAATGGTTTTATCTTGACTCACCAGGCACCTCTTTAGTATAATCTCCGTTGGGAAAAACAATTTTTATCAGATCAAGCACCTTACGGCAGATGAGAGGAACAGTATAATCCTATGGACATGAAGCGCGCATATTACGAAGATATTGAACTTTTTAAAAGCGGGACAATTCTTTTCTGGACAATCGTTTTTCTTATTGTGCTCTTCACGTTTCCACTCTATTTATCAGACTACTCATTGTATCTGTTAAATCTCATTATGGTTTATATCATTGTTTCGGTAGGGCTGAATATCCTGGTAGGCTCTACGGGGCAAATCTCACTGGGGCATGCGGGGTTCTTTGCTATAGGAGCCTATGCGACCGTACTTATCATGACCAAGTTGCAAATACCTTTCTTCGTTGCCATCATTGCCGCCGCTTTTATCGCGGCTTTTTTTGGCTTTATATTAGGACTTCCGGCGCTGAGACTCGAAGGACCTTATCTCACCATTGCTACGCTCGCTTTTGGCCTGGCCATCATGCATATCATCGGTCACACGCCATTTTTCGGCGGACGCGCGGGACTGTCCGCTCCTACGCTGGATATTGGAATACCTCAAATTGGATTAAGCTGGATACTGGAAACGGTGATGAGCAAGTATTATCTTGTCCTGGCTTTTACGATAATCATGGTTTTGTTCGCGATAAATATTTTAAAGACAAGGGCCGGGAGGGCTTTCGTAGCCATTCGGGATAGCGATATTGCCGCCGAAGTGATCGGTATCAACCTGACGATGTATAAAACTCTTTCTTTTGCTCTAAGCGCCTTTTATGCCGGGATCGCCGGGGGGCTCTTCGCTTTTGTTCTCGGTTTTTTTGATCCCTTCACATTTAATTTGATTCTTTCGATTATTTTTATCGTCATGATTGTTGTGGGCGGGCTGGGTTCAGTTATGGGGTCCATAACAGGAGCGGCGCTTATTACCTATCTTATGTATGATTTGTTTAAAAATGTCGGTGAAGTTCCCTTTGTGGGAAGCCTGTTGATCAAGGTGTCAGAGCAATGGATGACGATTACAGGCATGGATAATTTCAATTATATAGCTCTGGGGCTGGTGATGATCGGCATCATGCTGTTTGAGCCTCTGGGAATATTCGGCGCATGGATACGGATAAAAAAATATTGGAAAACATGGCCTTTTTAAGTGAGGGTTGGCAAAAAAGGAAAGCAAAGATAAGTAAAGGAGAAATATGCCGTTCGGACAATTATTAATTGATGGTTTGGCTATGGGCGCCTGTTATGGTCTTTTCGGGCTGGCAGTTGTGATTATCTACAAGACGTCGGAAGTGCTTAATTTCGCCGCGGGCGAGATGGCTATGTTTTCCACATTTGTTGCCTTCCATGTTTTAGTCATTTACGGCTGTCCATTTTGGCTTGCCTTTATAGTAGCTCTTGTTTTTGCGGCTATTTTGGGGGTGGCTATTGAGTATTTCTTCTTGCGACCGGCTAAGAATCCCACCCTCATTGGCCTCATCGTAATAACGATTGGGGCGCAAATGCTCCTTATGGGTCTGGCCAGCTGGAAATGGGGAGCGGAACAAAAGCAATTTTCTATTCCCGTCTCCTATAAGGTAACCTATGAGCCTATTCCGGGTTTCATTATCAGCGAGTGGGCTGCCGCTGTTTTTATCGTTGCCGCTGTTATCATGACGTTCCTCTATTTTTTCTTCCAGCACACAAAACTGGGAACAGCTATGCGGGCAACGCAGCAAAATAAACATGCCGCTAAAATAATGGGAATAAAAACAGATCGCGTTTTTGCCTTTGCCTGGGCCTTCAGCTCGGTTATTGGCGTAACCGCGGCAATGCTTTTATCTGCCAAGACTATTCTTGATCCCGGATTTATGATGGAGCCGTTTCTCCGTGCTTTTGCGGCGGCGGTGCTGGGCGGTCTCATGAGCATCCCCGGGGTTCTCATCGGCGGTTTTATTATGGGGCTTATTGAAAACTTCTTCGGTTATGTCTGGCCGGCATGGAAGCCAATAACAGCTTTTGTTGTTATTGTTTTAGTGTTGTGCGTCCGCCCCAGCGGTCTTTTCGCCAAGCACTATGTCAAGAAGGTGTAATGTGCGGGACTGAAGGCAGAAGAGTAAAATAAAAGATGTTATACAGAGGAAAATGCAAAAGAAAAAAATAATTGTGGTGGCTATATTTGTTGTCGTAGTTATCGCGGCAGGTTTGATTATCTGGGACCAACCGAGAAAAAAGGTGGAATTTCTTCTGGAAAAAAACGCAATTGAACAGGCAGCAAAGGCCTATTTCCAGGCGGAAATGGCCGAAAATTATCAGCAGGTTTACGCGTATCTTGCTTCTTCTTCGGACTACAAGAAAACGCATTCATATGAAGAGTACTTAAAAGATGTCAAAAATTCTCCGGTCAGGATACAAACGTACCGCATCGTGGATATCTACCGGCTGAGGGATAATGATAACAGGGAAAACTATCCGGCCGTTGAAAAATTTGTGCAGGTGGAAGTGGATGTAGATATAAAATATGCCGATACTGGAGAAAAAAGGGTCTATAATTACAGCTTCACATTCTTGAAGGAAAAAGGGATTTGGTACAAAGGATGAGAACTGCAGTAAAAAGTGGATTCTTAACGATGGACACGCACTGTTCCATCCAATAAATAGAATGAAGAAAAGGAGGGTGTTATGAAAAAAGTTTTCATCGGATTTATGATTATAAGCGCGGTTCTTCTGACTACGATGCTTGTTTATGCCGCCAAGCCCGGATTTGATGACCAGGAAATCAGAATAGGTCAGTGGGGACCGCAGACAGGTCCCGCTGCTCCGTGGGGCTCTGTCGCGCGCGGCAGTAAACTTCTCTTCGATATTGTCAATGAGGAAGGCGGAATCCATGGGAGAAAAATCCGCTATTTTATCCGCGATGATCAATACAATCCTTCTCAGACAATGGCCGGCGTGAGAGACCTGGTTGACCGTCAGGGTGTTTTAGCTTTTGTGGGCGGTGTTGGTACTGCTCCCGGTGTTGCCGTGCAGAGATACCTGCAGCAAAACAAGATTATTTGGGTAGGGGTTTGTACCGGGGCTAAATCTTTTCACGTGCCCCACAACCCCTATTTGTGGAATATGTGGCCAGCCTACGATGATGACGCCAGCGTCATTGCAAAATTTCTCGTTGAAAAAAAGAAATTCAAAAAGATAGGCATGCTTTACCAGAATGATGACTATGGTTTGGATTCTATGGCCGGTGCTAAAATAAGATTGAAAAAATACAACATGGAATTAGTAGCTGCGGTTCCCGTTGAGCCGATTGAAAGAGATTTAACCTCACAGGTAGCGCGGCTTAAATCCGCCGGTGCGGAAGCGATCATCGGGTATGTGGCTCCTACTCAGGCGGCTATCGCTCTGAGAAACGCTGTTTCCGTAGGTTTCCACCCGCAGTGGATTCATTCCTACAACCTTACCGACTATGTCCTCATGAATACCATCACCGATGGATTATGGGCCAAGGAAGGTGTTATGACCAGTGCGTTCACGGAAGATATCTTCGCCAACACGCCGCTTCAGGTTAAATATCGCGCCGCAGCAAAGAGGCTTGCCCCGACAGAAAGATGGGGAATCTTCTATGCGGCCGGCATTATTGTTGCGGAGCCGCTGGTATATGCGCTTAAAAAGGTCGGCAGAAATTTAAGCACGGAGGCTCTTAAGAACGAACTGGATAAGGTTACCAATTTTCAGGGAATTGGTCCCAAATTAACCTGGAGAGCGGATAATCATCGTCCCCCACGGGCGCTTCGCATCTGGCAGAGCGGCCCCAAGGCGGAAGTTATTGTGCTTCAGGATTGGACGGAGAACGAGTTGAGTACATACTAAACAGGAACGTGAAATCAGGGTGAGGAAAGGG
>MGQN01000020.1:20942-21810 GCA_001797845.1 Deltaproteobacteria bacterium RBG_16_44_11 | reverse complement strand
CGCCCTTTCCTCAGATCGTAACATGATAAAAAGTTAATTTTTACTTGATAAGAACAGTCATATTAATGAGAATGCGGTATTTAAGAAAGAAGGAAGATATTTAATGGGGTATTTCAGTGTTGAAAATTTATGCATCAGCTTCGGCGGCCTAAAGGCGGTTGATGATATTAGTTTCAGTGTCGAGAAAAATGAAATTTTTTCCATAATCGGCCCTAACGGATCAGGGAAAACAACCATTTTTAACCTGATCAGTGGTATCTACAAACCGGATATAGGCGCGGTCATTATGGAGGGTGAGAATATTGTGGGGAAAACGCCCGATCGCGTCGCTCAAAAAGGCATTGCCCGCACCTTCCAGAATATAGAGCTGTTTGCAAACGCCACCGTCATGGATAATCTCATGCTCGGCAGGCATATTCACATGAAGGCAGGAGTTTTTGGCGGCGCCTTTATGTTTGGCAAGCGATCACGAGCCGCGCGGGAAGAAGTCGAACACAGAGAAAGAGTCGAACAGATCATCGACTTTCTCGAACTGCAATCCGTTCGGGATCATTTTGTCGGTAGTCTTGCCTATGGAAAGCGCAAGCTTGTTGAGGTCGGCCGCGCTCTGGCGTTAGAGCCGAAAGTCATGCTTCTTGACGAACCTTCCGCCGGTATGAACACGGAAGAAAAAGATGATCTCAACATATGGATAAAAGATATCCGGGAAGACTATCAGGTGACCATTCTGCTTATTGAGCATGATATGAATATGATCATGGGAATATCAGATCGTGTTTTCGCGATGCAGCACGGGCAGAAAATAATACTGGGGACGCCGCAGGAGGTGCAAAAGCATCCCGAAGTCATAAAAGCGTATCTCGGAGAG
>MGQN01000020.1:5617-20795 GCA_001797845.1 Deltaproteobacteria bacterium RBG_16_44_11 | reverse complement strand
AAACAATTATGCGGCTCTTCTACGATTTAAAGGAGGAGCAGCCTGAAAAAGGGACAATAGAATTTCTGGGCGAGCGTATCGACAGGAAGGATACAGATGAGATTGTGAGGATGGGTATTGGTTATGTGCCGGAAGGGCGGGAAGTTTTTCCTGAGCTTACGGTCATGGAGAATATTACCATTGGAGCCTATACGAGAAAGGATAAACAAGGCATTCAGAGCGACTTAGAAAACGTGTTTAACCATTTTCCCATACTTAAGGAAAGAAAAAGCCAACAAGCAGGTTTGATGAGCGGTGGTGAACAGCAGATGTTGGCTATCGGACGGGCGCTGATGAGCCGTCCCAAACTGCTTATGCTCGATGAGCCATCGTTGGGAATATCGCCGATTTTAACAAAAGAGATATTTGGAATAATAAAAAACATTAATGAAAAAGATGGAGTTACCATCCTTCTGGTGGAACAAAATGTAAATATGGCGCTGAAGTATTCAAAATTCGCCTATTTACTGGAAAACGGCAGAATTGTTCGCGCCGATAAGCCAGAAGTGCTTCGCGAAGATGAAGATATTAAGGAATTTTACCTCGGTATTGCTACCGAGCAGTCTGTAAAGGGGTATAAACGCTACAGACGGAAGGTTCGATTCCGGTAGACATTCTGTTTGATGCCTTAAGGATGCTTCTACTCAGGTTTATGTCGATTAAAAGGGGGAAAAAGAATGGCAATCAAGACATTGCCCAAAGCATTACTAAATATTGCGGAAAAACAGCCAAACCGCATTGCCATGAGAAAAAAAGATTATGGTATCTGGCGTGATATAACGTGGGCTGAGTATCTGGAAAATGTAAAATATGTCGCCTTGGGTTTGAATGCTCTTGGCGTGAAATATGGGGATCATGTTTCGATCATCGGAGAAAACAGGCCGGAATGGCTCTATTCAGCCCTCGGAGCGGTTTGCGCCGGCGGTGCCTGGGTGGGAATTTATACTACCAATCCGGTGGTAGAATGTCAGTACGTGGTGGAACATTCCGATGCCGTTGTCTACATATGCGAGGATGAAGAGCAACTGGACAAAGCGTTGGCTTTTCGAGACAAGACACCTCTTTTGCGCAAACTCATCGTTTGGGAAATGGAAGGACTGAAACACTTCAAGGATCCAATGTTCATGAGTTTTCAGGAACTACTCGACCTCGGCAAAGAAGTGGATCGAAAAAATCCAAGTTTCTTTATGCAACTGATTGAGCAGGCAAAACCTGATGACATAGCAGGTATTATATACACTTCCGGCACGACGGGACCGCCGAAAGGGGCAATGCTTGCCCACGAGGGGTATCTCTGGGTCGCCGAGGCAGCCGGACAAGTCATTGAAACATACGTTGATGACGAGACCATATCTTTTCTTCCCTTAAACCATATCTACGAGCAGATTTACGATATCATGTTTCATCTGAACGTGGGGCAAACCGTGAACTTTACGGAAAATACGGATACCGTCATGGCAGACATGCGCGATGTATCACCTACCCTGTTTCATGCCGTGCCGCGGATATGGGAAAAATATTACTCTGCGATTGTTCTGAAAATGGCCGATGCCACCTGGCTCAAACGAACACTCTATAACATAGCTGTAAAAATCGGCACCAGATACAACAACAAGGCCATCGCGAAAAAGAAAGTGCCTGTATATCTGGCCTTAGCCTATCACCTGTTTTATTTTATTGTTTTCCGTAAATTGAAAAAACGCCTGGGCTTCGACCGGATACGTGTCGGCGCTTCCGGCGCGGCTCCCATTTCGCACGAAGTAATCAAGTTTTTCCAGAGCATCGGTATTCCCATCCGTGAAGGATACGGCATGACCGAAACCACCGGCATCACACACCTGTCGAGCGAAACGGATTATAAAGTGGGAACCGTGGGCAAGGCACTGCCCGGCACGGAAGTAAAAATCGCCGAGGACGGAGAAATTCTGGTAAAACATAAGGGCATTTTCAAGGGCTATTACAAAGATGAAGCGCAGACGAAAGAGGTTCTTGTTGACGGATGGATGCATACGGGCGACGTTGGGGTAATCGACGAAGATGGATTTCTCAAATTGACCGACCGGAAAAAAGATCTGATTATTACGGCGGGCGGCAAAAATATTGCCCCTCAGTATCTCGAGAATCTTCTAAAATTTTCACCCTATATTAATGATTCCGTGGTTATCGGAGACAGAAGGAAATATCTTACCGCTATCATCGTTATCGACGAAGAAAACGTCACTAAATATGCCCAGGATAATAAAGTGCAGTTCACAACCTTTGCCAGCATGACCAAGTCACCGGAAGTAATCGAACTAATTCAGAAGGAAGTAGATAACGTGAACCGGCAGGTTGCCCGTGTCGAGAATATTCGAAAATTCAAGATACTCGATAAGAAGCTCTACACCGAGGACGGCGAAGTGACCCCGACCATGAAGGTCAAAAGAAAGTCGATTAACGCCCAATACTGCGATTTAATCGAATCAATGTACTGCGATTAAATAAATAGGTTTCCTTACGGCAACCCCGCCCGCAATTATCATTTTTGTCATTCCGTGCAGGCGAAGCGCGACACGGAATCCAGTATTTTTAGTAAGTTCTGGATACCGCCTCGCGCGCATTGCCTTGTTTATTTAGTCTGTTTGTCCACAATTTTTCCTGTCATTTCCCCTAGCCAGTCTTTCAAGCTATCGCCGACAGAAGGTTCTGTTATAGTGAGCTTTGTTTCCGCGGTTAAATCTGATAACATGGATGTGGCCTTAGCAGTGTAGATACCGGCCGGAATCGGCGGTTGTGTGATGACAATAAACTGGTCGTATGACCCATCAGCCGCGTACTTGCCGCTGACATTTCCTTTTAATATTCCCGTGACCTTCGCGAGGGTGCCTACTGCGGCTGTAAATTTACCGTCGGACCCAACTTTTCCGTCAGCAACGACTGCCTCGGTTTTGTTGGGACCAAACAAGGTAATAAACACCGAATCTTCGGGTTTAAATCCCGAGCCTTCAAAAACAATCTTTGCTCCTGTTAATGCAGCCACACCGAGACTAATGGACTCGGGGTTTACAATTACCTGGGGGCCGGAGATGGCGGAATTAAGAGTTTTTGGAGCGTTCGCACAGCCGGAAAGAAGAAAACTTCCTCCAAAGACAAAAAGTCCGACCAGAAACAATGATTTCGAGAATCTCTTTTTTTGCATATTGGACATTTAACAATCCTCCTTTTGATAAAATTTTGTGATGCCCTCAGGGCATTTATGAACGATTATGTGGCGGCAAAAAGCGGCCTTAATTCAGATGACATCGGTTCTGCCTTCAATATTATGCATTATAGACCTGACGCATAAATTATACAACTGCAAAATAAAAAATTGTTAAAACCTGTTTTTAACGAAATTTTCATAAGGTACAGCAATGGCAATTTACGTGCCCAAAGGTATTTTTTTAATGAAATCTTTGTACAATACAGTTAAAGCTGACCATGAAAGTCAAGCGCAAAGCCATCGCCGAACAATACAAAGACATCATCGAAGAAATGTATAAAGGCTAAGAGTGAGCCTATATTAGACTTGACAAATAGTGTCTAACGCTTGCATCACCGGTGGCAAGCGCGCAGCGATTGCCGTTTAATTCGCCGATTTAACCTTGCCATATTTACCCAATTCTTCACGAACAACACGCCGGATAGCTATCTCCAACTCTTCCTGATAAATTGCTTTCTTCAGCGCTTCGTTGATAAGAGTCTGATAACCGCGACCAGCGGCTTTATGTTGAAAAAAAAGATAATACGACGGTATCCAGCATAATATTGATCCGCTTCTTTCTCGGAACCTCCTTGAGATTAATCCGAAACTTAGAGCGATCTATATCCGCCTGAGTAACAGCCGGTATATGGTCAGAGGTTTTCAAAGAATATTTTTTGCTCATTTTGTTTGCTTTTCTCAGTCTTCGCATAGATAAGAGCAAACGTTAAATTTATTTCTTCTCCGAAATTTTTTGAATTATTCCTAAAAAACCATCCGGCTTTAAAGAAGCTCCGCCGACGAGCGCCCCGTCGATATCTTCCATACCAATCAGTTCACCGATATTGTCTTTAGTCACGCTTCCGCCATAGAGGATACGAATATCATTAGCCGCGCTGCCATACAAATCTTTTAAGATACCACGGATGAAGGCGTGCACTTCTTGGGCCTGCGCGGATGTAGCAACTTTCCCCGTTCCTATCGCCCAGACCGGTTCGTAGGCGATGACTACATTGTCAATTTTGTCCACGCCGGCCAATCCCTGTTTTACCTGCCTGCCGACAACGTCTCGGGTAATTCCTTTTACTCTTTCCTCGTCAGTTTCCCCGACGCACATGATAGGCTTTAAACCCACACTCAACGCCTTTTTGACTTTTAAATTCACATCATTGTCTTGCTCGTGATAATATTTACGGCGTTCCGAATGGCCGATAAGCACATAGGCGCAGCCGATATCCTTGAGCATTCCCGGGGCAATTTCTCCCGTGTATGCCCCCTTGTCTTCATAAAACATATTTTGCGCCGCAAGCGAAACTCGTGAACCTTTGATGGTTTCAGAAACACTGGCCAGGGCCGTATAAGGCGGAGCGATAATAACCTCTCCTTTTTTTACGCTGGCAATTCCATCTTTGATCGCCTTGGCCAGGGCGATTGATTCCTGTATAGTATTATGCATTTTCCAGTTTCCGGCAACAATCCATTCTCTCATTTCTTCCTCCTGCTTGATTAGTGAAATCACAATTTTATAAAACTCAGATATTATCCCACTACGGGATGTCGCATTATTGCTCGGGAGCCTTCGGCAATTTCCATTGGGGCTCCACAAACGCAGTGTAGTAATATCTGCTAGTTGAATTATCCCGCAACGCGGAAGGTATAAATAGCCCAGAGTTTGTTTTGGGGTATTATACCCGTGGTTCCAGCGCGGCAATTCCCGGCAATGTTTTTCCTTCCAGCAATTCCAGAAACGCGCCGCCGCCGGTTGACATATAAGACATCTTCGCACTAAGGCCTGCCTGGTGAACCGCCGTATCCGTATCTCCGCCGCCGATAATCGAAAGCGCGCCGGAATTCGCCACGGCATTGGCCAGCGCAAACGTTCCTTTACTGAAGGGCGCCAGCTCAAACATACCCAGAGGGCCGTTCCAGACAATCGTTTTGACACCTTGCAACGCGTCGGAAAACAAAGAAATTGTCGCCGGGCCGATATCCAGTCCCATCCAGTCTGGCGGAATTTCTTTTATACCACAAACTTTTACCTCAGCATCTGCTGAGGCGCTTTTAGCGATTACGGCGTCCACCGGCAATAAAAACTGCACATTTTTTTCTTTGGCTTTTTGCATTATTTTGCGCGCCACATCCAGCATGTCTTCTTCGCACAGAGATTTACCGATGCTGTTGCCCTGAGCTTTTAAAAAAGTGAAGGCCATGCCGCCGCCGACAAGAAGTTTATCCACCTTTTCAATTATTTTTTCCAGCACGCCGATTTTATCGGAGACTTTCGCGCCGCCGATAATTGTGACGAAAGGCCGCGCCGGATTAACCATGGCCCTACGGAAGTATTCGATTTCGTTTTTCAAAAGAAAACCCGCAGCGCAGATTTTGACAAATTCCGTAATCGCCGAATTTGATGCCGCCGCCCGGTGCGAAACGGCAAACGCGTCATCAATGTAGATATCGCCAAGAGAGGCAAGCTGTCTGGCAAACTCTGCGTCATTTTTGTCTTCACCCGGATGGAATCTGAGGTTCTCCAGCAGGATTACATCGCCTTCCTTCATTTTATCTGCGGCGACCTGAGCTTTTTCTCCGATGCAATCATCGACAAACGCTACATCTTTATTAAGAAGTTTGGAGAGTATCTTTACGACCGGCTTCAAAGACAGCTCCTCGACCCTTTTCCCTTTGGGTCTGCCCAGATGAGAGGCAATAATTACTTTTGCTCCTTTATCCAGCGCGTATTTTATTGTCGGTAACTGCGCCCGCACGCGGGTGTCATCCGTGACGTTGCCCGACTTGTCCATGGGAACATTGAAATCTACCCGCAAAAATACTTTTTTGCCCTTCAAATCTAGCTGATCTATATACTTCATATTCTTTCTTTTACCTTTTCTATTTCATGATAAAAGAGAGGAGTTCCAGCATTCTATTGGAAAAGCCCCATTCGTTGTCATACCAGGAGAGAATCTTTACCATCTTGCCGCCGATAACCGCCGTATTAGGGAGGTCAACTATAGAAGAATAAGGATTGGTGGTAAAATCACGAGAAACCAACTCTTCATCTGAATAAGTAAGGATTCCCTTCATGGCGCCTTGTGCGTAATCTCTAAATTTCGCGTTTAGTTCATCCTTGTTTGTCGCCTTCGAAAGTATAGCGACAAAATCAACTATAGAAACAGTCGGTGTGGGGACGCGAATAGCCAGCCCGTCCAGTTTGCCTTTCATTTCCGGCATAACTTCGGAAATGGCCTTGGCCGCGCCCGTGGTGGTGGGAATCATGGAAAGGGCAGCGGCGCGCGCCCTTCTTAAATCCTTGTGAGGCTCGTCCAGCACAACCTGATCATTGGTATAAGCGTGAATGGTCGTCATCAGGCCGTATTCGATACCATACTCCCTGTGCAGTATTTTTACTATCGGAGCAAGACAATTTGTGGTGCATGAGCCCATCGATAAGATGTTATGCTTGTTTTTATCGTATACCTCCTCATTTACGCCAAAGACGATAGTTGCATCCGGACTCTTCGCCGGAGCTGAGATAACAACTTTTTTGGCGCCGGCCTTGAGGTGCTTTTCCGCGCCGGCTCTGTCGGTAAATATCCCCGTACTTTCCAGAACAACATCAACGCCTAAATCTTTCCAGGGTAATTTTTCCGGTTCTCTTTCGGTAAAGGTTTTCACTTCCTTGCCATCGACTATAAATGAGTTGTCTTTCGCTTTGACTTCGGCATTCATAATCCCGTGCACGGAATCATATTTAAGCAGGTGAGCCAGCGTCTTTGTACCCGCAAGATCATTTACGGCCACGAATTCAACATTTTTGTTTTTATATCCGGCGCGAAACACCAGCCGGCCGATTCTTCCAAAACCATTAATCGCTATTTTTACAGACATATCAATCTCCTTTTTTTTAAAATTATTAGTAAAAAAATGAATTCATGTCAATCCATTTTAGATTTATTATTTCATGAACCTTGCGAGCCGTGAACTAAGTATTTATTAAACGCTTTACCTGTAAAATATTTGTTGATCCCGTAAGCCACTCGGAATGGCCGAGCGTCATAACCATCAAATCTTTCCCGGATAAAGCGCCCTCAGGCAAAAGGGAACAAATGGCTTTTTCCACAAGATCATCAGGAAAATCAGGATTTTCCATCAACCGGGGAAAGCAACCCCAGATCATCGCCAAACGCCGGACGGTTTTTGGTTCCGGCGAAAGGGCAATAATCGGCTGCCGGGGACGAAAACGCGAAATAAAACGCGCTGTGGCTCCCGAAGAAGTGCGTGATACAATGATTTTCGCCTCAAGGTGCTCGGCCAGCACGCAGGCGGCATGGGCGACGGATTCGGACACATCTTTTTGCGGCACCATTTCCAGAAAATGACGATAAGGAAAACCGGTTTCCGCCGCACAACAGATTTTGTCCATGAACCTAATCGCCTCTATAGGATAATTACCCGAAGCGGTTTCTTCGGAAAGCATCACCGCGTCCGTTCCATCCAGAACGGCATTGGCCACATCCCCTGCTTCCGCTCTGGTCGGACGGGGTGAATCCACCATAGAGCGCAGCATCTGCGTTGCTGTTATCACGAATTTGCCGCGGGCGTTGGCTGCTGTAATAATCCGTTTTTGAATGAGGGGGACATCTTCCAGAGGAATTTCCACCCCCAAATCTCCCCGGGCCACCATAATGCCGTCGGAAACCGCAATAATTTCGTCCAAATTATCTATCGCTTCGTGTTTTTCTATTTTGGCTATAACAGGTATATCCTTATTTCCCCTACTGATTAACTCTTTGACGCTTTGGATATCCTGCGCTGTTCTTACGAAGGAAACGGCCACATAATCTACATCATTCTTGATTCCAAAAAGCAAATCTCTGCGGTCTTTCTCGGTGATGGCGGGCGTTCGAATTGTCCCCGTGGGCAGATTAATTCCTTTGTGCGAGGTGAGCAAACCGCCAATAACAACACGGCAGAGAATTTCCGTAGGTCTTGTTTCCACAACAGTCAGCTCCAAAAGACCATCGGCCAGAAGCAATCTATCTCCCGTCTTAACTTCCTGAGGCAAGGCGTCATAAGACACGGAGATTCGTTTTACGTTTCCTTCCTGCCCAACAGTTGTCAAAATAATATCGGCGCCGGGTTGAAGTAAAATGCCCGGATCAGGAATATAGCCGATACGAATTTTCGGTCCGGCAAGATCCTGCAAAATAGCGACAGGACGATTTAGTTTTTCCGAAAGTTCACGAATAATCTTTATTTTTTTTCCGTGGTCCTCATGGCTTCCATGGGAAAAATTAAGGCGCGCAACATTCATCCCGTTCATCATCATTTTTTTAATGACTTCCGGCGTTTCGCTGGATGGCCCAAGGGTACAGACTATTTTTGTCCGGCGGATGTCTTTTATGTTTGCTTTTGTCAAATTTTCTTTGCTCCTATTCAATAAATTAAAGTGATGCGGCCAGAAATGCCGCGCCGATCGCTCCAGTAACCTGAGCGTAAGACGAAACTTCTATTTTCATGCCCAGCTTTTTTTCCAGCGCTCTGACGACGCCGATATTGCGCGCCACGCCTCCCGTGACCATAATGGGTTCAGTAATGCCCAGGCGGGCAGACATCGAAGAGACTCTTGCGGCGATGGATTCATGGATTCCGGCGATGATATCCTGGCGCTTTTCTCCCTTGGCGATAAGCGAGATGACTTCCGATTCCGCAAACACTGTGCACAAAGAACTAATTTTGGAGGGATTTTTCGATTTTATCGATATTGCTCCGAACTCATCAAGGTTTACTTCCAGTGCCCGCGCCATGACTTCCAGAAAACGCCCGGTTCCTGCGGCGCATTTATCGTTCATGACAAAGTTTTTAACCTTGCCCTGATCATCCAGAACTATCGCTTTGCTGTCCTGTCCGCCGATATCTATGATGGAGCGAATGTGTGCATTAAGATGGTGCGCACCGGCGGCGTGGCACATAATTTCTGT
The DNA here is from genome assembly GCA_001797845.1 of Deltaproteobacteria bacterium RBG_16_44_11. Taxonomy (GTDB): domain Bacteria; phylum Desulfobacterota; class Syntrophia; order Syntrophales; family Smithellaceae; genus UBA4810. Next base: position 11,555 of record MGQN01000020.1, on the reverse strand, counting down.
AAAGGATTTGTCGGCAAATTTCACGCTGTTTCTGCCGTAGCCGGTAGAGACGATTTTTCTAACGGAAGATTTACTCAGAGAATTTTCTTTCAGAACCTCTTCATAAACTTTCAAGCCCGCGGCTTCGGCGTTGTATCCGGTGAAAATAACTTTCGTGTTGAGGATTTTACCATTCTCGACAATCGCCGCCTTCGCGGTGATGGAACCTATATCAATGCCTGCTGTACGCATGATTTCTTTTTTCCTTTATATCTGCCGGCCTTCGAGACGGTGTCGCAACTACTATTTTTGTCATTCCGTGCAAGTGAAGCGCGACGAAGAGCTTGCCCCGTACTTGATACGGGGGAATCCAGTATTTTCAGTAAGTTCTGGATACCGGCCTGCGCCGGTATGACGATTTCGAGGGTGCATTCTTACATTATGACAAAGTCTCTTCGCAGAAATGACATCATTATTTTACTTATTTTTCCTCTCTTTGATGATTTCCATAAAAGCGTCTATTCTTGTCGAAATCTGGCTTTCGGAAAAGCTTCGTTCATCTGTCATATCCGCCTCCAGCATCAGGCACGGGATTCCTCTTTCTTTCTCGACGATTCTTTGAATATCGAGCTGGCCGAAAGAATAAGGTTTGCAGCTGCGATTGGAATGCAGGACAAAGCCGTCCACATCATATTTATCGATCATCTCAAGAACCATTTTCGCCATCTCATCTATGCCGATATTCAAATAAATCCGGGCATGAGCCTCGGCTGCGGAATCGAGAAATCTGTTTTCATCAATGTATTTGAGCGCGCCGCACCAAGCCGTAGTGTAAGTATCGGCGACAAGACAGGCATTGTGCGCGGCGAATTTTTCGGAAAGCCATCTTGTACGGTGCCAGATAGGAATGTTATCCCACAGCAGACGGTATTTTTCGTTGGGTACCGCGCCGATCCCGCGGGCGATGCGGTTTTTCATGTAAGCCACAAGCTGTGTGTAATAATCAATGACATCCTGCGTGCCGCGCAGCGTGACAATCAGCGCCAGATGATAAAAAGCGTCGAACGCGCTCATGGGAGAGGGCTTGTTTGTCGCTGTATCGAGCACTGCCTGCCACAGGAGCTGTCCCTGATGGGAAAGATGCCCGACTTCTTTGAGGCGCTCGAAATCGAATTTTTTCTTGCAGACCTTTTCCAGAAAAACAATGTATTCGTCAAACTGAGCACGGACATATTTGGCGGCCTCGTTGGTATATTCCGTATGACAAAAAGGTGTATCGAGAATAAAAAGTGGTACGTTGAAATATCGCGCCTGAACTTCATACCATTTGAGCACCGTGCCGCAGATATTGTTACAGCAGACAAGCATATCGGGTTTGGGAAGCCCGCCGATCGGCCCGCCGTTGATGGTCGCACAGGAGATATCGGAGCGCGCGTAAGAGCATAAATCGGCTGAATAGCCCATAGCCTCTGCCTTTTCGCAAAGAGAGCCGCCCATTTTGCTGGCGCCGATCATGGCGCCGTGGTTTTCCGGATAAATGGGAATGACATTCATCGCGATGAGCGGCTCCACAGGGCCGCCGCTGGTTATCCAGGCCACTTTCCTGCCCGTGAGCCGCGCCGATTTGGCATCACTGTAATAAACCATCATATAATCTTTCATCGTTTTCGATTTCTTAAAACGCATGGTGAACTTTTTGAATTTCCCGGCCAGGAATATCAAAACCATTTTCAAAAAGTCGGATATTGATTTTTTCATTTTCTATTCCTCTTGTGTATTACTCATTGGTGTTTATAGTATTTGGACAAATGTTTCAAAACGAGTCTGCAACTGTCCTACCGGAGGAAGTTCTGCCTCCATATCCAAGAGCAGACAGGGAATCTTTTTGGCCTCCAGCATTTCCTTTATATAAGGATAATCGAAGGCGTGGGGATCGCAAAATTTCAACAAAAGAAACACGACTCCGTCTGCCTTGCTCTTTTTAACCGTGCGGATGAGGTTTTCGCCGCGTTCTTTAAGCTGGAAGTGCTTGGCGGGGCAGATGATCCGGTCCAGATACCTTTTGGTGATCGCTTTGAGGGGCGGTTTTTTTTCATCCATTATACCTTCGAAATATCGGTAGCCGGTGCAAAGATCGTCCCCAACGACAACGCCTCCCGAGTTTTCGATGATATCGTAAATATCCGGATGCGAGCACACGCTTCCGGAAATAACCAGTCTTTTCGCGCCACCCGTAGCTTTGGCCGGTTTTGCTTTTTTCAACTGACCGACAATTTCAGAAAGCGCCTCAAGAAAATAATCCCGATCCATTATCATGGCCGCCTTGATGATAGCATGAAAATCGGCGCCGCTTAAAATTTGCGGATTTTTGCTTCTTAATTCATAGAGCGTCGCGATTAGGCGGCGAATTTTATTATACGTTTTGATGGATTTGGCCAGCATCTTGTCCGTAATTTTTACGCCCAGGGCATCTCCCAGATCTTTTCTGAATTTTTCCAAAACATCATAAAGATATCGTTTGGCGCTGGGCGTATCGAGCTTCACCGGCAGGACAACGTCAATATGAAACTGGCCGGTGATATTCAGCCGCCAAATATCGGAAAGCCGCTGGAAGGAATCGCATGTATGCGGGAAAACAACTCCATCGAGGAAATCCAGACGATTAGCCAGCGCTTCTTCCAGAATACCGCGCACCAGCGAACAGCAATACGATTGCAGGTGCGTATCGGCCAGATGAATGTTTTCACTGGTGCCGAACATTCTTAAAGGAAGAGCGCCCGCGGCCCAGATTAATTCTTCGGGTGCGTAGGAACAAAAATATCCGACAACCTTTTTGCCGCTTTGCTTTTTGTATTTGCGGACGTAGGCGTAAGGATTGGAGACGACTTTTTTCAATTCAGTTAGCTTTTTCATGTTGTGTTTATCCTTAAGGAGACTCCAATTTCGAAAGCGAAGCCCGGCGTATGCTGGGCGAAGCGCATAACCTAATAACCTGAAGGTCACAAGAGGTCACACGTCGGAATTGGTAAGTCGAATTAATCCCGATACGCCAGCGTATCGGGGTATGTACAAAATTATGCTCTTTTAATTTCCGGTATATTTTCCGGCGGCTTTTAATTTGGCGATTTCTTCCTGCTCCAGCACATTGAAAGCGACTTTTCCCACAAGGGTTTTAGGTAGGCTGTCACGAAATTCTATTTCTCTGGGACAGCTCCATTTGATCAGATGATCGCGGCAGTGATCTATCAGTATCTTTTCCATCTCGGGAGAGGCTTTAGAAGGATCTTTCAGAACAACAACCCCTTTGACTACCTGAATCTGAGCCTCGTCGGGAACACCGATAACGCAAGCTTCCTGCACATCCGGATGTTTGTAAAGAATATCTTCCACTTGGGCAGGATAGACGTTCATGCCCGAGGATTTGATCATCCGCTTCTGCCGCAATTTGAAATAAAAGAATCCGTCTTTGTCCATTGTGCCGATGTCTCCGGTGTGCAGCCATATTTTTCCGTCAGAATGCTTACGTAAAGTATCGGCTGTTTCTTCAGGCTGATCGAGATAACCTATCATAACGGCCGGGCCGGAAACACAGATCTCTCCTTCCTGGCCACAGGGAGCCTCTGTAGTCGTGCCGAGCTTTACAATTTTTGCCAGCATGTCCGGGAAGGGCACCCCAATACTGCCTTCCCTGTATTCGTTGATGGGCATCGACATGATGGCCGTAACCGCTTCGGTTAGACCGTATCCTTCCAGCAATTGAACGTTGCCGCCTTGCTTTTTCACCACTTCCTCAAATCTTTCTTTGACTGTCCGGGGCAGTGTGTCCGCGCCGCTGAAAGTGCCCCGTAGGCAGCTCAGATCGGCCTTGCAGAATTTCGGATGACGGCTCAATGCGTCAAACAGAGTGGGAACCCCGACAACAAAGGAAGGCTTCTGCGCGCTGATAATTTGCGCGACGGTTTCCGGCGTAAATTGCGGCACAAGAATAGTCTTACCTCCTCCCATAAAACAGGCATTGACACAAACACCCAATCCGAAACCATGGAAAATAGGCAAAATGGCCAGGATGGAATCGGTATCCGAGAGCTTTCCCCATTCGGATACTTGCATGCCCTCAGAGATAAAATTCATATTGGAAAGCATAATTCCCTTGGGCACGCCTGTCGTCCCGCCGCTATATAAGATAACGGCCAGGTCATCCGTATCTACTTGAGTTTTAGGGGCCTGCGGGTAGTGGCCGCGCATCAAATCACTCCACCATTTAACCATCGGATCCTTCGGGACTTTCGGGATTTTACGTCCCACGGTTAGATTAAATCCGATGCGCTTAAGAGGGCTCAGGTAGTCAGGAATTCGGGCGAGAATAAGCGTTTCCAAAGGCGTCCTCTCTTTTACTTCCTTAAACTTACCATAAAACGCGTCGAGTGTCAGGGCAAAACTGCTCTTAGCCGTATTTAGGTAAAATTCGATTTCTTTTACTGTGGAAAGAGGGTGAATCATGCTGGAGATGGCGCCGAGTTTATTGGCCGCGTAAAAGCAAATTACGCCCTGCGGGGATGTCGGCATGGAGATGGTGATTTTATCCCCTTTTTTAAGGCCGATGGCAGCCAGCGCGTCGGCGCAATGGTCTATTTCTTCCAGAAACCGGCGGTAAGTAGATGTGTAACCAAGAAAATCGTAGGCTGGCTCATCGGGTCGCAGCTCTCCGGATAGTTTGACGGCTTCGTACATGGAAATACGGGGATAGTCCAGCGTGTGCGGGACTTGTCCGTAAAATTTCAGCCATGGTTTTTTCTCATACATATTCCACCCCCGGCGTTTTTTATATAAAAGACAGGAAATGATTATAATGATTATGTAGTCAATAAAAAAGTTATTTTTTTACAATTAAATCTACACGACAGGAGCTCTTTTAATTAAATTATTGACATAGCTTTAAATTTGGCAAATATTTAATCAAATAATTTTTTCGCCATAATGCCGGCGGAAAGACAAAAAAGGAGCATGTCGATGAAAGGATACGAAGAAATATCATTATTGGATGCCACAGGGATGGCAAAATTAATCAGAAAAAAAGAAATTCAACCAAGAGAACTTTTAGAAGTAACTATTGAAAAAATAGAAAAAATAAATCCGCAGCTTAATGCTGTTGTTACTCCCATGTATGATGAAGCGCGCCAAGCGCTTCGCGAGCCTTTATCTGGTGCACCTTTTGCCGGCGTGCCTTTTTTAGTCAAAGATTTTGTTACCTCCTGCAAAGGCGTGCGCATGACCTTCGGCACAAAAAATATGAAAGATTTTATCGCCGATCACGACTCTGAATTGGTGAGCCGCTATAAAAAAGCCGGTTTTATCATTTTGGGAAAAACAAATACGCCGGAGCTGGGAATAACTCCTGTAACCGAATCCAAATTGCTGGGGCCCTGCCGCAATCCCTGGGATTTAAACCGGACGTCAGGAGGCTCCAGCGGCGGTTCGGCGGCGGCGGTAGCCGCGGGTATTGTTCCTGCTGCGCACGGCAATGACGGCGGCGGCTCCATCCGTATCCCGGCTTCGTGCTGTGGATTATTCGGCCTAAAGCCAACCCGCGGAAGAAATTCTCTGGCGCCGGATGCCGGAGATGCCATGAGCGGATTGGTGGCGGAGCATGTTCTGACCCGTTCGGTGCGTGACTGTGCGGCTATTCTGGATGTGACCCGTGGCTATGTGATTGGCGATCCATATTGTGCTCCCGAGCCCGCCCGTCCTTACCTTAAGGAAATAGGAAAAAACCCCGGCCATCTACGCATCGCTTATATAAGCCAAACACTGACCGGCGAAAAAATTGACGATGATTGCGTGAAAGCTTTACTGGACGCGGCGGCTTTGATGAATGACCTCGGTCATGAACTTGTGGAGAAATGCCCGACAATTGACGGAAAGGTGTTGGGTAGAGCCTTCAATGTCGTTTGGGCGGCTA
>MGQN01000020.1:0-5578 GCA_001797845.1 Deltaproteobacteria bacterium RBG_16_44_11 | reverse complement strand
CTGAGGATTACGAACCGCTTACCTGGGCTCTTTATGAACAGGGAAAGCGTTTCACGTCCGGCGATTATCTCACCGCCGTCCAGACGCTGCAGAAAATTTCCCGCGATGTGGCGCAATTTTTTGTTGATTACGATATTTTTATGACGCCCACGTTAGGCGAGCCGCCCGTGGAGTTGGGAACGTTTGACGCGCCCGTTGATGATCCTCTACGGGGATGGCGGCGTTCCGCAAAATTTGTTCCTTTCACTCCGCTTTGCAACGCCACGGGTCAACCGGCGATGTCCGTTCCTCTTTCATGGAACGAGGAAGAACTTCCCATCGGTATCCATTTCATCGGACGCTTCGGCGATGAAGCCACACTCTTTCGTTTGGCTTCTCAACTGGAAGAAGCAAGGCCGTGGCAACAACGCAGGCCGCCGATTTCGGTTTGATGGGCAAAAAGAAATAACAAGCTAAGATATGCGGTTTTAATTTAGGAATTAATTTGCCGTCATACCTAAAGGTATGATAGAGGCAAGCATATTCATTAGGGCACAAGGAGAGTAACGATGAAGAAGTCTAAACCGGTTGCCATCGTCACCGGGTCATCCCGCGGAGTTGGCGCCGCGACAGTTAAACTGCTTGCGAAAAACGGCTACAATATAGTGGTTAATTATTCTAAAAGTGAAAGCCAAGCCAGAGAGATTCAAGCGGCCTGTATTTCCTTAGGTGCCGAGACTCTGTTGTGCAAAGCAGATGTTGCTGAGGATAGTGATTGCCGACGCATGACTGATGATGCCATGGGCAAATGGGGACAAATTGATGTGCTGGTAAACAACGCTGGAACAACCAAATTCAACGCTCATGGCAATCTCGAAGGACTTTCCAAAGAAGATTTTCTGCATATCTACAGCGTCAATCTGATAGGTCCCTATCAGATGATCAGGGCTGTAGCGCCACATATGAAAAGCGCGGGAAAAGGAGTTGTAGTCAATATCGCGTCGCTTGCCGGTGTGAAGGCAATCGGCAGTTCTGTGGCCTATTGCACCTCCAAAGCCGCGTTGATCAATATGACGGTCGCGCTGGCGCGTGTTTTGGGACCGGAAATTCGTATCAATGCCATATGTCCCGGTTTCATTCAAGGTGAATGGTTGAAAGCGGGAATGGGACAAGAAAAATACAGAAAAACAAAAGATCGCCTGGAGAGCACGCTGCCTTTGCGCCTGACAGCGACGCCGGAAATGATCGCGGAAACAATCCGTTACTTTATAGAAGATGCCGTCCTGGTAACCGGTGAAACACTGCTTTTGGATGGCGGGCATCACCTTGTTTAAAAAAAGTATAAATTAGATATATTTCCGCATTAAATAATTTACATTAGGGGAAACGAAACAATGAATATCGAAATTCGATCAGCCAGAGTGGATGACGTGCCGTTTCTCTCGTGGGTAATGTTGACCGCTGCACGGTCGCATAATAAATACGGGACGTGGGAACACTATGCCGGCGGCACCCAAGAAGATTGCCTTACTTTTCTTCGTCTTATTGCCACAACACAAAAACCTCATTTATTTCATTACTCCACTTTTATTGTAGCGGAAGTTGACGGACAGCAGGCGGGCGCTTTAAGCGGCTATGATCCCAAAGTGTTAGGCATGAGGGCTTTTGTTAAAGCACTTCCGGAAGCCATCCAAAAGCTGGGTTGGAGTCAAGGTTATCAAAAAGCCGCCATGGAGCGAAATCTGCCTTTTATGGCGTGTTTATCTGATGACGCTGACGGAGCGTGGATTGTGGAAAGTGTCGCGGTTCGCCCGGAGTATAGAAAGAAGGGTGTAATAAATCTGTTGCTTAAAGAAGCGATTGATAGAGGCAGGAGGCAAGATTTTAAACTGGCGCAAATTAGTGTTCTAATTGATAATGGACGAGCCAGGCGAGCTTATGAAAAGCAAGGATTTAAATTTGACCGGGAAAAAAGGGATGCAAGCTTTGAAAAAATTTACGGATCTCCCGGAATAGCAAGGCTTCTTCTTAACCTTTAGATTTATTATTATAATTGACATACGCATTGAACTGCCATATGTTTCGCCTCCCGTCGAACGACGTGATCTAATAATGAAATTTTCAACAATCTTCTCTGCAGAAGAAAGTGTAATGGTATGCTAAAATTTTTATTTCTGGAGACCCGGCCGCAATATCTTTTACTGTCGGTGATACTGGCTTTTTTAGGTACATGCATAGCCTGGTTTTATAATGATGTGTTGCATTTGGGTTACGCGTTACTGGCGGGTTTCGGTTTAGTGCTGACCCACATCAGCGTCAACACACTCAACGATTATTTTGATTATAAAAGCGGTGTGGATCTCAAGACTCAAATAACTCCTTTCAGCGGCGGCAGCGGCATCCTGCGGGCTGGCCTTTTAAAACCGCGTCAGGTTTTATGGATGGGAATAATAACCCTGCTGCTGGCAACACCTATCGGGATATATTTTGTGTTTTTTCAGGGCTGGCTGTTATTGCCATTGCTTATTGTTGCTGTGCTGTGCGTGGTTTTCTATTCGCCGGTAATATTGAAGCATCGATGGCCGGAGTGGTCGGCCGGTTTTGGATTAGGAATGTTGCCCGTATTAGGGGCATATTTTGCGCAAACCGGCGCTTATACTTTTCCGGCGTTTTTTGCCGCCGTACCTTCTTTTATTTTAGTACACAATCTTCTTTTACTCAATGAGTTCCCCGATGTTGAAGCCGACAAAACAGCCGGCCGTAAAACCCTGCCCATCACTATGGGGAAAATGAAAGCGGCCAAAGTTTTTGCGGCGCTTACCATATTAGTTTATTTCTGGATAATCGGGAGCGTTGTGACCCGGGTAACGCCGGCCTGGACACTGATTGCTCTTCTTACTCTGCCCTTTGCCGTCAAAGCGATTCGCGGTTCCTTAAAACCGGATGATATGGCCGGCCTGATTCCGGCCATGGGCAGCAACGTACTGGTCGTGCTGATAACCCAGTTATTGTTGGGTGTCGGTTACATTCTGGCGGTGGTTTTATAAAGCAGGAGGAATTTTTGGCTGCAGCTAGTCAAAACGAACTTTCCGGCGAATCGCTTTCCCCGATGTTCAGCGGGATAATCAGGCACTACGATCTGATTAACCATGTCTTTACCTGGGGTATGGATAGGCGCTGGCGGAATGAACTAGTCGAGGAATGTCTCAAACTAAATCCGGAAAAGGTGCTGGATATTGGTTGTGGCACCGGCGATTTGACGATCGCTATCGCCCGTCGTTCCCGGGAGAATCTGCATATAACCGGTTATGATTTCAGCAGTCCGATGCTGGATGCGGCTTTCAAAAAAGCAAGGAAAGCGTCGCTAGATAAAAAAATATCCTTCATCCACGGTGAAGCAGCGCATATGCCTTTCCCTGATGATTCTTTTGATTGTATCGGCATTTCTTTCGCTTTTCGTAATATGATATATAAAAATCCGCTGGCTAAGCGCCATCTTGCAGAAATATTTAGAGTGCTCCAACCGGGAGGCAGCTGTCTTATTGCCGAATCCAGCCAGCCGAAAAATAAGCTCATGCGCCGCCTTCACCATCTTTACCTGCGCACTTATGTGTATGCGATGGGCGTATTGATTTCTGGGAATAAGAAGGCGTATACATATCTTATCGAATCGGTGATTAATTTTTATCCTCCGGAAGAATTGGAAAAGTGTCTGCTTGCTGCCGGTTTCCGGCAGGTTTTTTACTGCCCGCTTTTTTTCGGGGCCGCCGGAATTTATCGGGCGCTGAAATAAACGGCATATATATTTAGGAGATAAACATGATCATTGTCACCGGTAGTGTTTTAGCTAAAACCAATACGCTGGACGAACTAATTGCTGTTAGTCTGGAGCATACGCGGCGTTCGCGTACCGAGGCGGGTTGTCTTCTCCATACCGTGCATCAAGATTACGAAAATCCGCTGCGCCTTGTGTTTGTTGAAGAATGGTCTGATCGGGACTCGCTGGCGGTACATTTCGCAGAGCCTGCTTCTCGCGCTTTTGTGAAGGCGGCGTCAGCGCTTGCCGCTGAGAGCCACCGAAGATACATATTTATGAAGCCACCGCTATCAAGGTATAGATTATAAAGGGTATAATCCGGCCTTTATCCAGCCCCGTAGTTTTCACGATTAAAAAATCTTGACAAATCATTATGACCAGAGTAATTAATCTCATCTAATCTGGAATGATTCCGAAATGAAAATGATCAACAAAGAAGACCTGATCGGTCAATTAAAGGAAAAAGGCCTCAAGATTACGCCGCAAAGGCTGGCGATTATTAATGCGCTGGTTGAAAACCGCGATGCGCACCCCGGCGCCAATCTCATCTACACCGAAGCGCGAAAGAAAGCTAAACGTGTCAGCCTATCCACTGTTTACGCAACACTCAAAGATTTTTCTGAAAATGGCCTGATCAAGCAACTGGAGTTTGACCGGATGGAAAACCGCTATGACGGTAATCTCTCCGAACATATCAACCTCATCTGCAAACGATGCGGAACCATCATCGATTATAACCTACCTCCGACTATTGAACCTAAGGATATCGCTCGAAAAGCCGGATTTGTCGTTACGGACGCCCGAATGGAATATTCCGGGTATTGCCGCGACTGTCTTAAGCGGACTAAATAGGCAAAGCTGTAAACAGAAAGTTTATAAAAACGACAGCCGATGAGGGAATTATTTATTTTATAACTGGAATCATTCCAGATTAGAGAAGGGAAAGCAAAATAACCATTAACTCGAATTTTGAAAGTCTAAAATGATTAAGAGATCTTGAATATAATAGGGAGCTGCCTCTGTCCCGTCAAACTTGTGGCAGGGCATGGCCAGAAATTCAATAAATTGTGTAACACCTTTGACCAATTCTCACGATGAAAGGGGGAAATATTATGACTGAAGAAAGCAAGTGCCCGGTAACGGGCAGGATGGGCAAACCCATTTCCGGCGGCGGAACATCGAACCGGGACTGGTGGCCGAATCAATTGAACCTGAGGATTCTTCATCAGCATTCTCATAAAAGCAATCCGATGGGCGCGGCGTTTGACTACGCCAAAGAATTCAAGAAACTCAACCTGGCAGCACTGAAGAAGGACCTCTATGCGCTGATGACCGATTCGCAGGACTGGTGGCCGGCCGACTGGGGTCACTACGGGGGGCTCTTCATCCGGATGGCGTGGCACAGCGCCGGAACCTACCGCATGGGCGACGGCCGCGGGGGTGCGGGCTCCGGCTCCCAACGCCTGGCGCCGCTCAACAGTTGGCCCGACAACGTGAACCTGGACAAGGCGCGCCGACTGCTGTGGCCGATCAAGCAGAAATACGGCAAGAAAATCTCCTGGGCCGACCTGATGATTCTTGCCGGCAACTGCGCCCTGGAATCGATGGGATTCAAGACCTTCGGCTTCGCCGGCGGACGTGAAGACGTCTGGGAGCCCGAGGAGGACATCTACTGGGGCAGCGAGGACAAATGGCTGGGCGACAAGCGCTACTCCGGCATACGGGATCTCGAAAACCCGCTCGCCGCCGTGCAGATGGGCCTGATCTACGTGAACCCGGAGG
>MGQN01000019.1:1696-8927 GCA_001797845.1 Deltaproteobacteria bacterium RBG_16_44_11 | reverse complement strand
CATAGCGATTCTTGCTCCGGTTGCTCCGATGGGGTGGCCATAGGCAATCGCGCTGCCATTGACATTCACTTTTTTGAACATCTCCTCTTTGGACATACCCAAAATCGACCGGCAGCTCACCAGCACTACCGCCGCGAAGGCTTCGTTAATTTCGATGACATCCATCTGATCGAGCGTCATATCATTTTGTTCCAAAATCTTTTTAATGGCTAAACCCGGCACGGTCGCAATATCCTTGGTCGGCTGTGACACTTCGGCGTAATCAACAATAGTAAAGATTGGTTTAAGACCCAGCTCATTTGCTTTTTCCCTGCTCATCAAAAGACAGACATCGCCGCCGTCGTTTACACCGGGGGCATTACCGGCTGTCACACTTCCCGGCTGGCCGGTTACGGTACTTAAATGGCCGAACACCGGTGGGAGTTTCGCCAGTCCCTCCAATGTCGTCTCCGGTCTTGGTCCCTCATCTTTATCCATTATGGCAACTTTTTTCCCCTGCTTTACTTCCACAGGGAAAATTTCAGCATCAAGCTTACCCTCATTCATCGCCTTAACGGCGTTCATCTGCGAATTTAAAGCCCATTCATCTTGTTCCTGCCGGGAAAAGCCGAACTCGTCAGCCACTTCGGAGCCGTGAATCGCCATGTGCCGGTTATAGAAGGCATCCCACAGACCGTCATAAACCATCGAATCCACTACACGGCCATTGGGCAGGGCCATCTTGGCGCCCCAGCGCATATCCGGTAGCACAAAGGGACAATTGCTCATACTTTCCTGACCGCCCGCGATACAAATATCCGCCCGTCCTAAAAGAATCATCTGAAAAGCCAGATCAATCGTTTTGATACCGGAGGAGCAAACTTTATTGATAGTAATGGAAGGTACGGATTCCGGCACACCGGCTAAAATTGTCGCCTGCCTTCCCGGTATCTGGCCGCAGCCGGCAGGAACCACCTGCCCCATAAAGATATAATCTACATCCCCAGGCTTCACTTTTCCCTCGGTACGACGCAGAACTTCCTTGATCGCCAGGGCGCCCAGCTCCATTGCTGAAAAATCTTTGAGCGCACCGCCGGAGCGTCCATAGGGTGTCCGGCAGGCTTCCACGCAAACAACCTCGCGAAATTTCTTATGCGGATTTTTTATTTTTTTGCCCATCGTGCTGAAATCCGGTTTTCTTTGTCCAAATTTTGCTATGAGCGCGTTTTTGTAAATTTCGGCTTTTGTTCTATCCAATTTTTGCGGTATTTTTGACATATCGTCTCCCCCCTCTTCTCTCCTATAATAAATGAGTGTTTATCTTGGCGATTACTATCAGTATTTTTTAAATATTTGAAAGAATGTAGTTTTCTTGCATATCGTTTTTATTTAGTCAACTGTTTTACACAAGTAAGATATCTTTTAATTTGACGAAAAAAAAATATTAGTATAGAAATTGCGGGAAAATCTATAGACAAGAGATATCGAAATTCTTTCATGAATAAAAGCTTAACCTTAAGACTTCTATTATTACTTCTATTAATCGGACTGGGAATTTATCTTTTTATCCATTTTGACCTTTACTTATTTTTTAAAGATAAAGGCAAATTAATAGATTTCATCAGGTCATCACCCTATGATGTAATAATTTTCATTATGCTTCAGATTGTGCAGGTTGTAGCGGCGCCGATCCCGGGAGAGCTATCCGGCCTCATCGGCGGTTATCTTTACGGACCTTTCTGGGGAACGATTTATTCCACTATCGGTTTGACACTCGGTTCCTGGCTGGCTTTTCTACTGGCGCACTTTTTCGGCATGCCGCTTTTGGAAAAAATCGTCAAGCCTCAAACCGTTGAAAAATTCGACCATTTTATAGAACATAAGGGCATTCTGGTATTTTTTCTTTTTTTTCTAATTCCGGGCTTTCCCAAGGACTACTTATGTTACATTATGGGTGTCAGCCGCATTCCTGTATGGACATTCATCGCGGTTTCCACTGCCGGCCGTCTCTTCGGCACGACAATGCTTTCTATTACCGGCAGCGTCGCCCGGAATGAACAATATCTTTTCTTAGCCGTAATGGTGGCAGTGGGAGCAGTTATCTTTATCCTGGCTTATTACTATCACGACAAACTTCTGGAAATTCTCAAAAAGAAAAAGAAGTAACCTGGAAAAATCATTTCCACGCAAGTTAATTAAAATTATTGTTTAAATATTATATTTGCCTTTTATCAACCACCCGCGTAATTTTACCCTCCTTCCGTGGGATGCTTTTGGCCTCGACCAATTTAACATCAACATTAATGCCGGTCAGCGCACCGATGTGTTTTTTAACCGTCTCCAAAAAATATCGCTGCTTTTGCAGCTCCTGAGAAAAAATTTTGTCCGTAACCTCAACAACAACTTCGAGGCTATCCATCGCGCCTTTTCTTTCCACGATAAGCTGATAGGGGGTTTCACCCTTGGCTACGCTGAAAAGCACCTCTTCAATTTGCGCGGGAAACACATTGATGCCCCTGATGATGAGCATGTCATCGGAACGCTGCATTACTTTTTGCATGCGCACTATCGTTCTGCCGCATTCGCACTTTGCATAGTCTAGGCTGGTAATATCCCCTGTACGGTAACGAATCATAGGAAACGCTTCTTTGGTGAGCGTAGTCAGCACCAGTTCGCCCGAATGCCCGGATGGCAACACTTCGCCTGTTTCGGGATTAATAACCTCCGGAATGAAAGCATCTTCATAAATATGCAAACCTTTTTTGCGCGAACATTCACCCGCGACACCGGGACCAATTACCTCGGAAAGACCGTAATTATCCGTCGCACTCAACAATAACCTGCGCTCGATTTCTTCGCGCATCTTCTCCGACCACGGCTCTCCGCCAAAAAGGCCGGCCTTTAACGATAGAGTTTTGGCATTCACGCCAAGTTGTTCCAGGCGCTCCGCCAGAGCAAGCGCGTAACTGGGTGTGCTGACCAATACCGTGGTTTTATAATCCTGCATAATCATTATTTGCTTTTCCGTGTTTCCTGTACCCATGGGAATTACCGACGCGCCGATTGTTTCTGCACCATAATGCAGACCGAACGCTCCGGTGAAAATACCGTAGCTGAAAGCTATCTGCACCAAATCATCAGAAGTAACGCCGGCGGCAATCATAAAGCGCGCTACAAGATTAGACCAAATTCGAATATCATTTTTCGTATAACCCACGACGATAGGTTTGCCGGTCGTCCCCAATGAAGAATGAATGCGGACAACTTCCCTCAACGGCACGGCAAACATGCCGTAGGGGTAGTTTCGGCGCAAATCGTCCTTGGTAGTAAAGGGAATCTTTGTCAAATCTGATAGCGAACGGATATCTTCCGCGATAATGCCTAAATCATCAAATTTCTTCCTGTAATGGACAACATTCTTATGTACCCTGTTCATTACAGCCTGAAATCTTTCCAATTGCAGCTGCTCGATTTCGTCCCGCGACATACACTCATGAGTTTGATCCCAGATACTCATAATAAAACCTCCCAAAACCTTTTGCTTTTTTATAGATAATGAAAATGGTTTATTTTTTGTAATTTCATTTTAAAATTTGTCCTTTTCATGAGGCTGTTCAAAAATGTTCAGGTACAAGGCGCATAATAACCGAATCGCGAGGCGTATATTTAATATACGTTGAGCGATTAGGTTTGAAGTGCAACGCAGTAGATGAGCGTTTTTCAACAGCCCCTTTATCGTTCCCATATTTCTTTTTTATCTTTTCCCAGATAGGCGCGCTGAACCTCTTTATTTTCCAACAGACTGGCAGCGGTTCCTTCTAAAATCAACCGGCCTGTTTCCAGAACATAGCCGCGATTAGCCAACTTCAGGGCTGCGCGCGCGTTTTGTTCTACTAAAAGAATTGTCGTTTTCTTTTCCCGCGATAAGTTCCCAATCACCTGAAAAATTTCCTGAGCCACCATGGGCGCAAGCCCCATGGAAGGTTCATCTAGAAGTAACAGTTTTGGTCGGGCCATCAGCGCCCTACCGATGGAAAGCATTTGCAGTTCACCCCCCGATAATGTTCCGGCAAGTTGCTTTCTTCTTTCTTTAAGAATAGGAAATAATCCGTAAACCATCTCGCCTGTCTTTTTTGTCTCCGTTTTATCTGCCCGCTTTCTATTGTATAGATAGGCTCCTAACTCCAGATTATCCTCAACGGAAAGGGGTTTAAAAACCTGCCTTCCCTCCGGAACCTGGGAAATACCCATTTTGACAATTTGATGCGCGTAAAGATCATTTATCGGAGTATCATTAAAAAGAATCTGGCCGCTTCTGGACGGCACAATTCCCGACAGAGAATTAAGAAGTGTTGTTTTACCGGCGCCATTTGCGCCAATGAGAGTAACTATTTCTCCTTCGGTCAAATGCAACGAAACGTTTTTCAAGGCGTGCACTTGGCCATAATATGTGTTGATGTTTTTAATCTTCAGCATAGTTTTTAATTTACGGCTTATAAAAATTGCCATATACTGCGTTGCGCTATGATTTTCGTCATTGCGACGTACGGAAATGTACGTCTCATTCCTCTTCCCTAGCGCGCCTTGTCTCTGACAATTTTTATAAAGCCGTTATCATCCGTCTCCCAGATATGCCGCTATGACTGCTTCGTTTTCCTGAATTTCCCGCGGCGTGCCCTCCGTAAGTTTTTTTCCCAAATTCAAAACAATAATGGACTCGCAAATGTCCATAACCAGTTCCATATCATGTTCTACAAGAACTACTGTTATGCCGGATTCTCTGATCCTACTTATGAGATGAGCAAGCCCGGCTGTTTCGCGGCTGTTTAATCCTGCTGCAGGCTCGTCCATTAAAATAATCCGGGGTTCAACAGCCAGCGCACGGGAAATTTCCAACAGCCTTCCCTTCCCAAAAGGCAAATTTTCCGCTTGAATCCCGGACAAATCCGCCATGCCGGTGAATTCCAGCCACTGTAAAGCTTTTTCCCTAATATATCTTTCTTCTTTTATCTGCCCGGGCATTTTGAAAGCACAACTAAAAATACCGCTGTGGCTTTTGGTATGGAGTCCAACCATGACATTTTCCAGAACCGTCATTTGCCCGAATAGTTCCACATTTTGAAATGTACGCACCAGGCCAATTCCCGCAAGCACTTCGGGAGGAAAAAATGAAATATTTTTTTGGTTTAGATACACATCTCCGGATGTCTGAGTATAAAGGCCGGTGATAATATTGAATAGCGTGGTTTTTCCCGCGCCATTAGGACCGATGATGCCGGTTATCGATCCTGTGGTCACGGACAGCGACACATCTTTCAGGGCGGTCAGCCCGCCAAATATTTTGGTGATACCTTCGAGTCTAAGCATCGCCGCGGGTTTTTCCTTTCATTTTAGCGGCGGCAATCTCCGCAAGGGATTGCAGGCCGCTGATCAGGCCGCCGGGCATAAACATATTAATTATAATCAACAGCAAACCGTAAATAATGATATCAAAATCGTGAAAAAATCGTAAAAATTCCGGCAATATCGTAAGAATCGCCGCGCCCAGAAATGAGCCGTAGATACTGCCGAGGCCGCCGACTACCACCATCGTCACCAGTTCCACAGAAAAGTTGAATCCAAAAGATGCCGGAGCAATAAATGTCATGGTATGAGCGTACAGGCTTCCGGCTATAGCGGAAATAAACGCGGAAACAGTGAAGATTTGCACTTTTAAAACACGGGCGTTTATGCCCATAACACGGGCTGCCACCTCGGAATCATGTATGGCTCTGAGCGCCCTGCCGATGCGGGATTGAGATAAATTGATGGACAACAGCATGACCGCAAGAGTAATTATCCAGATTAAATAATAATTATACAAATCATTATCAAAAATCCACGAACCGATATGCAAACTGGGTATGCCTGATAATCCTGAAGGGCCGCCGGTCCAACTTACGGTTTCGTTAAAAATAATATATATGATAATCCCGAAGCCGAGGGTGGCCATCGCCAGATAATGCCCCTTGAGCTTTAGAATAGGAAATCCGATAACAAAAGCTATTGTTGCGGCGCAAACAGCCGCTAAAACAATGACCAGCCAGGGATCAAGGGAAAATCTAGTTGTGAGTATTCCGGATATATAAGCGCCCAGGCCAAAGAAAGCGGCATGCCCCAGTGAAATCTGGCCCGCATATCCCAAAAGCAGATTTAGCGCCACGGCCAGCATAGTATGTATGCCGATAAAAACCAGCACATTTAAATAATAGCTTCCCTGAAGAAAAAAAGGCGTGATCAATAAAGCCAGAGCAAAGATTAAAAAAATCAGTATTTGGCGTTTTTCTTTCGTCATGATATGTAACTGTAAACCTTCCGGCGAAGCATCATCCTGGTTAAACCCTTTCTGTTTCTTTTTTCTTAAATAAGCCTTCCGGCCGGAAAAAAAGAATTAATAACAAAATTATAAAGGCGATGGCATCTTTATAACTGGCGGAAATGAACCCGGCACCTAAAGCTTCCAATAAGCCCAGCAGAAGTCCTCCCAGAACAGTACCTAAACCGCTGCTCATTCCACCAATGATGACCGCGCAAAATCCTTTTAGCCCCAGCATAATCCCCACATCATAGGAAGTCATCGTGAGCGGAGCAATTATTATTCCGGCCATGGAACCAATAGCCGCGCTCACGGCAAAGGAAAGCATGACCATAATCTTAACATCGATGCCGACTAAACTTGCTACCTGCGCGTTATAGGCACAAGCGCGCATGGCTTTACCGATAATGCTGTGATTAAAGAAAAGCCTGCTGGCAATAATGATTAAAATAGTTATGGCAAAAATCCATAGGTGTTGCGGAAGAATTGTTGCTTGCGCAATATAAAGCGGATCGTTTCCGGAAAAAGCGGGCAGGGCATGAGTGTCTTTCCCCCAGATCAGCATAGCGGCACCGCGCATAAAAATGCTGGCGCCGATAGTAATAATTATCAGACGGATTGGCTTCGCGTTCTTAAGCGGTCTGATGGCCAGACGTTCAAAAGTTATACCCACGATTGTGGAAATAAGAATAGCCAGAATAATGGACGGCGCAAGCGGCAGACCAAAAATAACCAGGAAGAAAAACGTTAACATTCCGCCCAGCATCACAAACTCGCCTTGAGCAAAATTGATGATGCCGGTCGCGTTATGGATAATGGCAAAGCCAAAACCAATCAGCGCGTAAATAGCGCCGTTAGAAAGGCCGGATAAAATATATTGAATTAATTGCCGGAAAT
>MGQN01000019.1:373-1629 GCA_001797845.1 Deltaproteobacteria bacterium RBG_16_44_11 | reverse complement strand
CCACTTTTTGACTAATACAGTTTACCCTTCACTATTTAATTAATTTCCAATCACCTTGATTAATTTGGACCAAAACGAACGCATCTTTGGTCAATCCCGCATGATCCTGTTCAGAATAATTGAAGGTGCCCCCGATACCGGCAAAGTCTTTTGTTTTTTCAAGCTCATCACGAATGGCCGCAGGTGAATCGCCTCCCCGTTCAATGGCACGTTTAAGAAGCATTATCGCGTCCCAGGCATGGCCGCCAAAATGATCGCCTTCCACTTTGTATTGTTTACGGTAACCGTTTACATAGCTCAATAGCGCCTTCTTCTGCGGATCGGCATTCGGCAATTGATCAGCTACAATAACACGCCCCGAAGGAAGAATGATACCTTCAGATCCATCGCCGGCAAGTTCAATAAACCTTTTAGAAGAAACACCATGGCTCATATATAGAGGAGTTTTAATCCCCAATTGTTTGGCGTTTCTTGCCACAATAGCCGGGCCGGGATTGGTTCCCCAGCAAATGATAGCCTGCGCAGCACTGCCGCGAATCTTTGTCAATTGAACGGTCATATCCTTATCTGCCGGCCCATATGTTTCATCAGATATTATTTCAATGCCGAAATCCTTGGATTGTAAAACAAGCTGCTCCCGTCCCGAAGAACCAAATCCGTCCGAAACGGTAAGAATGGCAACCTTACTGATTTTTTGTTCTTTCATATATTGATAGATACGAGCTACGGCAAGAACATCATTTTGCGCTGTTTTAAAAATCCATTTTTTTACCGGCTCGGTTATTTTTATTCCCGCCGCGCAGGAAATAAGCGGTATTTCAGCTTTTTCGACTACGGGAATTACGGCCATACTGTCGCCGGTCGTGCTCGGACCGATAATCGCCACTACTTTATCATCTTTAATCAGTCTGTTGACAGCTTGCACGGCCTTGGTGGCATCTGCCTGGGTGTCATAGACGATAAGTTCCAGTTTGCGTCCTTTTATTCCACCGGCTTTGTTTATCTGCTCCACCATCATTTGCGCCGTATTGCGTTCCGGCTCCCCGAGAAAGGAAGCAGGCCCGGATACGGAAAATAACGCCCCGATCTTTATGGGTGGAGCGGCAACGGCTGCGCCGGCAAGTAAAACGAAAAATAGCAAAGTAAAAATTATTCTAAAAAGATTTTTGAACATAAACACCTCCCCTTTAATTGATTTGACCTCAAGTAAATTTATGAAATTAAAAAAAGCCACGGATTTTTTATTTCTGCCCGTG
>MGQN01000019.1:0-356 GCA_001797845.1 Deltaproteobacteria bacterium RBG_16_44_11 | reverse complement strand
TTTCGAGTCGTCTCAGCAATGAGCAGATCGTGATAGAGAAAGAAAATAATAACCATAATAGTTAGTGTTCAGTAAGTCGCATATCTTGTATTCTTTTGAGCTTGTTATTTACCCCATACTTCTAATGTTTCCGCACGTTTTTAAATCATAGATAAAACTTCGTGTCAAACAAAAAAATGGTACATAATAACTCATACGATGGAGGGCGTTTGGATTAATTCCGAATGAAGTGTTTTTATGCAATTTTTGTCACACAATGGGTATCTTTATCGTAAAAGTAGTGCCTTTTCTTTTTTCACTTTTAAAAGATATTTCTCCTTTATGCCGTTGAATAATATCATAGGAGATACTCAGCC
>MGQN01000018.1:14557-34441 GCA_001797845.1 Deltaproteobacteria bacterium RBG_16_44_11 | reverse complement strand
CGGGACTTTGGGCAATAACGGTTTATCGTGTTGCCCATAAGCTTCATCGCAATAAAGTACCTCTGATTCCCCGCATCATGACCGAATATGCTCACAGCCGCACCGGTATAGATATCCATCCGGGAGCAGAAATTGGAGAGAGCTTTTTCATCGATCACGGAACAGGTGTAGTCATCGGTGAGACAGCATCAATAGGCAATAGAGTGCGCATATATCAGGGAGTTACGCTGGGGGCATTGTCTCTCTCCAAAGAGGATTGCCAGCGTTTGAGAAATAAAAAGCGTCACCCGACAATTGGGGATGATGTTATCATTTACGCGAATGCCACGATTCTAGGCGGAAAGACCGTTATCGGCGATCGGGCGGTTATCGGTGGTAACGTTTGGATAACTTCTTCTGTGCCTCCCGATACGGAAGTATTTATCGAAAAACAGGATTTGATCTTCGGCGAGAAGAAATTTAAAGCACGAGCGGTAAAAAAGAGCTTCAAATAATATATCTTTATGCCCACGACCATAACGCCTTTCGCTTCAGCTGTACTTTTCAGCTTCACTTTTATGGAGAGGGGACGGGAACATGTGCCCGCAGCAGATCGGCAAATTGGTCAGGCGCAATGGGTTTACTGAAGTGATAACCCTGCATTTCATCACAGGAGTGGTCCTTTAAGAAGTCCATTTGATCCTGCGTTTCCACACCTTCAGCCACCACAGTAAGACTCAGCGTTTTGCCCATAGCAATGATTGCCTCGGTGATCGCCTTATCCTCAGCATCTTGCGGGATATTGCGAATGAAGGAACGGTCAACCTTTAACGTGTCGACAGGGAAGTGTTTGATTTGGGCGAGAGATGAGTACCCAGTACCGAAATCATCAATGGCAAGACGCACGCCTAAATTTTTGATTTTAGCCAGAACCCCGATCATACGCGTAGGACTATGCATGACCATGCTTTCGGTAATCTCCAACTCCAGCAAGCCGGGCGACATGCCGGAATTCTTGAGCGCCTTTTCGATATCTTCAATCAGGTTTTCGTCCAGAAGCTGACGAAGCGATAAATTTACCGCTATACAAACAGCAGGGAGACCCTGTCGCTGCCAGGCAACATTTTGTGCGCAAGCGGTTTTTAATACCCATCGACCAATAGGGACAATCAGCCCTGTTTCTTCAGCTACCGGGATAAATTGTGTTGGTGTTACCACGCCCAGCGCCGGGTTATTCCAGCGCAGCAGCGCCTCCACGCCGGTTATCGCGTTTGTTTTGAAATCAAGCTTGGCCTGGTAGTGCAAGGATAGTTCATTTCTCTCTAGGGCGAAACGTAAATTTGTTTCTATCGATAACCGCTCAATTGATTGCGACTTGATATCCTTGGAGTAAAACTGGAAATTATTTTTGCCTTCTTCTTTGGCAAAATACATGGCGATATCAGCGTTTTTCAGCAGGCTTTGTTCTTCCTCGCCATCCTTCGGATAAGAGCTGATGCCGATACTTGCCGTTACGCGGCATTCTTCGCCCATAATCATTATCGGTTTGATAGCGGTAGCAAGAATCTTGTGGGCTACAGTGGCGACCTGGCTCAAATCGCTTACTTCTTCGATCAATATAACGAACTCATCTCCTCCCATACGGGCGATGACATCTACGGCGCGCAGCGTTTGCCGAAATCGTGTAGCGATTTCCTGCAACAGTTGGTCGCCTGCTTCATGCCCCAGCGTATCGTTGATAATTTTGAAGCGATCCAAGTCAATGAAGAATACAGCAAACTGCCTTTTATAACGCCGCGCGGCCTGAATGGCATGGTTGAGCAGTTGGCTAAACATTACGCGGTTGGGCAGGCCGGTAAGGCCGTCGTGTGTGGCCAGATACTGGATTCGTTCTTCGGCGCGTTTGCGCTCAGTGATGTCATGTCCAACTCCGCGAAACCCGGCGATCTTGGCCTCCTTGTCCCATTTGGGAAAAATGGAGAACTCGGCAGAGGTGACCGTGCCGTCCAGCCGGACGAATTTATAGGGAAAGTTTTTGGTCGACTTACCTGTTTTATAGACTTGATTAAATAACCTGTAGACCGAATCTGAATCTTCCTTTTTGATGAAGTCCCGAAAATTCATGCCGGTTAGCTCTTTTTGAGAATATCCCAGGACATTGGCAAAAATATCGTTGAAAAAGGTGATATTGCCCGTCAGGTCTGTTTCAAAATACCATTCCTCCATCTCCTCAATAATGGTTCTATATCTTTCTTCGGATTCCCTTATCGTCTCTTCCATTTGCTTGCGTTTGGTGATATCTCGCGAAATACCCCGGAATCCAATGGGTTTGCCTTGTGTGTTTCTTATAAGTGATATCGAAACTTCGGAAATCTGTATCGTGCCGTCTTTTCTAGTAACTTGCATTTCAAATGAATTAACAGGCTTGCCCGTTTCGTAAACCTTATTGAAGGCAGCGACATTCTTTTTTAGGTTTTCTGGTGATTGATAAAGCTTGGGGCTATGTCCGATTAATTCTTCTCGAGAATATTTTAGATGCTGACAAATCACATCATTAACGAAAGTATATTTACCGTTAAGATCGATCTCAAAATAACCATCTTGGATGGTTTCTATCATGGCCCGATATTTCTCTTCATTTTGGCGTAACACTTCTTCTGCGTGCCTGCTCTCGGTTCTATCTCGCACAATACCCCGAAAGGCAAATATCCGGCCGGCGGCATCTTTCATGGGAGTTATAGAAGTTTCTAAATGTCTTCTATCTCCGCTTTTGGTAATAATTTCATATGGTACTTCTTTTTCGGATTCACCTGTGGTGTATACCTTGTTATATCTTGTAAACATTTTTTTGGTATTTTCTTCATCCATTAGATCGCGATAGGTCTTTTTTATTAATTCTTCTCTGGGGTATCCTTGAATCCTGCACAGCGCTTCGTTGAAAAAAATAAAATTGCCGCTAACGTCAAGTTCAACGTATCCATCTTCGATATTTTCCAGGATATTTCGGTATTTTTCTTCACTTAGGAGCAGTTCATTCTCTATCCGCTTGTGTTCGGTAATATTCATAAAGCTGCCCAGAGCGGCGCGATGTCCTTTATATTGGATGGAAGTGACCTTCTCCAAAACCCACATTAAATCGCCGGTTTTTTTGATAAATCTATATTCATAGGCTTCCGTATTTTTGCCTTTCAAACTACTAATAGCAAGTTTTCTGATTTTTTCTTTATCGTCAGAATGAATCAAATCGATCGGATTTCTGCTGATTAAATCGGCAGGGGAATAACCACTGACCTTTTGAAAAAGAGGGCTTACGTAAACAAAATTGCCGTTCTGAACAACATATATTCCCACTCCGACGTTGGCTATAATATCTTGAGAAAGATGGGCAAAATCGTTTCTCGGGTGAAGGTTCATTTTGACTGGTTTAACTGCTGTTTTTGATTTAGCCGTTGATTTAGGTTTGACCGCCATAGTTCGTAAACCTCCTCTGTGCTTTATAATAAAAAAAGCTCCATTAGGTATAATCAACCATTATGCCATTACGGGTTTATTATATATTGTTAGAATATAATTTGGAAGAAATATTCTAAAATAATTTAGCGGCTTTATACGTCTGCTGCTATAATTCAGTTGATCGGAGCTCGCAACGCTCGGAAAAACCGGCAGGCGGGACACCAAGAGCCTGAAGAAGCCGTGCCCAGTAATTGACCTGGGCGGCGGTGCTCGCCAAAATAACGATTTCCCTTTCCGTAAAGCTTGCTTTTAATTTTTCAATAAAAGACGGAGGAAAAGAAAGGGGCGCGTGGGAAATTAGTTGCGCGTATTCCATAGCGATCTTCTCTCTTCGTGAAAATGTTTTTACCTCGTCAATTTCAATTCGGCCTTGCAGGGCTGAAATCTCATCCGCAGTTATCCCGTATTGCTCATATTCATGAAAATTCATATCAATGCAAAAAGGGCAAGCTGCTGTAAAGGATGCCTGTAGCCGCACAAGTTTGAGAATCCGTTTGTCCAGCTTTGCATCTTTGTGAGCAACCAGGGCTTCCATAATGCCGGAGCTGATGGCAGCTTTGGGATACCAGGCCAAAGCTTTGCCGGCAAAAGATCGCGGCCTGTTATCTTCTTGCTGATCCATATGCCAATGTTCAGGTAAAAAGGAATATGCTGCGGCGGTGCGATAAAGGCTTGCATGATTAACTCCTTAATAAAGATCAATAGAAGAATTTACCTGACAATATGCTATTTATCTTTGAGTATTGCAACAAGCAAGTTTCTGAATTATTAATTCCAATACGCCTCGTCGCCTCCTTCTTGCCGCCTCGATATCATCTTTGATTTAGAAATGATATAAGGAGTGTCAGCAAACTAGCGGGGGTGGCAGGATTGGTAAAATAAATGATTTTGTCTTTCTTATCAGGCAAGGGAGTTGGCAATGGTTCGCTCAAAAAACTTGAAGGTCAGGAATATTCGGGCAGCTGTTTTACGAAAAAAAGGCGGTCCGCTCAAAATTGAAACGCTGAGTATGGAAGGCCCGCAGGATACGGAGGTACTTATAAGAACAGTTGCTTCCGGAGTGTGTCATACGGATATCAGTATGGTTCATCATTGGGAGAAAGCTGACGGCCCGCAGGTCTTGGGGCATGAAGGCGCGGGCATTGTTGAGCTGATCGGCAAAAAAGTAAAAGCCGTCCGGCCGGGCGATCATGTCGTTTTGTCATACCAATCTTGCGGCACATGCCGCCCCTGCAAAAGCGGACGTCCTACAAGATGCCGCCGATTTTATGAACTGAATTTCGGCTTTCACCGTCTGGACGGCAGCAATGCCCTTGAGCCCAGTGGCGTGCATGGGCATTTCTTCGGCCAATCCTCATTTTCTTCCCACATACTGGCAACCGAACGCAACATAGTCAAGGTTTCCAAAAAACTACCGCTTTCAATTCTGGCGCCGCTGGGCTGCGGCATTCAAACAGGAGCAGGCACTGTGATGAACACACTCCATGTTCAGAGGGGCGCGAGTATTGCCATTTTCGGCACAGGGGCGGTAGGTTTGGCGGCCGTCATGGCGGCTCGCATCGTTCACGCCTATCCGATTATCGGGGTTGATATTACTCCTTCTCGCCTTAAACTGGCTCTGGAACTGGGCGCAACGCATATCATCAACAGTCGTATCAATGACGTAGCATCAGGCATTAATAAAATTATTGCAGGCGGCGTGGATTATGTTCTGGAAATTACCGGCAACCACCGGATGTTACAGCTTGCTATTGAGGTGATAAAAAAACGAGGCACAGCGGCCTTCTTCACCGGCGACGGCGTTCCTGATTTTGTGCCTAAGGGAAAAAAGGCTGTGGCAGTAATCGAAGGTGACTCGGTACCGCAATTATTTATTCCTAAATTGATCAAATTATACCTGTCCGGAAAATTTCCTTTCGACCGTCTCTTGAAATTATATAATTTTAAGGATATCAATCGGGCGATGAAAGATTCCAGAAACGGCAAAACTATCAAACCCGTATTGTGTATAGGCAATGAAAAGGGTCAATCCGGATACGGTCATTGATATTTCATTTCCAGAGATATGGTAAATCCGGCGGTTCATGCCAGTTATAGTTTCCGTAGTAGGTATTATTCTTACGCAGTAAATTGGAGCGATGGGCGGCATGAAAAGCATTCCGGCCAAACCACCGAGGATATGAAATTTTACCCCGAATTGGCATCTTTTGCATGCGGTTTTTATAGCCGCGCCTGACCCATTCATCAATGGCCAGATTGTAATAGTGTTTTAAAGCGTTGATATGACCGCGCCACATTTTTACCGCCGGGTGGTGTCGCCAGCCGCCACCAAACTTGTGCCACTTCGCATTCATTTGTCTACCTTTGTTGGCTTCGTCATCGGCTCCTCGACGTATGGTACCATACGCCTGTGTCGCCTCTTCCTTGCCGTCGCGGTATACTTTTGACTGCGAAGCGGCTTTTAATATACGGATGATTTGATACGCCTTTACTCTTTGTTTGCCCAGCCGCCGGTAATCAAGAGCTTGAAGCGATTTTTTGAAATCAGGGTAGGGGAGAAAGGTCTGCATAAGCTAAATATTTTAGCAAATCGTGATTTCATCGCCGACAACAATCACGCCTTCAGATAAGACACGGGCAAAAATACCTTCTTTGGGCATTACACAATCGCCCACGGCATAAAAAATGGCACAAGGCTTGGGACAAATTTTACCGATTTGCGTGACTTCCAGCAATACATCGTGGCCGACTTTTATTTTTGTGCCGAGAGGCAGGGTATAAAGATCGATACCTTCGGTTGTCAGATTCTCAGCAAAATCGCCATAACTTACATTTAATCCTTTATTCCTGATTTTTTCAATACTTTCAGTGGCCAGCAAACTTATTTGCCGCAATTCCATCCCGATATGGGCATCGTGTTCCAGTCCCAGGTCAATTAAGGCGCGGCATGAGGTAACATTATGTTTCTTAACGCCTTTCTTTTTGCTGATATTGACGGAGAGTATCTTGCCCATAATTGTTTTACCCCGTTAGAGAAAGCCCCCAACTCCTGTTGGGGGGTTAAAATATTGTAAGACAGATGGCGGTTTAATGCCGCCATCTGAAATCGCAAAGCACCCGTTGCTCTAACGGGGTTTACTTTCTTGTCGCAATTGCTTCGATTTCAATCAAAGCTCCTTTCGGGAGAGCCGAGACTTCAATTGTTGAACGCGCCGGCGGTTCTTGGGGAAAAAATTCGGCGTAAATTTCATTTACGGGAGTAAAATCATCCATGTTTTTTAAAAAAATTGTTGTCTTTACAATATTGGTCATTTTCAACCCGGTTGTCTGAAGTATGGTTTGTATGTTAGCAAGAACTTGTCTGGCTGCTTTCTTAATATCCTGGATCATCTCACCGGTTGCAGGCTCAATCGGTATTTGGCCGGAGATGAAAATAAAGCCATCGGCTTCCACGGCGGTCGAATAGGGTCCGAACACAGGCAGTTTATCAACTGCAATAATTATTTTGTTCATATAGAACTCTCCATATCTGCAAAGATCATTTTTTTGTTATAACAAAAAGGGCATTCAGCGCGAGTAAATTTGGTAAAAAATTAATAAGCTTTGATTTACCCAGAAAAAATTTCTGCTCAATGATAATATTTTTCTTGGAGCAATAATCGATGAAGTCGTTAA
Organism: Deltaproteobacteria bacterium RBG_16_44_11; assembly: GCA_001797845.1. GTDB lineage: Bacteria > Desulfobacterota > Syntrophia > Syntrophales > Smithellaceae > UBA4810. The sequence continues at coordinate 27,274 of MGQN01000018.1, read as the reverse complement.
TCGTCAAGAAACGAATATTCGGTGTTTCGAACCAGTAATGCGGTAAGGCCTCATTGATGGGAGTCTTTCCCGCAAGTAGGAGCGTCAAACGCGCTGTTATATGGGCAAAGTTCGGAAATCCCACAATGACGCGTTTTCCGACCCTTAGGGACTCCTGGATGACAAAATCAGCTTTTTTAATTTCCTGCATGATTTGATTAAGAATCACAAAATCAAAAGATTTATCGGGATAATCAACTAAGCCGCTTTCGATATCTCCCTGGAGCACAGTCAGACCTCGTTCGACGCATTGATGCATTTGATCTTCGTCCAATTCGATACCTTGAACGAGAGCTTTTTTTTCCTGCGTGAGGAAAGCAAGCAGTTCACCGCTGCCGCAACCTAAATCCAGAACATGCGCTCCTGCGGAAATAATCTGAGAAATAATTTGATGGTCGGCTTTCATATTTACAATTATTATTCTTTCTGTTTTTTACCTGTGTTCAAGTTTCGTCAATCAGGGCTGACATTGGCCAGAAAATTTTTAATTAACCGTGTTTCGTCGTCGGTTTCAATTAAAAAAGCATCATGCCCGTAGGTCGAGATTAAATCGAAATAGGTAGTATAAGCATGTTTTCTTTTCAAGAGACGGACAATGTCTTGCGACTGATGAGCCGGATAAAGCCAATCCGATTTAAAAGAAATCACCAGAAACCTGACCGCCGTTTTCTTAACAGCAGACATGAACTTTTCGCCGGATAGATCAAAGTAGTCTATAGCTTTGGTTATGTAAAGATAAGAATTTGCGTCGAATCGTTTGACAAAGTTATATCCGCGGTAACGCAGATAGCCTTCTACTTCAAAATCATCTTTAAATTGAAAGCTCAAGTTTTCATTTTTAAGTTTACGCGAAAATTTTTCCTCCATAGAAAGATCGCTCATATAAGTAATGTGCCCGATCATGCGGGCTACAGCCAGTCCATTTTCCGGCTGTCCGTGTTCATAATAGTATCCTTCACGCCATACCGAATCAGCCATTATTGATTGTCGCATAACTTCATTAAAAGCGATTTGTTGCGGTGAGTGTTTTAACGCAGTGGCAATGGGTATTGCCGCAATAATCCTTTCCGGGTAGACTGATGCCCATTGCAGGGCTTGCATTCCACCCATGGAGCCGCCAATAACGCAAAGGAGCTTTTCAATACCGAAAGAATCAATTAAATGCCGTTGAGCCTCCACCATATCCGCAATCGTGATCAAAGGAAAATCAAGAGCGTAAGGTTTTTGGGTTTCCGGATTTATCGAAGAAGGGCCGGTGCTTCCTTTACAGCCACCGATTACATTGGAACAGATAACAAAGTAAAGATCTGTGTCCAGAGCTTTACCCGGTCCAATCATATTATCCCACCAGCCGGGTGTTTTATCATCTTTGGAAATCCCGGCGGCATGAGCATCTCCTGAAAGGGCGTGGCAGACCAGAATGGCATTTGATTTATTGGCGTTTAGCTTGCCGTAAGTTTCGTAAGCAAGAGTAACCGGCCCGATGCTGCGGCCTGATTTGAGCTGCAGTGTATCGGGTGGCTCAGCAAAGGTTAAGTATTGTGTATGGACAATTCCTAAAGAATCTTTTTTCATAAATTTAATTAATTCCGAATATGTGTAAAAAAATACAAGTAGAAGTTTAACTCAAGTTATTTGCAACATCCTTTCGATGGCTCTTCTTGCTTTATCCATCGTGTCCCGAGAGACTTTTATTTCATATTCCAAATCCTGAAGCGACCAGAGAATCTTTTCCAGATTAATCCGTTTCATGTTCGGGCAGGCAGCTTTATCACTTGCCGGATAGAATATCTTTTCCGGATTTTCCTTTTTCAGCCGGTGAATAATGCCTATTTCCGTGGCGATGATAAATTCGACGGCCGGATCGTTGTGAACAAAACTGCACATTTTTTCCGTCGAGGCCACCATGTCGGCAAGCGCAGTTATTTCCGGCCTGCATTCTGGGTGGGCAAGCACTTTAGCCTGTGGATGAAGCTCTCTGGCCTGGAGAATATTTTCCGGAAGCAGTCGGGCATGTGTCGGGCAGAATCCTTCCCAGGTAATAAATTTGCGGCCAACCTGCGCCGAAACGTATTGAGCCAGATATTTATCCGGAATAAAAATGATCTCCTCATGACTTTTCAATATGTGTTGAACCATCTTCAGGGCGTTGGACGATGTGCAGCAGTAATCGCAATGCGCTTTAACATTCGCGGACGTGTTAACATAGCATAATGTGACGGCATGGGGATGCTGTGCCTGAAGCGCTTGCAGGCCCTCCGCGTCAATCATGTCCGCCATCGGGCAGCCGGCTTTCTTGTCGGGGAGTAATACTATTTTATCTGGCGATAAAATCTTGGCTGTTTCCGCCATGAAGTGAACACCGCAAAAAACGATGACATCTGCGTCGGTTTTGGCTGCGGTCATGCTCAGTCCCAGCGAATCGCCGACAAAATCGGCGATGTCATGAACTTCGGGAAGCTGATAGTTATGCGCCAGAATGATCGCGTTTTTTTCTTTTTTCAGTTTTTTTATTTGATCCGTTATATCCATACAAAAAGTTTCAACTCCCGGTTTTATGACTATGTTTGGCCTTGGTTAATTTCTCTTTCTTTATTTGCGCCAGTTCGGCCAGGGTAAGGCTGTTTAAAGTTTCGCTGATTTTATTTCCTAAAAGATTCCAGATATCACGTGTCGGGCAAATCGCGGAACGGTTACAGCTTGATGGTTGTTTGATACAATGCACTAAACAAATTTCTCCTTCGAGAGCTTCAATAATATTTCGTAATGATATCTCGCTTGGATCTTGGGCTAAATTATATCCACCTCGCGCTCCACGCAGCGATTTTATCAATCCGGCTGCCCGTAATGGAATTACAATTAGGCTTAAATATTTTTCTGATATTTCCTCGCTGGCGGCTATATCCTTTAATAAAACAGGTTTTCCGCCATTGGCGCAAGCCAACGCCGTCATTAATCTGACGCCGTATCTTGATCTCGTTGAAAGCTTCATTTTTATATAATTTAAATTACAAGCCGCAATAAATACTATTAACTCGATAGGAATTAAAACATTACAAAATGTTTGTCAAGGATAATGTAAAAAAAATTGGAAATAATTGTAAATATCGTAAAGAATGCGATGGTCGAATTATATAAACAGGATGGTTTAAATAATTAAAGATTGTATAATTTTTGCGCATTTTCCCGTAAAATATTACGGGCTATTATCATGGCTGTATCTTCATCGATGATATTGTCGTCAATCATACTTTTAAGTGCTAAGTAGACGGCGTCGCGTCCCACCTTAGAACATACATAAATATATCTTTCGCCGTGATGAGCTCCGGAACCATACATAATTTTATTCCAGAGAGGCGGCTTTTCCAGCCATTTTCTTAAAGTGCCGGCAAGAATACTAGGGTGATTTCTAAACATGATGTTTCCGGAAATATCAATATAAACGTTATTGGGCATTAATCCGCGAGCTAGAGCAAGCAACTCAGCACTGTCAAAACGCGGATAACCTCCGTGCAATACAACAAGTTTTGCTTCACTGACGACAGGGTCACAAATCATCTCAGATAAATTCAAAGGGTCAAAACAGCCAATATGATTGTCGGACAAAGCGAGGTGCCATTGCACAGGCAAATTATATTCAATACTTTTACGCATTATATGCCAAACGAGAAAATCTTGCAGTTTTCGATATGCATTTTTATCGCCTTTTTTGGCGTGTTCGAAAATCCTTAAGCCTTCATTTTGCGGAATATTTTCACAATAAGCGCTGCGTACAAAAGAGAAGGAAAAGCTGAAGCCTACCGCGCCATTTTTGATAAAATTATCAAGTGCCCTGTCTACAAATTCCAGGTAGTCGAAAAAATTATCAGAGGAGTATTTGTTTTTAACCTTGATAATATTAAATGTATGGTCATAAGCGGCTATGCAAGAGGTAGCCAAAGGGTTTCTATTGGTCAAATATGTGTTATCAAAGGGAAATAAGAGAGGATCAACTGTGGGAATAAATTTAATGCGCGGGTTATTTCTCAAATCGGGATTGAGGAATGATGCTGCTATAAGGGTTTCTATGCCTGCGGTATCGAGTACTTTATCGATTAAATATCTCAGGTTATTGCGTTGACGGTCATATTCAGTAAATAGATCGTCTTGTTTATCGGGATTGTTGATATCTTCGCGGTTGAAACCATATATTTTTTCATATGCTTCATAATGCGCTTCACGTAAATAAGGAAAATCGGCATGGGAATTATTAGGATTAAGATATGTGTCATTGGCGGTAAGAAGCCTGTTTTCCGGCGGATAATCCTCAAAATAGCCGGCCAATCCGGGATAAGCATGCTGGTCGATCAGGCTAATTTTATCGATTGATTCTCTGAGCTTTTTGGTCATGACCCTACCCAATATGGAAGAGATAATTTCATCACGGCAATGATTATCGTCCTAATTACGCCGGACGGTTTCGGCAATATATTCAGCTATCATTTTGCCTAAATCATAAGGCATTGAGCTATCAGAGTTGCCGCCGGAAGATGCTGTTGCGGAAGATTTATTAGTAGAGAAATTTTTTTCACGGAGAGTTTTTCTTGTTCCCGCATCTACAAGTCTTACACTGGCAGCCATTTCCGAATTACCCATAAACGCTCCGCTTAAGCCGCGGGCGGAGCTACTGGCAAGTTTTAAGGTGGTAATGCGGGTTTTTACAATAAGAGCTGCCGCTTCACGCGATGTGCTTAAACGAGCCTTTTCAATTTTTGGAGCAACATTATTTTTCAAAAGTTCGTTCATTGCCGTGCTTTCACAAATAACAGTTGCATCCGGAAAATCTCTTTCCAAATCTTGATCAACTTCAAATCTTTGAATTATTATTTTTGTATATATTTTTTCCAGGGGCGCATCTTTTCTAAAGGAGGCGTCTTCGACGGATTTAACTGCTGTTAATTTCGCGCAGGACATTGTAAAAAATATGCAAAGATAGATTAAAATAAACAAAAATATCTTATTATGATTTATTGTCTTTGGGGTCATAAAAGGCGCCTTTAAAATATGATTTTCATTCAATGTTTAATTTTCACCTATAATAAATTTGATATAAACACAACCGTAAAAACCTGATAAAAAATATTTTTTCAAGTAGCTATTATTGCTTGTTTTATATGCAAATAAAACCCTTTAAACTATTTTGATCATTGATTTTGTTATGAAATAATGTTAAAATTACAGTATCTTATGGGAAAAAATTAATGATTGATTGTAAAAAAATTATAATATTCTTTATAGCTTTTATTTTTATTCCTATCTCAGTTTTCGCTTCCGAAAAGATAAATGAACGTTTAAACCTAAAGGCCGCATTGCTTGTGGATATGGATAGCGGCGAAATTCTTTTTAAACAAAACGTGGATAAACTTATTCAGCCTGCTTCTCTTTCTAAGATATTAACACTTTATTTGGTCAATGAAGATATACGTTTAGGCCGGGTTAACCCCTATGATATGGTCAAAACAAGCGCAAAAGCCGTAAAGACAAAAGGATCGAAAATATTTTATGTAGAGGGTGAAGAAGTTAATTTTGGTGATCTCATTAAAATTATGGCTATCTTTTCGGCTAATGATGCCGCCGTCGCCGTGGCGGAACATTTAGCCGGAAATATGGAAAAGTTTGTCGAGAGAATGAACGCTAAAGCCAAAGAACTAGGTATGAAGCACAGCTATTTTGTTAATCCGCACGGTTTGCCTGATCGGCATCAATTATCGACCGCAAGAGATATTTATATCTTATCGCGGGATTACTTGCAGCGTTTTCCTGATTCTTTAAAAATTCATTCAGCTCAGTATTTTATCTATAATTATGGTATTTACCAAAACCGCAATACCTTACTTCAAGAAAACAGTGATGTTGATGGTTTAAAAACAGGCTATGTCCGCGCTGCCGGTTATCATGTGGTGGCTACGGCGAAAAGAGGAGATAGACGTTTAATTGCTGTTGTGCTGGGGGCGAAAACTCCTAAAATACGCGACAGTCAAACAAAAAAACTTTTAGAGTTTGGTTTTCGAATAATAAATAGCAAGAATCAAAATTCGATGGTTGGAGCCTGATGGGGATAGTTGTGGGTAAATCAAACGTTCGGCTGCATTAATACTTCCGGGTTTAATTATCTGTTATCAAGTTTTCTTCTTTATTGGCGTTATTCGCGGGATTAGATATTCCCTTTTTTAATTTATCCGAGAAGATAATGAGCTTTTCCCCGGGTAATACTTTCTTCCCATTGGTTATGCCATTCCAGATCATAATCGCTTTCACGGGAACATTAAAGCGTTCGGCAATTTGTGATAAATTATCACCAGTTTTAACGATATAAATCTGTTCATTTTTTTCCAGAATCCATTTCGATAAAAGATTTTCATAACGCTCGGAGAAACCCATGGCCGCACCCTTGGGAACCATTAACTTATATTTACCGGCGGGTAGATAATAGCTTTTAAGTTGAGGATTAAGGTCTTTGATTACCTTGAAATATGTTTTTCCCGCTTGCGCAATGATATACAAAGGCACAGGTTGGTTTGTCGATATATCCACATAATCGCATTGCACCGGCTTATAAAGATCATTTTTGGACAGGCTGTAGCCGTATTTATTAGGATTAGATATGATTAGTTTTGCCGCTAAAATTCTAAAAATATATCTTTGTGTTTCCTGATACAAATCAAGTTCATAGTAATTGCTGACTTTTTGCACGATCATTTCCGCTTTGAGGCCTTCCTCCCCCATATTATAAGCGGCCGCGGCCAATGTCCATGAACCAAAAAGCGCGTAAAGGTCTTTGAGATAATTGAGCGCTGCTTCCGTAGAAGCGTAAAAATTGCGGCGTTCGTCAATATCATTATTAACTATCAGGCCATATTTTATGGCGGTATTTTCGATAAATTGCCAGTATCCTGTGGCTCCTTTATCCGATCTTGCGTGAGGTTTTAAGGAACTTTCCGCGATGGCAATGTATTTGAGGTCATCAGGCATTGAATGATCCTTTAAAACTTTTTCAATATGGGGGAAATAACGGTTGGCGCGTTTAAGCCATAAAATGATATCGTCGCCGTTATCCAAAGATATCAGCAATTCGCGTTCAAATCTTTCTTTTACGGCATCGTCTTTCAACGGTACTTGTTCATTGCAGAAAGACAATGGTTCGGCTATCCTAATCGCCTCAATAAGAGATTGTCCGGACGTCTGATGATAGATTGACGTATTCTCAGCGGCATTTAATAGAGTTGTAAAAAATAAAACAATAAGCGCAAACAAGAAATAAATAATATATTTTTTCATAGTGGTTTTCTCGAAATGTTATTTTTCAGTATTAACGATTAACATAGGCAAAAATTATGCTAAAACTACTGTGATTGCAAGCAGCAATTTACTATAGATTAATGAAATATCTTTGGTCAGTATGAAGAACTGAAGGAGTTGTTTTAGATGCCCGGATAAGCTTTTTTCACATTGAGTAAAAGCACAAAAGGTTCCGTAGCCAGATTCCTGATGGTTTCCAGACGCCGCTGAACGCCGCAAAGCAAATTATTTGCCAATTCTGCTAAGGTAAGAAAACAGGCCGAAATTTCCAAGAATCCGGTAACTTCAATGAAGAATGTCCTTTCTGACTTTTAATTCCTTTTAATCAACGCCGATTTCATGGTTTTCTCCAAAAACAGCCGTCCGCCTTCGAAATCAATTTTCTGATGTTGAATATGGAAATTGATCATCACGCTAAGAGATTGTCGGCCGTCTTTCGAAGAGGAGCCACGAATGTTTTACAAAAAAGGATTAGTGCTTGCCAACAATAAAGCTTGATGTTAATGGAAAAAGAAAAAAATAACGATATGAAAAAAATACATTCATTTCCGCGCAAAGATATTGAACAAATAAAGGCTTTGGGTTTGAGTCCATCAGCTGTAGAAAAGCAACTGGCTCTTTACCGCCGCGGCACTGATTTTCTGAAGTTAAATCGCCCCTGTAATTTAAGAGATGGCATTTTATCCTTTACTGCCGCGCAAAGTGAAAAACTTATTAAAAAATTTGAAAGTGAGAACAGTCATTATAAGTTATTAAAATATGTGCCGGCATCCGGAGCGGCCAGCCGCATGTTTACCGATTGGTTTGCGGCCGCGGAAAAAGGCAGTTTCGGCGACGATCAACCTGATCGATTATTTTTTGCGGATCTGTGTGAAATGCCTTTTTCCCCTCTTATCGAAAAAGATAAAGCCGCACGCGAATACCTAAAACAAAAAAACGTCAAGCGTGTACTTGATTTTATTTTGTTATCCGACGGCTTAAATTTTGGCTGGCTGCCCAAAGCGTTGATTCCTTTTCATAAATATTCGAAAGACGAAGTAAGAACAGCGCTGGAGGAACATCTTTTTGAGGCGGCAAGTTATATCGTTAATGACAAAGGTATCTGTCGCCTGCACTTCACAATTTCAGCGGAGCACAAAAAAATTGTGAAGGAAAAATTAAAGGATGTGCAGAAAAAGCATGAAAAGCTCTGTAATGTTAAATTCAGCATTCAATCATCCATACAGTCACCCGACACCAATATGCTGGCGGTTGATGAACATGACCAACCCATCCGGGATGTTCACGGACGTCTTGTTTTCCGTCCGGGCGGTCATGGCGCACTGCTTACGAATTTGAACAGCCTGGACGCTGATTTTATTTTTGTGAAAAATATTGATAATATTGTTCCGGTCCATCTTCTGAGAAAAATTCTGCCTTATAAAAAAATGTTAGGCGGACTGGCTTTACAGATTCAGCAGTCTATTTTTGCTACCCTGCGCGATCTAGAGAAAAGCGGACTTACGTCCGAAAAGATTCATAGTATTGCCGACTATTGCCGGCTGACCATGAATTTCACCTTCCCGGAAAATTTTGTTCAACAGTCGCTGGCCCAACAAAAGAAGATGCTCGTTTCACTGCTGAATCGGCCTTTGCGTATCTGCGGCGTGGTGCGCAATGTTGGTGAGCCGGGCGGCGGTCCTTTTTGGGTTGAGGAAAAAGATAAAACACAAACACTGCAAATAGTGGAAATCGGCCATATAGATCAACAAAACTCCGAACAACTGAATATTTGGTCGCAGGCATTGTATTTTAATCCGGTTGATATGGTTTGTTGCATAAAGAATTATAAAGGTAAAAAATTTGATCTGAAAAAATTTGTAAATCATGATGCTTATTTAATCAGTTCGAAGACGGAAAAAGGGCAAAAGCTTAAAGCCCAGGAAATGCCCGGTCTCTGGAACGGCGGCATGGCTTATTGGAATACCTTCTTTGTGGAGCTTCCACTGGTGGTCTTTAATCCGGTTAAAACTGTTTATGATCTCTTGCGTCCGCAGCATAGAAACGCCAAGATAATAAGAGAAACTAAATAATCCAGCTAACACAATTTTCTTTGCCGGTTGCTTTTGAACTTACGGTTTTTATTTTGTTATCGCAGCTGCAAATCACGTTTGCTTCCATACCGGCGGGAGCGTCAGAATATCGGACACAGATAGCCGCGGCAATAGGCAATGCTGATTTATTTCTGTAGGGAACAAGGACATATGGTCCGGGGAAATCAGCCATATTGCAGACCAGATCAGTATCCGTGGTCAATTTACGTAATTGTTCATTGTCGGCATTATTTCTTCCCACAATTATTTTGTATCCTTCAGCCGTGCGTAAATGGCGTCCGTATTTTAGCAGTTCATAATCGCGAATGTGTCGGTCTTCCTGATGAGCAAACAAATCGCGCAAACGGCGTGAAAACATCGGATCAGTCAGCAGGCAGCCGCCGGCGGGAGGGGGATAATGTGAGATTCCGAATTCTGCTGCCAAACGCATTTGTTCTTTTCGACCCCGTCCTGCAAGATCAAGAAGAAAGGAGCGGTTAATCTTGCCTTCACGCTCCGCTTTAATCGGGGGGAGAAGTTGTGCCGAAAGCGGGCGTAAAATATAGTCGGCGTAGCCGGAATTTTTAGCGACAATATAAAGGGATTGTTTAGTTTGAGACATGGGGCGTTGTCCCAGAACCTCACCAGTCAGGATAAAGTCGGCACCAATGCTTTCCATTTTTTTACCGGCGGTTTTCAGCATCAATATATGGCAATCGATGCAGGGATTCATATTTTTACCGTAACCGTAGCGGGGAGCCTTAAGCATTTGCAGATGTTCGGCAGTTATATCCTCAACAACCAAAGGAAGATTGAGCTGCTTTGTTGCCGATTGCGCTTTTGAAGCGTTAAAAAAAGGTGTGGTGAATGTCAGGCAGACAACGTCGATGTCCTGTTTATACACCAGCTTGACAGCCAGCATGCTGTCTAATCCGCCGGAAAGAAGTGCAATTGCTTTAACCATAAGCTTTGATCCATTTCATGCTCAATACAAATTAAAAGCGCCGCGAAAAAAAATTCGCAGCGCTAAAAATAATTCTTGTGCCGATAGAAGATAATCTTAATATTTAGCGATATTTGCCGACCATACTTCCTGCAGAAGCCCGCGAATTTCTTGATCAATATCAAAATCAATAACGTATAAATCTTTATTTGTTTTAATTTTAGTGCCGTTGAAATTTAGTGTATAGGGTGCCTGCTTTTTATCCAAGCCGGAAAAAGTAAAATTGCCCGAAACAAAAGGAATATTTAAAGCGCGTAAAATCTTTTCCATGATATTTTTCGGAGATTCCTTATCGGTTACAAAGATAAGTTCATTTCCAGCCTGGTTAAGCACGGTAATAAATTGCGGGGAGAGGTCTCGCGAATAAATGACATATTTTTTGTTGTTATTTTTCACCACGACATCGGCTTTAATCGCCAGATTGATTCCGTCTTTTTCGGTATCGAATATTTTAATATCAATGTCTTTTTCCGCAGCTAATCCTAAATTAGAAACAAGCGCATATGAAAAATCCTTTGCTGATGTTGTAGGATATACGGGCATTGCCGGCAGAGAATAAATTTCCTCAGGCTTTCCGGAAAGGCCGGTTTCTCCGGAAATCTCAGTGACTATTACGCCGTTTTTCCTTGCGTAATTTTTGACGGCCTTGGGCAGCAGCGAATCGTTTTCATATATTAAACGTAATCCCTGCACTAATGGAGGGGCTTGCTGTGGGTTAGTCCGGGTAATTAGCCAGTCAACAAAAAATTCTACGGCAAGGTTAGTGCCAATTGTTATAGGAATATCTTTTTTGGTCATAGAATATATTTTGGTCGTATTAAATACTTTTCTTAAAATAGCGATGACGTCATCTTTTTTATCCACTTTCACTAAATAATAGTTTGTCCAATTGTCGCTGATAATCTTTTTTAAATTGTCCGGTGCACGGTTTTCCAGATCAAGGAATAAAATTGTCTTATCGTCAAATTCAATTACCGGTATTTTAGAGCAATCAATGGTTACTTGTCCGGTTTTAGGAATAGGAAGATAATAATTACCCGTGGAAGTAAATGAGCCATTCATCTGGGTGATGACGTGTTTGATGACAGCAAGGCGCGCCTCCGGCGACATAGTTATTTTATCTTTTGACTGGAAAGTAGTTTCCGACTGAACCAGTTTGTCCTCAATTAATTTTCCTTCTTTTTTATCATCAATTTCGATTGCTTTGACCAGAATATCTTTTACGGGCAATTTTATAACATCACCGGCATAAATTTTGTTAACATCGACGATATTTGGATTCATTGCTTTAATGATTTTAAGCGTTCCTTTGGGGTCAGTATTTAATTTTAATTCACGGGTTATGATTTTAAATAAGGTATCACCTTTTTTTATAGAATAAGGGCGGCTTTGGGTTGATGAAGATGAGGGAATCTCAGCAACAATAGCGGCTGATGTCCTGGTTTCCGCTTCTTCTGAAGCCGTGAGCGGTTTTCGGGGCAAAATTAATGATTGTCCTACTTTTAGCTCATTAAGATCTTTTATATTTGGATTAAGTTCTTGAATCAAGCGGTAATTATCAGAGATGTCTTCTTCGGTGACTCCGGGAATATGTCTCACGATAACCGAAAGAATATCGCCTTTTTTTACAATATAGGTATATACGTTTTTCTTGGAGACAGCTGTTTTTCTGAGTGTAATTTGCGCGGTGTCTTCCTTTGCCGCCGCCGGCTGATACGACAACAAAGCTGAAAAAATGAATATCAATACCATCAAAACATATCGCTTCATCATTGTACTTTCCCCCGGATTATAGAGACTGATCTGAAATTATAAAATTCTTTACTCTAAATTACTTCAAATAATAATAAAAGTCAAACCCTTATACGCAATAACTTTAAATAGTTTTCGGGGGAAAATCAAGTTAAAAATCGAATTTTGGGAAGCGGTAAAGTCATTTTCCCGATGAAGAGGCGGTTTCAAGTTACTTTTTTCATCGCGGCAATGGCGACTTCAATTTGATCATCATCCGGTTCTCTTGTGGTAATTCTTTGCAGCGCAAGTCCCGGCCAGCTTAATATTTGCACCGGTTTGAATTGGCTGTATTTGCCGGTGAAGCGTATAGCTTCATAGGATATGCCGGCAATAACCGGCATCAGAAGTACTTTGTAGATAACTCTGTGGAAGAAATCCGGACGGCCTAACAAGGAAAAAACAAGTATGGAAACAATCATGACGAACAATATAAAACTGGTACCGCAGCGGGGATGACGGGTGGAGAAATCT
>MGQN01000018.1:14115-14461 GCA_001797845.1 Deltaproteobacteria bacterium RBG_16_44_11 | reverse complement strand
TGTGGAGGCCAGAAATGAAAGGAATATTCCCAAACGCACACAGCCTTCCAGAATATTTAAGACAATTAAATTGGAAACAAAAAATTTAAGCTTGGTGAAGAAAAATGCCGGAACAACAATGAAGAAAAATATGGCTATGGTAAAGCTGATGATGAAAGAAAGAGACATTTCCCAGCTTTTTGGTTTTTTTTCTTCTTCCGATAGAGCAACCTGAGCCGAAAACATCAGGCATTTAATTCCAATAATCATCATTTCGAATAGGGTGATGGTGCCCCGGATAAACATCCAGCCCAGCACTTTGTAACGCTTGGTCAGCGGAACATATTCGCGTTCCTGAAACACTATT
>MGQN01000018.1:4019-14094 GCA_001797845.1 Deltaproteobacteria bacterium RBG_16_44_11 | reverse complement strand
GCCGCGGTTATTTTGTTGCCATGGCGCATCATGACGCCTTCAATAAGGGCTTGCCCGCCGGCGATATCTTCAGGTTTTGGTTTAGAGTGCATATTATTTATCAATCCAATTCTCGTTAATTTTTGTGGCGCATATTTATAGTATTTGATGCGGACTGTCAAATATCATTTATAAATTGGTTGTTGCAAGTTTGGCTTCCAATGATATAATGCCGGCGTTTCATAAAAAAGGAGGATTAAGAATGGCTTCCATTGATTCGTCCAATGCATTTATTAAAGAGTTCCAGGAACGTTTTGAAAAAAAAACAAGGGAAAACGAGATTGCTCTTTTAGAGCATTGGAAAGCGCAATTGGATAAGATAGCAATCATGAGGCCGGATAGCATAGCTTCCCTGCAGGCACAAATTACAAGAATGACTGAAATGATGGCCAATCGCATAAGAGTATTGAAAAAGGAATGGAATGGATAATATAGCTAATTTTTTATTTGAAGTAGGAATGCTGAACAAGACGCCGCGCACAGGTTATCAATTTCTAGGAAGCGGCAAAGAATCTGTAGCGGAACATATTTTGCGCACTTTATTTGTCGGTTACACGCTTTGTAAAATGGATGATTCTCTGGATGAAACGCGTGTATTGAAAATGTGTTTATTCCATGATTTGCCAGAAGCCCGTACCGGAGATATGAATTATGTGAATAAAAAATATGTTGATGTTAATGAAAAAAAAGCCGTCCGGGAATTGACGGAAGGCATTTTTTTTGGCAGCGATATTAAAGCAGCAATTGATGAATTTAATAAAAAAGAAACAAAAGAGGCGCTGATTGCGATGGACGCGGATCAAATTGCTCTAATTTTGCAGTTAAAAGAATACGGTGATCTAGGCAATAAGTATGCGGAAGAATGGATAAACTACGCGCTGCAAAGGCTGAACACAAAAGGCGCAAAAGAACTAGCTGAAAAAATAAGCAAGACGGATTTTTCCGATTGGTGGTTTAAAGAAAAGAACGATTGGTGGGTTAATGGAAATAAAAAATAATGACGACGATCTTTCGTGAGGTTCAATGGTATGCTTGAGCGCAAGTATTTTTTTCTGGCAATCTTTTTGATTATTATTAATCTGGTATCCTGTGGCGCAGAAATGGGGAGTGTCGTTATAACCAAGCCTGATGAATATCGGCAAACGTATGAGGCGAAAGAAAAGATAATTTTAAAAGCAATTGCGGGTGTTTTTCAAGATAAGAAAATGGGAAGTAATGTTACGATAAATCAGGAAAAACAAACGGTAGAAACAGATTATATCGTACAGGGTGATTGGCGGACAAAAAGCATGGCTCGGGTCAGAAAAATTAATTGGAAGGAAAGTGAAGTTGTCCTTTCCGTTTTTACGGAGAAGAAAACAAAAGAAGGCTGGGAAATGCGGCGCTTGTTGGAAAAAAATCAATATGTAAACATCTTCGATACCATTGAATTAAGAATTTATGAGGAAATGTCCAAGATAGAATAGAGAAAATAAAATAATTCAGTTTATAAATAAGAAGGTGGAAGATGGATCCCAGAAAAAAAGTATCGGCAGTACTGAAGGAGTTCAAAAATTTTGCATTAAAAGGTAATGTGGTTGATCTGGCCATCGGTGTTATTATCGGCGCCGCATTTGGTAAAATCATCGATTCCCTAGTCAAACAAATTATTATGCCAGCAATCAGCGTAATTCTTCCCGGTGAACAGAGTTATCTGGCCTGGAAGTGGATCATTAACGGCAAAGAAATTCCCTATGGGCTGTTTATGGGAGAAATCGTCAACTTTCTGATTGTTGGGCTGGCTTTATATATCTTTATTGTAAAATTCCTGGGCTTGATTATGAAGAGCAAACAGCAAGAAGTGGTAGTGCCGCCGCCTCCGACAAAAGACCAGCAACTGCTCACAGAAATTCGTGATTTATTAGTGCAACTCCAAAATAAATAAGTTCGTTAACAAATTTAAATCTGCATCTATTATTATTCATGTGCATTCAAATATTTGCAATAAACTTCAATAAATACATGTGTAAAAAATGAATCTTCAAAGCAGGCATGCCGCAGTTCTTTCGCGAAGCTCAAAATTCATGTCTTCGATAATCCTTAATCGTCCAGACACGTTAAATAGCCTCAATATAGAAATGATCGCTAGCATTACTGGTTATCTAAAAACCGCCTTTAATGATAATAAATGCAAGTTTATCCTTTTTTACGGGAAGGGCACGAAAGGCTTTTGTGGCGGAGGAGATGTCAAAGAATTGGCGCAAAAGGTGAAAGAAAAAGAATACACCGAGGTCAATTTATTTTTCGAAAAAGAATATGCTCTGAATTTAATGATTCATGAATCTCCCAAGCCTATCGCCGTAATTGCCGATGGTGTTACTATGGGCGGAGGACTGGGTATTGCGGCCGGGGCAAGTATCGTTATGGCAACCCAGCGTACGCGCATGGCCATGCCGGAGACGAAAATAGGTTTTTTCCCGGACGTAGGTGCGACAGGGTGGATGTTTTCGCGCTGTCCCAGAGGTTATCCGGAATACTTAGGTCTCACCGGGTATGATATGGTCGGAGCAGAGTGTGTGCGCCTTGGTTTTGCGACTCACTTTATAAAGTCTGAAAATATTCCTGAAATAACAGAAATACTGGAAAATTATGAGCTGGAAGATGGAATAAGTAAGGAAACAACGCGAAAAAGAATACTTGAACAAATAGCTCGATACCTGACTTCCAATATTCCTGTAAATCAAGACATGGATGATTGGGTGGCAACTTATTTTTCCGGTAAATCGGATTTAAACGGTATTTTAGATTCTTTAAGTAAATGCGAATTACAGCAAGAACTTTGCGATAAAGTTTTTGTCAGTATCGCCGAAAGATCTCCAACAGCGCTCGTTTTAACGCTAAAATTGCTAAGGCGAAACGAAGGACGCCCCTTGCCGGATGTTTTTGCCACGGAACTCAAAGCGGCCAAGTTCATTATCCGGCATCCGGATTATCTCGAAGGTATTCGAGCCAGACTTATCGATAGAGATGATAAGCCTATTTGGAAACCGGATAAACTCGCCGAAGTTGATTTGGCAAATTTAAAAATTTAATAAATTATATCCGTTTATATTTTGCTGCTATTTTTCCGCATTGCGTTTGCCGAAAAATCCTGTCAAAAAATCCGCGTCTTTTGGGGACAAGTCAAATTTAAAAACAGCTTTTTCAATGAGTATTGGCATGGGCTGATTATCCTTTTCCTGTAAGCTGGAAGATATCCATTTAATCGCTTTTTTTATATTTTCGCCTTCCGGCATTATATTGGGCATAACAATAATAACCTCCTGATAATTAAGTATTTAATTTTATTTATACCATAATTAAGTAAAAATAATCTTGTAATATTTAGACCATGTTATTAAAAAATCAAATATAAACTAATTTTATTGTAATGTATTTGACTTCAATTGTTTAGTGACTAACTTTATATCGTAACGCGATCAGAATCAACATTTTAGATAATATATATAATTAAGGTGAATTTATGAAAAAGTCTTTCGGAGCAAAGACCCTGATTTATCCGACACCCGTATGGTTGATAGGAACTTATGACAAGTCCGGCAAACCAAATGCCGCCACTGTTGCCTGGGGAGGAGTATGCAGTTCTAAGCCTCCAAGTATCGCTATTTCATTGAGGAAATCAAGATATACATACGATAACATTATGGAGCGCAAAGCATTTACCGTAAATGTTCCTTCGGCGGCGCAAATTAAAATCGCAGACTATTGCGGCATCGTTTCCGGTAAAAACGTGGATAAGTTTTCTGTCGCCCGCCTCACCGCGGTGAGAAGTGAAATAATCGACGCGCCATACATACAGGAATTTCCGATGATTTTGGAATGCAAGCTTATAAATACCACGGAAATAGGCATACATACACACTTCATCGGCGAAATTGTGGACGTTAAAGTGGAAGAAAATATGCTGGGAGGGGACGGTTTGCCGGACATATTAAAAATCAAACCGGTTCTTTATGGGCCGGAAATACAAGGCTATTATGGTGTGGGAGAATATTTAGGACAGGCTTTCTCCATCGGAAAAGAAATCAGCTAAAAAAATGAACATCACATATATACATGCTGTATTAAAGTATATAGATAATTTAAAAATTCAAAAAATAATGAAAGGAGATGAATAATGGCTAAATCAATTAAAGGAACAAAAACAGAAAAAAATCTGCTGGCTGCTTTTGCCGGTGAATCTCAGGCTAGAAATAGGTATACTTATTTTGCGAGTGCCGCCACAAAGGAGGGATTCGAGCAGATTTCTAGAATTTTCCTGGAAACGGCGGAAAATGAAAAAGAACATGCCAAAGTATTTTTCAAATATCTGGAGGGAGGAGATGTTGAAATTACAGCCGGTTATCCCGCGGGAATTATCGGAGACACGAAGAAAAATCTGGAAGCGGCCGCAGCCGGAGAAAATATGGAATGGACTACTTTGTATGCGGATTTCGCCAAAGTAGCACGCGCCGAAGGGTTTAATGATGTGGCAGTATCTTTTGAACAAATATCAAAAGTGGAAAAGTTTCATGAGAACAGATACCGGAAACTTATCGCCAATATAGCAAACAGCGAAGTATTTAAGAAGAAGACGCCCATAAAGTGGCATTGCCTTAACTGCGGATATGTTCATGAAGGAACGGAAGCGCCCAAGGAGTGTCCCGCCTGCAAGCACCCGCAGTCTTACTACGAGGTGTTGGCGGAAAATTATTAATGTAGGGTAAAATCGTTTATCTAATAGCTCACGCGTACCCAGGTAAATAATATGGGGAATGCGTGGGCTATTTTTTTGGCACATGTAAGATTTTAGAAATTTATTATTTAATTTACACGACAATGAGTTTTAATTATGAGCACGAAAATATACCGTGAACTCATAGCGGCTAGTTGTCTATGTTTCAGGAATACTTTGTTTTTCTTGACAGCTAACTGAAAATACCCTAGATTGGCGCAGTTTTTTAAAGAGGAGCAAAGTTATTATGACGTCCAAAAAACAACGCAGGTCGCAAGAAATTAAGGGAAAGAAAAAAAAGAAATCCACAAAGGTTCTTTATTTATCGATTATACTCGGGGCAATATTCATGCTCTTGGTGCTTTTCTTTGTTATTTTATTTAACGCCGTGTTTCCCCCGGTGGACACAGCTTCATTAAAAAAAGAAAAGCGCATAGCAATAATTTATTTTTCTGATCAGCAGGAGCGGTTTTTAATGCCGGAAAAACGTTATGTGATTAAAGAAGAAGATACCGCTCGGCAGGCGGAAGTAATTGTTAAGGCATTACTGGAGGGATCAAAAGAAGGGCTGGTGAATACATTTCCTGCCGGTGTCACCCTCAATGATGTTGATGTGGATAATTCCGGCACTGCTCTTGTTAACTTCAATGAGAATCTTACTCAATTGCATCCGGGAGGTTCCACGGCGGAAATGGCGACAATTTATTCGCTGACGAATTCTTTAACGGAAAATGTCGAAGGTCTTAAAAGAGTAAAAATATTAGTGGAAGGCAGGGAGCTGTCGTCGATCAAAGGGCATATCTCCACGAGAAAAGCTTTTCGGCCTGATCCGGAATTGATCGTTAAAGCGAAAGAGGGGGAAAGCTAAGTTTCTTATGGCGGTAAAATCAAAAATAGCCCGCACGCGCAATATCGGCATCGTTGCTCACATTGACGCGGGAAAAACAACTGTATCCGAAAGGATTCTATTTTATACCGGTAAATCCTACAAAATGGGAGAAGTTCATGATGGCGAAGCCGTTATGGATTGGATGCCGCAGGAACAGGAGAGAGGCATCACCATTACATCGGCGGTCACGACCTGTGCCTGGAAGAATCACGAAATTCATATCATTGATACTCCCGGACACGTCGATTTTACGATAGAAGTGGAACGGTCTTTGCGTGTACTGGATGGAGCGGTAGTTGTTTTTTGTGCTGTCGGCTGTGTTGAGCCGCAATCGGAAACAGTCTGGCATCAGGCGGATAAATACGGCGTTCCCAAAATAGCATTTATCAATAAGATGGACAGAGTGGGCGCGGATTATTTTGGCGCGATTGATATGATGCGCAAACGCTTTACTTCGCTTCCTGTTGCCGTCCAGATTCCCGCGGGCAGTGAAGAAAATTTTCGTGGCACAATTGATCTTGTCAATTCAAAACTTCTGATCTGGGATGATTTAAGCCAGGGTATAAACTTTTCGATGCAGGAAATTCCGGAAGAATTTGCCGCACAGGCTCAATCAGAGCGGGAACAAATGATCGAAATCCTCGCCGAATTTGATGATGATCTGGCCGAGAAATATTTAAGCGGTAAGGAAATTACTCCGGCCCAAATCGAAAAGGCGCTAAGGGGGGCGACGATTTCCCTAAAAATAGTGCCGGTGCTTTGTGGCGCGGCACTGCGCAACAAGGGAATACAACCGATATTGGACGCGGTCATCAATTATCTGCCGTCTCCCGAAGATATTCCTCCAGTTAAAGGGATAAATCCAATTACCAAAAAAGAAGAAATTCGGCGAAGTTCCGATAAAGAGCCGCTGGCGGCGTTGGCCTTTAAAATTATGCTTGATGAAGGGCGAAAACTTGCCTATCTGCGCATTTATTCCGGTCAAATCCATGCCAATGACGAAATATATAACGCGGTAAAAAAGAAGAAAGAAAAAGTCGCCCGTCTGCTCCTTATGCACGCCAATAAAAGAGAAAGAATCGAGAAGGCGTCGGCGGGAGAAATAGTCGCCGTGCTGGGTTTGAAAGAGACGACTACCGGCGATACACTTTGCGATGAAAAAAATCCGATTGTGCTGGAAAGGATTGAATTTTACGAACCGGTTATCAGCCAGGCGATTGAAGCCAAAACTCCCGCGGATCAGGAAAAGCTGGCCACGGCGCTGGATAAGTTAGTTGAAGAAGATCCAACGCTGCGGGTAAAATACGAAGAAGAAACAGCGCAAACCGTGCTTTCCGGTATGGGAGAACTTCATTTGGAAATTATTGTTGACCGTTTGCGGCGTGAATTCAACGCCCGCGTGAATGTGGGCAGACCGCGTGTTGTTTATCGCGAAGCCATTCAGAAGCAGGTGGAAGCGGAAGGAATATTTGAAAGGGAACTGGGCGAAAAGAAACATTTCGGCCATGTTCGCCTGTCATTAACCCCGCGTAAGCGAGGGATGGGAAATGAAATAATCATCATGGCTGATGAAAGCATAATTCCCGCTGAATATCATGAGGCCATTATCGAGGGCATCCAGGAAGCGGCAATGAGCGGAATTCTCAACAGCTATCCGGTAACTGATGTGGGAGTGGCCGTAACCGGCGGTTCTTTCCGGGAAGGCGAATCTTCAGCACAAGGTTATAAAATTGCGGCGGCGAACGCTTTCCGCGATGGATGCGGCAAGGCCGAACCGGTTATGCTAGAGCCGATTATGATGGTGGATATTATTACGCCGGCCGAATTTATGGGAGATGTCATTGGCGATATTAATTCCCGCCACGGGGAGATTCAGTCGGTCAATCCTAAGGGCACGATAAGTGAAATCAGGGCCAAAGTGCCCTTGAAAGCCTTGTTTGGTTATTCCACTGATTTGCGTTCCGCTACTCAAGGACGGGCGGTTTTTTCCATGATTTTTTCTGAGTACGGAAATGCTTAATTAAACGTTAAAAAGCAGCATTCGAATTATCATTGCATAAAAAAGGCGCAGGAAGCATTGTTTCTAATGCTCCCTGCGCTCGACATTTGCTTTAAGATATTAGCTTTTTTACCTGAAGCTTGTGTTGCCATAACCCAAAATTCCCAGAATTCCAATAATGATTAGGTAAATAGCGACAATATAATTCAACATTCTGGGTACGATTAGAATAATAATACCGGCGACAAGCGCCAACAACGGGGCAATACTTAGATTTAGAGTCATAATTTCATCCTTTCTTCATAAAAAAGATTAGAAAACTCTTCGAATTGTACCGCGACAATTATTTCAACGCGGGACAATTCAAACCATTACTATGCGCGATTTCTTGTTAATAAGAACTTGAGTTCTATTAAAATGAATATATAAAAACTATCCAGTTATGTCAAGACAAAGGTCTTGATAGATATGACCGGGTGTTTTATACTTTCAATATATTGAGTGAGGTTATATGCGTGGGAATAAACAATATTTAATTTTAACCTTCGTGATTATTTTCTTTGCTTTTACCGTTAGCGGCGAGATTAACGCCGAAGGTCATAAATGTGTATTGCCGGCACAGGATTTTAAAGAAGTGTCGAATTGCGTCAAGCTCAGTAAAAAAGGGCAGTTATTTATTGCTTCCCAATATCTCCGCCAGTTATCTTTCGGGGAAAATGATCTTGCCGTTGTTTATTCTAAAGAAGAAGGCTGGATGTATGTGAACCGAAAGGGAAGAGTGATAATAAGCGAAGTTGCCGCAATGGATAACGGTGCTGATGATTTCCACGATGGATTAGTCAGGTTTTCCAAAAAAAATAAGTGGGGTTTCGCCGATGTAAAAGGTGGCGTCGTTGTCCCCGCTATATACGATGGCGCCTTGAATTTTAAAAACAAAACGGCAAAAGTATGCCGAGGTTGTACATGGAGATGCGCTGATAAAGAATGTGAACAGCATTATTTATCTGGAGGAGAGTGGTTTTATATAAACACGAAAGGAAATATTTTTAAAAAAGTCAAGGAGGGTGATAATGAATAAAGAAGAACGAATTAATTTAATGGAAAATTTAGCCGGAATATTTATCCGTTGTTTCTTTCTGACTTTCGCGCTGCTTATTTTATGGTTTGTTTTCTTTTTGGCCGCCGATGATTGGGGTTATTGTATTCAATCATATTGGTTTGAATTAAACAGGTACGAATATGATTTGCTGAATTATTACGGGATGGCGTTCGTCAAAATGTGCGCTTTTATATTCTTTTTGTTTCCCTATATCGCGATAAAACTGGTATTGCGAAAAAACAAAAAGAGCATGAATTAAATGGTCTCATGAAAAATTAGCACTGTTTTGTCATTCCCCGGTCATGGAGAATGTGTGGTAATCATAATTCGTCATTGCGAGCTCCCGCAGGGAGCGCGGCAATCCACATAATATCAAATAGATAATAGATTGCTTCGCTCATTTCAATTGCTCGCAAAGACATTGTGATATAGTCTCGGGATTGGGGAATCCAGAAAGTGGATATGATGAGTAAATCGGAAAAGGCCGCGGCTTATATGAAAAAAGGTTACAACTGCGCGCAGGCGGTTATTAAAGCATATGCCGGTGATGTGGGCATAAATGAAGAAGACGCGGTGAAAATGGCCTCTGTGCTGGGAGGCGGTGTGGGAAGAACCGGCCATATTTGCGGCGCGGTATCCGGCGCGGCATTAATCATCGGCGCGAAGTTCGGAAGCACGGATAATACAAATATACATTCTAAAGATAAAGCGTACCAAAAGGCCAATGAATTACTGGAAAAGTTTGCCACTGAGAATAAAAGCATCTTATGCAAAGAACTCCTTGGCTATGATATTAAAACTAAGGAAGGATTGAAGCAGGCTAGGGAATCCGGAGTAATGGTCCAAAAGTGTCCGGGCTTTGTTTCCTCCGCGGCGAAGATATTGGAGGGTATAATAAATTCCGAGTGATTATTTTTTTGTGACCTCGCGTCACCTTTAGGTGATTAGGGTATTAGGTTATCCGCCGGAATTCGCGTTCGGAATTGGAGTTTCACGAATAAACACACTTCACGCCCAACGAAAAACATCGACACCAAACTGCACATTTTGTTGTCAATATTTAATTGACATACAAAATCCTTCTTCGTATACTCCCGCCGTGAGAAGGAATATCTTATCAATTTAAGCTGTGGAAAACAGCAGAGTGAATTATGCCCAGCGAAATCTCTATCAGGGTAACCGGTGAAGCAGGGCAGGGTACGCAGACGATCGGCGACGCCCTTGCGCATGTATTTAAATCTGCCGGCTATCATTTATTCGCATATCAGGATTTCATGTCGCGCATCCGCGGCGGCA
>MGQN01000018.1:3619-3981 GCA_001797845.1 Deltaproteobacteria bacterium RBG_16_44_11 | reverse complement strand
CACAAACCTGACATCATTATCTGCCTGGACAAATCCAGCGTAGACATCCATAAAAAAGACCTTGCTGTTGACGGCATCCTCATAGTTGATAAAACAAAGTTCGGCATGACTGGGCTTGAAGAATCCATGTATGATGTGGCCTTTAACGAGATCGCTCTAAGAGTCGCCAATGACACGCTGTATTCTAACTCCATTGCTTGCGGCCTGATTGCCGGTATAGCAGGCTTAGATTTTGCCTTTGTCACACAAGGCATACAAGAGGTATTCAGCCGTAAATCAAAGGAAATTATCCAGAACAATGTCAACAGCGCGCGCGCGGGTTTCGAGCTGGGCTTGGAAAATCCACATAAAAGGATGTTCTT
>MGQN01000018.1:3273-3575 GCA_001797845.1 Deltaproteobacteria bacterium RBG_16_44_11 | reverse complement strand
AAATTCTGCTGGATGGCTCAACCGCTATAGCGCTCGGAGCTATCAAAGCCGGCTGCAAATTTTACACCGCATATCCAATGTCCCCGTCTACAAATATCATGAACATACTCGCAGAGCGCGCAGCAGGAGAGCATATTGTCGTTGAACAGGCGGAGGATGAGATCGCCGCCGTTAATATGGCAATCGGCGCGTCCTTTGCAGGCAGCCGCGCCATGACCTCTACATCAGGCGGCGGATTCTGCCTAATGGTCGAAGGCCTCAGCCTTGCCGGCATGACGGAGACACCGATTGTGATCGTAGAT
>MGQN01000018.1:0-3261 GCA_001797845.1 Deltaproteobacteria bacterium RBG_16_44_11 | reverse complement strand
ATCGTAGATGCCCAGCGGCCCGGCCCGGCAAAAGGTTTCCCCACGCGTAAAGAACAGGCTGACCTTGATTTCGTCATATCAGCAGGCCACGGCGAATTCGCCAGGGTTGTGTATGCGCCAGGGTCTGCCAAACAGGCGTATTCCCTGACCATTAAGGCATTCACCATCGCAGAGAAATATCAGATCCCGGTTTTAATCCTTACTGACCAGCATCTGCAGGATTCAATAACCAATATTCCGGCGCTCGATCAGGGCACGGCCGCTATAGAGCGTTTCATAATTTCAAAAGAGGAGTCTGCCAATATAACTTCATATAAACGCTACGCCCTGACTGACTCAGGAATTTCCCCGCGAGCGGTTCCGTCCTGGATTCAGGATGTGATATATGTAGACAGCGACGAGCACGATGAGTCGGGCCATATAACCGAAGATGCTGCAACTCGAAACCAGATGGTACAGAAACGTCTTCACAAAAAATTACAAGGCCTGCTCAAAGAGCTTGAACAGCCGACGTCATTCAATATAGCTGACGCACAGGTGATCCTGCTGGGATTTGGTTCTACTTTGGGCATACTTCAGGAAGCAGCGCAAGCGCTCGAGAAGAGGAAAGTGGGCTTCGTTCACCTTTCGCAGGTTTGGCCTTTCCCCTCCAATGAGATGTTGCAGCTGTTATCTGACGCGCGCATGATCATCAGTATAGAAAACAACGCCCAGGGCCAGCTGGCCAGACTTTTACGCAGGGAAACAGGCATAAAAGTCAGTAAATCCATTTTGAAATACGACGGCCGTCCGTTCGACGTTGACTCTGTAATTGAGAGTATAAAACCGGAATTATAAAAAAGAGGTCAGACACAATTAAAAGTGGATAATTTATGGAAATGAATGACTTCAAAAGTTCTGATCCGATAGCCTGGTGCCCTCGCTGCGGCAATTTCGGCATATTAACCAGCCTCAAGGGCGCGCTTGTCAAACTGGGCAAGCAGCCTAAGGATATCCTGCTGGTCTCCGGCATTGGCCAGGCTGCAAAGATGCCGCATTATGTCAAAGCCAATTGTTTTAACGGCCTTCACGGCAGAGCGCTTCCCGCAGCATTTGGCGCCAAGACCGCCAATAAGGATCTCACTGTCGTTGTTACCACCGGCGACGGCGATTGCTATGGCGAAGGCGGCAACCACTTAATCCACAACATCCGCCGCAACCCCGATATTACTGTCATTGTCTCCAATAACCAGATCTACGGCCTTACCAAAGGCCAGGCATCGCCTACAACAGATGAGGGCATGGTTACAAAGGTCCAGACCCAGGGAGTTATCCTTGAGCACCTTTCGCCGCTATCTCTGGCTTTGTCAGCAGGCGCCGGCTTTGTCGCCCGCGGCTTTTCCCAGGAAACCGATCATTTAACTGATCTCATCCTTTCAGGCATCAATTACAAAGGATTCGCTCTGATCGATGTGCTCCAGCCCTGCGTCACCTTCAACAAAAAGAACACCTACGAATGGTATTCCCAGCGCGTTTATAAGCTTGACGCATCATATAAATCTGCTGATCTTGGCATCGCGTTCCAGAAATCCCTTGAATGGGGCGACCGCATCCCCATCGGTATCCTGTATAACGTTTCCAAGCCAACCTACGAACAAAAAGCCGGCCTGAGGGGCTGAAATCGGCCAGCGAATCCGCGCGCAATTCCGGCGACAGGACAGAGGACAGAGAGCAAGGGGTCAAGTCTCTTCATGGCTCATATTAGCAGATTTTCGGCTGCTGATATCCTTTGCCGTAGCTTCTTATTTCTGTCCATCGCCTGCTTGATGCGCATAATAACGCTACTGACACTGCTATAACTGCTCATCCCAAAGCGGGAGCCAATATCCTTCAAAGATGCTCCGGTATATTTCCGCATAAGATATATTGCCACATTGCGGGCTTCGTTATAGTTGCCTCGCCGTGATTTCAAAAGTTCGGCAGCTACAATCTGATAAACGCGGCATACGGCCTTTTCTATCTGGGATTTATCCAGAAATAGTTCTTTGACTTGAGGCATTTCTTTTATGATCGTCTTATCATAATACTTTTGCCTGATGTCATCGATGAAATCCTTCGCTCCCAACAACAACGGCAGCTTCTTTTTTTCATATAACGCTCTTAGCGTTTCCGATTCTTCCTGTTTGACAAAATCAATATAGGCTTGCCGTCTCTTGCTCTTATTCTCCTCCAGCATGGATAAAACAAAATCCTTATGCAGCCAGTTGCCTTCATTCCCTCTAGAAATATACGCTCTGTGTGAACTCCAGGAATAATCTTCAAGGCGTTTTACCAGTCCGGTATGCAACGGATTACGGTGGATATATCTCACCAGTTCCAGCAGATAACTGTCGCGGTCAATGACAATGCTCTTATATCGTCCACGAAATAACTGTCCGTCGCTTTTATATGTTCTGTTGAAATATTGCGTGTAAAGGCCGTTGATATGACGCATGCAGCGGTATAGATTGGCCTCCGGTGTTTGAACAAGCAGATGATAATGATTCGACATCAGGCAATAGGCCGCAATCCGAGCCTTCCACAAAGAAGATGCATCTTTCAGCAGTTCAATAAACGCAGTGTAATCTTCCCGCGAACAAAATATCTGCACCCTGTTTCGACCCCGGTTCATGACATGATACCAGGCATCGGGATATTGGATTCTTAAAGGGCGTGTCATGTAAACTTACTTACAATAAACTCAATGATGAGTCAAGAAGAGACTTGACCCCTTAGCTTACCCGATCGGATCTCTCTGCAAGAACCTGCCCGCTTTTGCATCATAATACCTTGCCCGATAATAATACAAGCCGGTTTCAGGGTCAAACTCTCTTGCGGTGTAGGTAAAGGGCTGTTTAATAAAATGCGGTTTCAGGCTCATATTGCCGAAGGAATCATATTCATATCTCTGCACGGTATGCCCCATATGACTGGTTAAAGCGGTAATGCTTCCTAATCCATCTGCATGGTAATAAATCCAGTCGCGGCGTATTTCCGCGGAAAGCGGCTCATCAATATTCGGGCCGTGGATGTAACTGGCAATTAATTTTCCATTCCGATCATATTCGGCAATAATATTCTGGTTATCATAGACGTAATAAGTAGTTTTTGGATAATGGTGCTTGTTGAATTTATTTTTTTCTTCGTCTTTTCCCTTATCATTGTCATCGTTCTTGTCACCGTCTTCTTCATCATCAACGAACTCTTCCTTATGCACCGTTTTGGAAATCCTTCTGCCCAGCG
>MGQN01000017.1:104855-106645 GCA_001797845.1 Deltaproteobacteria bacterium RBG_16_44_11 | reverse complement strand
AGGATAAGTACGAAAACGGCACAGTCCATTTAATTCGACAAAACCAGATTTATTCGGAAGCAGGATACGGATTCCAACGGTATTGGGATGTGTACGGGAGAATAGGTGTATCGGATTTAGAAATCTTTAACGCCTTCAGTTCTCCCAATGCTTTGACTGTCGCTTCCGATAGTGATTTTAAGGAAAACTGGAAATTTTTCGGCACTTTGGGGGCAAAGGGCTTCTACCCTATAAATAGCATTTTCGGAATAGGGGCATTTATACAGGGAACGTATTATTTTGATAAATTTTATGATGATGTTTCGGGCTCTGATGATGGGACGCCTTTTATAGCCCAACTAAAAATTAAACATCTTTGGGACGCCAGCTGCGGCGTTGGTGTTCAGGCTACGGCGCCTTACGGAATAAAACTATATATTGGGCCCTATGCCTATTATTCTCAAGCAAAGGCATCTCTTCTTTCGAATGTTACGAATCTTGAATTTGGGGCGGGAGAAGTTACAATAAAAAACAAGACAAACGTGGGAGGATACGCGGGAACATTCATACCGCTGGGAAAGGGTTTCCAACTTAATATAGAAGGACAATACTCCGAAAGGCTTTCTACCGGAGTTGCCGTCACCTATATGTATTAAGCTCAAATAATGGAGAGGATGACTATGCCGAATTTACTTGTTTTAATAATGATTGGTTGCGGACTTCTGAGTCTCATTTTTTTTATTTTTACTTTTATGGCGATAAGAAAAAAGAAACTCATCAGTTCGACAATTCGTTTATTAGTCGCGTTGCTTTGCCTCGCACTTGCTGCTTTATTCGGAACAATTACCGTAGCGACAAAAGGCTACCTTGCCCTGACGCATGAAGAAACAGCGGCGGTTGTCAAAACAGAACCTCTGGGTGAAAAGTTGTTTATCGCTCATTTCAAATTTTCTGATGGCCATGAAGATTCCTATAGATTGGCTGGAGACGAACTATACATTGACGCGCATATTCTTAAGTGGAATCCTATCGTTAACATATTGGGTTTGCATACGGTTTATGAACTTGACCGGGTTTCCGGACGTTATATGGACATTCAGGAGGAACTGACCGCTCCTCGCACGATGCATCTAGTTTCCCAAAAAAAACCATTAAATATGTTCAACCTGAGGCAAAAATACTCTTTCCTCAAACCGCTTTTAGATGCTGAATATGGATCTGCTGCGTTCATTAAGTTAGAAAAACCTGCAAATCTTGAAATAAAAGTTTCCACGACGGGGCTTTTAATCAGGGAAATCAAACCTTGATTATCAAAATAAATTTCAAGTTCACAATCGCAAATTAAACTTTGATGTACAAATATCTTGTAATAATTTTTCTGTTATTCTTGCTCGCCCCCTTTTTTTTCTTCCCGGCAATCGCCGAGGAAGAAAAACAAGAAGAAACCATAAGAATGGATGAAGTAGTCGTTGTTGCCGCGCCGATTATCGAAGGCAATAAGGTTATGGATTCCGGCGGCCAGGTTACCATCATTGATAAAAAACAGTTATCTAATTTAAACGCACAGGATTTGCCTTCAGCATTGCGGCTTACGCCCGGAGTTACGATTTCCCGGCACAACCCCTTGGGGAGTTTCGGCGGCGCCGAAGGTGGGGCGATATATATCCGTGGCATGGGCAGTTCACGGCCGGGTGGTGAAATCCAGATGCTGGTTGATGGTATTCCCAAATTTGCCGGTGTCTGGTCTCACCCGCTGATGGACTTAATGAGCACGGATATCG
The DNA here is from genome assembly GCA_001797845.1 of Deltaproteobacteria bacterium RBG_16_44_11. GTDB lineage: Bacteria > Desulfobacterota > Syntrophia > Syntrophales > Smithellaceae > UBA4810. The sequence continues at coordinate 104,885 of MGQN01000017.1, read as the reverse complement.
CGCAAAGCATAGAAGTCTATAAAGGAGCAC
>MGQN01000017.1:89530-104842 GCA_001797845.1 Deltaproteobacteria bacterium RBG_16_44_11 | reverse complement strand
CGGGAATATGGCTTTTGGTGCGATAAACCTGATTACCAAGCGTAAGCAGGAGCAGGGATTTACAACAGGGTTCAAAAGCGCTATTGGCTCTTACAATACGTTGGTTGAAGTTGCCGAACATGGCGGAAAAATAAAAGATACAGACTATTATGTGCTTCAGAGTTTTAAGCAATCCAGCGGTCATCGGGACGATGCAGGAGGCGAACTTCAGGGCTATTTTGCCAGAATAGGTCAGCAGTTTTTCTCCAATTGGTCTATGGATATAACAGTTAATGCAAGCCACAATTCCGCCGATGATCCTGGTCCCGAAGGCAGACCGCAGGAAAAACAGGGAACATATAAACTCGAAGACGTTTTAACCACTATAGTATTGTCTCATCGCTACGATAAAATCAAAGGAGATTTGAAAGTTTACTGGAATAGCGGGAAGGCGCAGTGGCTCGATCAGTTTGATCTGGTGAATCTGTTGTATTATGATACCGTAACCGATTTTGATAATTACGGTGTGCGCGCCAGAGAAGTATTTACGCCATGGAAGGGTTCTTTAATAACCGCCGGGGCGGATTTTGATTTTACTACCGGAAAGGTTTTTATCGACAGGGATGCGCCGCAGCCTGACAGTAATTTCTCCCGTGATGATTTTAGAATGGTTTCTCCTTACCTGTCGTTAAGTCATGAATTGGCTCTTGGGAAAAACTGGCAGCTGATTCCTTCAGCCGGAGTCCGCTATTACGAGCACAGCGATTTTGATTCGAGATTTACGCCGCAGGCGGGGATTGCGCTGAAAAATTCTTCTACGGATTTACATGTTTTTTACAGCCGCGGCATCAATTACCCCGGCCTCTATGTTGTTGCCCAATCCAAAATGCTGTGGGGAAATAACACAAAGTGGAAAGAGCTTGATCCGGAAATTGTTGATCACTTCGAAGCGGGTATTATCCGTTCTTTCGGGGCGAAAGTCCGCGCGGATATAACTTATTTTTACGATAAAGGCAAAAACCGCCTCATCATCATTACCAGCCCCGCTCCGCCTCACTATGAAAATATTGCTTCTTTTGAAAGACAGGGCTTGGAAGCAACGCTAAACTTCAGTCCGATAAAAGAACTTTCGCTTTTCGCCGGAGGAACTTGGATAATAAATCGCTCGCCGGATAACCTTCCTTATTCTCCCGAATGGATGGCTTCCGCCGGTGCCAACCTCAAATTATTTGACTGCCTCAAGATCAGTCTTGACACTTTGTATCAGGATTATCAATATGTGGCCAATAACCGCGCTTTGGATTACGGCGGCACCAGCATTGCAAGAGTGGATGGATTCTGGATTATCAGCGGTAAAATAAGCTGGGAGTTTGACTGGAAATCGCCTGAACTAAGCGGTGAAATATTTATTGCCGGTGAAAACCTGACGGATGTGCGCTATGCTTATAAAAAGGACTATCCCATGCCGGGAATCAATGGTATGATTGGAATTAATCTTAAACTCTGATGGAGATTTTATTATTCGTAAGATAACCAGACAACAATAACCCTTAACAAGTGGAGAAAATATATGATAACTTTTTCGGAGCTTTTACAAAAAAGAAGATCCATCCGTGATTATGAGTCCAAAGATGTTCCGTTGGAAATAGTAAATGAAATATTAAAAGAAGCAACACTGGCGCCTTCCGCCAGCAACAACCAGCCGTGCCGATTTGTTATTGTCAATTGTAAGGAGACCATCAACAGACTTTCTGATGAAAGCAAGGCAAATCTCCTGCAAGACTTTAGTCAAAAAAAAACAAGTCTCAGCCCGGAATATGTCGATTTGCTCAAAAATGAGAAATTCAACGTGTTTTATAACGCTCCCTGCGTGATTTATATTGTCGGTTCCAGCGTGGTTTATTCTCTGGATATTGATTGCGCGCTTACGGCAAGTTACATTATGCTTTCCGCGGCGCAAAGAGGCCTGGGTACTTGCTGGATTGGTTTGGGTGCTTATATTCGAGATCCAAAAATAAAAGCGGAAATGGGCATTCCCGATAGCTGCCGGATTGTCGCGCCGATTATTATCGGGTATCCTAAAGCAATTCCTCCACCTTCGGAACGTAACGCGCCAAAAATTCTCAGAGTAATTAGTCAAGCCCGCTGATAGAAGAATTAAAGATTTGAGGCAAAATTATTTAAGCCGGCGGCGGCATCCTTTTTGCAGTGGAGACGGATAATTCTGCGCCCTGCATCCAGAAGCGCCTGCCAGTCTCCCTGCGCTTGTGCCGTTTTGAGCACGCCGAAAGCAAGGGATGAGTCGTCTTTACCGATTTGGTCGGGAATATCCACGTCAATTCTCTCGTCAGCAGTTAACTGAATAAAAAGACCGTTACCGGAATCGCCTTTGTGCAATTGGCCGGTAGAATGTAGATAACGCGGCCCGTAGCCCCATGTTACAGGCAAATGATATTTTTCGCCGATGGCCTTTCTCAGTTTCGTAAGTGCCTTATCGATTTCCGGCGACGGGCTTAAGAAGACCTGTAAGCAAACATAATCATTTACAGCCGCCTGATTAAGAAAATATTTCAGAGTATCGGCAACAGTTAAACTATTGCTATTACCGTAAACATCGCACTGATCTGTTGTTAGTATGGCCTTATTCTGCGGAAGTTTTTTCTTCTCTCGATATTGGGCAATTATCCGGCGGGCGTGATTTTTTGTCGCCTCCACATTCGGCTGATCAAAGGGATTAACGTTGAGGAAATATGCGGCTAAGGCTGTGGCCATTTCCCAGATAAACATTTGACTTCCGAGATCATAATCATCATTAATTTTAATGGTGATGACAGGATGGCCGGCTTTTGTTAACGCGTCTATTTTTGGAGAATTATTTTCCTGTTTGTCTTGAAAAAAAACAAAGACACGATTTCTTCCATAAACGGCAGTATCAAAGGTCGGCTCGTTTAAAACAGGCAAAATTCCTTTTCTATCCTTACCGGTGCTCTCAGCAATGAGTTGTTCCAGCCAATCACCGAAAGATTTCCACCGTGGCGGCATAATAAAAGTTAGTTTATCGCGTCCCATCCGCGCCAGTGTCCCCAAAACGGCGCCCAAATAAGCGCCTGATGTGTTAAGTATTTTTGAAATTAGTTGCGTTTTTTCCGTTTGTGCCGCGTCTATCGCCTTTTGGAGTAACTTTTCCACATTAACGCCAATGATGGTCGCGGGTATGATGCCCGGAAAGGAAAGTGCCGAATAACGTCCACCTATGTGCGGATTGTTGAGAAAGGTATGGTACAGGGAAAGTTTTTCGGCAATCTTTTCCATAGGACTGCCTTCATCCGTAATAAAAATAAAATGGCTTCCGGTGGAGCTGCCTAACTTTTTGAGCGTCAGGTTGTAAAAATATTGAAAAAGAGATGTGATTTCCATTGTTGTCCCCGACTTGGAAGAAACCACAAAGAGAGTTTTTTCCAAATCCAGGCTTTGAGAAACTTTTAAAATAAAAGCCGGATCGGTAGTGTCCAAAACTTGCAATTGCGGATAACCGGTATGAGGGCCGAATATTTTACCAAAAACTTCCGCCGCAAGACTTGAACCTCCCATGCCGAACAAAACAACGTCTTTCGTCCCGCCGCCGGTGAACGGCTTCAGAACCTTGCGCAGGTATTCTATTTTATCCAATGTTTCTTCGGGAGCATCAAGCCAACCAAGCCGGTTAGTAATTTCATCCGGTGTCGGCTTCCAAAGGGTATAATCTTTCGCCCAAATGCGTTCAATGATATTATCTTTGCGCATTTCATCCAGAGCATGATTAACGCTGCTTTGGTACTCTCCCAGAGAATAAGCAATGCGGATGTCACTCATTTCTTTTTCCTGCTAAGCGCGATGAAGAAATTCTTTTGCCGCCGCAATGATTTTATCGGCGGTGAATCCGAATTTTTCATAAAGCACCGGGCCGGGCGCGGAAGCGCCAAACGTTGCCATACCGATGATTTTTCCCTGTAGTCCGACATAATGTTCCCAACCCAGTTTAATGCCCGCTTCCACGGCAATTCTGGCCGACACTTGCGGCGGCAAAACTTGATTTCGGTATTCTTGCGGTTGCCGGTCAAATATTTCCCAGCTGGGAAGCGAGACAACTCTAACCTTGATGTTTTCTTGCGCAAGTTTGCGCGCGGCCTCCAGAGTCATGGCCACTTCCGAACCTGTAGCAATGAGAAAAAGCTGCGGATCGGGCGCTGATTCCCATAAAACATAACCGCCTTGGCGCACGCCGCTGGCGGGCGCACACACACTACGATCCAGTACCGGCAAATTCTGACGGCTGAAAATCAGCGTTGTGGGGCATTTAGTGTTACTAAGCGCGATGCGCCAGGCCTCTGATGTTTCATTGGCGTCCGCCGGACGGATAACCGTCATATTAGGCACCTGGCGCAGATTCATGATCTGCTCTATTGGTTGATGCGTCGGGCCGTCTTCTCCCACGCCGATGCTGTCGTGCGTGAAAACAAAAATCGTACGTAAGCCCATCAGCGCGGCCAGGCGCATGGGCGGCCGCATGTAATCGGCAAAGGTCAAAAAGGTTGCTGTATAAGGAATAATGCCTCCGTGCAAAGCCATGCCTACGGCAATCGAGCCCATCGCGTGTTCCCGCACACCAAAGTGGATATTGCGGCCCTCAAAGCTCCAGGGGCCGCCCACCATGCCGTGTAAACCGGCCGAAGATGTAGCCGGGCTTTGAAAATCACCCAAGCCTTTGAGCCAGGTAAAGGTGGAGGGATTAAGGTCCGCCGAGCCGCCGACAAGTTCAGGAACCCTCAAGGCAATAGCCTGCATTATCGTTTCCGAAGCTTTTCGCGTCGCCACATCTTTTGACCCATTAGGGAATTCACTAAGAGCTGATTCCCAATTTTCCGGCAAGTCGCCGCGAATGATTCGCTCAAATTCAGCGGTAAGCAATGATTGCCCTTGCCGGTAAGTATGCAAAACTTCCTGCCATGATTTTTCCGCCTTTTTTCCACGCGATAAAGATTTGCGGAAATATTTTTGGACATCTTCGGGGACATAAAAAGATGAATCGGCAAGCCAGCCTAGCGCCTCTTTTGTTTTTTGCAGTTCTTCCTGGCCCAGCGGCGAGCCGTGCGCGTCACAACTTCCCTGCTTGCAGGGCGCGCCGAAACCGATGGTTGTTCGCACACAAATCAGCGAAGGGTGTTCTGTATCTTTTTTAGCTTTTTTAATCGCCCGGTCGATGGCGGCAACATCGTTGCCGTCTTGAACTTTTTGCACTTGCCAGCCGTAAGATTTAAAACGCATTTCTATGTTTTCTGTGAAAGATAGCCCCGCTGAGCCGGCCAGCGTTACTTTGTTGTCATCATAAAGGACGATTAGTTTTCCCAAACGTAGATGCCCGGCTAAAGCGCAGGCCTCGGCGACAACTCCCTCCATCATGTCGCCGTCACCAGCCATGACATACGTGAAGTGATCAATTAATTTTCCTCCTTCGCGGTTAAAATGCGCGGCCAGGTGCGCCTCCGCGATGGCCATGCCCACGGCGTTGGCTAAGCCCTGACCCAGAGGGCCGGTGGTGACTTCCACGCCGGGCGTGTGTTTATATTCAGGATGTCCCGGTGTACGGCTGCCCCATTGGCGGAAATTTTTAATGTCATCGAGCGTCAGATCGTAACCGGTAAGATGCAAAAGGGCGTATAAAAGCATCGAGGCGTGACCGGCGGAAAGTACAAAGCGGTCACGGTCCGGCCATTGCGGATTTTTCGGATTGTGTTTTAAATGCTTTGTCCAGAGGGTGAAGGCTGCGGCGGCGGCGCCCAGCGGCATGCCGGGGTGGCCGGATTTGGCTTTTTCTATCGCGTCAGCGGCTAAAAAGCGGATGGTATCAATGCACTTTTTTTCTAACTCGTTTTTGTCGGACATAGAATCTCCTTAAATATTTTTAAAATAATGAATCCTCGATCCAACTTAAATATTCCTTGCCCCCCTTAACAATCGGCACGGCAATAATCTCCGGTGTCTCATAGGAATGCAATTTTTTAATCGCGGCTTCCACTTTATCAAAAAAATCTTCCCGTGTTTTAATCAGGCAGTGCCATTCATTGGCTGTCTCCACATTACCTTTCCAACGATAAATGCTTTCCATTGGGCCGGTAATTTGCACGCAGGCGGCAAGCCCCTGCTCCACTAAATATTGAGCGATTTTTTGCGCCTCTTCTTTTGTTTCGGTGGTCGTCATTATTTGAATGTATGATTTCATTTTTTCAATTCCATAGTGTCGTTGCGAGCGTAGCGAAGCAATCTCTTATTTTAGATTGCCACATCCCGACAAGTCGGGATTCGCAATGACAGACCTTAACTTATTTTTTTGACACATTCGTACATCATAATAGCAGCTGCCTGCGGCAAACTCAAGGAATCTGCCTTACTGTTACCGGTTATGCTCCATTGCTCATCGGCCATCTTCAAAAGAGCTTCCGGTAGACCATGACTTTCATTGCCTAAAAGCAGGGCGACTTTTTTTGGAACCGGATGAGGTAATAAACCCTCGCGCACATCAGAGCCGATAAGAAAGAAGCTATTTTTGATTCCCGGCAATGCTGCGGATAAATCAACTTCCGGGATAATCGCCAAATGAAAAAGGCTTCCCATCGAAGCGCGCACGGCTTTCGGATTAGTGTAATCCGCCGAGTTAGCGCTCAGAATTATTCCGGTAAAGCCGAACCAGTGCGCGCTGCGCGCGAGCGCGCCGAGATTGCGAGGATTATTGATTTCATGCAAAATTAAAATATTACCGGAAGGCTTTAAAAACCATGAAGAAATAGTTGGCGGCTGTTTTATTTGCACCACAGACATGACGCCTTCCGGTTCCCTGTCCTGTCCGAGTTTTTGCCACTGGGCGCGGGTAAGCTGATAAACAGGAATATCTTTCGTGGCGGGAAGCAGCAGCTTTTCACATTGTCTATTTTTTTCCGGCAACACTAAAATGGCTTTAGTTTGCCAGTCGCTGGCTAAAAGTTCTTCCACTACCTTGATTCCTTCGGCTAAAAATATTCCCTCCTCCTGACGAACTTTAGCGTCGGCAAGCCTTGCCCATTTCTTCAATTGAGCTTGTGATATGTCGGGATAGTCAATTTTCATAGGACGGCGTCTATTTTTCCTTTAAGATAGTTTCCTCTGGACTCTGCGGCCACACAAGCGATGCGATTATCGAAACAGCAAGAAATGACGCGATAACACCCAAAGAAATGTTAATCGGTATTTTATAAAAATCAGAAATAATCATCTTAACACCCACAAAACTCAACACTGCAACAAGCCCATAGTGGAGATAATGAAAAATTCTCATTATTCCGGAAATGGCAAAAAAGAGTGATCGCAGTCCCAAAATGGCGAAAACGTTGGATGTATAAATGATAAAAGGATCATTGGTAATGGCTAAAACCGCCGGAATGGAATCAACGGCAAAAATTATATCGGTTGTTTCCAATGCCAGAATCACGGCAAGTAATGGTGTGGCAAAGCGGATACCTCTTTTAACAATAAAAAACCTTCCTTCTTCGTAATTACGCGTGACCGGCATTAAAAAGCGTAACATTTTAATCATTATATTTTTTCCGGGATGAACTTCATATTCTTTTCCTAATGCCATCCTTACAGCGGTGAAAATCAGAAAAGCCCCAAAAATGTATATAATCCAGTGGAATTTATTTATCAGCACGACACCGGCAAAAATAAATATGGCGCGGGTGATAAGGGCCATCAATATGCCCCAGAAAAGCGCCTTGTGTTCAAGTTTGTGCGGCACTCTGAAATAGCGGAAAATTAATAAAAATACGAAAAGATTATCCACGCTCAGAGAGTATTCAATGAGATAACCGGCGAAATATTCCATTGCCTTATTATGGCCGTAGAAATAGTAAATCCCCACGCCGAACAATAACCCCAGGGATACCCAGAAGGATGTCCAGAGCAGGGCTTCTTTAAGGCGGATAATATGAGCCTTACGGTTGAATAAACCTAAATCCAAAGCAAGCAGGGACAGAATCAATATTGTAAATGCAATCCACCATAGGGCCATATTGGTTTATTTTCCTTAAAATTAAATAGCCCGGCGCAAAGCCTGGGCCGTGATGTGAATGATATCCCACGCGCCGCTGTAGGGCGGCGAATAAGCCAAATCCAGATAGGCAACTTCGTCAATATTCAGGTCCGCCCAAAGGGCAACGGATAAAGCGTTAATACGGCCTACCGCTCCGGCCATTCCCACCGCCTGAGCGCCTAATAGTTTGCCTGATAGTTTATCGGCAATCAGCTTTAATCCTAATTTCTTTTGCCCCATAGTCCCGGCAATAGCATTGCCCCACACTAGCGTGCTGACCGGGTTGTAGCCGCTTAGTGTGGCTTCTTTTTCGTCAATGCCGGTGGCCGCGCATTCTAAATTAAATAGCCGGAAAGACTGCGCCCCGACGATTCCTTCAAAGGTTAGCGGTTTGCCGCCAATATTGCGTCCGGCGACCCGTCCCTGTTTATTGGCAATGTCGCCCAGCGGTATGTTCACCCAGCGGCGGCTTACCCGATGGTAAGATTCACAGCAATCGCCAACAGCGTAAACATTTTCCAGAGATGTTTGCTGGGAAGAGTTTACGGCGATAGCGCCGGAGTTGCCGATTTTCAAACCCATAGCTTGTGGCAGGGCGAGATCCGGTTTAACGCCCACGGCGACAAGTATCATATCTGCTTCCCATTTACCCTGATTAGTGACGGCGCAAAGCGGTGCATCTTTCCCTTTTTCAATGGCCAAAGTTTGCGCGCTGGCGATAAATTCCACGCCGTTATTATTTAGTTCTTGGAGCATTAATTTAGAAAGCTCAGCATCCCAACGGTTTGCCGGCAAATTTCCTCTGTGGAATATCGTTGTTTTGATTCCCGCCATGTGCAGGGCTTCGCTCATTTCCATGGCAATAAAACCGGCGCCGATGATAATGGCCTTACGGCAATTATTTTCGCGCAGGTAGGCCTTGATTTTAATTGCGTCTTCCAGATTTTTTAATGTAAAAATTCCCGGCCTTTCGATACCCGGCAAGTCGGGGACAAGCGCTTTTGTCCCTGTGGCCATTACTAAAATATCAAACGGGACTTTATTACCGTCCCTTAGTTCTATCGTTTTTCCTTTGTAACTAACGCTGGCTACTTCCGTGTTTAACCGAACCTCAATGCCGCTTTCGCGGAATTTTTCCGGCGTCCGCGCGATTAACTTCTTTTCGTCTTTTATTACATCGCCGATGTAATACGGTGTCGGTCAGGAGGCGTAGGAAACAAATTTTCCTCGCTCCAGAATGGTGATATTTAACGAAGGATCATTGCGTTTGGCTTCGGCGGCAGTAGATGGGCCTGCCGCGCCGCCGCCGATAATCACCAAATTTTTCCCCATTGCTTCACCTCATTTTTTTCCCGTTGCGTTTTTGCGCCAGATTAAAAGGGCGATGCCACCCAACATCATCAACAGGCACAGAAGTTGTCCTATGCTTATAGGGCCGACAACATAGTCCGGTTCACGGAAAAATTCGATAATAAAGCGTGTTAATCCATAACCGCAAATATACATTCCCACAAGAAATCCGTCAAAACGTTTCTTTTTTCTCATCAGCCACAGCACAATAAACAAAAAAATTCCCTCGAACGCGGCTTCGTAGAGTTGAGATGGATGGCGCAAACTTCTTGTCGGATCAAGCGGAAAATACATTCCCCACGGCACTGTGGTTACGCGGCCGAAGAGTTCGCCATTGATAAAATTGCCGATACGGCCGAACGTATAACCAAGCGGTATGGCCGGACAAAGCAGATCGGTAAACTTCCAAAAATCGATCTTGCGCTTGCGGCAAAATAAAATGGTCATAATAATTACACCGATAAGGCCGCCGTGATAGGACATGCCGCTGATGCCGGTAAATCTGATGCCGTTGAAAAAATCAAAAGGCAAAAAGATTTCGAGCGGATGCTGAGCGAAGTAACTAAAATTATAAATTAATACATCGCCAAGTCTCGCGCCTATCAGCACGCCGATCATCGCCCAGACCAGATAATCCTGAATATTTTCGGCGGTGTATTTGTAATTTTCATGCTTTATTCTGTACAGGACCAGAAAATAAACGATAGCGAAAGCGACAATATACATCAGGCTGTAATAGCGTAATTGAAAAGAACCGATGCTAAACAGATAGGGACTTATGTGTGCGGGCAATTGTTGCCACGCGTTGATTAAAGATTCCATGATTTATAAATTCCTTTTGTCCTTGCGTCCCGCATAACCAGGCATGCGGGGCTTTGTCTTAATATCGTTAGCATTAAGGTCGTCATACCGGCAAAGGCCGGTATCCAGTTTCAATAATACTGGATTCCCCCGTATCAAGTACGGGGCAGGCTCTTCGTCGCGCTTCGCTCGCACGAAATGACAAAAAGATAATTGCGACGCAGTCTCATTCGCAGGGGTTCCCTGCTGGGCAAAAGTCCCGATAAATCAGAACGCGGCAATCTCTCAACTTCAGGGCTTAATAACTTTGGCCTTTCATGTCCCCTACATAAAGCTCAGCGCTGAACGCCGCGTTAGCGCCGTCGCCCGCGGCGGTAATAACCTGCCGGAATTGTTTTGCCCGGCAGTCTCCGGCGGCGAATATTCCGGCGGCGGAAGTGCGCATGTTGTCGTCGGTAATAATGTAGGCGCCGGCGTCCAACTTCAATAAGACATGAAAAAGATTTGTATGTGGAATGCGTCCGACAAAAATAAAAACTCCTTCCGCTGGGATTTCACTTAATTTTCCGGATTCCACATCGGCTATCTTAATACCCGTGACAAAATCACGGCCTACAACCTCAGTCAGATTCGCCTTCCAGGCAAACTCGATTTTCTTTTCGGCAAATGCCCTTTTTTGTAAAATTCCTGCGGCGCGCAGTCGATCGCGGCGATGGACGACAATAACTTTTTTGGCGAAATGAGTCAGAAAGAGAGCTTCCTGAATGGCCGTATCACCGCCGCCCACAACCACCACATCTTTGTTTTTATAAAACGGCCCATCACAGGTAGCGCAGTAGGAAACTCCCTTTCCGGCAAATTCCTCCTCACCGGGGACTCCCAGTTTGCGCCACTGCGCGCCGGTCGCGGCAATTACACTTAAAGTTTTGAAGGATTTATCTCCCACTGTAATATCCCAGATAGCAGGGGAAAACGCATTATTTTTGATTGCGGATACATCTTTAGCCAGTGTTTCCAAACCGAATTTAAGTGCCTGATTTTTGAATAACTGCATCAGGTCAAAACCGTTAATGCCTTCAGGGATTCCCGGATAATTTTCGATTAAATCAGTAATGGTTATTTGGCTGACGGTTGACGCGCCTTCCACCAGCAGTGTTTTAAGCCCGGCACGGGCGGCGTACAAACCGGCAGTATAACCTGCCGGCCCACCCCCGATAATTATTATATCGTAATCGTATTGGGGCAATTTTGCTTTGCTCACAGAAAGTGTCTCCTTAAACATTTTGTCCTTTCTTTAATCAGGAAGAAAGGCTTTTGTAAAGTCTAAATTATGGGCCTTAAAAGTGAAATGGTTATCTTTATAGTAGATATTGTCCTTATAATTTCATTGACATGCAAAACCGCTTTCCCTATACGAATATTCAACCTACGTTGCCAAATGAAATATGGCATTATGTAAAACGTTCTTTTGAACCACTTGATAATGTCAAACACCAAATTGAAGTAGTAAAAAACCACCTAATGAAACACCACAACGTAAGTATCGACCTTGACTATATGTAATCGGATTTAGCTCTTTGGAAATCGGGGTCAAATCATTATTTTTGACATGTGTCCCGGTTTTCTTGAATAAATTTATTTATTTTCTCGTCTTAGGTTTAACTGGAATTCGATGATGTCGCACTCCCCGCGCCAGGCGCGGACAGGTATTGACTAACTGGTTTACGAACTGTATGATTTGCCCCAATAAGAAATCGCCATCGTGGAAAAAAAGAAACTAAGTAATTAATAATAAATATTTGGAAATACCCACCGAATATATTAATTTTTAGCCCACAGAAAGGAAAAAGAACTGCATGCTAATTCCCATTGTAATTCTCTTCGTGGCAATTTCAGGGACTCTTATTGTCATTGGTGTTTTTAAAATGAGCAGAAAAATTCTTTCGGCTCTATCCATTATATTGTGGCTATGCTCGCTTGTGTCGGCATTCTTTGTTGGTTGGGCTTGGCTGGAAAGATCGTATTCTGAAAACTGGGCAATGTACGGCTTCTTCTTCATTTCACTTCCAATCATTATTACAGCAGGTGTCTTGGCAGTCTCGACGATTCTTGCGGCAAAAGTTCGAAAGATTGATAACATGAAAGAAGTCTGCTTAAGACTGTATCTTCTTCTGATATTCTTAGCGGCGCAGGTTGTTGTTGGCTATTTTGCTGCCTAGAAAAAAATGATCCAGCGAGAAATTGATGCGACCGACCGCCAGATTGACAAACTGGTTTATGAATTGTATGGACTGACCGAAGGTGAAATCAAAATCGTCGAAGGTGGTAAATGATACATCCCACTGTGCTGCGCGCATGGGATAGTTCAAAGGTGCTCATTATCCCGCTACGCTTCGAGCTTCACTTTGTTTGCTCTTAGCGAGTGTCACTAAATCGCCATTGTGGAAAAGGCATAATACTTGGGCGCTCTTGACATTATGTCATAAATCGTATACAATGCATCACAAGTAATCTAAAGGGGGTATATTATGAAAGCTACAGTATCTATCCGCCTTCCCGACGAATTAACAAAGCATCTTGACGATATTGCGGAGGAAACGGAAAGGCCTCGTTCTTTTCACATCCAAAAGGCATTGGAAGCGTATATTGAAGATTTTGCTGATTTGCGCATTGCCATCGACCGTTTAAGAAATCCGAAAGATGAAGTTATTTCGTCAAAAGAGCTGAGGAAAAACCTTGGCCTTTAATATCAAATACAAGAAATCTATTGAAAGAGACCTGGGCCGTCTCGACAAAAAGGAGGCGCGCCGGATTCTTGACAAAATTGAAAAGGATCTTTCTGAGCGAGCTGAAACCTATCCGGTTCTCAAGGGTGAATTTGCCGGATTAAGAAAAATGCGCGTAGGAGATTACAGGGTAATATTCACCATAATTGATAGCGACGTTCTTGTTCTCAGCATCGGCCATCGGCGGGAAATTTACAAAAAATCACGGGTACGACAGGAAACTTAGGTTAAATCTTTTTCGTGAAACTCCAATTCCGAAAGCAAAGCCCGGCGGATGCAGGGCGCAGCACATCGGAATTGGTAAGTTGAACAATCCCGCAAAGCGGAGGGAATACCCAGCAGCTTGCTCTGCGGTTTATACCCGTGATTCTTGACAATTGCCACTAAAGAACAACGCAAACCCTCACCATTCCCGGCTTTTAGGCCATTAACTATTTCTGGATTCCCTGGTCATGCCAGGGAATGATAAGGGATAGGTGGATTACTGGATTTACCCTGATACTTTAACGGCACTCGAGGCGATAGTCTGGCGTATAACCTAATAACCTGAAGGTCACACGAGGTCACACGTGCCGGAACACAAGCCGGATCGCGTTTTATTTTCTCGGAATGACAAAGGATATGGTTCTAGCTTTCTGGTGGTTTTAATCTAGGAAATAATCGGGGACGTCCATGATTATCCCCGGACGTGAAATAATTCGACAAAAAGCGATCAGATATTGACATATTCATCAAATTCGCATATTTGAACACTGGATTACAAAATACTGATGGTCGAAAAAAGACATAAAGGATGGTTTATGAATTTCTCCGAAACGAAGACAGAATTATTTCAAGCTGATGCAAAGACAAAACTCCTTGTCTACGAATGGTTGCCGGACCGGGAGGTCAAGGCCGTGATGATCGGTATCCATGGCGGTATGGCACATGCCGGTGATTGTGTTACGCCGGCTTTGTATTTCAAGGAGAAGGGTGTTGCCACCTATGCCCCGGATCTGCGATGGCATGGAACCTATCCGAAATACAATGAGAAGGGGAAGGTTTTTTTTCATATCAATTCTTTCGACGATTATGTCGATGATATACATAAATTCTATTTCTGGGTGAAAGAGCGCCATCCCCAAGCCCCGATCTTTATCATTTGTCATTCCAATGGTGCACTCATCGCCCTAAAGTACGCTCTGACCCTGGCGAAAAAGACCGATATCAAGGGATTCATCGTTTCCTCTCCCTGGCTGGAAAGTAGGGTCAAAATCCCGGCCATTACAAGAAAGATCGCCAAGTTAATAGCGGTGATCCATCCAACCTTCGCTGTTAAACTCCCGACAGTTACGGATGTGCTAACCCATGACGAGAAGATTACCGCCCGTCACCATCATGACGAGAAGATCGGTTTACGGGGGACAACGGCTTCTGCAAAAATGGGTGGAGAGAGCGAAAAGGCCCAGGCGTGGGTGATTGCAAACATGAAGACGTGGGAACGTTTTCCGATGTTTGCCGTCCTTGCCGGCAAGGATCAACTTGCCGACCCCCAGGTCAGTAAGAAAGCCTTGAATTCAATTCCAGCAAAACTCCTGACATTAATCGTTCATGAAAAGAACTATCATGAGAACTTCAACGAAGTGAACAGGGACAAGACCTTCGGGGCGATCTGGAAGTGGATGCAGAAAATTCTGGGTTAATGACGTCGTTGCGAAGCCATAACGAGAATTAAAAAAACCTATCCCGCCTGTGCAGGCTTGTAACCGAAGGATATCGTGATCCCGCGCCAAGGAAATAATTGGAACGGTTGTACCAGCTCACTAATTTGGTAGCTTTTTGGAATTTATCAAAAGGTGTTTCTCAATTCAATCCGCCAAGCCTTTTTAAGCATTCTTCTTTCCTTTTATGTGATGCTGAGCAATCAATCCTCGCATGATTAGATCGGTAAAATTAACCGAAAGAATACGGGAAAATTAAGGGCAACTTTCTCGGATTCCTAAAATTACCTTGACATATAAGAATGTTTTTCCATATACTCCCCCCGCTCAAAAGGAAACTATCACCAATAATTTATCTGTAATTTCACGCTCTTTGAACTTTGGAAGTCGAAAGGAGAAAATTATGATTATTACATTGTCCAATGGCCGGCAAGTACCCATGGAGATGCACAAGATCAAGATCGTGCAAAAAATGTACCTCCTCCCCGCAGCACAGCGGCTGGAGTGTCTGCGAGCTGTCGGTTACAATACATTCCTCCTCCCGGCGAGGGAAGTATTTCTCGATATGTTGACAGATAGTGGCACAAACGCAATG
>MGQN01000017.1:69952-89428 GCA_001797845.1 Deltaproteobacteria bacterium RBG_16_44_11 | reverse complement strand
ACACACGTTACCGGTCCACCAGGGACGAGCCGCGGAACACTTGCTGGTGAAAGTGTTTCTCAAATCACCACAAGTTGTGTTGACGAACTATCACTTTCCCTCGACCAGGGTTCATGTGGAGCTCGTTGGTTCTCAGATCATCGACCTGGTGGCTGACGAAGCCCTGATTCCCGCCGGAAGCATGCCATTCAAGGGAAACATCGATATTACAAAGCTCAAGAAGTCCATTGAGCAGCATGGCCGTGAAAATATCGCTTTTATCCGCATGGAAGCGACAACGAACCTGATCGGTGGCCAGCCGTTCTCCATGCAAAACCTGCGGGACGTCGAGAAAATCGCCAAATCAAACGGCATTTTGATGGTGATGGATGGCAGCCTTATCGGAGAAAACGCTTATTTCATCAAGCAGCGTGAAAAAGGATACGCTGATAAATCGATTCAAGAAATTCTTTTAGAAATGATGAGTCATGTCGATATCCTCTATATGTCGGGTCGCAAGAGCGGCGGTGCTCGCGGAGGCCTTATTGCAACAAACAACAAACAACACTTTGACCAGCTGATGACATGGCTGCCGGTGTACGAGGGATTTTCGACCTATGGCGGTATGTCCACAAAGGAAATTGAAGCTATGGCAGTAGGGCTGGAGGAAATGACTCAGATGGAAGTTGCGGGCAGCAGCCCTGAATTTATCAAATGTTTTGTCGAACGTTTGCAGGAATACGGCGTTCCGGTCGTTACCCCGCCGGGCGGGCTGGCTTGTCATGTAAATGCCCGCGAGTTTTTGCCGAACATCCCCCCGCTTCAGTATCCCGCGGAGGCGCTGAATGCGGCCATGTATCTTGTTTCAGGGGCAAGAGGCGTCGAGCGTGGTACGATGTCTGAAGACCGGGACCGGAACGGCAAGGAAGTTACAGCCAAAATGGAGCTTGTGCGCATCGCCATCCCGCGACGTACCTATACTCTTGGGCATATCGAGTACGTTGCGGATCGACTAGCCTGGCTGCATCATCATAAGGATATCATCGGCGGGTTACGCTTTGTGGAGGAGCCGCCGGTAATGCGCTTCTTTTTCGGCAAGCTGGAAACGGTGGGCGGCGACTGGGGAGCGAAACTTGTAAAGACATTCAAAGCTGATTTCGGAAACGAACTCTAATTCGTGGGGCAGGACATAATCGGATAAGGATATATTAAAGTTCCTTATCTGTTCCAATTTGCCGGCGGTGGGAGGTTGTTTCGGCTGGTGTTTCTTATGGCAGCCGGAACAACCTTATGATCGCATGAATTACTTTTCGAGGTTAAAAAGAAAACTAAATTTTCCTTCTGCCGCCCTGCTTACCTCGGTAATCTTTTTTCTATGAACCTCATGGTATTGACTCAGTTACCTTGTAAGAAAGGTCGCATCTTTAATCGTGATACATCTTGCGAGTCACAGAGTTGGCAGGGAAGCACGTGGGCGTTCCTGTAAACTATTGTCTATTTCATTTATCGTTGTACTTGCATTTTCCCCCTAATCTTGCTATCGAATTTGGCGATATGGTTTGTTATCCTTAATCGTTTTGGATATATAATTTTATTATGGATGTCCATTTTCTCATTTTTATTTTGGCTCTGGCAATGACGGTAATTGTCAGCTTTGCCTATGTGATGTGGCGCGGCCGCCGGGCTGAACAAAAATTAATAAGTATTATCCATAGCTCACCTATCCCTACTTTTGTTATCTCAAAAGATCATAAAGTAATGTACTGGAACAAGGCCCTGCAGGCGCTAAGCTCAATCAGTCCCCGTGAAATTGTCGGCACCAATCAGCACTGGCGGGTATTTTATAAAACAGAGCGTCCCTGCATGGCGGATTTAATCCTGGATAACAAGGTCGAACAGATTACCAATTTTTACTCCGGAAACTGGGCGAAATCAAATTTGCTGGAAGAAGCTTACGAGGTTACGGAATTTTTTTCCGAGCTGGGTGAAAAGGGGATATGGTTTCGTATAACTTCCGCGGCTATCAGAGATGCGCGCGGCAATGTATTCGGCGCGATGGAAACGCTGGAAGACATTACCGAACAAAAAATAGTGGAGGAAGAGCTGTTGCGCAGAAGCAAGGTGGAATCACTGGGCACATTTGCCGATGGCGTGGCCAAAGATTTCGACAGCCTGCTCTCCGCGATTCTGCGAAATGTTTTTCTGGCCAAAATATCCGCAACGGATGAAGATAAAATTATGGAAGATGGTTTGGCGATAGCGGAACGCGCCGGCCTGCAGGCAAAAGAATTAGCGCACCGGCTGATTACATTCGCGCAGGGAGGTTATCCTGTCCGCAAAGTGGAAAAATTGGAGCCGCTGTTAAGAGATGCCGTCAAAAATGTCTTTAACGATTCCGGCATCACCTGTAGAGTTTCTATAACCAAAGACCTATGGCCTTCGGAAATCGATGCCGCCCAAATCAGGCAAGTAATAGAAAATTTTTTGATTAATGCCAGAGAGGCGATAACTAACGGCGGTATTGTGGAGCTTATTGCCGAAAATACGACAACCGGAACAAATATTCGGACTCTGGGACAAGGAAATTATATACGTATTACGATTAAGGACAATGGCATTGGCATACCCAGAGAAAACCTTTCCCGGATATTCGATCCTTATTTCACAACCAAAGAGAAAAAGGGACGGGGTGGAATTGGCCTGGGGCTGGCCATCAGCGATTCCATTATCAAAAACCACAATGGTTTGATAACTGTGGAATCCATCGCAAATTCGGGAACCACATTTTCTATCTATCTGGCGGCGGCGCTGAAAAATGCCGAGGGATAAATTAAATAGTCTAATCTTATTTTGTCTGAACCAAAACTAACATTTTTTTCCGGCACAACATTTTTTCTTATCGTCAATCTGCTTTCTTTGAAATTCATGATATTCAGCCAGCTTGGAAAGAGCAAAAACCGCTCGCGGCAGACCGTCATATACAGGGATACCGGCTTTAAGCAGAATTTGTTCCAGCAAGATACGCCTTTTCTTATATTTCGGATCGGGTTGATATTGCCGCCAAACAACGACCAGCGGCTTTCCCTTCGCGTGCTTCCGTGCTGTTTGCGCTAAATAGGTCGCGATGTTTTCAATGTGAGCGCCGTTATCAAAATTATACAGCCATTCTATATGAAGGGAAATGATAAACATATCGATATATCCATCGGATAAAAGAGCTAAAGTTTTTCCCAGCGCCTCCAGTTCAAAAAACAATATATGCGCGTCAATGGGATTACGGATCATGTTTCCCGCGGGAGGTATGAACTCCCGCAGTTTTTTTGTGACTTCGTCAGGCAATACGGTAAGGTCCAATCCTGCCTGAGCACAGCTGTCCGCCGCCGCGACGCCGATACCGCCTCCGGTTCCGATCACAGCCACCCTACGTCCCTCGGATTTGCCTAAATTAAGAAAGACAGATGTTACTTCGGCCATTTCCTCTAAAGAGCTTACTCTAACCGCGCCGCTTTGTTTAAAAACGGCATTCCATATTTTTTCACCGCCCGCCATGGACCCGGTGTGAGATGATACCGCCCGTGCGCCGGATTCCGTTAATCCGGCCTTGAGAATAATGACCGGCTTTTTTCGGTTGATTTTGGTAATCAGTTCCAGCAGTTTGCGGCCGCTTTTTACTCCTTCCAGATACATGGCGATGATTTTGGTTTCGTCATCATTAGCCAGATATTCAAGAAAATCGGTGCTATCCAATGTCAAAGCGTTCCCATAACTAATGACTTTGTTGAAATAAATACCGAAATGAACGCTGGCGTAATTGATAAAATCCTGCGCGTGCCCTCCGCTTTGGCTGACAAAAGAAACAGGACCGCTTTTTTCGGGAGCTCCAATCCACGTAAGGATACGCGATTTGGGAACGTAAAATCCCATGCAATTAGGGCCGATGACATTGAGGTGGCCTTCCGCCGCAATCTTTTCAATTTCCGCCTGGAGCTTCATACCTTCTTCTTCGCCCGTTTCCTTGAAACCCGAAGAAAAAATGTGGACATTTTTATTGCCGGAAGCAACGCAATCTCTAAGCGCGTCGGGCACAAATGGCGCCGGAACGGCGATAACAACCAGATCAACCGGTTTAGGCAAGGAAACAAGAGAGGGATATGTCTTGACACCGTCTATTTCCTGGGCCTTAGGATTTATCGGATAGAGTTTTCCCGGAAAACCGAAATCCTTAATGCATCCGAACATGCCGCGAAAACCTTTCGCGCGCGGGCGCATTGCGCCGATGACGGCGATACTTTTTGCGTGAATCATCGTGTCGAGGGCGGCATTGATTGCTTTGATTTCTTGAGGTGTCCTTTCTTCCCCCAAATCGTTGTCAACCGATGCATTGTCTTTGCTGATAACCACAAGAGCATCGACGGCGGTCACGTGGCCATCGGGAGCAATCAACAAAGGATTAATATCCACTTCCTTTATCTCAGGACGCTCCACGCCCAAACGTGACAATCCCAACAATACATTAATTAGTTGATTTTTGTCGGCGGGGGCTTCACCACGAAAGCTGCCCAACAGTTTCCGGGATAAAATTTCTTCCATCATGTCTTTTGCTTGAATTTTATTGAAG
Source organism: Deltaproteobacteria bacterium RBG_16_44_11 (assembly GCA_001797845.1). GTDB lineage: Bacteria > Desulfobacterota > Syntrophia > Syntrophales > Smithellaceae > UBA4810. Next base: position 84,831 of record MGQN01000017.1, on the reverse strand, counting down.
GGAGCGATGCGAAATACGACATCCCCGAGAGCTTCGGTAAATACGCCTCCCAATCCGAACATGACCACGGGCCCGAACTGTTCATCACGAAACAAACCGGCGACAAATTCCCGCTTTCCCAATATCTGCGGCTGTAATAAAAATCCTTCTAAATCCGCACCTGCTGATTTTTGAATATCCAGGCAGGCACTCTTAACATCTTCGGCGGAGCGCAAATTCAACTTCACCAGACCCCTTTCGGTCTTGTGAGTTAATTTCGTTCCCAGACCTTTCAAGACAACAGGAAAGCCGATAATGCTGGCCTGGATAATTGCTTCCTCTATCGTCGGGGCGACGGTTTCTTCTACGACCGGCACCCCGTAAGTATTTAATAATTTTTTTGACTCTGCCTCCGTTAGCGATCTAGTGTTTCCATCTACATCATTAATCAAATCAATTTTTTCCATTTAGTACTTCTTTTCATCCATCCTTTCCGTCTTTTTTCACGCAATATTTAAATAGCTGAAATTCTTAAATATTTGACAACTCAGCCGTTATTGTAATTTGTTATTATATTGGTATATACAAAATAAGATAGCGAAATCAAGAAATATTACATTTTATCGGTATCTGTAAGCGTCGCCGGTTGCGTTTTAACTGTAGTGCATTTTTTTGCCTGATGTTGTAAGTGTTTGAATAATGATGTATTGTATAACAATGGTAAGGTTATAGAAAAAATGAAAGGTTCAACAAAAAAATATTTGCGCGCGCAGGCGCATGATCTTAAGCCGTTGGTGATTATTGGTGCAAAAGGCGTGACAGAACAGTTGCTCGGTTCCGTCGATCTCGCCCTGAAAGATCACGAACTTATTAAAGTGAAGTTCGGCGAATTCAAGGAAGCGAAAAAAGAAATTTCCGTAGAAATTGCCGAGGCCACAAAAAGCGAATTAGTAGGCATCATCGGCAATATCGCGATTTTTTACCGCCAACAGCCAGAGCCGGAAAAAAGAAAGATTAAAATACCATAAGTCAAAATGAGATTTGATCATATTAATATCCGTATTTGGCTTAAATTCAAACATTACTTTCTTTCAATCCGTAATAAACACTATTAACGACCGACGACAAACATCGGCACTACACTTCACATTTTGCGGTATATGTATTTCATTGACATATAAAACCGTTCTTATTATGCTCCCTTCCATCAGAAGCAAGTTACTATCAAAAAAAATTAGGAGGTGCGAAATGATCATGAACCGAATCATAATCATCGGGATTTTCATTCTGATGCTTACGGCCGTTACACCCGATGCCGCCCTTTCTGATTGGCAGGTTTATTACACAGGCAAGGCGGCAGGGATGTTCGGGGCTGGAGGGAGAGGGAATTTCGCCACCCGCTCTCAATGCGAAGCATACAGAAGCTCCAGTGCAGGCTTTGAGCGGAATAACTCCTACTGCTCTGGTTTCGATAACCCCTCCTACAGGCCTCCCACGCCGAGTCGCCCCAGCGGGGACGATGGCACTGCGGCGCGTGAGCAGGAAAAGCAGCGGCAACTCCAGCTGCAAAGTGAGCAGAAGGAAAGGGAACTGGAGCTTGCACGACAGAAGAAGTTTGCTGAGGAGAAGGACAAACTCCTGGGGTCTTTCAAGGGGAACAGTACGGGTACGCTTGGATTAAAAACCGATACAGCGTCGAAATCTAGTTGCATCAAAGGAGATCCTCTTGTAAAGAGGCCATGTATTTTAAACGGCTCACCTTGCTGCCCACCCTATAAATGTTTAGGAAAATTTCCTAGTACATACTGTGTTATGGAGGAAACAAGTACGGATTCGCTTGGACTTAAGGGAACCGGCACAGGTACGCTTGGACTTAAGAAACCCACTGGCAAACATAAACGCGACTCTGCGATTGCTGATTCAACAGCGGTAGACATGCAGAAGTTGACGAAATACCGCGAAGAACTATACAAGCTCCAGGTGGACCAACAGAAAATCACGCAATCCTTTGGTGACATTACCCGCGAATTTTCGGATATTGGTAAGGGGGTAAAAGAGATCATCGACGTCAATGAAGACAAGCTTTTCAAGACCGCCGCCGACGCTACAACAGATCTCATAGCCATAAGAAAAAAGAACATGGAATTTTATAAACAAGCGTATGATATTATAGATACTATCACTAGCTATCCCAAGATCATGGACATGGACGACCTCGTCAAACAACTCAAGGGAACCATCAGCTACATCGGTAAGTACAAAAAAAATATACAGCTTCTTGATTGGACGGTCAAAGCCGCCGAAGCATGGAAAGATTTTTATCAAGGGTCCGTACACGCAAAGCGTCTCTACGAACTCGAGCTCGAATGCCGGGCCTTGCTCCTGGACACGGGAAACAATCGCACACGCCAGCAGAAGCTGATGCAGGAGATCGAAGTGCTGCGCCAGCGCATTCATGAAATTAGTGGAACACCTCTGAGTCAAATACCTGCAACGCCTTTACGGCCGGCAGGATTGGGCAGCTACGTACCACGGCTCTATCCAACCGAAGAGTCCCTCACCAAGGCGCGCCAAAAAGGGGTGAAGTAGATAATGTCTGCTCAGAAAGTGAAACGCCCGAATGTTACGAAGAAGAAAGTAGATATTAAGGAGAATCAAACCATGATCAAAACTAAAACTTTGGTCATGAGAGAGTCGCTAATCTTGTAGTCCGTAAAGGATGAGAGGGTAGAAAATGAATAGAAGACAGGTTGGGTGTTTGATCGGTATGGTGATATTGCTAGCTTGGGTTTCTGTAACACTGGCAGAGACTGTATCCGAGGAGGCGCAACGTTACATGGCGCAGGGTATTGCCGCGGTTGAGATGGCGAAAGACCCAGCCGATTATGAGGACGCAATAAGCAAATTTGAAAAGGCAAAGTCTCTCGCCCCTAATTGGCCTGACGTCTATTACAATCTTGGCTTGGTTCAGGAAAAGGCCGGAAAATATCGGGATGCAGGAACTACTCTTAAGCAATACCTGCGTCTGGCTCCAAATGCAGAAGATGCCGCGACGGTAAAAAGCCTTATCTACAAACTTGAATATAAGGCGGGACAGGTGCTTACGGTGCCGGAGATTATCGATGTGCTGGTCTCGCTTTCAGATGAGAAAATATGGCAAGTTGTTGGCGATTGTAAGAAAGACAATTTCGATACATATTATAGCAATAAGCTTGATTTTAGACGTTTAGACTTTAAACGCGAAGGTAATGATGCAGTAAGGTCACTAAAGGATTTTCAATATGAGCCTTATCCTACCTTTCAAATCCTGAAGGTGACTGGACCTGTTTTGAAATATATCACAACGCGTAACGTTGATTCAAGAAAGGACCCCAATTTAACCGCTATAATGGAACATGAAGTAACGGTTGTGTCAAAGAGGCTTGTAAAATTAAACCAGAAGGTACTCAGGGGGGGATTGGTAAATGGAGTTAGTGACGGGCAAAGATTCTCATGTACCTTCAGCGTCAAATAGCCGGATGTCAACTCTAAAGACAGTTTTAGCAACAAGTCGCTGCATGATGCCGTCATTAGAGGACATAAAGAAATGACTGAGCTGTTAAAGAAGCATGGTGCGAAGGAATGATAGTGAAAAGGGTACAAAACAATATTTGTGAGGCAATTATGACAAAGACGAAAGTGCTTTATATGGTTGCTATTTTTGCTGTTAGCGTATTGTTGTTGACTACTGCAAATGCCGGGGCAGTCTCCGAGGAGGCGCAACGTTCCATGGAGCGCCCATTGCCGCACGATTGTGTGGAGGCAGAAAAAGCGGATGATCCGCAGGTCAAGGTAACCTTGTACACGCGCTGTCTTGATGTGGAAGATAAGTTCACTGGACCACTTGATTCCTATCAGCGCGACAACATCCATTTTCATCGTGCCAATGCGTTGTTCAAACTGCGCCGCTATGCGGAAGCGCTTGTCGACTATGACCGGTTTATTGCCAATCTGCCTTACGGCCGCGGCCATGTTTGGGCGTATCACCAACGTGGATTGACACATCAGGCGATGGGGAAACGTCAGCTTGCTGTTACTGACTTCAATCGGGCATTGGAGGACAATCCCGGTGCGGTCGATGTGCGCTTTGATCGCGGCCGACTTCTTGCCGAGATGGGTCTGTACCAACCAGCGATTGAAGACTTGCACATGGCTGCAACATCATCGCCCGAAAACGCTGTATACGCAAACGCTCTGGCTTGGTTACTGGCAACCTGTCCCGACGCAAAAATTCATAACGGTAAAGAGGCGGTACGCTTTGCACTCAAGGCATTGAGCATCGACAGAAATGCCCAATACCTTGACACGCTGGCGGCCGCGCAGGCAAGAAAAGGCGATTTCAAGCAGGCTGTTGAAACCCAGCAGGCGGCGCTAAATTTGCTTCGAAAAGACAAGGCAGTACAGGAAACCATCAAGGAGTTTACCACCCGCCTTAGTTTGTACACAGCAGGTAAGCCCTACACGCAGCATCGATCCGAATAACCGGTGTCTGAGTGCTCCGGCAGTATCTATCTCAACATGTCCGGCGGTGTGAACGGAGCATTTATTGATGAGAGGCGGCAAGAATCTTCGACCTACCGCTAATACTTGTGCCATATGTTAAGTTTGAATTCAGCTACTTGAGGTCCCCTCCAAATCAATACTGGCATTGTGTCGGGAAAGGTGACGTATCGTGTTAAAAAAATATCAGCCCGGACGCACAGATTTACTGATTAATACTAGCTGGGGCATACCTCATGATGGACTGACAAAAGAGGATGCCCAAATCAAAGACATGCTTCTTTTTCACGACCGTTGGGTAACCAAGGAAGAAAAAAAGCAACTTAGCGAAGAACACAGCACTTACCAATCCATCCTTATCATCGGCTATCTGCTCATTTGCATTACTCTATACGTTATCATCAATATCGGGAATATTTTTCAAAGCGGAATAGTTTCTGCCTCCATTGCGGTAGTTTACGGTATTGCTGTGCTGGTCGCGGGAATTGGGTTGATCAAGTTCAGGCGTTTCGCCCGGAACATCGCGGTACTAGTGTTTGTCTCTTTTCTGGTTCTGCCTTTTATGCCTTTGCTAGAGAATGAAAAGGGTGCGCCCTTACTTATCCTATTGGGCTTAAGCGGCCTTTACTATCTCCAGCGAAAGACAGCCCGAAAAATCTTTTCACCATTTTCAAAAACGAGTGTTGACGATACAAAAACTAAAAGTTCGCTTGTTCGCAAAGGAATTTATCTGGTGATATTTTGCGTGGTTCTGTTCGCGGGTTATTTTGCTTATGATATGAGTCAAGCAAAGCGCATAACTGCCGATGCCTGCCTACGTGCGACACTGGGTATGTCTCTGGAAGATTATTTATCAAATTTTTCTGAAAATGATTACAAAATAATCAGGAGAACCGAATATATAATGATAATGCCGAAAATAGGCATGGGACGCAATTACTGTACTGTTTTCCATGACGGACAGAGAATAACAGGATCAAAGGTAGGATTTAACGATTAAGGAGAGTGTATAAATAAAAACAGTTTACCGGAAAAATATACGTTTCGAAGGGTTATGAACCATCTTTCGGAAACAAACGTGCACCTGCCGTTGTCTAACTATTGAGATCAGGATTTTCCCAGAGTGCGGAAAGAACTGCACGTGAACTAGATTGTAGCGGTTCAAAGGAAAATGGACAGATAATAGGGATAAAACAAGAGATGATTTTAGGATATAACGGATTGGGGGGAAAGGAGAGAATAATGAAAAGATTATTACTAGTGTTGTCATCTATTCTGTTGAGCGCTGTATTGACGGTGCCGTTTGCCACATCAATTGAGGCAGTTACTTCGGAACAATCAGTGCGCGAAAATATTGTGAAAGGCAACACGGCCTTCGCAGTGCAATCGTATCGCGAACTTGGCGCTAAGGAAGGCAATCTCTTCTTTTCGCCATACAGCATCTCATCGGCGATGGGCATGACCTATGCCGGTGCCCGTGGGAATACGGCAAGAGAGATGAAGGAAGTCCTTAATCTCAATCTGGGCCAAGTCGAACTGCATTCTGCATTTAAGGAATTGACTGAGGAACTCGTTTCCACAGCCAAAAAAAGAGGGCAGAAACTAAACATCGCTAATGCCTTAGTTCTTACCGGCGGTGACGTGAGTGGCGAGTTCAAGACCATCCTGAAAGACAACTATGCTGCCGAGATCTTCGGTGGAGGGTTGGACACGATCAATGACTGGGTCAAGCAGAAGACAGAAGGAAAGATCGAGAAAATACTCGTGGAGCTTAGTCCCAATTCAGTCTGTGTACTTCTGAACGCGATTTACTTCAAAGGTATCTGGGAGAATCAATTTCAGAAAAGCAACACCCATGATACTTCCTTCAATGTATCGGCAAGCAAGAAGGTGAAAGTTCCCCTCATGCACCAGAAAAGCAACTTCAAAATCATGACGGAGAAAGATTTCCAGGCTATTTCAATCCCTTACAAGGGGAACGATCTGTCCATGATCATTCTGCTTCCGCAAACGGTGGACGGTTTAGTGCTTATGGAGAAACAGTTAACAACCCAAAATCTGAAGGAATGGTTGGCAAAGCTGAACAGGCAGAGAGTTCAAACTGTTGATCTTTTCCTGCCGAAATTCAAGCTCGAAACCAATTATGATTTGGTGTCTCCATTCAAGAACATGGGTATGAAGGATGCGTTCAAAATGAATGTGGCAGACTTCAGCGGTATGGGATGGCCGAAAGGAAAGCTTTGGATTTCGCAAATCAAGCACAAGGCATTTGTCGAAGTCAATGAGGAAGGAACAGAAGCAGCGGCCGCTACAGCCGTCGAGATGGCACTGAAGTCTATCCCTAATGATGTAGTGTTTAGCGCTGATCATCCATTTCTCTTCATCATTCGCGACAACCAAAGCGGTTCCATTGTTTTCATGGGCAGGATGGTTAATCCCCATAACAAGTGAGTTGCAACATCGGACCGACGGGTAGACAAAGCCGTTGATCCTTGAATGTAAATTTTGGTTGGGACAAATGTGAATTGAAAATGGTGCAACTCGTTACAAGCAGTTGAGAAAAGTAATTTCTGCTTAGTTACGGAAAATATTATATTATTTTGACTTGACCAAACTTTGCATAGGGGAACAAATACTGTAAAGCAATACTGAAAAGGAGGTTTATTTATGATAGGGGTTCCTGAACTGATAGTGTTAGTTGTTTTAGGTTTGTTAGCGATACCTTCTCTTCTGGCTTTCATTGATATAATGAGGAGTAATTTTGAGGGGGGGGAAAAGATATTCTGGATTTTTATGGTAATATTTTTCTCTTTCATCGGAGCAATTGTCTATTTTATAATAGGCAGGAAGCAGAAGATTGCCAAATAAAGGGGAAATTTTTTGTTTCAAGTTTGGAAATAAAGATTGAGCACGTATAAAAATCTTATCATTTTCATTGAAGAGGTTACCATGAAAAAGACGAAAACGTTCTACCTGGTCAGCGTTCTTGCTGTTAGCGTATTGTTGTTGTCTACTGCAAATGCCGGGGCGGTAGCTGAAGAGGCCCGACGGCATATGGACAGGGGCCTAGCGGCCGTTGAGATGGCAAAAACTCCTGATGATTATGAAAGAGCAATAAGCGAATTTGAAAAGGCGAGGTCCCTTGCTCCCGATTGGGCTGATGTGTATTACAACCTTGCTCTCATTCAGGAAAAGGCAGGAAAATACGGTGATGCGGTAGTGAATTTTAAAAAGTATCTACGACTTGCTCCAAATTCAAATGAGGCCGCCGAGGTAAAAAGCCTTATCAATAAACTGGAATTCAAGGCCGAACAGGAAATCACCAAAGAAGTAGCTTTGGATATTTTTGGTTCATTGTCAGATTCGACAAAGTGGCGGTTTATCGGAAAGTCATCCGCGTACAGGAATTGGGTAAAAGGTTTCAGAAGAGATAGAGATCGAATTTTTATTACTTATATTTGTGATATTCAAAGGGGAACAACATCCAATTTTGGCCGCGAACTTGAAGACGAGACATTAACCTTAAAGTATATAATGAGTTTTTTCAATTTTTGCGGTAAAGATTGCGATGTGGGAGCACAATATATTTTTGAAATTGTGTCTAAAAATAAAGTGCAAGTAAAGGCTATTGAACTTTGGCCAAAGATTGGACCAATTGAACAAGAAACTAAGTATTATACATTTGAATATATAAGGATATAAAAATAATAGAGGACGGTAATTCAAAGAACTGGTAGAATATATGGTAATTAATTGGCCTAAGCATGTCTCAACGTTCTCACTTATAGTTGGAATTCTCGGCATATTGTTTGCCATCAAGATCTCTTACCCGATTTTCTGGGTTCCAAGAGGATCATGGATCCGTCCAATTGGTCCCGTTTTTATAATGACAATCGATTTCTTTATATGTTTCATTTTTGGCTTTGTTCCAAGTATATTTGCCCTAATTAAGTCCCAAAAGAAGAAGCTCCCTTTAATTGCAGTAGTAGCTTGTCTTCTCCCTCTGCCGATTTATTGGCTAATTAATTGGGTAGCTATCAGGACTCTGGATCTTCATTTATCCGGCTGATTTTTTCGTTACTCTCTTTCTACCATTAATCCTCAATTTTTATTAATAACTGTTTTTGAACAGTTGTAGGTGTAATCAACGAAATAGAAGGTAAAAAAATAGCCGTTCTCACCGCTTCTCAACCAAAGATGATATCGAGGCGGCTAGGAGGAGGCGCCGCAGGCGTATTTTAAATACGTTGAGGACGCCGACAACGACACCAACAAAGGTAGCGCTTGGATTCAGAAGCGGAACTATCTTCTGGTTAGCTGTCGGTATTTTATCCTATGCGGCTGATTGGCGGCGGCGCCTAATCTTCTTTTGTAATCTTCCTCGTATTCGGAATAATTGCCATCAAAGAAAAGCACTTTGCTGTCACCTTCAAAGGCGAGAATATGTGTGCAGATTCTATCCAGAAACCAGCGGTCGTGGCTGATGACCACCACGCAGCCGGCAAAGTTCTCCAGTGAATCTTCAAGCGCGCGAAGTGTGTTGACGTCCAAGTCATTAGTGGGCTCGTCGAGTAAAAGCACGTTACCGCCTTCTTTGAGCATGCGTGCCAGATGAACGCGGTTGCGCTCGCCGCCGGAAAGCGTTCCGACTTTCTTTTGCTGATCCGTGCCGGAGAAATTATAGCGGGAAACATAAGCGCGGGAGTTGATCTGCCTGTTGCCGATGGGGACGATATCCTGTCCATCGGAAATCATTTCCCAGATGGTTTTGTTCGGGTCGAGGGCGTCACGGCTTTGGTCGACATAAGCGAGCTTCACGGTATCGCCAATACGAATACTGCCGGAACCAGGTTTTTCCTGTCCGGTAATCATTTTAAAAAGAGTTGTTTTACCGGCGCCGTTGGGACCGATAATTCCGATAATGCCACCCGGCGGTAGTGTAAAGGTCATACTTTCCATTAACAATTTATCCCCGTAGGCTTTATTGACATCTTTTGCTTCAATAACCAGATCGCCGAGCCGTGGACCCGGAGCAATAAAGATTTCCCGTGTCTTAGATTCCTTTTCCTGATTTTGCCCCAACAATTCTTCGTAAGCGTTGATGCGTGCCTTGGATTTGGCATGGCGTCCTTGGGGAGACATTCTGATCCATTCCAATTCTCTTTCCAGCGTTTTGATTCTTTCGCTTTCCGTTTTTTCTTCGTTTTTCAGACGGTTTTGTTTCTGCTCCAGCCAAGAGGAATAATTGCCCTGCCAGGGAATGCCCTGGCCGCGGTCGAGCTCCAGAATCCAGCCCGCGACATTATCCAGAAAATAGCGGTCATGGGTGACAGCAATAATTGTCCCTTCATATTTTTGCAGATGGTGCTCTAGCCAGGCCACGGATTCGGCATCCAGATGATTGGTCGGCTCATCCAAAAGCAGAATACTTGGTTTTTGCAGTAAAAGGCGGCAAAGTGCCACGCGGCGTTTTTCGCCGCCGGAAAGAACCTTCACAGATGTGTCGCCAGGCGGGCAGCGCAGAGCGTCCATGGCCATATCCAGGCGTGAATCAATATCCCAGGCATCCAGCGCGTCCAGCTTTTCCTGCACAGCGGCCTGCCGGTCGCAGAGCTTGGTCATTTCGTCATCCGACATCGGCTCGGAAAACTTTTCATTGATGGCATTGTATTCGTGAACAAGATCAATAGTGGATTGCACGCCTTCTTCCACAATTTGTTTTACTGTTTTTGTTTCATCGAGCCTAGGTTCCTGCTCCAGATAGCCGACAGTAAAGCCTGCGGAAAGAATGGTTTTGCCCAAAAAATCCGTGTCGACTCCGGCCAATATTTTTAAAAGAGAGCTTTTGCCGGACCCATTGAGCCCGATGACGCCGATTTTCGCGCCGTAAAAATAAGAAAGAAAAATATCTTTGAGCACCGGCTTCTTTTCGTAGATTTTGCTTACGCCGATCATGGAATAGATTACTTTGTTGCCTTCGTTGGCCATAGAATTGTTTTCTCCGAAAAAATACTAAATGTAGGGGAAAATATTTTGAATGATAATATTAAAATTATTTTGAATGTTTTCCTTACCTGTTACCATGCCCATGTGTCCCGGAAAGAGAAACTCCAGGTCAAGTTGGGAAAGGGAAACGATGCTTTTTTTCAGCAATGTACCGTTGCCGCCGGGAAAGTCCGTGCGCCCGACATTTTCCTGAAACATTACATCGCCGCAAAACAGCGCTTTTTGCTCCGGCCAGTAAAGGGCGATGGAGCCGGGAGAATGGCCTGGTGCCAAAATAATTTTAAATATTTGCTCGTCTAAAACAATATTGCCTTCTTCCAAAGGTAAATTAATATGCATTTGCGGAACGGTGATGCCGAAAAGGCCATATAATTCACCACCTACGCCCTTGAGAAATTCCAGTTCTTTGGCATGCAGTGCGATCTTAACTGTTTCCGGATCAAAAAGCTCGGAGCCCTGAAAATGGTCGGGATGAGAATGTGTGTTAATGACGTAACGTATATCTTCTTTTCTGATGCCGTCGGCGGACATCTGGTTGAGTAAATCAGGCAGATAGCGGGTCAGACCCGGGTCGACTAACGCCTTAACATCTCCTCCTATATAAAAGCTGTTGCAATTGTTGTCAAAATAGTTTGTCCATTCGTAAACATAAATATCGTTTTTTAATTTCATTGTTCATCCTTTGGTTGTGACTTGGGAGGAACAAAAAACCACATCAGAATATAGATTAGCAGGCCAGTGCCGTATATAATAACCAGCAAGGCAAAAATCAAACGCCATGTCCAGGAAGGAACAGGGGTATGCTCCCCCAATCCGCCGCACACGCCACCAATCCAGTAATCATCGCGGGAGCGGGTAAATGTTTGCAACCAGTTTTTTTGCGTCATTTTTGATGCGCCTTTCTCTTATTTTTTATCGGGGAAAAGTTTTTTCAGCGGCAGGTCCGCTGTCCGATGACTGATATTGAATATAAGACCATCCTTGTCGATCAGAATAAATGTCGGCACCCCCATAATGCTGTATTGATCGGCAACATTTTCATTTTCATCGAGCAGTATGCGATAAGGCAAAGAATTGGCATTGACAAATTTCTCAACTCGCTTTGGGGATTCGCCGATGTTGACATAGACGATTTCCAGCCCTTTGGGGGAATATGTTGCGTAAATATTTTTCATGGCCGGTATTTCGGTGCGGCAGGACGGGCACCAGGTGGCACCAAAAAACAGCAAAATGGGCTTGCCGGAATTTTTGCTCAGTGTAAACGTTTTGCCTTTTAAATCTTTTAAAGTGAAATCAGGGGCTTTCATTGTTTCCGCTTTAAAAGGTGCGTTTGGTATAAATTGACCGAAAGAAAAAGGAGATACACCGAAAATCATCATGATTAGAATTGTTAGGCAGACAGTTAATTTATTTTTCATTAATATCCTCATTGTTTTTTAATAAGATAAAGTCCCGGCAATAAACAGAAAATATTCTCCCGCGCCAATTAAAATGAATCCGAACACATAATTTATTTTTTTCATCCAATCTCCCGATTTGGGCATAGAGGCAATGAGCCCGGTAAACGTCCCCACGATAATCAGCAGTGTTCCCATGCCAATAGAAAAAACAAAAAGCAGGGCCACGCCCGTAATCACATTGGTTTGCAGGGCGACATAACCCAGAATTACGGCCAAAATCGGCGCGGTGCAAGGTCCGATAACAAATCCGGAGGCGGCGCCCAACAGAAAACTGCCGACAAATCCCTTTTTGATATTACCGGTTGCGTTCATCAGCTTTTGCGGTACCGGCAGAGAGATTTTAAAAACATCGAGCATTGCCAGCCCCATAATAATAAAGAGGTTAGCCATGAGCAAATAGGTAAGAGGAGTAGTTTGCATTTGTCCAAAGAGCTTGCCGGATAGGGCCGCCACAGCGCCTAAAATGGAATAAGTAACAGCAAGTCCGCCGACATAAACCAGCGAAAGAAGAAACCCGTTCAGTTTCGATGATGATCGCGCCCCGATAAATCCGACAGTTACCGGAATGAGCGGATAGGTGCAGGGCGTAAAGCTTATGACCACTCCGCCGATATATGCCGCAAGAAATGCTAAAAACATTGAACCTTGCAGATATACATTTATATTTCCAAGCAGGTTTTCAATCATTTTTTTTCTGAGCCGCCATATTGATGTAGTAAAAGAATAAGGAAAATGTTATTCGTCGTCAAGTTAAATTCTTATGTTTGCAGGAATAAAGGAGATTAAAAACAACTACGCTTTATTGGCTGTGACGAAAGTAAATTAATGGTGCCGAAGCCGGGATTTGAACCCGGACAGGCGTACACCCACTAGACCCTGAACCTAGCGCGTCTACCAATTCCGCCACTTCGGCACGCGAGAAGTGCACTATACCGAACGGCATATTCTTGTCAAGATAAAATGAGCTTGAAATTAATGCCCAAAATGCTATGTTACCGCGCTAATTATTTTAAAAAGCGGTAAGAGCAAAATGATTGTATTTAACGGAATTGAAAACGTAACCGGCGATTTTCGCGGAGCCTTTGTAACGATCGGCAACTTTGACGGCGTGCATTTGAGCCACCAGTTTATTTGCCGCAAACTCGCGGCAGAGGCAAAAAATGCCGTGACAAAATCGTTGGTTATTACCTTTGAACCGCATCCCAAGATGATCCTTCATCCGGATATTCGCCCTTTTTATCTTATAACTACTTTGGATGAGAGGCTAAAGTTGCTGGAGGATTGCTCCATTGACTCCGCAGTGGTAATTCCTTTCACGCTGGAGTATTCCCGGATGACCGCCGAACAATTTGTCCGTGAATCTCTGGTGAAAAAGCTCGCCATTAAAAAGATTATCGTCGGTCATGATTACACCTTTGGCCGGGGTAAGAACGGCAATAGTGATTATTTGATTTCCTCCGGACGCGAGCTGGGTTTTGCGGTGGAGGTGATCGACGCTTTTAAAGTAGAAGATGATATCGTCAGTAGCACCCTCATCAGGAATTTGATTATTAAAGGCGATTTTAAAAAGGTGACCAATTTGCTGGGAAGATGCTATAATGTTAAAGGAATCGTGGTAAAAGGTCATGGGCGCGGTGTTGGTCTTGGTTTTCCCACGGCTAATTTAAAACCGGAAAAGGAGTTGCTTCCGGAGCCTGGTATCTATGCGACTTACGCTTTTTGGAGAGGCAATCGTTACGCGGCGGCTGTAAACATCGGCGCGAAGCCGACATTTGCCGATTATATTTCTACCTTCGAAGTTTTTTTGCTGGACTTTACGGGCGATCTTCTGGGGGAAAAAATTGATGTTCATTTTGTGGAGAAACTGCGGGACATTATCAAATTTGACAGTCCCGAAAAATTGAAGAAGCAGATCGCCGCGGATGTGCAGAAAGTAAGAAGCATGCTGCTTTAAATGAGAAAACAAACTAAATTCAAATCTATATGGAGGTTAGAAAACAATGTTAAAGATTGCTATTGTCGGCGCGACCGGGGTAGTAGGCCAACAAGCGATTGTTAGTTTAATCGGGCATCCCTGGTTTAAAATAACGAAGCTGGTTGCTTCGGAGCGTTCGGCGGAAAAAAAATATATCGAAGCTATCAGAGATGCTAATGGCTCTTCCCGTTGGTGGTGCCCCGAAGAACTGCCGCAGGATATTGCCAATATGATAGTGGAAGAAGCTTCCACTTTCGATCCGGCTTCTGTTGATATCATTTTCTCGACCATGGACGCCGGAGCGGCCAAAGAGCTGGAGCCCAAATATGCCAAAACCACTCCTGTTATCAGTACGGCATCGGCGTTCCGATACGAAGACGATACCCCCATCCTTGTCGGCGGTGTCAATATGGAGCACGCGGCTTTGCTTACCGTTCAGCAAAAAAATCGCGGCTGGAGGGGTTTTGTTTCTCCTAAGCCCAATTGTACAACTGTTGGTCTGGTTGTTTCGCTAAAGCCGATACAGGATGCCTTCGGTGTCAAACAAGTGGTAATGACTTCGTTGCAGGCGATGTCCGGTGCGGGAAGAACACCAGGTCTGTCCGTTATGGATATGACAGAAAATGTTGTGCCGTATATACCGGGCGAAGAACCAAAGGTGGAAATAGAACCACAAAAAATTCTGGGTAAGTTTACCGGTAAAGCTATTGAACATGCTCCTTTTGGTGTTACGGCTACCTGCACTCGAGTGCCGGTACTTGATGGTCATATGGTTTGCGCTTTTGTGCAGACAATAAAACCGTGCACTCCGGAACAGGTAAAAAAAGTGATGATGAATTACGGCAAAGATTTTGCGGAGCTGAAACTTCCCAGTTCACCGGAACGTTTGATTGACGTGACGGATGATCCATTCCGGCCAC
>MGQN01000017.1:54823-69919 GCA_001797845.1 Deltaproteobacteria bacterium RBG_16_44_11 | reverse complement strand
TGACAGTTACTGTCGGACGCATCCGTAAAGATCCGGTTATGGAAAACGGTATTAAATACGTATGTCTCGCGCATAACACCAAGCTGGGTGCGGCCAAAGGTGCTCTGCAAACGGCGGAATATCTCGTAAAGAATTGTCTTAAATTGATTTAAAATAATTAGTTAACAAATCGCGCCTCGGCCTTTTTAAAGGCCGAGGCCTTGGTAATTAATTTTTTCAGCCTTTTAAAAAATCAGACAAAATCATTTCAAACATTTTATTAGTCATGGATATATTGAATAGAAAATTTTATGAGCGCGATACGCGGCAAGTTGCCCGCGCGCTTTTAGGAAAAAAATTGGCGCGTAAAATCGGCCGCATCGAGCTTGCCGGGATAATTGTTGAAACGGAAGCTTACTGTGGTGAACAGGATAGCGCCTGCCACGCTCATCGCGGAAAGACGCCGCGCAATGCCGTCATGTTCGGCAAGCCCGGTCATGCCTATGTTTATTTTACCTACGGTATGCACTACATGCTCAATCTGGTAACCCAAGAAGAAGGAAATCCTTGCGCGGTACTTGTACGCGCGATACTGCCGCTTACCGGAGAAAAAGAAATGGAGTTCCGCAGAAAAAGAAGTGGAGTCCAGCTTGCTAACGGCCCGGCCAAGCTCTGTCAGGCATTAGGAATAGATAAATCTTTAAACGGCTGGGATGTGACACGGGGCAGTAAATTATGGGTGGAAAATTACAAAAGTATTCCGGCAAAGTCCATTTTAGCTACTCCCCGCATCGGTATCAACTACGCCAAGGAAGTACACAGAAAGGCTTTGTGGCGCTTTTTAGTCCAGTCCGAAAAAGTATAACTATGTATACGAGTATCGAAATTATTAATTAAACAGCATTAAGCGATTTTTATTAAGAACATACCAATTACAATACAAGTAATGCAAAACATCTTTTGGACTGAATTCTGTTCCTTCAGGAAGATGATTCCTAATAACGCTCCCAAAGCGACAGATATTTCTCTTGCCGCAACAACATAACTGATTTGAGCCATTTGAAAGACGAAAAGGATGATCAAATAAGTTCCCCCGGAACCCAGTCCTATGATCAAGGAATATTTTTTCATATTCTTTATGGCCGATAATAATTCTTGTTGCTTATTTATCAGCATATAAGGTGCCAAAAAAATTGTTGTCAAAAATACCAATCCGAATATGTAGCCTAATGGATGTATTATACCGACCCCCAGTTTATCAACAATCGAATAAGCAATGATCATTGCCGCAACTAATAGTGAGAAAAAGATGCCGCGTTTTTGATGAGTATTATTTAGCCCAAGAAAAACCGTTCCCAGACAAATAAATAAAATGCCGGAAGCGCCGATAAACGATATTTTCTCTTGCAGCAATAGATAAGCTATGATGGCTGTGCCGGCTATGCCGCTTCCTCTGGAAATAGGATAGACAACAGAAATATCACCATGCTCATATGCCTTGGCAAGAGCGAAGAAATAAACGGCGTGAATTATTCCCGTTGCCAGAACAAAAGGCCATGCTTCTAATACAAATATTTGGTCGGGTGAAAGAAGAAATAAAAAAGGAATAATGGCGATTGTTGCCATTGCCAAGCCCATCCAAATCACGCTAAGATTGCCCGATGCTTTTTTTGCGGCAAAATTCCACAGGGCGTGAAGAGCAGCGGCAAGAATGATCAATAGAAAGGCTACAAGCGGCATTAATTATTTTGACCTTTTCTGCATGTCGCTAACATTCTCTTCTTTTTGATAAAGTTCCAAAAATAATCTCCAGCTGGCCAGGAAAAGAGAAGCAATAACCGGTCCCAGAACAAAACCGGAAAAACCAAAAGATGCTATTCCTCCCAGCG
This sequence comes from Deltaproteobacteria bacterium RBG_16_44_11, assembly GCA_001797845.1. Classification (GTDB taxonomy): domain Bacteria; phylum Desulfobacterota; class Syntrophia; order Syntrophales; family Smithellaceae; genus UBA4810. The sequence continues at coordinate 68,051 of MGQN01000017.1, read as the reverse complement.
TGGAAAGAAATATTAATAAGGAGTGCATCTCAATATCACGGCCTAAAAGTATCGGGCGCAATAAATTATCTACGCTGCTGATGACTACCGCGCCGAAGACCAGGATAACAATACCCTGCCAGATATTTCCCAAGAAGAGCATGATAATGCCCGCGGGCACCCAAACCAGAGAACAACCAACAGCTGGCACGACAGAAAGAAAGAGCATAATCACACCCCAGATAAAGGCTCTTTCAATGCCCGTTATATAGAAGATCAGCCCTCCCAAAAAGCCCTGAATGCCCCCGATAACAAAAGTTGTTTTCAAGGTGGCATTTGCTGTAGTCAGAAAGTTATGAACGAAAGCGGTCAGATGTTTATTACTGACCGGTATATATCGGGCGGCGGCTTTAATGAATTTTTCCCTGTCGCGTATAAAATAAAAAAGAGAATACACCATAATGGCAAACTGGATAATCAAGATAATGGCATTTTGAGTGATTGCAGAAAGATGTTGAAAAAGATATTCAGCAACCGCTTTAAATGTTGCCATTGATTTGTCAATAAGAAATGCCTGATCCAAATTTAAGCGCTTAAAGAGCCGGTGTTTGCTCAAAGATTTCATAATTCCCGTGAGAGTATCAATCCACTTAATACTGTTTGAATCAACTGACTTATATATTTCCAGTGATTCTTCAATCAGCAGGCCAATAAGCAATCCGATCGGCAGAATCAAACAAACTAACACAGCACTCAGTGTCAGGCTGGCGGATAAATTAGGGCTTTGTATTTTTTCGCTCAGTCGTTTATTCAACGGGGCGAATATACCGGCAATCAAAACGGCCCAGAAAATAGCAAAGAAAAAAGGTTTCAGGATATAGGCAAAAAAGACTGTAACAATTCCTAATAGTATAAAGAATATAATGTTCTGAAAACTGGCAAACTGTTTTTCTTTCATTTTAAGATGTTATCCTTTCTATGGATGATCAGCTTGAAGCTGGGGCAAATAAATTGTTAACGGCTTAAGCACGCCGGCTAGGATAACTACGAAAATTGTGCCTAAAATATTCTCATATAAACTTCAGCCATTTTATTGTTTTGGGCTTTGTGGGAATAATAATCGAGTTGGCCACTCAATGTCAACCCAAACAAATATTATGTTATTACTGGAAGAAATGACGATTATTCCCGGCGTTTACGCAAAAATATAATTGACAACCCGTCAAATATGGCTAAATTAAACAAAAGATTGATGGTAATGTATCCATCAAAAGAAGGAGGAAATTTAATGATTACAGTTACAGATAAAGCTGCTGAGGCAATAAAAAATTTTCTTAAAGATAAGAATGCGGCTTCTGCCATACGCATTACTCTGTCTATTGGGTGATCCGGCCCCTCTTTGGGCATGGTTCTGGATGAGCCTAAGAATGAAGACGAAGTGTTTGAGGAAAAAGGGACAAAATATATCATTGATAAAGATATTTATAGTCAAGCAAAACCAATCAATATTGACTTTGTAAACTCGCCGCAAGGTTCCGGATTTAAATTAACTTCCAACCTTTCACCGGCGGATACAGGTGGCTGCGGCTCGTCTTGCAGCTGCTAGAAACACGGGGGAGAATCTTCTCCCCCATTTTTTTTGGTGTCATGATTAAAGAACCCGAAATAATTAAAAAGCTCGATTATGCCGATGATCTCTTAAAACAGGGCAAATATAAGGAAGCGATAACGATCTGCGAAGAAATTCATCGTTTCTACCCGGAAGAAGAATCGGTGCTTTTAATGCTGGCCTGGGCCTACTATGATAGCGGAGCTGCAGAAACAGCTATAGAATGTTTAAATATACTATTGGAAAGAGAGCTGCAGAGGAAAATTTTTACGGGTTTTGCCTTTGATGAACTTGTACGCATTTATAAACAGGAAAAAAAATATCAGAAACTTGTGGAAATCTGCGAAAAGGCCGTTTCCGCGCAGCCGGAAGATATCGGTCTTTTAGTTGAGCTGGGGAATGCCTATCTTCATCTGGGCCAAGCTAAAAAGGCCTGCGTTATTTATGAAAAAATCGTGGGGATGGAAAACAACAACCCTGTTTTTTATTGCTTTTGGGGCGAAGCTTTATTTGCCGCGGGCATGATTGCCGAAAGTGAAGACGCCTATATGCGCGCCGGCCAAATTGACACAGAGCAGGCCGGCCAGTACTGCTTTAAATTAGCTGTCTTATTTCAACAGGCACAAAACCATAAAGAAGCTAAAAGAATAATCAACAAATGCATTGCCGGAAATCCGGATAACCCCTTTTATTATTGTTCGCTGGGAGATAGTCTTATCGGTTTGGGGCAAATAAAAGAGGGTTGGGAGGCTTATTGGAGGGCTGTGCAGTATGGCGGCGATAAAAGTGCCGGAGCTTATTATAATCGTTTAGGCAATATCCTGTTTAAGGAAAAATATTATTCGCAAGCGGCCGAGGCGTTTCAGCAGGCAATTACACATGACGACATTCAGCTTTATTATCTTGGCTTAGTTTCTGCTTACAAGGCAATGGGGCTTGAAGATGAGGCCCAAGAAATTATACGTCGAATAAAACCTGCGGCAAATAAAGCTTAAATTTTCCCGAACTTACGAATACTTTCTTTGAACAGATAATAGAAGTCTGTATTTTCCGCAATTTCTTTTTTAAGAATTATGGTTGCTTCCGCAATTTCTTTTTTATTGATAACTAAATTGACGCTTTTATTATAGGCGCGCATGTTATCCATAGTTGGATAAGTTTCGCTAATTAAAACAACAAAAATTTGGCGGCGCACAGGCGTGATCAGGTTTTCTATATAATTCAGGACGTAATTAACTTCCCATGTGTCGGTGTCGAAATTTTCATCAATAACAATCACGTTAAAAATGTGAAAACGCATATATCTTAGGGCTTCTTTAAATGTCGACGGTTCGACTACATCGAAATTTAGTTCTTTAATGGCCTTGCTAATATTATCTCTGATCGCCGCATCTTGGTGACAAATCATGGCCGTTTCACGATCAGGGTTAAGGTAGCCAAAAGGCCGTCCGGAATAATCTATTTCTGCTGAGGTAGTTGTTTCCGATAACGATTTTTCTTTACTCATTTTAATCTCCTTGGTGTCATTTCCTTACACACAGTGAAAGTTTCCTTGCTATACTTTCCACGGATCTGTTTTAGCCTTACCATACAAGCTGTCCACTTCAAGCTTGCGCAAGTCGCTGGTTTTTTCACCACGGGCGCTTTTTATCGAGTCAATTCCTCGGCCAACATTGGATTTGTTAGAGGCATAAGCTCTGGCTGTATCTTCAGTAATTAATCCTTTTTCGTAAAGGTCGACGATGCAGTTGTCGAAAGTAATCATGCCAAAGGCTTTTCCTTGCTGGATAATGTCGAAGAATGTTTTCCCTTCTGATTCGCCATGCAGGATGATGTCCCTGACACGCAGACTGGTGCCCAGTGCTTCAAAGGCGGCAACACGGCCACCGCCGACTTTTGGCATCAAACGTTGACAGACAATCCAGCGCAGCGAATCAGCCAGACGCGTGCGAATTTGATTTTCTTCTTCTATGGAAAACATGCCGAGAATACGGTTAACTGTCTGGCCGGCATCTATAGTATGTAAGGTACTCAAAACCAGATGGCCGGTTTCTGCGGCGTTCATGGCAATTTCCACGGATTCTCGATCGCGCATTTCTCCGACCAGAATCACCTTTGGCGCCTGACGTAGAGCGGCGCGTAAACCATTGGCAAAAGAATCGAAATCCTTGCCCAGTTCGCGCTGATTTATGGTGGCTTGTTTTTGAGAATGCGTGTATTCCACCGGGTCTTCCAGGGTGATGATATGCACCGAATTATTTTCATTGATTTCATTAATAACTGCGGCAAGAGATGTAGTTTTACCGGTACCGGTAGCTCCTGTTATCAGCACAATTCCATTTTTTTCGGCGGAGATGCGGTAATAGGCATCGGGCAGTCCCAGCTCTGCACAGGAAGGAATTTTTGATTCCAGTTTTCTTAAAACGATAGAGTAATGGCCAAGTTGTGAAAATATGTTCACGCGGAAACGCGCGATTCCCGGCAATTCATAAGACAAATCGCAAGAGCCCTCTTTAACCAGTGTTTCTATGAGCCGTTGATCCTGATTAATCAAATTTAGGGCAAAAATCTCTGTTTGAAAGGGCGTTAATTTTTCCAGGGGCGGTTCTAGGTCGACTCCCACTAATCGGCCCGATGTCTCAACCTGAAAAGGTTTATCTACCGTCAGGATAATATCAGAAATGTTTACATTGGATTCCAGCATTCTTGTCAGGATATGGTCTATTTCCGGTTTTCTCATAAGATGTCCTCTTTTTTATGTTTATGCTTCGGTAAAGTCTGTCGGCGGATATTTTAAAAGCGGACGGAAGCGGGCTTTATCATTCGATTTGATGTAAGCTTCATCGCTGCCAATCCAGCCGCGGTTATATAGATCCATAATTCCATCATCCATAAGCTGCATCCCGTATTTTTTCCCCGTTTGTATCGAAGTAGGAATTTGAAAGGTTTTAGATTCGCGGATCAAATTACGAACCGCGGAGTTGGCGATTAATATTTCCAAAGCGACACAGCGGCCTTTGATATCAATTCTTTTGAATAAAATCTGCGAAATAACCGCGCGCAAACCATCGGCCAGCGTGGAGCGGATTTGCAATTGTTCGGAAGCGGGAAAAACCTCGATCACTCTATCGACTGTTTTTGCCGCGCTGGTCGTATGTACTGTAGCGAAAACAAGATGACCTGTGGAAGCTGCTTCGATTGCCAGCGAGATGGTTTCCAGATCGCGCATTTCACCCACCAGAATAATATCCGGGTCTTCACGCAGAGCGCCGCGCAGAGCGGCGGCAAAACTTTTAGTGTGAAGCCCGACTTCACGCTGATTAACGATGCAGCCCTGGGTTTGATGGACAAATTCAATAGGATCTTCAATCGTAATAATATGGTCTTTGCGCAGGCGGTTGGCTTCATCAATAATCGCGGCCAGTGTTGTGGACTTGCCGCAACCTGTTGGTCCGGTGACGAGCACTAATCCACGCGGGAGAGTGGCTAATTTTGCCACTACGGAAGGAAGCCCCAGGTCTGCGCATGTGGCGATTTTATTAGGTATTTCGCGAAATACGGCGCCCATTCCATTTTTTTGTTGAAAATAGTTGGCGCGATAGCGCGCCAGAGAAGGGACCTCGTAAGCAAAGTCAACGTCGCCGGTTTCTTCAAACTGCTTGATTTTATGTTCCGGCGTAATTTCGTAGACAAGAACTTTTATTTCTTCATTAGTAAGTTTGTCGTATTTTATTCGTTCTATTTCACCACGGATTCTAATGGCCGGTTGCTGTCCGGCAACAAGATGAAGGTCGGATGCGCCTTGGTTATGCATAAGTTGAAAAAAAGCGTCAATTTTTGCCATATTTTTCTCCTTGGTAAAATTACTTTTTTGTCGCCGTTTCTGTTACCTAGAAAGAATCCAATAATGTAAGAGGCGTGCGTTCCATGACCGCATTAATGTTTATAGCTGTATTCTTTTATGGAAACTTTATATGAGTATAGAAAAAACTCAATGATTTTGTCAAGTCAAGAAACGAGTTAACAATTTCTTGACACTAAGACAAACAATAATATATGCTCTGCCGCTTTTTCTATGAAAAGCTGAAAGGTTGGGGATGTAGCTCAGCTGGGAGAGCGCGGCGTTCGCAACGCCGAGGCCAGGGGTTCGATCCCCCTCATCTCCACCAAATAATTTTATTTTAAAGCATTAAAGATTTTAGCTAATTGCCATTTTTTCCGTTTCTTCCAGTTTCCCTTGTGGTAGGCATAACTGGCTATGAGGGGCAACACGGTTGTAGCTTCAGCGTAAACCATTTGTTCGCAGGATGAATCGACCTTTCCCCAGGAATTGGCCTCCTTCAAAGTGGAGCTGGAGCAAGCCCCGTCACGCGCATCAGCCACGGTTATTTGAATAGCGTATTTATGCATAGGGACTTCCTTGCCCAGTATTTCCGCGCAGACAACCGTATCCTGGGCGAAGTTTTTCGGAACACCTCCGCCAATCATCAATAAACCGCTGGTGCCCGCTTTAATTTTAATCATCGTTAATTCCCGGAAATCTTTTACCGAATCAATGGAAATATGATTTTCAGGACGCTCATGCTGATGTAACACAAGGCCGAAACCCGCAGAGCTGTCGGAAAACGCCGGACAAAAAATGGGAACATCATGCTCGTATGCGGTTTGGACAAGAGATGCTTTCTTCTTGGCGTGTTTTTGTAAATATTTCCCCATCTCGGCAATGAATTCCCTGGAAGAATAAGCACGTGGAGGAAGAGTATCCGCAATTTTCTTAATCGTGCGGTCGCAAATTTGGAGTTGTTCTTCGTCAATATAAGTATCGTAAATCCGGTCAATATAAAGTTTGCGCAATAATTTATCATCAACAAACGGTGTGCCCTGATAATGCTTAAACCCCAGAGCTTCAAAAAAATCCATATCGACAATCGAAGCGCCCGTGGCCACGATGGCGTCCACCATATTATTTTTTACCAAATCAACATAAACTTGCATGCAGCCGGCGGCAGAGGTTGATCCGGAGAGGGTTAAGATAATCGCGCAGTTCTTTTCTTTGAGCATTCGGTCATAAATATCCGCGGCTGTGGCTAAATCACGGGCGGAAAAGGACATTTTCCCCATGGCTTGAATAATTTCCACGGCGTTAATGGATTTAATGTCTATATGTTCTACAGGTTTATTTAATAGTTCCTTTTTCTTCATCAAATTTATTGTCCCCTTTATTTTTACGTGAAGAGCTTATTTAAAACATGGAAGAATAAAAGTCAATCTATAGTAATTAATCCCTATATTACAATTCCCCGTAGCATGTTCATCTGTTTGTGTCCGTAAGATACTTTAGTCCGTTTGCATAGTGCTAATTCCTGCATATTTATTTAATTTCGGGAGCTTAAATTCAATCTTGTTTTACCTTTCGATATCTGGTACTCCACAACGCGGGATTGTGCAGATGAAAGAAATAATCACTGTTTCACAACTGAATGATAATATTAAATTCCTTCTTGAGGAAACATTCGGCTTTGTATGGGTGGAGGGAGAAGTTTCCAACTTGCGCCGGCCGCAGTCCGGGCATGTTTATTTTACGCTGAAGGATGAAAAGAGTCAGATCAGGGCTGTTTTTTTCCGTCAATTCGGACGTTTCAGACAAGACATAGGATTTGATCTGGAAGAAGGCACGAGTATCCTGTGTCGAGCGAGGTTGAGCGTTTATCCGCCGCGCGGAGAGTATCAACTTATCGTCGAATCCGTCGAGCCAAGAGGCATCGGCGCACTGCAAAAAATATTTGAGCAACTCAAAGCCAGGCTTGCCGCTGAAGGACTATTCGATGAACAGTATAAAAAATCTATTCCTTTTTTACCCGAAACAATTGGAATAATTACTTCTCCTACCGGCGCGGTGATTAAAGATATTTTAAATATCACCAAACGGCGTTTCCACTGTATGAATATATTAGTTGCGCCGGTGAGAGTGCAAGGAGCTGAAGCGGCCGCCGAAGTAATTCAGGCGTTGCGCAATTTACACGCTTACGGCTCTGTTGATGTTATCATTATTGCGCGCGGCGGCGGCTCTTTGGAAGATTTAGCTCCTTTTAATGATGAAACTTTGGCGAGGGAAATTTTCCAATCAACGATTCCCATAGTGTCGGCGTTCGGCCATGAAACTGATTTTACCATTTGTGATTTTGTGGCGGACTTGCGCGCGCCAACGCCGTCCGCTGCCGCGGAGCTGGTTATGCCGCAAAGGAGCGAATTATTGGCGAAGCTGGGCAAGCTAAAACAGAGGTTAATATCCGGTTATTGCCGCGATCTGGAGGATAAACGGGACGCACTTGCTGGTTTACAAGAAAGGCTGAAAGATCCACGCCGCTTTTTAATTGATCTGCAAATTCATTTGGATGCCTTAAAAGAACGGCTCTTAAAATCTTTGCATTACGAAAGGGAATCTCTATATGCCGAGATTCGGCAAATGGAACTGCGTCTTTTTCATCAAAGTCCGGCCAGGCAAATTGGTGAAAAGAAAATTTTAATAAAAAATATTAACAAAGATATATATGTTTATTTTTTAAGCCGTTTGGCGGCGCATAAAGAGCGCCTCCAGAAAAATTCGGCTGTTTTGGAGTCTTTAAACCCTCTGGGTGTTTTGCGCAGGGGTTACAGTATTACGCGTAGCCTGGCCGGCGGGATGATTATTCGTCAGGCAGATGCCTTAAGTATAGGGGAGAATGTTAATATCCAACTGGCTAGAGGTAGTATAGACGCCAGAGTACAGAAAATATCTCAGGAGTAAGCCCCGTTAGGTTAACGGGCGCTTTGCGATTTCAGATGGCGGCATTAAACAGCCATCTGTGTTACAAGACTTTAACCCCCTGACGGGAGTTGGGGACTTTCTTTAACGGGGTAAATTTATGGCAAAAGAAAAGTTTGAAGATGCGCTGCAGAAGCTCGAAGATATAGTAAGAAAAATGGAAGCAGGCGATATGCCGCTCGAGGAATCCATGAAGTCCTTTGAAGAAGGGATAAGACTTATTCGCTTTTGTTCTGCCAAACTGGAGGAAACCCAAAGGCGTGTGGAAATGCTTTTGGGAAAAGAAGATTCCTTGCAGTCAAAACGTTTTCAGGAAGATGAAAGTGATTGAAAAGGATGAAGCGTTTTTAAAAGCCTATCTGCAGGACAGGCGAAATATCGTGGAAGAAGCCCTGCTGCGCTATCTTACGCCCCAAAGCAATATACCCGCGGACATTTATAAAGCTGTTCATTATAGTGTTTTTGCCGGAGGGAAAAGGATTCGGCCGATTCTTTGCCTCGCCGCAGTGGATGCGGTTGGAGGCAATCTGGCGCCCGCTATGCCGGTTGCCTGCGCCTTAGAATTAATTCACACCTATTCCCTCATTCATGACGATCTGCCGGCGATGGATAACGATGATTTTCGGCGCGGCAAGCCGACCAGCCATAAAGTTTTTGGAGAAGCTATGGCAATTTTAGCCGGTGACGCGCTGCTCACGGAGGCATTTGTTCTTTTATCACGCGCGGAAAAAGAACGGCTGCCTGTCCAAAGGCGTCTGTCTGTAATTCAGGAAATTGCACAGGCGGCTGGAATTTCCGGTATGGTAGGAGGCCAAGCGTTGGACGTGCTTTCAGAAAAAAGTGTGCCTGATGAAAACAGCCTTGGAGATATTCACCGGCGTAAAACCGGAGCGTTAATTGTTGCTGCGGTAAAAACGGGTGCCATTTTGTTCAATGCCCCGAAAGATAAAGTTCAAGCGCTGTCCCAATACGGAACAAATATAGGTATGGCTTTCCAAATAGCAGATGATATTTTGAATGTGGAAGGCGACCGGAAATTGATGGGTAAAGAAACCGGCAGCGACGCGGTTCATGGCAAACTTACCTATCCGTCTTTGCTGGGGCTGGACGCAGCGAAAGAAAGGTTAAAAAAGTATGTAGATACTGCGATGGAAAGCATCTCTAATTTTGATGAACGAGCGCGGCCATTGCGTATTATTGCGCGTTATATAGAGGAAAGAAAAACATAGGGTTATTAAGTTATTAGAAAGGCGCTAATTTTGGTCAAACAAAAAGAAACAGTAGATTACAGCGTTTTGCAAAAAGTAAATTATCCCGCGGATATCCGTAAGCTAAATAACGCCGAGCTCAATACTCTGGCGCAGGAAATCAGGGACTTGATTATTAATACAGTTGCTTCTTGCGGCGGTCATTTAGCTTCATCTTTAGGCGCAGTGGAAATAACCTTGGCGCTTCACTTCGTTTTTAATACACCGCAGGATAAAATTATTTGGGATGTCGGCCATCAGTGTTACGCTCATAAAATTATCACCGGACGCAAAGAAAAAATCGCCACCATGCGCAGTAAAAACGGTATCAGCGGATTCCCTAAAAGAGAAGAGAGCATCTATGATGTATTTAATGTCGGACACAGCGGAACTTCTATCTCCGCTGCGGCAGGGTTTACCGAAGCCAGATGCTTAAAGGGTGAGCGCAATAAAATAATTGCCGTAATCGGCGATGGTTCCATGACCACAGGCATGGCTTTTGAAGCTTTGAACTGGGCCGGCGATCGCAAAAAAGATATGATCATTGTGTTAAATGATAATGAAATGTTCATCTCTCCCAATGTCGGTGCTCTATCTTCATATTTGAACCGCATGATGACCGGTCATACAGTGACGAAATTAAAGACGGATATTAAAAATTTTTTAAAAGGCATTCCCGGAATTGGCGACCATATCGTCAAATTATCTCAGCAAATAGAAGAATCATTAAAAACATTTGTAGTTCCCGGCGCGCTATTTGAAGAACTGGGCTTTACTTATGTAGGGCCATTGGAAGGTCATCGTTTAGATCATCTCATTAAAAATTTTGAAAACATCAAAGCTTTAGAAGGTCCCGTGCTCGTACATGTTATAACTAAAAAAGGAAAAGGCTACAAATTTGCTGAAGAAAAACCTCTCACTTATCACGGCCTGTCATCTTTTGATGTTCAAACAGGTAAGCCACTGGCTGCGCCTTCCGCTATCCCGACTTACACGGATATTTTTGGCAAAACCATGCTCGAGCTTGCCCGCGTTGATTCCCGCATTGTCGCCATTACCGCCGCCATGTGCGAAGGAACGGGGTTGGATCAATTCTCTCAGGAATTCCCCCAGCGTTTATATGATGTAGGCATTGCTGAACAACACGCGGTGACTTTTGCTGCCGGTTTGGCGACAGAAGGTTTTCTTCCGGTAGTGGCTATTTATTCGACTTTTCTTCAGCGAGCTTACGATCAAATTTTACACGATGTCTGTCTGCAAAAACTACCGGTTGTTTTTGCCATCGACCGTGCCGGCATTGTCGGTGAAGATGGTGCGACCCATCAGGGGCTTTTTGATTATTCTTATTTACGTTCAATTCCTAATATAATTGTCATGGCGCCCAAAGATGAAAACGAGTTGCGGCATATGCTGAAAACTGCCGTTGACAGTGGTTCTCCGGTTTCAGTGAGGTATCCAAGAGGCAGAGGTGTAGGCACAATGCTGGATAGTGAGCTGAAAAATCTGGAAATAGGTAAAGGCGAAGTACTGCGGGAAGGCTCCGATATGGCCATTATTGCCATCGGTTCGACGGTTTATCCGGCACTTGCCGCGGCCCAGACAATTTCTAAAGAAGGTATTAATGTTAAAGTTATCAATGCCCGGTTTGTTAAACCAATCGATAGCGAACTTATATTAAAGGCAGCTTCATCTTGTAAAAAAATAATTACCGTCGAAGAAAATGAACTTCAGGGAGGTTTCGGCAGTGCCGTTCTGGAATTGCTGGCTGAGAAAGGCATAACCGGTGTTCAGGTAAAGAGACTGGGCATCCCCGATAAATTTGTCCAACATGCCACCCAGGCGCAATTACGCCGCAAATACGGCATTGATGAGGAAGGCATTAAACGGGCGATAAAAGAAATGCTGGGAAAATGATCAGCTTAGGGCTGTTGAAAAACGCTCATCTGCTGTGTTGCGCTGCAAACCGCACCGCTCACCGTATGTCTATATACGCCTCGCGGTTCAGATTTTTGCGCGCCTTGCATCTGAACATTTTTGAACAGCCCCATCTACCGCATTAAATATGCTGATCTTGTGAGGAAATTATAATGAAACAACTTTACTGTATTTTTTTTATTATTGTAATTACTGTTGTTACCACTTCCTGTTGCTCTATTGCTGGAACAGAAAGCAAAAAAGAAATAAATAATGAAGAAATGAAAATTCTCAATCAATTTCCCGGCTATCATTTATTAGGTTTAAATGATCTTGATGCCCAAACCAGAGATTTTTTTAGTAAGAAATTCCAGAACGAAATACCTGGAATAGTTAAATCAGATTTTAATGGAGATGGTTACCAAGATTATGCAATATTATTAAGGAACAATAATTCTAAGAAGGCAAAACTGGTAATATCATTTTGCTTTGCAACTTCTCCTTGTAAAAATTTTTATGAATTAGATGTAAAGAATTTTTATAATATTGTTTATATACGCTCAGTAAAGCAAGGGGCTCTCATATCGCAGACCACTGCTATAGATACAAATAATTATCCTTCGCCAGTAATGCTTAAATATGATGGTGTGAAGTTGACATACCTTGGAAAGGCAGAAATAGTCATATATTGGAATGAGAAACTTAAGAAAATAGAAACAATTCAAACTGCTGATTGAGGGGGAACTAGTGGTCAAATCTTTACTCTTGATATTTGGAGGCTAAAATAAAATGGCAAACAATAGTCCGATAGGACACCCCACGCCGCTGGCTTCTTCGCTGCCTCGATATCATCAATCTCGGTAATGTGAGAATATGCGCATGGAAAAAATTCGTTTGGATAAATTGCTGGTCGATCGCGGAATTTCGCCCACGCAGGAAAAAGCCCGCGCACTGATTTTAGCCAAAACTGTAAAAATTAACGAAACCTATCCGGATAAAGCAGGCATTCTCGTTCCCGTTGATGCGCAGGTGCAAATAAAGGGTGAGGACAATCCATACGTTAGTCGCGGTGGTCTGAAATTAAAAAAAGCTTTGGAAGAATTCAAACTGGATGTCAGGGATTTTGATGTCCTTGATGTGGGAGCGTCAACCGGAGGTTTTACGGATTGTTTGCTGCAAGCCGGAGCACGCAAAGTTTACGCTCTGGATGTCGGTTACGGACAGCTTGCCTGGAAATTGCGTGAAGACAAACGTGTCGTTGTTATCGAGCGTACAAATGTACGCTACTATGATGGCAATCATTTAAAGGAATTACCGGATTTAGCCACAATTGATGTGTCGTTTATCTCGCTGAAAATTGTTCTTCCGCCGGTTGTGAGATTGCTTAAAGATAAGGCACAAATTTTGGCGCTGATTAAGCCTCAATTTGAAGCGGAAAGACAAGAAGTTGGCAAAAAGGGATTAGTAAAAGATTCAGCTGTTCATGACCAGGTAATTCTGAGAGTTGCAAATTTTTGTCAAACACTAGATCTTAAAGTTGAAGGGACTTGTTCATCGCCCCTGTTAGGACCAGTGGGTAATAAAGAGTTTTTTATTCTGCTGAGGAAAAACTGAACCAATGGAAATTAAACTTGCCAAAACCGCCGGTTTTTGCATGGGCGTCCGAAGGGCAGT
>MGQN01000017.1:47765-54710 GCA_001797845.1 Deltaproteobacteria bacterium RBG_16_44_11 | reverse complement strand
CCGATAGATAATATAGATGAAATTATCGACAAACAAAATGCTGTACTCATCATCCGGGCGCATGGCATTGCCCCCGCCCAACGGAAAAAAATTAAAGCAAGCGGCGTAAAAATAATTGATTGCACCTGTCCTAAGGTCGGTTACGTCCAGGCGATCATTAAAAAGCACACCGCCCTTAATTTTACAGTGATTATTGTGGGTGACAGGGAACATCCTGAAGTTAACGCTCTTTTAGGTTATACCGGCGGCAGAGGTATTACAGTGATTACAGCCGAAGACGTGGATAGCCTACCGCCTTTGATAAATGTCTGCGTTGTCGCTCAAACTACGCAAAATTACGATGATTACAAAAAGATAGTCAGTAAAATTAAAAAACTTTATCCACAGGCCGTGGTCTTTAATACGATTTGCTCTTCAACGCAACAAAGGCAAGCAGAAGTGATTGCTCTGGCGGATGAAATGGACGCCATTTTCATTGTTGGCGGCAAAAATAGCGCCAATACGAAAAGGCTGGCTGATCTTGCCCGAAAACAAAAAACTCCTACTTTTCACATCGAAACCGCAGCAGAAATGGAAAAGATCAATTTAGTTTCTTACAATAGCATTGGTGTTTCCGCTGGCGCTTCCACACCCAACTGGATTATCGATCGTGTCATGGATAAGATAACGGACGGCCGAAGTCGAAAATTTAAAGCAATAGGATTTTTGTTGAATCTTTGGGTATCGGCAATTAAAACTGATATATATTCCGCTATCGGTGCCGGTTGCCTTTGTGCCGCCTGCATGCTTTTGCAGGGAATGAATCTAAGCATAGCGTATATTGCCATCGCTTCTTTTTTTGTATATGGCATGCATGTGTTAAACCGGTTGATTAGCCGCAAACCGGCAAGTTTCATTGGCTCTTTTCGCGAAGAAACCTACTTCCGGCACGAAAAAATATATCGCTACTCTGCCATATTTTCCATTGTCGTTGCTCTTGTTTTAGCCTTTAATATGGGTATTCTTCCTTTTGCGTTTTTGTTCTTTGTCTCTCTTGCCGGCGTTTTATATAACATGAAAATAATGCCCAAAGGATGGCGTTTCCAGAGCCTAAAAGATTTACCCGGTTCGAAAAACATATTCATGGCTATAGCATGGGGAACGGTAACGGCAATTTTGCCCGCATTGAATATTAACGGTTTTTTAAACGCGAGTATGGTTGTTGCCTTTTGTTTCGCTTTTGGAATTGTTTTTATTCGTTCCGCAATGTCGGATATTTTAGAACTTCAAAGCGATAAGCTAATCGGACAGGAAACGATTCCCGTATTGTTTGGCAAGAATAACACAAAAACAGTCCTCAAGCTTATCTCCTTTATTTTATTTGTCCTTCTTATTTTTTCTTATTTTGCAGGGTGGACGTCATTTTTAAGTTTTTTCCTTCTTGCCTGTGTATTATATATATGGATTTGTTTGAATCTTTGTGATAGAAAATCCGGGCTTTCAGGGGCGGTTATGGAAGGCCTTCTGGAAACTATCTATATTATTGCGGGGTTAAGCGTTTTCCTCTGGTCTTTTTTCTAAAAGAAATATTCTTAAGAGAAAAGGAGGTTTTGGTGCAGTGGCAAGAAAATTATTCGTAATATGCAATTTAATTCTTTGCTTTTTCGTGCTGGTAGCTTGCGGAAGTTTGCGTTTTTACCAGGTGGATCCTGAGGCAAAGGATTTTCACCCCAAAGGAATAGCTATTTTCCCGGTCCATGTTGGGCCTTATGAAGAGGCAAGGTTAGTTACGGAAAAAATTATCGCGGATGTACTTATCGAAAAAAAATGGTTTACCAATGTGATTGATACTGAAAATCTCAATCGACAAATTCTCTCCAACGAAGAATTACGTAATGCAATGACGGCGTATCTTTCTAAATTGAATACACTTACTTTTTCCGATCCCGATTTGAGCAGAAAGATTGGAGAGCTGACTAAGGTTGACGCTTTTTTGCTGGTTTCCGTTGATACGTGGAGTTACACAGTGGAAAAAGATGACAAGGTTGGCAAGGTCAGTATGGGCATGACATTATATGAGGCCTCCACCGGTAAAAGAATGTGGAAAGTCGGTCACGATAGAGCCGAAAGTTATATTTTAATCAAACCGGATTTGTCTGCGGTTGCCCGAAAGGTAGCGCGGGATATGGTTAATGAGATGCCTCATTAAGAACGGCTGGTTTTAAAATATTAAGGAGAATCCAGATGAAAGAAAAGGTGCAAAAAGCCATTGATCTTATCCGGCCCGGTTTGCAAGCTGACGGCGGAGATGTGGAACTTATCGATGTCAGCCCGGACGGGGTAGTAAAGGTAAAATTAACCGGCGCTTGTCAGGGTTGTCCCATGTCTCAAATGACCTTGAAAATGGGGATAGAAAAGATAATCAAAAGCCAAATTCCAGATATTAAAGAAGTTATATCCGTTTAACTGTTTTTCTCATCATTACCTGCTTAAGCTGATGTAAAGCAAGCGGTATGATGAGATTGATAAATAATGATAATTGGCCCCAACAGGTAAAGATTTCCGGCAAAAAAAATGCGGTGAAACTTTAATGTTGTTGAAATAATTATTAATAAAAGGAGAATAAAGAATCATGGCGTATGTGATTACTGATGAATGTATCGCTTGCGGCTCTTGTGAAGGCGAGTGTCCTGTGGAAGCAATTTCTGAAGGCGAGGACAAGTATGTTATCGATGCTAAACTTTGCAATGATTGCGGAACTTGTGCCGATCAATGTCCTGTGGAAGCGATCGTTCCCGGGGAGGAAAAATAGCTAATTTATAGCGAACTTACGAAAATGTTTGAGTCGGTTTTTAAAAAACCAATTTGACCATTTACTTTCCTCTTAATTACTAAGAAGCATGCCTTTTAAAAAATCGATTCGGTCATTTTGAAACAAATAAAGTAATTTCACATTGATTTAGCAGGGGAGGTTAAGCTAATGAAAAGTTTAATTACCTTCGAGGGGATTGAAGGTTCGGGGAAATCGACTCAAATGAGATTAGTTGCTGAGTATTTAATTGAAAAAAATGTTCCCCTTTTAATTACCTCGGAACCTTCCGGGACCGACATTGGCCGGAAAATTGGCGGTATTTTGTTTAATAGAGGCCATCACTATATGTGTGCTGAAACGGAGGTATTTTTATTTTGCGCGGCGCGGTCGCAACATGTTCGGGAAATGATTATGCCCGCGTTAAAAGAAAACAGAGTGGTTTTGTGTGATCGCTTTTCTGATGCCACTTACGCTTATCAAGGAATAGGCCGCGGATTGAGCCTGGAGTTCATCAAGCTTATAAATGATTATTCGTCAATGAGTTTGAGGCCGGATTTGACCTTCCTTTTTGATTTGCCGGTAGAAATCGGACTCAAAAGGGCAATGGAACGAAATGATCTCCTTAAAGAATCTTCTTTTTCCGATCGGTTTGAAAGAGAGCACCTGGATTTCCATAGGCGGGTTCGCGAAGGTTATCTTAGTATTTATAAAAGCGAGCCCAAGCGATTCTGTTTGATTGACGCAACGCGGAATATTGATACAATTCAAGAAGAAGTGCGCAGACGGGTGGCGGATTTTATAAACCTGCGAAATTAATCTTGGGGAAATCTCCCTTTAAATTATAATTTAATTATGTCTTTTCGCGATATTTTCGGTCATAAAAACCAAATAGAAATATTCCAAAAAGCCTTATCTCAAAGACGAATAGGGCACGCTTACCTTTTTAGCGGTGTTTCTGCCATAGGCAAAAAAACTTTAGCCGTGGAGTTTGCCAAAGCCTTTAATTGTGAGAATACAGATAAACTTTATGATTCTTGCGGCAACTGTATTTCCTGCCGGAAAATCCAGCGGGGCAGCCATCCCGATTTTTTTTTAGTCGCGCCAGCCGGCCAATTCATCCGCATTGACGCCATTCGCGAAATTCAGGAGAAAATGAAGTTCAAGCCTCTGGAGGCAACCTGCCGGGTATTTATCATTGACGATGCCGACAAAATGAATGACCAGGCGGCCAACGCTCTTTTGAAAACACTGGAAGAGCCATCGTTGTCTAATTTGCTGATTTTGATTACCAGCCGCCCATACTTGATGCCGCCGACCATCATTTCCCGTTGCCTGCATGTACGTTTTAATCCGCTACGCAGTAAAATGGTGACGCAATTTCTTATAGACCGAATGGGCATCGATGAGCAAAAAGCCTTGTTATTAGCAGCTCTATCCGGCGGTTCCATTGGCCGGGCGGTGGAGTTGAATAGCGAAGAGGTCATCACATTTCGCGCGGAAACTTTTAAGCTGCTTGCCGCCACACAAAATAATGAACCTTTCAGTTTGATTCATTTTGGCGCTTTTTTGGGCCAGGACAAAAAGAAAATCAAGCTAGGTTTGGATATCCTTAATAGTTTTTTTCGTGACACTTTATTTTTTAAAGAAACCGGGAAAACTCAAATATTGATAAATCAGGATAAATCTTCTTTTGTTGCCTCTATGGCCGCGCGCTTATCCGGCGAGCAAATTCTCCGGAATATCGCGTTGGTGGAAAGCGCAGGGGAGGAAATTGAACGCAATAGCAACAAGTCATTGACATTGGAATCAATGGCATTTAAACTAAATTACTAAAAACTTTGGTGGTATCAAAAATTGTTAACTAATATTATTGGCGTTAAGTTTAAAAAGGAAGGCAGAATTTATAGTTTCAACGCTGCCGATCTTATTCTCCATAGAGACGATCAGGTTATTGTTAATACCGACAATGGTTTATCAATGGGTATCGTTGTAGCTGGTGTAAACAGAAGTGAGTCATCGTCACTGACTGTTAATCTCAAAAAGGTTTTACGCAAAGTGACATCCGATGATATGCGCATTAAAGCCGAGAATGAAAAGCTGGAAGAGGAAGCCCGGAAGTTTTATTTGGAAAAAATTAAGGAGAGAGAACTTTCCATGAAATTGATAGACGTGGATTGCTTTTTCGATAAAAGTAAAATCATTTTTTATTTTACTGCGGAAAGCAGGGTGGATTTTCGCGATCTGGTCAAAGACCTTGTTCAAAAATTTAAAACACGAATAGAACTAAAACAAATCGGCGCACGTCAGGAAGCACGCATTACCAAGGGGATGGCCATTTGCGGCCGGATGGTTTGTTGTGCGGGAATATTACAGAATCTGGAGAGGGTGACCGTCAAAATGGCTAAGGAGCAGAGTATGTCTCTCAACCCGGAAAAAATTTCCGGGTTATGCGGTAGACTGATGTGCTGTCTGGCTTTTGAACATGAAGAATATGCCGGATCAAAGAAATGCACAAAAGCTTTTATCGATAACGGAAATACGATTATAGATGATGATAAACTTTTGCCGGAAGATAAAAACGCAAAAGATATGGAAAAATTGGATGAAGACGGCGACTTTATATACTGAGTTGCCTGAGGATTTTTTATATGCCGAGAGCATTTTATATTACGACACCGATTTATTACGTTAATGCTTCGCCGCATATCGGGCATGCTTATACGACTATTGTCGCGGATGTTCTGGCTAGATATCATTGCCTGGCCGGCGAGGAAACATTTTTTGTTACCGGTACCGATGAGCACGGGGATAAAATCGCTGAAGCGGCGCAAAAGGCCGGAGTTACTCCCCAGGAATATGCCGATAAAATAAGCGCGCAATTTCGTGCTCTATGGCCGGAGCTATCTATAACAAACGATTATTTTATTAGAACGACGGACAGCAATCATATTGATAACGTGCGTTATATTTTGCAGAAGGTTTATGATTCCGGTGATATTTATTTTGGCGAGTATGAGGGTTATTATTGTGTTGGTTGCGAACGGTTTTATATGGAAAAGGAGTTGGTGGAAGGGAAGTGTCCAGATCATCAAACAAAGCCCCAATACCGCAAAGAGAGTAATTATTTCTTTCGCATGAGCAAGTATCAGAATTGGCTGATTAATTATATCAAAAAACACCCTGATTTTATCCGTCCGGAAAGGTATAAAAACGAGGTGTTGGCCTTTTTACGCGATCCCCTTGATGATCTTTGTATTTCCCGTCCTAAAACGCGACTCCAATGGGGCATTACTTTGCCTTTTGATGAAAAATACGTGACCTATGTCTGGTTTGACGCTTTGATTAATTATGTTACCGCGCTGGATTATCCACAGGGAGATAAATTTAAAAAATTCTGGCCGGTTGCCCAGCATCTAATCGCGAAGGATATTCTTAAGCCGCATGGTATTTACTGGCCGACCATGCTCAAAGCAGCAGGCATTGAACCTTATCAACACTTGAATGTCCATGGATATTGGAATTCGGATCAAAGCAAGATGTCAAAAAGTCTCGGCAATGTCGTAAGGCCTCTTGATTTGAAAGATAAATACGGGCTGGATGCCTTCCGCTATTTTCTTTTGCGCGACATGGTTTTTGGTTTGGATTCAAGTTTTTCTGAAGAGGCTTTTGTCCAAAGGTTGAATTCTGATCTCGCCAACGATTTAGGCAATCTGGTCAGCCGCGTCATAACCATGGCGATCAAGTATTGTGATGGTAAGGTTCCTAAAATCAATCATAAAAAGAAAGATTTAACGCTGCACGAAGCGGCGCTGAAAACTATGGCGGAAGTTCAGGCTGATTTTAATGATATGTCCCTGCATAAAGCTTTGATTGTCATTTGGGATTTTATCAATCTTACCAACAGATATATTGTGGAAAAAGAGCCCTGGACTTTGGGGAAAGACCCGGCGCATAGGGAAGAATTAACAAAGATCATGTATAATTTGCTTGCGGCTTTACGGGCGATAGCTATTTTGATATTTCCTTTTATGCCGCAGACCGCGCAAAAAATATTAAAGCAAATTGGTGCTGATGAATCTGAAAAGCTGGATTTGGCAGGCATTAGTAAAGATGATGCCTTAACCGCGGGTAATCCATTGATCCGCGGCGAATCA
>MGQN01000017.1:43984-47748 GCA_001797845.1 Deltaproteobacteria bacterium RBG_16_44_11 | reverse complement strand
GATAACAAAAGAAAACAAGATATCCGCTGAAAAGGGAGCTACCATGGTTGATTCGAAACCGGAAATTGACTACGAAGATTTTGCCAAGCTTGATTTGCGGGTCGCGAAAATTTTGGATGCGGAGATTGTTCCTAAATCGAATAAACTTCTAAAGCTAAGAATCGATATCGGCGAAGAAAGAACTATTGTTGCCGGCATCGGTAAAGATTACACTCCCGCGGAATTAATCGGCAAAAAAATACTAGTCATCGCCAATTTGAAGCCGGCAAAACTAATGGGCATAGAATCACGCGGCATGCTCCTGGCTACCGATACGGATAACGGCCTTACCGTGCTTACATTTGAACGTGAAGCGCAAACAGGTGCAAAAATCCGTTAATCTCAAAACAAATTTGGTTTAGCAGGGAACAAAGCCCGACTGGAATTACTTGTTTAAGGTATTGAGATATTTAAGCACTTCGTCTTTTTCTTCCGGTTTAATTTTGGCTCCCTTCTTAATCATGCGGTCGACGGTGCTTTCCCATTCGCCGGGGGTTTTATTGGCACTATAGATTCTTTTTGTGTTGTGGCATTTCGAGCATTCTTTGTCCACTGCGCTTTTACCGACCGGTTGAGCCAAAAGAGGAATTGATGCGAAAATTAACAAAAAGATACCGCAAATCACGGCAGCGAAAAAGGTTTTCATAAGTACCTCCCTATTCATTTAAAAGTTTTTCAATAATAGTTTTTTCAAAACCATCAACGACCTGTCCTTTGATAAAAAATAAAGGTGTCGCTCTTACTCCTGTTTGCTTGGCTAGGCTTAACTGAGTTTTCATCATCTCGTCAACTTTTTTATCATTACAAATATTAAGCGGGGCGTTATTATCAAGCTTACCTGTCATGACATTTTCATACGCTATTGATTTATCCTTGGAACATAAAATATGCTTTATTTTTCTTTCCGAGTCCTGAGATAGGGGTATAAAAAAAATATAAATTGTTACATCCTTGCGTTGGGAAAGGAATTGAAAAGCCTGACGGCAATAAGGACAGTTAGGATCAGTAAATTCAATGACAGTAGTTTTTCCATTACCGATTTTAAGGGCGGATTCTAAGGGAAGTGTGGTCATTTTGAGCGCCATTTTTTTTGAGTTGCTCTGGCGTGTCAGATTTACACCTTCTTTGGAGATTATACTGCCGGTAATAATCACTTCTGCTTCCGGAAGAAAATAGTAAATCTGGTTTCCGGTGTAAACTTCATATATTCCCTTGATGGAAGTAGGGCTTATGCTTTCAAAAGTGTTTGTGGGGAAGCTTTTCTTAAAGGCTTCTTCTGGTGAAGGGTTTTCCGCGCCGGCACACGCCGGCAAAATAAACAGAAGACACAAGATTGTCACGGTTAATTTTTTCACGCTGTAAGTCTCCTTAAAATTTGCCTCAAAAATTGATTTGATTATAGATTTAATCAATATACCTGTCAAGCCCGGATATATTTGTCCACATCAAGTTGCGGCCCAATCCAGTATCTTATAGTTGCCCGCCGGCTTGGAACGGTTTACTGAAATTTAAAGGAAATTTCTGGCGGAAGTGCATGGGAATCGAACCCACCCGGGACGGTTCTAGCGCCCCACACTGGATTTGAAGTCCAGGAGGCCCACCAGTGACCTTGGCACTTCCTTGGAATAAATTATAGGTGATATTTAACTTTAAAATACCGGCGTGTCAACATGCAAAAAGTGATAGAATTTTTTTCGATTTCGGACTGAATTTTTTACAATTGGAAGGATTCTGCTTTGAATAAAGAATCGTCCAATAACTGGACGGTAACCTTTTCGCCTTTGTTAATTTTATTTTCATTATCTTTTAAGATAATTAAAGCGTTGGCTACAACCATTGATTTTAAAATACCGGAGCCTTGGTCCCCCGTAATCGTAGCGATGTATTGGTTTTTTTCTTTTTTAACGACAGCGCGAATGAAATGTTTGACGCCCGCTTGTTTTTCTATTTTCTGGGCGCTCAGTGCCTTGATTGTCTGGCGGAAGATCTTTTTATGCCCCTGCATTTTTAAAAGGTATGGGCGTACAAATTGCTCAAACGAAACCATTGTGGATACAGGATTTCCCGGCAAGCCGAACAAGGGAATGCCTTGAATCGCGCCGAAGGCCAGAGGTTTACCCGGCCGCATTGCTACTTGCCAGAAACGCATGGTATTTCCCATTTCCGCCATTACATCTTTCACTAAATCATAATCACCCACGGATACACCGCCGGAAGAAATAATTACATCAGCCCCAAGAGCGGCTCTAAATTTTTTTTGCAAAGCGGATTTATTATCTTTAGTAATACCCATAACCAAAGGAATTCCGCCACATTCCAGTACTTGAGCGGCCAAAGCGTAGCTATTGCTGTTGACGATTTTGCCGGGGGTTGGATCACTTTTAATATCCACCAGTTCATTACCTGTGGCCATAATTGCCACGCGCGGTTTACGGTAAACATTCACAAATGTTCGCCCCAATGAGGCCAGCATGCCAATTTGCGCCGGCCCGATGATACTTCCTCTGGAAATGACCAATTCTCCTTTTTTCACGTCTTCCCCGGAAAACCGGATATCCTGACCTTTTTTTACTGCCGCATAAATCTCAACCACTTTTCCGATTTTTTGAGTATCTTCCTGGCGGATGACGGCATCGGCACCAGGGGGAATAATTGCTCCGGTCATGATGCGGGAGGTTTCCCCCTTTCTTAATTTTTTTTGCGGAATTTTACCTGCCGGTATCTCTTCGACAACTTGTAACTGTAGCGGCCTTTTTTTGGATATGCCTTTAGTATCGGTATGCCGCACAGCGTAGCCATCCATGGCTGAATTGTCTGGGGACGGTATATTGCGTGTGGCAAAAATATCCTCTCCGATTACTCGTGTGCGCGCATCCAGAATATTTACTTTTTCCAATTCCAGCTCTCGAGAATTCGCCAAAATTATTTTTAAAGCCTTTTCTACAGAAATCATGTCTTATTATCTCCAAATAAAATTTACGTGACAAACACAGCTTATCAAAGACAAAACCGTTGTCAACTGGTAAGAAATGATTAATATACATAAAAATTGGGCGAGCTTGAACTAATTGTTTATTTGCGCTAAAAAACCTAATTCTTAGCAAAGATTTGTGAAAAGCAAACTGAGCAAGTGCTGTTTATTACAGAATTCAATGCCGTAGGAATTTTGGATTATTATCAATGAGAAAAATCGTCGCTGGAAAAACCATAGAAGTAGCTGAACCCCTTCAGAATCTTTTGGGACAAATTAATCAGACGGAGAAAAATATAAATGTTGGCGGTCTTATTGGTGCCGCCCGGCCTTTCTTGACAGCTCTTCTTGCTAACAGCTTGGAGAGAACTATCCTTGTTGTTTGTCCGGAAGAAAAAGAAGCCGTAGCGTTTGCCGGTGATTTATCTTTATTTTTAGGAGAGGTCTCTGTTCTTTATTATCCGCCGCTTGATTTCCTTTCCGTTGACATGTTCGTTCTGCAGAGGCAAGAAGCATTAGCACGATTGGAAGTATTCAGCCGTCTGCAAAAAAACGCCGGAATGATTATTGTTACATGTGCCGGCGCCTTAATGCAAAAAGTGATGCCTGCGGCTGAATTTCATCAAAACCTGCGAACAATTTCCTTAGGCGATACACTGGATATAGAATGTTTCGGCAATCATTTAATAGCCGGCGGCTATAAAAGAGTCAGTTTGGTGCAGGAAAGAGCCTACTTCAGTATTCGTGACAACCT
>MGQN01000017.1:42981-43924 GCA_001797845.1 Deltaproteobacteria bacterium RBG_16_44_11 | reverse complement strand
AGTCGAGTCTATCCGTGTATTTGATTGTATATCCCAACGTTCCGTAGGATCAATTGCGTCTTTTATTGTGCCGCCGGCCAGCGAAGTAATTATTAATCAAAATACACTGGCGCTGGCCATTCGCAATATCAAACGGCGTGCCGACGAACTTTCCCTTCCCCGTGAAATGCGCAGCAGTTTAATAGATAACCTGAAAAATGGGATGTCTGGCGCGATAAACCCTATATTCTTGCCGCTGTTTTACGAAGCATACGATGATAATGGTGTATTTTCGCAAAATAGCTTGTCGGAGTTTTTCAATTATTTGCCGCAAAATACTTTGGTGATTTTGGATGACCTATTGGCTATTAACCAGTCAGTCCAAAACGTAGAAAATAATATCGACAAAATATTGTTTAAATCAAAAAACAGCGGCAAATTTTATCTGGAAAAGCAAAATGCTTATCTTGCTCCGGGTGAGACTTTAACCGCTTTGAGCCGGTTTAGACAAATTTATCTGGAGGGCCTCGCGTTTGATAATGATAAAGTGACAGAAAAGGTGGTCTTTGAAGCTCAGGGGGAACTCCTACCATCAAATTTCTTTGCCGGTGAGATTGGTGAGATTAAAGAAGATGTGTTACTGCGGCAGACCATTCAAAAGATTAAAGCGTGGCTTACTGAAGGCATGTTAATTTTCTTTGTTTGCCCGACGCCGGAAGACTTGCACCGGATGCGAAATATTCTTTTATCCTATGATTTGCCCGTCCAGATTATGCCGCAGTATGGTTCGATCATAGACATCATCAATCAAGGGGAATCTCATCCTCATTTGCTTTTGTGGAAAGGAAAGGTTTCCACAAGTTTCACCTTCCCGGCGATGAAGCTGGCAGTTTTAAGCGAAGAAGAAATTTTCGGCAAAAAAGCGCCCCGACGCCGCGCGCGTCCGGCACGGGAAGCTTATTTT
>MGQN01000017.1:30430-42971 GCA_001797845.1 Deltaproteobacteria bacterium RBG_16_44_11 | reverse complement strand
TCGGAGATTTAAAAGAAGGTGATTTTGTAGTTCACACCGATTTTGGTATCGGCGTTTATCGTGGACTAAAAAAAATTTCGGTGGGTAAAATCGAAAACGATTTTTTGGTCATCGGATATTTAGATGGAGATAAGCTTTACATTCCTGTCAATTCTTTGCAGAAAATTCAAAAGTATATCGGCCCCGATGGTTATGTGCCGAAAATTGATAGGATGGGAGGGACTTCATGGGAAGCTCTAAAGGAAAGGGTAAAAAAATCGGTACGGGAAGTTGCCGAAGAACTGGTTTCCATTTATGCCGCGCGCGAGGTAATGGAAAGAAAAGCTTTCTCTCCGCCGGATCAGATATACGAAGAATTTTGTTCTACTTTTGAATATGAGGAAACGCCGGATCAAGCCAAGGCTATTGAAGATATTCACCTGGACATGGATGATGTAAAGCCGATGGATAGGTTAATTTGCGGTGATGCCGGTTTCGGTAAAACAGAAGTTGCTGTTCGTTCGGCATTCCGCGCCGTCATGGATGGTAAACAAGTAGCTCTTCTCGTGCCGACAACGATTTTGGCCGAACAGCATTATCAGACCTTTTTAGCCAGGCTTAAAGATTTTCCCATTCGAGTCGAGGTGCTGAATCGTTTTAAAACCGTAGCCCAGCAAAAGAAAATCATTCAAGATTTAAAAAGTCAAAAAGTGGATATTGTTGTGGGGACGCATCGCTTACTGCAAAAGGATATCGAATTTAAAGAACTGGGATTGGCGATTATTGATGAGGAGCAACGCTTCGGTGTAACGCACAAGGAAAAATTAAAGAAAATGCGTACACTGGTTGATGTGCTTACTCTTTCGGCAACGCCTATACCGCGTACCCTTCATCTTTCTTTGGTGGGCATTCGTGATTTATCCGTGATTAACACTCCGCCGGAAGAGCGCGTACCCATCAAAACATATGTACTTGAATTTGACGAGGAAGCGATTAAAACTGCCGTGGAAAAGGAGCTGGCGCGTCAAGGGCAGGTGTTTTTTGTCCATGACCGGATACACTCTATTTATTCGATTGCCCATCTGTTGCAACGTCTTGTACCGCCGGCGAAAATTGGCATTGTCCATGGACGAATGAAACCGGCAGAAATTGAAAAAGCAATGGCGAAATTTGTGCGGCACGAAAGTGACGTTCTGGTCAGCACCACCATCGTCGGGTCCGGGTTGGATATTCCCGCAGCCAATACAATAATTATCAATCGCGCCGATAGACTTGGATTGGCGCAGCTCTATCAGTTGCGTGGACGTGTAGGCCGGGCCAAGCAGGAAGCTTTTGCTTATTTATTGTTGCCTCGTGGAGCGATGCTTTCGCGCGAAGCCATGAAAAGGCTGCAAGTAATTAAAGAATTTTCCGAGCCTGGTTCAGGGTTCAGGATTGCCCGTAACGATCTGGAAATTCGCGGCGGAGGTAACTTGTTGGGCGTTTCCCAATCCGGCCATATTCGTTCGGTCGGCTACGAGCTCTATACGGAGTTAATGGAAAAAACGATTCGGGAAATTAAAGGGGAAAAAAATGTCGAAGAAGAATTATTGCCTGAAATTCAGTTGGGGGTTTCCGCTTTTATTCCTGAGGAATATGTGCAAGATGTTTACCAACGTTTAGTCTTATACAAAAGAATATCTTTGGCCGAAAACCATGAGGATATTCATCAAATCAAAAGCGAACTGGAAGACTGTTACGGTGCCTTGCCCCTGCCGGCGGACAATTTATTGCAAGTAGTTAACATAAGAAATTGTCTTAAATTGTTGCAGGGCGAGAAAATGGGCTATGACGGCAGGTACCTATATATTTTTTTCCGGAAGACCTCTTCGGTGGAGCCGGAAAAGATTATATCGCTTTATCGCAAGAAAATTCGGGAATTACGCTTCACACCGGATTACAAGTTATTTGTTCCCGCGCCTTCTCTTTCCCCAAAAGAGATATTAATACAGGCAAATTTATTATTAAAGATGCTTGCCGAATAGCCATAAGCGATATATATGTAAAAATTATGATTAAGAAACAAGCTACAGGTTATTTTTCCCTAAAAATACTAACGCGCATCATATTAAACGGATGCCGTGTTTTATCTATACTGGCGCTTTTTTTTATGGTCTCTTGCGATAAAATTAATATCTTTTCAAGGCCTTACGTTGCGACAGTTAATGGGGCGAAAATCTATCTCGATGAATATCAAATTAAATTAAACCAAAAAATGTCTATGTTATCCAAAGATGCTTTATCAAATGAGCCAAATTATGTCACGCGCCTCGAAGAAGAAGTATTGGATGGTATGATTACGGAAAAAATAATGTATTTGCGCGCGCAAGAATTAAATATCTATGTAGGCGCGAGCGAGCTGGAAGATAAAATTGACGAAATTAAAAAAGATTACGGAGAAGATTTTATCAACTTGCTGGCGC
The DNA here is from genome assembly GCA_001797845.1 of Deltaproteobacteria bacterium RBG_16_44_11. Classification (GTDB taxonomy): domain Bacteria; phylum Desulfobacterota; class Syntrophia; order Syntrophales; family Smithellaceae; genus UBA4810. Next base: position 40,530 of record MGQN01000017.1, on the reverse strand, counting down.
AGGAAAATATAAAATTTGACCAATGGAAGGAAGAGCTGAAAAAAGAAATGTTTTTGCAAAAACTTGTTGCGGTTGATGTAAATACAAAAATCAGGGTATCAGATGATGAAGCCGAAGATTATTATAACGAACACCGTAACAATTACAGACTGGAAGCCCGCGTACGTGTTCAGCAAATAGTTGTGAGAGATTTTGATAAAGCTCAAGAAATATTGGCACGATTAAAAGCTGGCGAGGATTTTGCCGAATTAGCCACCAATTTGTCCATTGGTCCGGAAGCTCGTCAAGGCGGAGATTTAGGATATATTACCAGGCAGGTTATGCCTGAGCCGTTGGAAGAGGCAATTTTTAAATTGCCGGTAAATAAAATAAGTCCGGTCGTACAAAGCCCTTATGGATTTCATATTTTCAAGGTTTTGGATAGTCAGCCGGCGATGATTAAGAACTTTGCGGATGTCAAAGATGAAGTTGTTGCCGATATTCGTGCGCAAAAGGAAGAAGCGGCTTTTACCGGCTGGCTTAATTCATTAAAGTTAAAAGCCGTGATAAAAAAAGAAAACAACGTTCTGAGGAAGAAAATAAATAGGCAAAAATAAAAGGAGGAAGCTTTGTGGAATATTTCAAAAGGATAGTTCTATTTATGTGGGGTGTAATGCTTTTATCTATGCCGGTTGGCGCCGAGGTCGTGGATAGAATTATTGCCGTGGTAAACAATGAGATCATAACGCTTTCCGAATTTAACAAAGCCTTTGAGCCCTACGCCAAAAATATCGAGAATAATTATAAAGGAAAAGATAAAGAAGCGGTCATTAATCAATCAAGAAACCTGTTCTTGCAGCGTTACATTGATAATATGTTAATTGAACAAGAGGCGAAAAAAACCGGTGGTGCTATTGCCGTAAAAGATGAAGAAGTTATGGCAGCCCTCAATCAGATGCTCGCGAAAAAAAATTCCAGTATGGATGATTTTTTAAAAAGTCTTGCCCGTGAAGGCAAAACGCTGGAATCGGCAAAAAAAGAAATAAAGAGCCAAATGATGCGTATGCGGTTATTACGGCGGGAAGTACAATCCAAAATAATTGTCAGTGACGAAGAAATAGGCGATTATTACAATAAAAATCGTCAGGATTACGAAGGGAAAGAAGCGGTTAGAATTAAAAAAATGTTATTGTCACTGCCTCCCAAAGCGAATAAAACCACGCGAGCAAAAGTGAAGGATGAGGCTAATAAATTGCGCAAGCGTATTGTCAATGGAGAGCCTTTCGATTTAATAGTCGCAAAATATTCTCAAGGTCCTGAGGCCTCCCGGGGAGGCGATATTGGTTTTATTGAGAGAGGGGTAATTATTCCGGAGCTGGAAGCGGTGGCTTTTAGCCTTCCCGTAGGCAAGGTGAGCGAAGTAATTGAAACAGATATTGGCTTTCATATAATTACGGTGGTGGATAAAAGAGGCGCCGGCTTGAAACCGATCAATGTGGTGCGAGAAGAAATTAAGGCGAAAATCGAAGATGAAAAATTGGAAAAGAAATATGATGAATGGATTGCTTCTGTCAGGAAAAAATCGCACATCGAAATAAAGCTGTAAAAAAGAAGTAAAACAAAAAAATGAACGCAATAAAAATCAAAGGCGCTTCTCAACATAATTTAAAAAATATTAGTTTAGATATACCTCGCGATAAACTTGTTGTTATTACCGGTGTAAGCGGTTCAGGAAAATCTTCGCTGGCTTTTGATACCATTTATGCCGAAGGGCAAAGGCGTTATGTAGAATCGCTTTCCACTTACGCCCGTCAGTTTATTGGACAAATGGATAAGCCGGATGTGGAATCCATCGAAGGTCTTTCGCCGGCGATAGCTATCGAACAGCGTACATCAAGTCACAATCCGCGTTCCACAGTGGGTACCGTCACCGAAATTTACGATTATCTGCGCCTGCTTTATGCCGGCATCGGCAGATGCTATTGTTACTGTTGCGGCCGTGAGATTAAATCGCAGACCATCGACAGCATCGCAGAAAATGTTTTGTCTTTGCACGCAGGTACGCGCTTCAGCATTATGGCACCGGTTGTTCGTGGGAAAAAAGGTGAATTTCAGAAGGAATTAAAAAAACTCCAAAAGGAAGGATTTGTTCGCGTCCGGATTGACGGAGAAATAAAAGATCTGGCCGAAGACATTGTTCTGAGTAAAACTAAACGTCATGATATCGACTTGATTATTGATCGGCTGGCATTGAAGGAAGGTGTAAGAAAAAGATTGCGTGATTCGCTGGAAATTGCCGCCGCTCGCGGTGATGGTCTGGTAAAGATAGTTACCTCTTCCGGCGAAGAATTGCTTTTTTCTGAAAAATATGCCTGTCCCGATTGCGGCATAAGCATTCCCTCGCTCGCTCCGCGGATGTTTTCCTTCAATAGTCCCTATGGAGCTTGCCCTGAATGCAACGGTCTAGGTTCACGCATGCGCTTTGCCGTTGATTTGGTTGTGCCTGATGAAGGATTATCCTTGCGGGAAGGAGCGATAGCCCCCTGGGCTGCTCGAAGCTCTCTTTATTATTATAGTATGCTGGACGCGCTCAGCACGCATTATAAGTTTGATATTAACACGCCATTTAATAAGTTGCCGGAAAAAATTCAAAAAGTTCTCCTTTACGGGTCGGGAACGGAGAGTATTAAATTTTATTATGATCGTTCCGATAAAAGATACTTTGCCCATCGTTCATTTGAGGGAGCGATAAAACAGTTGGAGCGCCGCTGGAGGGAAACCAATTCGGCGGCTGTGCGCAATGATTTAGCGCGCTATATTGATTTGAGCGCGTGCGATGTCTGTAAGGGAGCCAGGCTAAAAAAGGAAAGCCTGGCTGTCAAAGTAGGAGGGAAAAATATTTATGAGCTCTGCCAGATGTCTATTCGTGAGTGTTCCGAGTTTTTTGAACAACTGACGCTATCGTTACAAGAAAAGAAAATTTCCGAAAGAATTCTCAAGGAAATTAAAAGCCGCCTGCAATTTATGCTCAATGTAGGGATGGATTATTTAAACCTGGCCAGATCCACGTTAACATTATCAGGCGGTGAAAGTCAGCGGATTCGGCTAGCCACGCAAATTGGATCCGGATTGATGGGTGTTTTATACGTTCTGGATGAGCCGACGGTCGGGCTTCATCAAAGAGATAATTTGCGTTTGATTGACACATTGAAAAATTTGCGCGATATGGGAAATACGGTGCTGGTCGTGGAACATGATGCAGAAATGATGATGTCTTGCGATCACATTGTTGATATGGGGCCCGGTGCCGGGGTGCACGGCGGAGAAGTCGTTTTTCGGGGAACTCCGGAAGAAATTTTGATAAGCGATGAATCGCTTACCGGCAGGTTTTTATCCGGGAAAGAATCTATAGCCCTACCGCCAAAGAGGCGCTCTTCTGACGGCCGGCAGATTATTTTAGAAGGCGCCAGTGAAAACAATCTCAAAAATATTGATATTAAAATACCGGTGGGAATATTTACGGCGGTAACCGGCGTATCCGGTTCCGGTAAGAGCACCATGGTTATTGAAACTCTTTATAAAGTTGTGGCGCGCCGTTTAAACCAGCACCGTGGGGCAATGGGTAAAATTAAAAGGGTTAAAGATTTAGGTGATATTGAACGAGTCATCCTCATTAATCAACAACCTATTGGCCGGACGCCGCGTTCCAATCCGGTGACTTATACCGGAATATTTTCTTTTATTCGTGATCTATTCACAGGTCTTCCGGAAGCGCGTGTGCGCGGCTACAAACCCGGACGTTTCAGTTTTAACGTGAAAGGCGGCCGTTGCGAGGCTTGTGAAGGCAACGGCTTAATTAAAATTGAAATGCATTTTTTGCCGGATGTTTATGTAACCTGTGATGCCTGTCAAGGTAAGCGCTTTAATGCGGATACGCTGGATATCAAATATAAAGATAAAAGCATTGCTGATGTTTTAGACATGACGGTAAGCCAGGCGCTTATATTTTTTTCTAATATTCCGGCAATTAAGACACACCTGCAATTGCTCTATGATGTTGGTTTAGGATATATCCACCTGGGGCAATCGGCAACAACTCTTTCCGGCGGAGAAGCGCAAAGGATAAAACTGGCCAGAGAACTAGGCAAAAGAATCAACAGCAATACACTGTATATTTTGGATGAACCAACCATTGGATTGCATTTTGCGGATATTCAAAAATTACTGGATGTTTTAAAACGCCTGGTCGATATGGGTAACACCATGGTTGTGATTGAACATAATCTTGATGTCATTAAATGTGCCGATTACATTATTGATCTGGGACCGGAAGGCGGGCCGGGCGGCGGCCAAATTATCGCGTCCGGTACAGTCGAAAAAATTGCCGGTGAAGAAAAATCCGCAACCGGGCAGTTTTTGAGAAAAATCATTTACGCTTAAGGATTTATTCCATCAATCATTGTGTATTTTTGCGCAGATATATATGAAATATCTGATATAAACTATTAATCTGTTGTTTTTCTTAAGGTCTTGACATAATTGCCCGAAAGGTTCAAAATATTAACAAAAAAACCATGATATTGATTATGTATGCTGTGAGCAAGTATATTAACCATAACACTTAGAAAAACAGGTAATTAAAATGAATTTGGCGCATACAGAGCCTTTGAAACATAGACATTCAATATTAATTGTCGATGATGAAGAATCCATTCTTAATGCTTTTAAACGCATTCTGGCCGATGAAAATTACGAAATACAAACGGCAAGAGATGGTTTGGATGGACTTAAGAAGTTGCGTGCGGCACAAAAACCTTTCTCTCTTATTATTTCCGATCAAAGAATGCCGGTCATGAATGGCGTACAATTTTTTGCCAAGGCAAGAGAAATTTTTCCCGATGCCGTGCGCATACTTCTGACCGGTTATGCCGACACCGACGCCATAATTGACGCCGTTAATAAAGGAGGAATTCATCTTTATTTTACTAAACCGTGGCGCGAAGAAGAACTGATAGCTCACATCAAACAATCACTTTCCCAAACGGAACTGTTGATGGAAAATAGACGGTTAGTCGAATTAACCAAAAAGCAAAACGAAGATCTGGTGGAATTAAACAAAACTCTGGAAGAAAAAGTAAAAGAAAAGACAAGCGATCTCTTAGCTAAAGCAGAAGAACTGAATGTTAGTTACGAAAAAGTACAAATAATGTTAGACGGTACAGTGAAGACGATGTCTAAAATCGTGGAAACCCGTGATCCTTATACCTCCGGCCATGAAGCTAAGGTGGCCATAATTTCTTGTAAAATCGCGGAAGAAATGCGACTGTCGAAAGAGCAAATTGAGGCTATTCACATAGCCGCTACACTTCATGATATCGGGAAAATATCCGTACCCTCTGAAATATTAACAAAACCGGGGCGCTTAAGTGACTTGGAAATGGAAATAATCAAGACACATTGCCGGGTCGCCTATGATATTTTGAAAACCATTAAATTTCCTTATCCGGTGGCTGATATAATTTTGCAGCACCATGAAAGGATGAATGGCTCCGGTTATCCGCAGGGTTTAAAAGGAGAGAGTATATTGCTGGAGGCGCGCATTATCGGGACTGCCGATGTCATTGACGCGATGGCCTCACATCGGCCTTACCGTCCGGCACTGGGTGTTGACGTCGCCATGGAAGAAATAGTCAATTGCAAAGGAAAGCTTTACGACAGCGCCGTTGTCGATATCTGCGTGAGTATTTATAAAACCAGGGGTAAGGAAGCATTTATTCAAGAAGAAAATTCCACTTCAACCGAAAACCTTTCTCCTTTTGCCGCTCATTAAAATTAGTTACGCCTTCCAAAAATTGCCCGTCCGATACGAACTATTGTTGCGCCTTCCTCGATGGCTACTTCAAAGTCATCGGTCATGCCCATGGAAAGTTCTTCCATTTGAATTCCCGGAATTTGCTCACGAGAGATTTGATTGCGAAGATTTCTTAAGGCGATAAAATAAGGCCGGGAGTTTTCGGGATTATCCGAATAAGGTGCCATGGTCATTAACCCGCGCACAGAAATATTTTCCAATGAGGCTATGCGTTTTATTAAATCCAGGGCGGCGTTTGCGGATACACCGTTTTTGGTTTGTTCTCCGCTGACATTGACTTCAATCAGGATATTCATTTTATGACCGGTAAGCCCAGCTCTTTTATCGAGTTCCTGGGCTAATTCAATACGGTCCACGGAATGAACATAGTCAAACAGATTGACGGCGTATTTTGCTTTATTGGTTTGCAGATGGCCGATCATGTGCCATTGTGTTTGTTTTCCCAAAGCGGTAATTTTTTCTTTCGCTTCTTGGACATAATTTTCGCCAAACATGGTTACGCCCGCGTTGATTGCCTGGCTGATCTTCTCAGGCGAAACGGTTTTTGTCACCGCCATAAGTTTTATCGAGTGAGCGTCGCGTCCGGCACGCGCGGCGGCAAAGGCTATCCGTTGACGAATTTTTATAATATTTGCCGCGATATCTGTTTCCATAACAAACTACCTGAAATGTATTGCGCCTAGTTTTTTCAATTCTTCCAGCACTTCACAAAGAGGCAGGCCGATGACGTTTGTATAAGAGCCTCTAATTGATTGGATAAAATAGGCGCCTTTCCCTTGCGCGGCATAACCGCCGGCCTTGTCATAAGGCTCATCGCACGCTGTATACCATTTAAGTTCTTCTTTGCCGATAGTTTTGAATTGCACGGCGGATGTGATAACTTTAGTTTTTTGCGTTTTAGCGGATAAGCGGATAATGGTAAAGCCGGTATAGACTTTATGTGTGTGCCCGCTTAGTTTATTCAGCATTTCCCGAGCTTGAGATTTGTTTTTCGGCTTTCCTAAAACAAGCTTGTCGATGACCACAATGGTATCCGCGCCCAGTACCCAGGCATCAGGATATTTTCCGGCAATAAAAAGTGCCTTATCTAAAGAGAGCCGCCGGACATGTTGATTTGGTCTTTCTCCTTTTATATAATGCTCACTTACGTGGGCGGGGATAGTTTTGAACTTCAATCCGGCTGACCGCAACAATTCTTGCCGCCGCGGCGATGCCGAAGCTAAAATAAGCTGTCCGGATAAAGAAATAGGCATTGCTTTTGCTTTCTATAATATAAATATAGTGATTTTTATCACAAATAAACTTTTAACTGTCAATTGGAAATTATATTTGCTTCTTGAGGGGCTTGGAGTTATCATAAGACCATAAAAAAGAGCAGAGGTGGAACGTGAAAAAATTATTAAGTGTATTATTAACATTTTTTTTCTTATCAGCGTTTATCGGTGTTGCTATCGCTGAAGAAAGAATTGTGCAATTGACGATACCCGGTTGCGCGGCCTGAGGCGGCAAAAACAGGATAGGTACTACCCTGAAGAATGTGAAAGGTGTAAAAAAACACGAATTCAAGAGTAATAATTTAGTGATTGTTACGTTTGATGACGAAGTAACCACCATCAATATAATTATTGATAAGCTCAACAAAGGAAAGGACAAAGTCAGCGGCGATCCGGTGTATTTAAAGTAAATCTAAAGATATTTTTTAATTTTTTTTGCTTCCAAAGTTTCGACCACTTTTTTTATATCCTGTGAGGCGCCTTTTTTGCAGATAAGCAAGGCGTTTTTTGTTTCTACAACTATTAAATCCTTAACCCCCACCATAGCGACGAGTTTTTGCGGGCTGTAAACAAGAGAGTTTTCCGTGTCTTCAAAAATTACGGAACTGCCGGTTGTTACGGCATTGCCATTATCGTCTTTAGCCGATATTTCATAGACGGCATCCCAACTGCCGACATCACTCCAGCCAAAATCTCCTTTAAGCATAAAGGTATTGTTCGCTTTTTCCATGACGCCGTAATCAATAGAAATGGAGGATAACCGTTTGTAGACGCCGCGAATTGTTGCCGCTTCTTTATCTGATCCGAGCGCCTTCTCGATTTTTATCAGCCCTTTATTTAAATCCGGTAACCAGCGGGCAATTTCCATTAAAATAGCAGATGTTTTCCAGATAAACATACCGCTGTTCCAGTAAAACTTGCCGCTTTGCACAAAGGTTTGCGCTTGCGGGAAATCCGGCTTTTCACGGATGGAAAGAACACGGAACACCTCTTCGCCGGATACTTGCCCGCTCAATTCGCCCTGTTCGACATAGCCGAAACCTGTATGCGGGCTGGTAGGTTTAATGCCAATGGTGACCAGCGCGTTATTCTGTGCCGCTGTCTGGGCTGCTGCGGAAATCACTGCCCGGTATTTATCGGGATAGCCGATAGCGTGGTCGGAAGGCAACACAATCATGATATCATCGCCGGTTATTTTTTGTATATGCAATGCCGCGAGACCGATGCAGGCCGCGGTATTTTTGCCTTCCGGTTCAATAATTATATTTTTGGCGAACACTTCCGGCAGTTGTCTGATTAATTCCCGTGCGTGTTTTTTACCCGTGACGATTAAAATATTTTTCGGGGCAATCAACGGTTTTATGCGATCAACCGTTTCTTGAATCATGGTCCTGGTACCGACAATATCCAATAAATGTTTCGGTTTTTTTTCTCTGCTGCGCGGCCAGAATCTTGCGCCTCTGCCGCCGGCCATTATAACTGCGTACATGTGTTTTCTCCTTTTGTCCTAAGGCATGAATTATTGTTTGTCTCGCCTACTACATAATACAATCGGCCTTGCTATTTCAAGCCGGAAAAGATATTTTCTTACACTATGTCGACAATAAGTTATCCCGAAATAACATTGAAGAAAGGCAGGGAAGCGGCGCTTTTCCGTGGTCATCCGTGGGTATTTTCCGGGGCGATTGCCAAGGTCAAAGGAAAGCCTGATGCCGGTGATGTTGTTTTAGCCAAAGATTTGAGCGGTAAGCCGTTGGCTCTGGGATTTTTTAATCCCCGAACAGACATAGCTTTTCGTGTTTTGACAAGAAACTGTGAAGAAAGAATTACCCCAGATTTTTGGCAGTGCCGCCTGAACGCGGCATGCAAATTACGGCAAAGAATTATTAATGAACAAACAAACGCTTATCGTCTCATCAATGCCGAAGGGGATGGTTTTCCGGGATTGATCGTTGATGTGTATGGCTCGACTCTGGTGCTATCCATTGCCATCGCCGGAATGGAAAAACAAAAAAACCATATTTTAAATGCTCTTGTTTCCCAATTAAATCCGGCGCGAATTTATGAAAAGAGCGAAAGCCGGTCACGTTCATTGGAGGGGCTGGAAACCAGGAGCGGTATTGCTTCCGGAGATAATGAAACCGGATTGGTGGAGATAATGGAAAACGGATTGAAATTTGAAGTGGACATTGTCCGCGGCCAGAAAACCGGTTTTTTTCTCGATCAGCGAATCAACAGAGAAAAGATAAGCACGCTGAGCCGCGATGCCGGTATTTTAAATTGTTTTTCTTACACGGGAGCTTTTTCCGTTTATTGCGCCCAAGGTGGAGCGAAACGAGTTGTTTCTTTGGATATATCCAAGCCCGCTTGTGTCACCGCGAAAAGGAATCTTCAGCTCAACTGGTTTTCTTCTGAAGATCATCCCATAATAGAGGCGGATGTCTTCGATTATTTACGCGATACACAAGAATGCTTCGATATAATCATCCTTGATCCTCCCGCGTTTGCCAAAACCAAAAAGGATGTGGTTAAAGCCGCGCGCGGCTACAAGGAAATCAATTTACAAGCAATCAAACATCTTGCCCGCGGAGGAATCCTGGCTACCTTTTCCTGCTCCAATTTCATAGAAGAAGATCTTTTTTGCAAGATCGTTCTTGGCGCGGCGCACGATTGCGGTGCTGATTTACAGTTGGTATCGAGATTAGCGGCAGGGCCGGATCATCCGGTTTTGCTGGGACACCCCGAAGGCCACTACCTTAAGGGGCTTCTGCTGGTCAGGAAAGATTAATCGGCAGTATTTTTATCACGTTGTTACAGCCATCCTCGTTATGCTTAATAAAAGTGTTTAATGCGCGATAAGATAAATTAAAGAAGAAACAGCCGACCAGATTAAGACTCCCGCGCTGATCAATATGCACGCGTAAGCCAGAATTTTGTTCCAGGCGGTTTCCTGTTTTTGGTCGTTATAGCCCATC
>MGQN01000017.1:23320-30284 GCA_001797845.1 Deltaproteobacteria bacterium RBG_16_44_11 | reverse complement strand
TTTTCCGTAATAAATAATCGCGCCGATAAGCCCGCAGATGCTGGCGGAAGCGCCGATCGTGAAGCTGACGCCGAAGAAAACAGATACCGCGAAGCCGATGATGCCCGTGATGACGTAGATGTTGACAAAGCGGTGTAAGCCGAATTCGCGTAAAACAAATGGTCCCAGCTGGTATAAAGCCATCATGTTGAAGGTGATATGAAGAATGCCTCCATGCAGAAATGAAGCGGAAATTAGGCTCCAGAAGCGGTGAAATTCAAAAACGGGTATGGTGCCGGTTGCTCCTAAAAGAAAAAGGCTCTCACTCGAGGGCGATAGAAAAGTAAAAAGCCCGCCGCCGGAAAGGATTCCCCGTGGATCTAGAACAAACGACAGGATATAAAAAGCGATATTGACGTAAATAATGGTCATTACCGGATGAAAAGCAAAAATAATATTTCTGATAATTCCCGCGGTATTATGCAAACCCGGGCGGAGAAGTCCGCAATAAGGGCAGGAAGGCTCGTCCGCGCTGATCAGCTTGCGGCAATTGGGACATAGTATGGATTTTCTTTCGGACATTACTGACGACCTCGTAAAATACCCTGAAGGGCACGCGAGTCCATATGCTGCGTTGCGCGGCATCCCTCGTCATTGCGGAGTATGTGAAAATACGCCTCATTCCTCAGTATTTGCGCGCCTTGCCTCTGGAGCTTTTTACAAGGCCGTTTGCATTGGACAGTTATTGGAACTTCTAGTGCGCACATAATTACTTATTCCTTTTTAATTTGAGCTTGATTAGCAATATTAAGATGAGTTGTAAAGAAAATACTGCTCGTATTGACTATTATTTCTCATATACTATATGCTAGGATTTAATAATAGTAATGCTTTGAAAAAAGGCTCATTCGTGCTCAGAATCTTTTTTCGACCATGCAACCCATTGCTTCGCTGTAAACGCAAAACTCTCCGCCGTAGTGGGTCAGACAATTGTGTTTATTGACGCAAAGCTTCCAGGGCATAACCTAAAGGTCACACGTGGTGCCCGAAAAAATCTTCAATTCGCTCTTCATGAACCTTTTTTCAGCTGGGCAAAGGTCTGAACTGAAAAGATATGCAGCTCAAAGATCGCGTCGAAATAAAAATTGAATCGGTGGCTTTTGGTGGGGCAGGAGTCGGGCGCGTGAATAATTTTGTGGTCTTTGTTCCTTTTGCCGCTCCTGATGATGAACTGGAAATTGAAATCACTCAATTAAAAAAGAAATTTGCCCGGGGGAAAATAGTAAGAATCTTCAAGCGGTCTGCCGTGCGGGTAAGCCCTTTGTGCCGATATTATGAAAAATGCGGCGGGTGCTGTTATCAACACATAAATTACGCGCACCAGCTTAAAATCAAAAAAAGTCAGGTGGCGGAAGCTTTTAAAAAAATCGGCAAGATTGCCGCGCCGCCGGTGCTGGATGTGATCGCTTCACCGAAGATTTATAATTACCGGGGCAAAGCCCAACTGCATACAGCCCAAACAGCGTCCGATGGGAAAATAGGTTTTATGGATATTTCCGGCGGTGAAATTGTGGATATCGAATACTGCGAAATCATGGAGGACACAATTAATGAAAAAATATCCGCCTGGCATCAGAATAAACAGCTGCCGTGCGATAAAAACACACGTTTAACCATTTGGTCGGGCCAGGAGACCGGTAAAAATGAACCGGTTGTAAGAGCGGTAAGAGAAAAAGATTTCTTGGTGCCTCCCGGAGGTTTTTTTCAGGCTAATCTGTATTTGACGGGTTCACTGGTGGATGAGATTTGCCGGCTGACCCAGTTTGAGGAATTGAACACTTTAATTGACGCGTATTGCGGCAGCGGGCTGTTTTCCATATTTTTAGCGAGTTACGCCAAAAACATTATCGGTATTGAGAAAGACGAAAAATCGCTAAAATACGCGTGCATAAATGCCGAAAACGCCAACGTAAAAAATATACAATTTATTCGGGGAAACGTAGAAGACATATTGCCGGGGAAATTATTGTCTTCAAAAAATAAAATAGATATGATTATCCTTGATCCGCCGCGAACCGGCTGCGGCGAATCTGTGCTGAAAGCGATCAAAGATTTATGTCCCCGTCGTGTAATTTATATTTCCTGCAATCCGGCAACACAGGCGCGTGATGTCAAATATTTAAATGAACAAGGATATGAACTACTTAGCCTAATGCCTGTGGATATGTTTCCGCAAACCGAGCATATTGAAACCATCGGTTTGTTGGCGCTGAAATGAAAAAAAGTGATTGTTTAAATAAGTTAAAATATTTTTGTAGCTTTCAGGCAAAAATATTGTTATTTAAGCGCAAAATTTAAGTATTTAAAAATGCAAGTGGAGGAAGAAAATGCCGTCGAAAAGTAAAAATGCGAGACTTGAACAGCTCCAGATCTTAAAGAAAAAACTGGATTTGCGATTACAGCAATTAGCCCAAAAGGGGATTAGCAAAGAAAAAGCCCAAATCGACCCTCTGGTTAAAAGTCTTAAGGCAAAAATCAGACAAACAAATATAAGAATTGCCGCGTTTGAAAAATATGTAAAGCAAACCGAAGAATTGGCGGAGGCAAAAGCGCAAAAATTGGCCCAACCAAAAAAGAAAAAAGAGAAAAAGAAAAAGGCTGAACCTAAAGAGGCACCCAAAGCTAAACAAGCGCCCGCGCCGGAAGAACCGAAGCAGCCAAAACCGCAAAAACAGCCAAAGCCATCCGTGCCGGAAGAACCAAAACAGCCGAAGCCGGCCAAGCCGCCTGAACCTGTTGTTGTGTCGAAACCTGTAGAAACACCGAAACCGGTGGAACCGCCGAAGCCTGTGGAAACTCCGAAACCAGCAGAAGCACCAAAACCGGTAGAAAGACCCAAACCGGTTGAAGTACCTAAGCCAATAGAAGCGCCGAAACCCATGGAAATGCCAAAGCTGGAAGAAGTACCAAAACCAGTAGAATTGCCAAAGCCCGTGGAAATATCTAAACCAACTGAACCGAAGATTGAGGAAAGACCAGTTGCTCCGGTTGCCGTTTTTAAACCGGTGCCCGAACCAGTTCCAACTAAAGCGAAGGCTGAACCAAAAGTTAAAAAAGAGCCGAAAGTCGCGGAAGCAAAACCAAAAAAGCCCGAGCCCAAGGCCAAAAAAGAGCTAAAAGCGGCGGCGGCAAAGCCCAAATCGGTAAAAGCAAAAGCTGAGCCAAAGCCTAAAAAGAAAGCGCCGGCCCCGGCGGATAAAAAACCAAAAAAACCGGCGGCGGTTAAAGCGAAAGTGACACCGAAAAAGGCTGCAGCTAAGAAAAAGGGGAAATAGAATTTCGGTAAATAAAAAGGGCAAACTAAAAAGTTTGCCCTTTTTGTATTGGCGTCCCCACGGGGAGTCGAACCCCGGTTACAGGCGTGAAAGGCCCGTGTCCTAGGCCACTAGACGATGGGGACAGCGGAAACTAATATCTACGTATATAAGGTGCGCGCCTTATATATTTTTAAAAGGTGAATGTCAAGAACTCGTTAAAAAAACATGAAAGAAATACGGCAAGGAAAATATCAGGTTTTTCCCGTCAATGTTCACACAATGCCGCAAGGAGGAGAGCATGAATCATCAGCGTTTGAAAATTTTATGGTTAGGCTTTTTATGTATCTTGATTCTAATGGCCGGTTGTACACGACATATTCAGGTTTCAATAAACATGCAGATGCAGAACCCGCCGGAAAAGAAAATTGGATACAAAGTTCTTGTTGTCATGCCCAAAGAGCAGGCCGAGCAGGTCATTCTGGAAAAACCCGGGGCGCTTTCTGATAATTTCAGCTTTGAAGCGGGAAAATCCATCAGTGTCAATCTGCTCAATATGATGAAAACCATTTTTAAAGAAGCAGATTTTGCCCATGAGCTTCCCGCGGGCGCGGCTGAATATGATTATTTTATTTTGGCCAATTACAAAAAATATAATATTGAATGGGGAAGCACCGCCTTCTCGGCCATTAATATGAATGTTTATATCGACTACGATTTACTAAACGCCAAAAAAGTAAAAGTATTGTCTGTCGCCACGGACGGAAGCAGTACCTGGCGAAGATCAGGCGGAGAAGCAGTCGCGCTGATTAACCCGTTTGTTAGCATAGGCATAACAAAATCGGCTCTGGGCGAAGCTTGGGACAGGGCGGTGGCTAATTCGCTTTCCCAGTGGGTTACTCAGTTGCAGGGCTATTTCAAAAACAGATAAACTAAGCGTCATTTCATGTAGAGTCAATTTCATAGACAAACATCCGGTCTCTCCGGCTGGATACTCATTTATCGTGGCTTAAAATGTTTACTGGAGCATCAATCACCAAAGAAACAGTTATCCAAATTCTGGAAGAAATAGCCGTTCTTTTGGAACTGACCGGTGAAAATCCATTCAAATCGCGTGCCTACCAAAACGCCGCCCGCAATCTGGAAAAACTTGATACCGATTTTAACGATTTAGTAAAACAAAACAGGCTTTCAGAAATTGAAGGTATCGGTGAAGCTATCAACAAAAAAATTATGGAATTAATGCAGAGCGGAAAACTGGAATATTACGAAACTCTCAAGGCATCCATTCCTCCCGGTCATTTGGAAATGTTAAAAATAAACGGGTTAGGGTCAAAAAAAATCCACGCGCTCTATGAGCAGTTGGGAATAAAAACTATAGGCGAACTGGAATATGCCTGCCATGAAAACCGCCTTGTTGATCTCAAAGGTTTTGGCAAAAAGACGCAGGACAACATTCTGGCCGGCATCGAGAAGCTGAAAATTTACAAAGAAAGAAGACTCTACGCGGAAGTTGTAGGTGAGGCGAAAATCCTTCTTCAATATCTAAAGAAAAGCGAAGACGTTTTACAAATTAGTATTGCCGGCTCACTGCGCCGCGGTTACGAAACCGTTAAGGATATTGATATTCTCGCCGCAAGCCGTAAGCCCGAAAAGTTGGCAAAGTATTTTGCCGCCTCCGAGATGGTGAATTCTGTTACGGCGAGCGGTGAAACGAAGGTCAGCGTAGTTTTAAAATCTGGTATCAATGCCGATTTGCGCATGGTAACCGAAAATGAGTTTCCTTATGCCCTGCATCATTTCACCGGCAGTAAAGAACACAACACCGCCATGCGCGGCCGTGCCAGGGACATGGGGTTCAAAATGAATGAATATGGGCTATTCCGGAAAGATATAAATATTAAGTGTGCCAGTGAAGAAGAAATATTTTCCAAGCTGGGATTGCAATTTATAGAGCCGGAATTGCGGGAAAACATGGGCGAGATTCAGGCCGCCGAAACGGGTACATTACCGAACCTTGTCACACAAAAAGATGTGCAGGGGATCTTTCATGTACATACCAACTTCAGTGATGGAGGGGAGTCTCTGGAGGGTATGGCGCGCGCGGCAAAAGAGATGGGCCTGAATTATATCGGTATTTCCGATCACAGTCAGTCCGCTTATTACGCCTCCGGCCTAAAAGAAGACGATATTGAAAAACAGCATGGGCTCATCGCCAAGCTTAATGAAAAATACAAACCATTTTATATTTTTAAGGGAATCGAATCGGATATTTTGCCGGACGGCAGTTTGGATTATGGTGAAGAAATTCTGGCGCGGTTTGATTTTGTGATTGCGGCGGTTCATTCCAATTTCAATATGCCCGCGCAGGATATGACAACGCGTATCAAAAAGGCCTTACAAAATCCTTATACAACAATGCTGGCGCATCCGACCGGCAGATTGCTTTTATCGCGCGAGCCGTATCCTGTAAATATTGAGGAAATAATTGATACGGCGGCAAGGTTCGGCAAGTCCCTCGAACTCAATGCCAATGCGCACCGGCTGGATCTGGATTGGCGTCATTGTATTTATGCCAAAAAGAAAGGCGTGAAAATCGCGATAAATCCTGATGCCCATCAAATATCGGGATTGCAAGATATTAGTTTTGGAATTAAGATAGCCAGAAAAGGATGGTTGGAAAAGGACGATTGTCTTAATTGTCTGAAGCTGGAGAAGATGAAGGCTTATTTGCGCCGCAGTACTTGAAGAAAAAATTGTAAATATTAAAAGAGTACTTCAAGAATTGGTAACATTGTAAAAATCGTCACACCGGTGAAGACCGGTGTCCAGTTTTTATATTAATATTTAAGTATCTGGATTCCGTCTTTCGACGGAATGACATTTTCGGAGGAGGTGTTTTATGAATATTAAAGATTTCAGAAAACCGGAACATAAAGTCGATGAAATATTTTTAAACCGTTGGTCGCCGCGCGCGATGTCCGGTGAAGAAATTGATGAGGCCACGTTGTTTTCTCTTTTCGAAGCGGCAAAGTGGGCACCTTCCTCCAATAATAATCAGCCCTGGCGCTTTATTTATGGCCGCCGCAATACAAAAAACTGGGCGACTTTCTTCAATCTACTGGCCGAAGGCAATCAAGGATGGGCGAAAAATGCCGCCGTATTAATTGTTGTAGTATCCAAAACTACATTTGATGACGATAAACATGCCCGGACGCACGCTTACGATGCCGGTGCCGCCTGGGAGAATTTCGCTCTGCAAGGTTCGCTTGCGGGGCTGGTTGTGCACGGGATGCAGGGTTTTGATTATGATAAGGCCAAAGAAGTTTTGCGTATTCCCGATGGCTATAAGGTAGAAGCAATGATTGCCGTTGGTAAAAAGGGCAAGAAAGAAACGTTACCGGATTATCTTCAGGAACGCGAAAAGCCTTCGAACAGAAAGACTATTGCCGAAATCGCTATGGAAGGATTTTTCAAAAAATAGAAAATGTCATTTGACGCTGTGGCCTTTTCAGTGTAGCAATCAGGAAATGATCCGAAAAAACAAGGGCTCTGGGCTTTGTGCTTCCCTATAATTTTTCGGGGCATATAAGTAACTCCACATGTATAAGGAGACAATTCATGAGTGTCACTGACGGATCCAAAATAACAGAAATTAAAATAAATAAAGA
>MGQN01000017.1:13873-23301 GCA_001797845.1 Deltaproteobacteria bacterium RBG_16_44_11 | reverse complement strand
ACTTTCACCGACCTTACATTTGCCACCATCCGATGCCTTACGCCGGTCAGGATTGACGGTTCTATTGATGAGACTAGAGAGCCTGTCTTTACCGGGATGACTCAACTGATGACCCCCAATGGACCGATTCCGGTTCAGTGTGTCATCGAAGGCGCGAAGACTCTGAGCGAAGCAGCGGATAAGTTGCCCGCGGCCATTGATAAAACGGTTCAGGCGATGATTGCCGAGGCCAAAGAAATACAGCGTCAGGAATCTTCCCGCATCGTTATCCCCGGCCAGTAGCAAGAAAAACAGCGCCAAACACGGCGAGTAAAGCGTGAAATGATGATCAACTTCAAAATATTTTCCGACTATATCTGACCCTTCTGTTATATCGGCAAGGGCATTGTCGACCAGTTGAAAAAAGAATACGAAATTGAAGATACGTGGGTGAGTTACGAGCTTCATCCGGAAACGCCGCCCGCGGGAGTACTGGTCTCCGAGAGATTCAAGGGTTATGACCTCTCTTCATTTTATGAGCAATTGCGAGCACGAGGCCTTGAAGTGGGGGTTGTCTTCGGTAACCGAACACTCCTTTCCAATTCCAGATCAGCGCTTATGGCCGCTGAATTTGCCCGTGATCTGGGCCGGTATGATGCTTTTCATGAGAACATCTTTCATGCTTATTTTACAGAAGGTCTGGATATCGGCAACCTGGATGTTATTGCCGCTGTTGCAGGAAAAAGCGGCCTTAATGAAAAGGAAACGCGCAGTGCCGTCTTGGATGGCCGTTATCAGTCACGGTTGAATGAAGCCGGAAAAGAAGGGCAGTTGATTAACTTAACGGGAGTGCCCCTGTTTATTATAGAGAACAAATATAAAATCGTTGGGGCTCAGCCGATTGAAGCATTCCGTAATCTTCTCGATAAAACGAAATGAAAGTCGTGCGGGTTACTTTAGATGTCATGTCGAACCCCGGACGCAGAGCCCGGCGAATAACCTGAAGGTCACGCGTGCCTGGGGAGACATCTTGCTGTCATTCCTTCAGTCCGCAGCCCGGCGTATGCCGGGTATGCCTGGGCAAACGGGAATCCAGTTATTATGCCGTTAACCAGTGCAAAAACACCAATTGAATTTAAGGTATAGAGGTTAAAAAGCAAGATTAATTCAGGGTTAATGGGTAAGCGATCCTTTTGTAAGTAGCTCTGTTTCTTTCTGAATAGTCTGCCGCCTCCGGAAAGCTTCGGCTTCTTCACCAAACGTGGCATCCTGAAGCTCGCGAATCTTCATGTCTTTAGTTTCCTGGCTGATGCTCGGGTCGTTGAGGATTTCTTTTTCACGAGCATAATATTGTTCCTTGGTTTTCTTCTCTTCGGCAAGCTCACGGTCAACATCCGCCAGTTTCTGGATATCTTCCGCGGAAAGTGTTTGTCTTTGTAATTGCTGTCTTAAGGCCTCTTTTTCTTCTTCCGTGCGCAATTCAGAAAAATCTTTACTGTAAAGCTGCAATTTCCCCTGATATTGCTGATAGGGCGTTGTGTTAACTTCAAAGGGAGCGGTATCCGTGCCCCATATGCTTTCATTAAGAATGCTGAGTTTTCTTTCCTTTTCCAGACCGGTCATATTGCTGTCCGTAATGATGGCATTGCGCCTGATGGTGTATTCTTCAGCCCTGACACTATTGCCAAAAATTATGTCCGCATTTTCCCTGCCAAAGATCGCACGCCGGGATTCCTGCAGTTTGTAGAGGTTCGCTATAGCTTCCTCCGGGGTTTGGGGGATTTCCTTGTCTCTTTTCGAATCGTAAGAATCAATTTGAATTGTCAGATGTTTCCGGTACAGCTCCAGCATCAGTTGGGCCTGCTCGGGAGAAAAAACCGAGTAAAGATATTGACGGGCGCTGTTGAGATTATCATTGAGGTCTTTAGAATTTTTAAACAGATCATCCATATACCGAAAAAAATCCAATGTATCCTCATTGACGATAGTGCCTGTAAAGTGCTGTTTGATTTTCTCCTTGCCAAAATCCTTACCGCCCGAAAAGTATTTTCTTACAGCCTCCTGATCGGAAGCACCCAATCCGAGAAGTGACGCGCTCTTGTTTAACTGCTCCCGGTAAGCCTTATCAGAGCCGAATTCCTGATCCGATTTATTGCGCAGGGTATGGTTGATGATGACAATAATAATGGTTAATACAACGACAATGGTAGTGGCGGTTATTATTTTCTTGTTATCCATAAAAATTCTCTTTTGAATATTAAAAATATTGCTGCCCGTTTTGCAGAACCTCCATAAACGAATTGAATCATTCTTCGGATTCTGCCCTATTCAACTATTTTTCAGCGCCCTTGCGCATTGCCTCGCGGCGACGGAAAGCATCCGCCTCGCCGCCGAAAAATTCATCCTGCAATGTTTTAATCTTTTTGTCTTTTTCTTCTTGAGTCATATTTTTTAAATTTGATATATCCTTTTCTGAGGCGCGATAGCGCTCAATATTAGTTTTTTCCTTGGCAATTTGATCATCAACCTCACGTAATCTCTTTATTTGTTCCTTAGAAAAAAATTCTTTCCGGAATTCTTCTATCTTAAGCTTGCGCTCCCTCTCGCCCCATTCGGCAAGGTCTTTCCGATACAACTGTATTTTGAGCTGATACCGATTATAGGGCACGTTATCTTCTCCAATTGAAATCACTGCGTCGCTCCACATGTCGCTTTTCAGCTCCTGTAATCTGTTTTCCTTTTCTTTTCCGTAAAGGGTATTGTCGCCGATGATCAACGATCTTCTGAGGAGATACTCTCTTTCCTTAACGTCCATGCCGAAGAGCGCATCGGCGTTTTCCTTGCCCAGCCTATCCCTCCTGAAATTATGTCCCTTGTAAAGCAGTATAAGAATGATTTTGGGATCAGGAGTCTTTACCCCATATTTCGGATTGTTTGCGATCTCTATCACGCACTCCATATATTTCTTATACATCTCAAAAAGCCTCGAGGCGCCAGATGCACTCAATCTGCCATCAAGATACTGCCGCACTTTATTAAAGTGTTCCTCCAATTCATTAATAGATTTTACGGCAAATCTCTGTTGAAGGAATCGAAATAATTCCAGTGTTTTCCCTGTAGCCGTGCCATCTGAAAGCAATGTGTTGCTCGAGGCAGACGGTTTTTGGGGATTGCCCGGAAAGTTTTTATCAAAAATATAATAATTTTCTACATAATGCTTCGCAACCTCGTAATTCAGGTAATTTATCAGGCGAAAGGCAACGAGGGCAGCGAAAGCGGAGATTGCAGCGATTATCAGAATAAGAAAGAACCTCTTCTTCTTGGACATATTCAATTCAGCCTCCGACTCGATGTGGGAAAAAGTATCATGAAATTAAGATTATGGCAAACCAGGCAAAGCTTGGTTCTCTCCGCCGCGGATTGTTGCGGATCAGGCAACGCACTTCTATTATAATTAGAAAGGGAAAGTGGATATGGTATCCCCTTTCCCTTTCTAACGAGAGTGAATGGAAAAAAATCGATCTAATAACCTTTCGACTTTAAACCCTTAGCAATGTTTACATAGCCGCCAACGACATCGAACGAGACGCCGTTGGAATTAAGATTAACCATATCAAGGTGATCTACGCCGTGACTCCACCAGGAACCAAACTCAGTGCCCCTGAAGTAGCCCCATTTTGCCGAGTCATCCGTCACCAGCCCGTCATTGAATCCTGCCCACAGGAGCCACATTTCAGTCGCCAGAGCGGGCAAAGCCTTGTGAAAAGCGGCAACATATTGCTGTGGAGTTGATGGCTGCTCGAGTGTGCCGCCCAACGACTGCGTTAACATGTTTAAGAAATACGATAACATAGAAAATATATTGTAGTCTCTAAATGCTCCAGTCCAACTCTGATAGTAAATGCCCGACTTATTGGGCGTATTTGGATTAAAAACGCGGTTCATGTAATCTTCGGATAGGTTAAGGATATTTATATCCAATTGACTCTGATCGCCGGCAAAGGGTACCATGCCGGCCATCATCTCGGCGAGTGCCGGAACTAACCTCTTTATATCAACCATTGTTTGAGCAATTTTCGAGCCTCTGTGCGGACTATCCACGGTGGTAAGGCTGGCCACGTAGGGATAGAGACCCAGATTCGTGATGGCATCACGGGTATAGAGGCCTCCGTGAGAGTGCCCGATGATGTTAAATTTCGCGGCACCGGTAGCTGCTTTGATTTGTAGAAACTGTGCCTTAAACTGCTCAGCCTTTTGACGAGTTGACGCAAGGGAATCCACATTTGTAAAATAGACCTTGGCGCCCTTTGCTGTCAGGGCTTCACCTATCCCGGGAAAGCTATTCGGGTATACGGGAGTTGCTATAAAACCCATTCCGTGAGCCATAATAATCGGATATTTCGTTGCCCACGAAGTATCCGAGGCAAAAGCAGGCAAGGCCAAAACAGTTGCCGTGATAAAAATAAACGATACCAATAATACGATCCTGAAAACTTTACCCATCTTTTTCTTCATAAAACCCTCCCTCCATAATTTAGTTTTACGACAACACCCAACCATAACTCTTACCCGATGTGTATAGGGTAATTGTTACAATTGGCCGGATGAACAATGAAAACCAATAATAAAACAGGAGCTTATTTGATATAGAGCGGAAATTTAGAAGGAATTTGAATAAGAATCAGTCACATCTATAACATGGGATTACGAATATAAGAACAGTGTATCAGCCTGCAAAAGCAAAGATTCAAAGAACAATTAATTAGCGATGCTTTAACGGCATCATAAAAAACGTACTTTCTTTACCCGCTGAATCTGGTCAAAATACTGTAAATGTCACAATATATAAAAGTTTATGAGTTTACCATTATCAGTTCGCGGTTCATTAGAGCAGTTTTTAGAAGAATCGTTGCTAGCGAAAGTCTATATTCCAAATGCATTTGCTTATTCGGCTGAAAAAACCGTGGCATTTGCGTATTCATATTTAAAATAATATGTCAAGAATTTTTTATGTGATTTGATGCCAAATTTTATTAGTTATTTTGCTGTCATTCCTTCAGTTTTTGGCCTTCGGACTTCACCTTCAGCCTTTAAAACTAATTGCGTCCGGTTGATATTCCGAGTATATTTTGTCACATGGTTTCTAAATGAATTAAAAGGGTTTGATATGATTAAGAACACTATAGAGTCTTGGCACAAACTAGTTGAAGCGAGGGATGCAGACGGTTTGGACAATATTCTTGCGGATAATGTTGTCTTCCATTCCCCGGTGGTGCATACGCCGCAGGAGGGAAAGCCGATAACCACACTTTACCTTACCGCGGCAATGCATGTTCTCAACAATGGCACCTTTAAATATCTTCGAGAAGTCATTTCCGGCAACAATGCGGTTTTGGAGTTTTCTACGGTGATCGAAGGAATCACTATTAATGGTGTGGACATGATCACTTGGGGCGCGGACGGGAGAATTACCGACTTCAAGGTAATGATTCGCCCGCTAAAAGCCATTAACCTGGTTCACAAAATGATGGGCGAAATGCTGGAAAAGATCAAGTAATGAATGTTGGGGACACCTCAGGGGTTCCCGGGTTCTGGGCACTGCAACGGTATAGCTTCCAGGCGGTTGTTGACAAAGGGAGATAACGTGATAGTATCAGCGAACGACTACCGGAATTGGTGAGCGTGCTGGAAGATGCGGCCAAAAGACAACAGGTAAGCGAGGAGGAATATGTTAAAAAAAATTATCATCGCGGTTTCGATCATCATCGTGATAGGAGCAGGGGTATGGTATTATTTCAGCCAGGTCCATACGACCAGTATTCAAAAGATCGTTAATAATCCGGGTGACTACACAGGGAAAGAGCTTGCCATTAAAGGAGAGGTTACAGACCGGACATCATTTTTCGGCGCTCTCAAGTTCTACAAGCTCAAGGACAAGTCAGGAGACGTAATAGTGATCACCAGAAAGTCGTTGCCCGAAGTGAGATCCAGCGCTATTGTAAAGGGCAGGATAGATGACGCATTTACTTTGGGTGATCAGAAGCTGGTAGTCTTTAGGGAAGAGTCTATCGAGAAAAAAGACAAAAATAAGTAACTCCATTGCCGTCAAAGGTATATGGAGTCAGACATCAGAAATTAAAATATTGAGATCGCGCCTTACATCTGAACATTCGCGTGCCCTCGCGTCACCTTTAGGTGATTAGGGTATTTGAATAGCCACCAAACATGGGGTTTTTCAACGACCCCACTATCCCTCATTTTCCACAAAAACCAATTGAAATTAGAAATATTGCGAGTATATTTAAGCACAGCGTTTTTAAAATGATGGGCAAGATGCTGGAAAAGCTTAAATAAACAATTTGTTATTCCCCGGTCATGGATGACCTTCAGGTTACTTGACCGGGGAATCCAGAAAACATGATATGAGTGAGCATCTAAAATTACAGTTGTCTATTTAGAGAGTAATTTATGAGAAAATCCATATAGGGGTTCTTATATGAAAATAAATTTCGATACTAAAAAAGATAAGCAAATGGCTGAGCATTGCGTCACGTGCCCGGTATGCTCACACGCCAGGAAGAAACAGCGTGGGATCGCTTATTGGTTTGTCAAGAATATCGAGAATGGCTTCTGCCCATACTGCGCGGCGTATGAAAGAGTTTATGGGAAAAAGGCCCATGAGGCTTGATAGGCAAGCACACATGCGTCGAATTCATCTTGTCTTATGCTTGGGGCTCGACGCAGGTGGCGCAGCCCGGCGAATGCCGGGTGACCGGTGGAATCCAGCCCACTTCCGTCATTCCCGTCCTCCTTTGTCACACCGGCGTAGGCCGGTGTCCAGCGATAGAAACGAACAAAAACCAAAAGGAGATGAATATGAAAAAAGCAATCAATATTGTATCAGCGGCGGTACTGGCAGTGTTTTTATTTACGGCAATTTTTATTATTTCTCCGGCGATAGCGCAAAAAAAATCGGCTGGCACTGTGCAGGGCGCGAAATTTGAAGTTTCCTATTCTATCATGGAAAATTTGAAAGCCTATATAGGTAAGGATGTCCTGATTCATCTGCGCTCGGGGAAAACATTTCAGGGATATGTCAAAGCTGTAGGGGATCAAGCTGTTCATCTGGAGAAACTCGCCGGCGGCAGGGATTTTTATGATGCCCTGATCCGTATCGACGATATCAGCGCCATCGAAGCCAAATTTCGGGGTGAGAGATAAATAAAAACAGGGGTCAGGTGCAAAGGCAGATATTTCAAGGCCTGACCCTAATTACCTTTTGGACAGCGGATTGTCTAACAATTCCCTTGACAAATATTTCGGCTATGTTATTAAAAAGACACAATAATTTTTTCTAAGGGATGTCATGAAAAAACAGGTCGAATATTTGCTTACACAATCAGACAATGATTTGCCGGTAGCAGAAAGCATGCTGGAAAAGGGGCATTACACCTGGTGCTTATTCATCGGGCATCTTGTTTTGGAAAAATATTAAAGGCGATTTATGTCAGAGAACATCAAAAAATCGCGCCTAGAATTCACGATCTGGTGAAACTTGCCAAATCAACAAGCCTGAATCTGAGTGATGAACAATTGGTTTTTCTAAGCGAGGTTTCTGATTTCAACATGGAGGGCAGATATCCCGACGAGAAGAATCAGTTTGTCCGTAAATGCAACAGAGAATTTGCAACGGATTACTTAAGAAGGATAAAGGAGATGCGCCCGTGGCTCAAAAAGCAGATCGAAAAATAGAAAAAACCGTCAAATCCTATATTGAACAATTGGAAAATATTGGCATTCATGTCCAGCAGGCGATTTTATTCGGTTCCTATGCCAGCGGAAAATATGACGAGTGGAGCGATATTGATCTGGCAATTGTTTCGAACGATTTTGCAGGAAACAGATTTGAAGACAGAAACAAAATCCGTAAAATTACATTGCAGGTCAACAGCGATATTTCCCCGATGCCGTTCCGCCCGGAAGACTTCAACGACAGCGATTACTTCGTCAAAGAAATTTTGGAAACGGGGATAAGGATTGTTTAAGTTGAGTTCGTCGGGCAAAGCCCGTACCTAAGAAAAAAACAAAAAGGTGAATTAAGTGTTATGTCCTTGGAATTACCCCCATCTGGAAAAACTCGCCGGCGGCAGAGATTTTTATGATGCCCTGATCCGTATTGATGATATCAGCGCCATCGAAGCCAAATTTCGGGATATGAGATAGAGGACATATCTGATTATTCAAAAAAAGATTGACACTTCTCATTTTGTTTTGTATTTGTAGCAAAATTTAAAGGAAAAGAAAGAAATCACATGAGCGTATTCATCCATTTCGTAAATAAGATGACAAAAGCGACGGCATGGAAGCCGGTCTGCGGCGGGGTAAGTGCGCTCGGAGGGAAACAATAACAACTGGACAATCCAAATCGCAACTTTTAACCCCGCCATGGTTAGCCCTGGCGGGTTTTCTATTATTTATTGTCATACCGGTCGAAGATGACCTTCAGGTTACGCAGGCCGGTATCCAGACGTCGTCCCGGCGAAAGCCGGGAACCGGTTATAATTAATATTACTGGATTCCGGATCAAGTCCGGAATGACAAAATTCAATATTTATTTACCAGATTAATAATTGAGTAAGTATATGGACAACATCAAACAAAATCAAACTTCGGCGGCCAAGGCAACACGCCAATCGGTTGCTACATTTCTCGCCATCGTGATAGCGCATATTATGACTGACTTCATGGGTATGAGTGTCTGGCCGGTCTACAAAACACTTGCCGGTCTGGATGTAGCCAAAGCCGGATGGATTGCTACAGTCATCGCCATGAGCGGAACAGCGCTTCAGCCGTTGTTTGGTTCGATTGCCGACCGCTTCGGGCCGAGAAGAGTCATTCTGCTGGGCGCGTTCCTGACTTCGTTTGCCATGTTCCTCGGACCGCTTGCTGATCAGCGGGAGATATTGGATCGCCTTTTGCCGCCGCTCTTTGGATTGAGCGGTTTTTACCTTATCGTGTTTGTTATCCTTGCGGCAGGCCGGCTCGGGCAGGATATGTTCCACCCCGCGGGCGCCGGGCTTGCCGGCAGTTTTTCTGCGCGGCGCGGCTCCATGTTCCTGGCCCTATTTATCGCCGTCGGCAGTATCGGTTTCGGTCTTAGCCAGATTACCTTTCGTACCGCTTACAACAACTTTGGCCATCACACCGAAATCCTGCTCATCCCGGCGGCAATTCTTTGGGTGTTCGTCTGGGTATGGTGCAGGCCGGCGGAGGTTTTGCACGCGAAGAAAATATCCGTCTTTGCGTCACTTCGTTCTCTTCGCCCGGTGGCGGGTCAGATTCTCGTGTTGTTCCTGATCCTGGCGATCTCGC
The DNA here is from genome assembly GCA_001797845.1 of Deltaproteobacteria bacterium RBG_16_44_11. Classification (GTDB taxonomy): domain Bacteria; phylum Desulfobacterota; class Syntrophia; order Syntrophales; family Smithellaceae; genus UBA4810. The sequence continues at coordinate 13,950 of MGQN01000017.1, read as the reverse complement.
AGGGCGTGATGAGCGGGCTGTTCTTCCTCATGCCGGAATTTGCCCACGAAAAAGGATATCCGGCGTGGCTGGGGCAG
>MGQN01000017.1:282-13807 GCA_001797845.1 Deltaproteobacteria bacterium RBG_16_44_11 | reverse complement strand
CCGGACACTAATTGCGATGACGATTCTTTCGGCCATAAGCTACCATGCCCTGGTTCACCTGACGCTGCCGGTTCCGGCGTTCGTCTTGCTTTGCATTGCGGGCGGGGCGTTTCTGGGAACGGTGAATCCGTTAGGGGTGGCGTTTGGCCAGCAGATCGCGCCGCGGGAAAACGTGAGCATTGTATCGGCGATTCTGATGGGCTGGGCGTGGTGTCTTGCCAGCACGGTGCCCAGCATTGCCGGAGAACTCTATACACGCCTGGGTCACAACGCTTCGCGGGCTTTAGTGCTCCTTGGCTTTGCCAATATCGCAATGGTTCTGCTGAGTTTCTTACTGCCTAAAATTACTCACGAAGGGCATTAGATATTTAGATACTCAACATTCCACTTGCTTTTTTTACCCTAAAAAACATACTGTAATCTCATTAGAAGGAGAAGCGATATGGGTGCTATTAAAGATATTATTGAGCTTTTTACGCAACTCAATAGTATTATGCTTAAGATCCGGACGTCGCTGCTTGCGGTTCAAGAGGAAAACGCGGCAACGGCGTCTGAAATCAATGATTTAAAAAAGAAGATGCTTGCACTCGAAAAAAAGTATTCTGCATTTGAGGAAAAGCCTTCTGCGCCTCAGGAAAAAACTTCTGCTGAAGATTTACAGGTTAAATCAGAAATTATTGAGGAAAAGCAACCTGCACCTCAAGAAGTATCTTCTGCTGAAATTTTGCAGGACAAAACTGACCTTGTTGAGGAAAAGCTCTCTGCGCCCCAGGAAAAATCTTCTGCTGAAACTTTGCAGGATAAATACGTTTTTATTGAAGAACTTGACATCTATAAATCTAAAGAATCCGGGCATTATTTTTGCGCCTCTTGTTTATGGAAAAATATTGAATCTCCTTTAACTGTAAAACCAGGCGGGTGGCAATGTGAATTGCAAGGTTGTGGTAAATTTTACAAAAATCCATCATATCAAAAACCAAAACGTAAACCATTTTTTCAATGGAGTTAATAAAAAGAACATGGCACGAATATGGAAGAATTGATTGCCAAAACAGCCGAGCTGATAAGCAAAAGCAAACATGCCGTCGCGTTGACCGGAGCCGGTATGTCCACCGAATCGGGAATTTCCGATTTCCGGGGGCCAAACGGCATCTGGACTAAAAATCCCGAGGCCGAAAGACAGGCCTATCAAAGTTATTACAAATTTCAGCAAAACCCCAAACAATACTGGATAGAGCGCATGACCGGCACATCGTGGCTGGGGGATTTGATTAATGCTCTCCCTAATCCCGGACACTTTGCTCTGGCCGAACTGGAGAAGATGGCACTTCTCAAATCCGTTATCACGCAGAATATCGATAATCTCCATCAGAAAGCGGGAAGCCTCCGTGTTCTGGATTATCATGGGAATGTATCGCTCTTGAGATGTTTCTCCTGCGATGCCCGGTTTGACCCCGCGGAATTCGAGCTGGCTCGGTTATTGGCGGAAGATCGCTTGCCGCCTTTATGCCGAAAATGCAATGGTGTTCTGAAATCGGATATCGTCCATTTTAATGAGGCCATTCCCGCGGACGTTGCCCGGGAAAGCCAGGCAGAAGTAGGCAAATGTGATCTGATGCTCATTTGCGGGACGTCGGCGGTAGTTCATCCTTTTGCCCTGCTGCCGAGGATGGCCAAACAGTATCAGTCTAAAAAGAAAACAATTATAATAGAAATCAATGCCGAGCCCACTCCGCTGACCGAAGAGGGTATATCCGATTATCTGATCCAGGGCAAAACCGGCATGATATTGCCGAAAATCGTGGAAGAGGTTAAGAAGAGAACCTCGAAGCCAATTTCGGGGTGTGAAATAAGTAACTGTCATTGTTTACTCGATGAAAAATAATATTCGAACCGCTATGGCAGGTTTGCTGAAATTAGAACCTTCACCAATAAGCATTAAAATGATTTACCGAACGTTTAATGGCCAAAAATTTAACCTATTTCTTACATTGAATTTTTGCTAAATATCTCTTGACAATGGCAGCGAATATTACGTATAAATTATAAAAGTATACAAATAACACAGTATATACAGAAGGGCTTCTAAATATTTCATTTTTAAGGAGGAATTATGGCAAGCCTTAATCAATCAAGCTATAAAAATCCTTATGATGTCGTCGCGGCAATCTTAAACTTTTATCCAGAAGATTCTTTTAGGAATGATAGGGAAGACATACACAGTGCCTTTGAAAAACTCAGGAAAAAGCACGATATTGTTCTAAAAGAATTTGTTTTCAGAAAAAATCTGCTCTTTCCAAGGTCAAAAATTCTAGACGAAGTTCTTTCCAATTTGCAGCCAGAATACTTAGGAAAGATTAATCCAACATATAACACTTATACTATTAAGAAAAATAATCTTAAAAAGTTTTGGGAGCTAAAATTAAATAATTATTATAAATCAAACAAAGCAGAATTCGAAAAAATAGCTAAAGAACTATATTCTATGATAAAGTAAGCCAAATTACATGGGATCTGCTTTTGAAAGCGCTATCGATCAATTTGCTGATGAATACGTAAATGTATATCCTGTATCCTTTCCGGAAGACCCAGGTAAGGTGATTCATGATGCATTATGGGGCACACAGCATCTAAAACCCTATGAAGTTGCAGTTTTGAATACCCCATTATTGCAACGACTAAGGGGAATAAAACAAACCGCTTTTTCATATTTAATCTTTCCTTCTGCAACACATTCTAGATTTGAGCATACTCTTGGGGTTCTTTACCAAAGCAATCAGTTGCTGACAGCTCTTTGTAAAACACCGAAGTATCAGAAAATTCTAAAAGACAAAATTGACTTAGTAAGAATGGCTGCATTGTTGCATGACTGTGGGCATGGACCTTTCAGTCATTCCACAGAAGAAATTTATAATTTTTTCCCGGATATGCAGTCACTTATCGGTCCTGGGGGCAAACATGAGGGATGGAATGCGCATGAATTACTAAGTTATTATATAGTTAAAAGTGCACCGTTTAAAAATTTTTTCAAAAAAGTTCTTAAACAATATAATATTTCTATCGATATAGACTTGGCCGCAGATCTTATAGTTGGCGGCGTAACAAATCCTTTATTGAAGTTCGTGCAGGATATAATTAATGGACCATTTGATTCTGATAAAATCGATTATATTTTTCGTGATGGTCATTTCAGTGGACTACCATTACAGATAGATCTTGATAGACTATGGTATTCTGTACAAATTGCGGATATAAAAAGGCCTGCCAAGAAGACATTAAAAATGCTCATTATGTCAATAAACGGCATGGTGCCTTTAGAACAAATCCTTTTCTCAAAAATGGTCCTGTTTACCTCTCTGTATCAGCACCATAAAGTGAGAGCATGCGACTGTATGTTAAAGGCAATTATTGGCTATGCTAAAAGAAATGACCAGAAAATCGGAAAGAGAGATTTATCAAAAACAACAAATTTTTTGTGGCTAACTGACGGCAGGATATATGCAGAAGCAGATTTAAGGAAAAAGAATGATCCTCTCCATAAATTAATTCATGATTTAAAATTTAGACGACTTCTAAAACGTGCACTGATCATATCAAAAACAACTGTTAAAGATGGATCATCGAAAGATTTATTTGAATACTCTACATTGAAACGATTTTGCAATGAATCTTATGCTAAGGATCCTGAGTTGCGAAAGCTGGCAAAAAAGATATGGGAGGATGCCGGGCGTCCGTGTAGGTTAGAACAAATATGGGTTGATTTACCTAAAACACCACCTACTGGAACTGCTGACGATACTTATATTAATAAGGGTACATTTAGAAAGCCTGATTATGTTACACTTAAAGATGTATTTAGAGTAGATGACTGGGCGCATAATTACGTAGAACACAATTGGCGAGGTCACGTTTTCTGTTTTGATGATAAGAATGTTAGGAAAAAAGTAGCGATTTCAGCACAAAAAATACTTGAAGAAGAATTCAACGTAAAATTTAATAATTCTGCAATAAAACTTTGTAAAATATAATTTGTAACAAATATATGGTAAAATCTTTACGGTCTATTGCCTCGGATTAGAATCGGGGTTGTATCTTTATAGCCTTTTGAGGGAAAGACCGGCACTATTTTACCGAAAATCGTGGAAGAGGTGAAGAGGAGAACCTGGAAGCCAAATTTCGGGATATGAAATAGATGTGCAAGATGCTGCAAAAGATTAAATGAATAATGCGGAAGTTTCTAATAAATACAGATAGCAAATGAACCGTCAACATAAATCTTGGCTATAGATAAAAGGTCATTTCTTCATGATAACAATCAAAGATATTACAATCGAAAATTATCGGTCAATTATTGGAACACCTCTACAATTAACGCTTGGTAAATATAATGTCATTGTAGGCCCGAACAATGCCGGTAAATCAAACATACTCCGCGCTTTTCAACTTTTCTTCAATGGTCACGTTGATTCATTACCATATGATGCATCTGTTGATTTTCCGAAGGCGACAAATCTTCATAATGCGCAGACGCGCATTACTGTAACGATGCAATTCGATCCGTCTAAGGACAATAAAATTGACCGTGCAATTAAAGTGCTTGAAACTGAATCGAGCCAGAAAAGGCTGTCAAATAATTTACTACGATTAAGGCTAGAATACACAAGACAAGGAAAACCCCAATGGCGCTTTATCAGCAAAGCAGGCCTCCGCAGTATTAGAGCAGGACTTATTGAAGATGTTGTCGAGGCTGTTCGAAGTTCTATCAAATTCAAATATTTGCCAGTAGGTCGAGATATTCAGGAGACTATAAGCAGAGAGCTCAGTGATGAATTAATTAGAACTGTGTTCAGCGGATGGAGTGGGGCAGTTAAAACAAGACAACAAATTAACGAAGCTATTGGAACCCTCTTAACACGATTGGAACCGCGCCTCACAAGTTCAGGAGAGGAAATAACCAATGCTATATCTGGCGTATTTAATGAAATAAAAAAACTTGAATTACGCTTACCCTTTCATGATTTGGAAAGCATGCTTCCAAGCCTCATTCCATCACTTCAAGACAGGTATATGACTGGACTTAAAGGTAAAGGGGCAGGTATCCAAACTAGCACTCTTCTTTTTTTACTAAAATATCTTGCTGAACATCATCCACAACGTCATAATCTGCGTGTAACGTATGTTTGGGCTATCGAAGAACCAGAATCATATCTTCATCCCTCGCGGCAACGTGCAATGTCTTTAGTGCTTCAGAAATTCTCTGAAGAAGTACAAACCATGATAACTACACATTCTGCTCATTTTATACCGCGTAGCAAAGGCGTTCTTGTTGCAATCGTTGATAAGAATACTGATGAACCACACAGTACATTTATAGTAGGTAATGAATATGATCTGGCTCGACAACTTCTTGGTGTTTCACTGCTCGATTCGATGTATTTATATCCTTTTAATCTTGTAGTAGAGGGGCCTTCTGATGAAATATTATTAAAGGGTGTTTGGGCAAAACTCTTTTCTAAAGGTAAAGTATCAATTGATCCTTCTGATGTACGATTTTTTCCAGGTGGCAACGCATCAGGTGCATGTACACTATACGAATCACTCATCACATTTGGAAATGCGTCAGAAGTTAAGGTTGCTTTAATTATTGATGGTGATGAAGCTGGTGAAAAAGCATTGCGTGGTTTACAGGAACGCACAAAATACCAAACACAAAATAGCTTAAAATCTAATAAAGATTTTTTTCAGCATAAAAAAACAATGGAATGGTTAACAGCGGCAAGTGTTATCGATAAACTTGAGGAAGAACGCCCTTCGCAAGTTATCGTTTCTCGAAACACAAGCGATGAAATAACAAATTTTATAGGACAGGATAAATACAAAATAAAAGTAGCAAAGCGTATTGTTGAACTTTCAAACATAGCCGATCTCAAAGATTTTAAAAAATTAATTATTTTAATAGAAAATAGCTTTAAATAACGGTCAAATCTTTCCATAGCATATCTATTTGTGAAAAGTTTTGATATAATCCATAGTGCTTCAATTTAATTCTTGAGATAATGCTTAAAGGAAATGGAAACTGATATTCCAAGGCTTGCCCTCATTTTATATGATAAAATGAGGGATGCGATATTGATTAACTAATATGAGAAAAACCAAAAGAACACAAGATTTGCAGTTGTCACTTGATTTCAACTGCAGTACATTAAAGGGCAAGAAAGAAAAGGCTAATTGTTTGCTGGGTTCTAAAAGTGCTCACATGGGATATAAAAAATATATTCAATCACTAGAGTGGAAGAAAAAAAGAGACAAAGCTTTTGAAATACTCGGTAGAAAATGCGCTAAATGCAAAAGAAAAGATAATCTTGAGGTTCATCATAAAAATTATGAAAACCTATATGAAGAAAGAGTAAATGACGTAGTCGTATTATGTACAATATGTCATCCTATTGAAGATTTTGAGCGAGGAGTTGCCAAAGGATATGAAACATGGCTTCGCAATAAGCATGGTGACTCGGCTGATATGTATAATGACGATATATCTCATGAAGAATTTCTAAATTATATCTATCGAGACACGTAAGTTTTAAGGTTCAAAGACGGGGATTCATCTTTAATTTTGACAATTGCAATATTGATTTTACGATATGGAGCACATGCGAAACAATGAAGATCAAAATATGTGAATAATGGGGGCGGTTCAATTTAATCGAAGCCAAATTTAGGGATATGAAATAAAATAGGGTATAAAGTGAGAGAGGGAAATAGCTGATGTATATTCAGGAAATACATATTAAATCTTTTCGTCATCTTCAAGAAGTGCATTTAGGACCTTTTTTCCTGCCATCGAACGGTTCCGACTTAGTTGTTCTTGCTGGGCCTAATGGTGGCGGGAAAAGCTCCATATTGGAACTTATTGGCTATGCATTATCAAACTCCTGGAGCTTAGCCTGGTCACTGCGCCGGTCGTTTCCAACCAATGCATTTGAGGTTGCACTCGCAGTTACTCCTGAGGAACAGAAATTAATTCGGGATTATATTGCATCGAGTCATGACCAATACCCGCAGGAAGTCCGCGATTACTTTGATAACAATTCAACCTATTATCGTTCATACAATTATGCGGAAGGTAAGTATCAAGCTAAAGCTAGTCTCTACAATTTAATTCACAATCTCGTTTCACAAGTTCTTCGTAACCAGTACAGCCGCGCGCTAGGATTTTTTCTTAAGTCAGATCGTTACTATCCCCCGGAAGGGTTTGACCGGAAAAGACTTTTTACTTATGAACAGATAATAAATAGAGATTATATATGGGGCATGGCCTTTAATACTTCTGATGTTCAGTATAAAGACATGTTCGAATTTTTAGTTCAGCAGCGCTATCACTATTATCGTCACCTTGGCGAGTACCATCACAAGCGTGATGTTGCTAAGGTTGCTGTTGGCAACGTTCCTGAAGACCCACTACGTCCTTACGATGAACTTTTACAAAAGCTCTTTGTTGGGTACAAATTTGCCGATGCTAACGAGGAGATCCCAAGCAACCTATACATTCAAATATCTTCTGGAGAAATTATTCCTTTTCAAGATTTATCTTCTGGTGAAAAGGAAGTCTTCTTCATTCTTTCTTTCTTCCTTCGACATGATGTCTCGAATGCTGTTATCGTTATTGATGAGCCCGAGCTGCACCTTCACCCTGAACTGGCTCGGTTGCTTGTAAGGACAATGCAAAGTATCAAACCGGGCAATCAAGTCTGGCTCGCTACTCACAATACCGAAATTATTGATGAAGCTGGGCGCGACCGGGTTATGTATGTGGTTCGAGATCAGACAACCTTCAAACCACGAGTAATTAAAGGTACAGATGAGGCTGAAGCTCTTCGTATCTTGAAAGACATGTTTGGTTTTTCAGGGTATATAGGTATTGCTAAGCGAATGGTTTTTTTAGAAGGTGAAAACTCAAGCTCTGAACGTAAAGTATTTTCAAACATATTCCCTAACTATGGCAGTACAATAAAATTCATTCCTGCAAACTCATGCGAGAATCAGACAAGGATAAACGCTGCAATTATGGCGATTCTAGAAGCAGATTTGGGATGGACGCAGTTTTATCTTCTTCGTGATCGAGATTATTTGACGCCGGAGTTTATTAATAAATATAACGAACATACATCTGGGCGCGTTTATGTTTTCAAGCGACACGAGATCGAAAACTATCTACTAGTTGATGAATTGATTGCAAAGGTCCAAACAGAAATATTTGGCAAGGCAACGAACCCCGAACAAGTCAAATCTCGATTAAGAAGCATCGTTCGCAGAATTTCAGGCGAAGTACTCCGAGACATGCTCTCATTTCGATTAAATCTAACATATCGCCCCGAAGATTTTTCTTTAGGTAAGCTATTGGAAGGTCAATCTATTATTGATGCCACAAATGCATATGATGCCGACAGGATCAAGACTTTAAAAACAAATGTTACAACAAAGGTGACTCAAATAAATTCAGCCCTATCCGCAATAACTAGTCCGACTTCTTTAGAAAGTTTGATTTCCAAATATCAAGAAGAGGTGGGATCTGCAATTAAGGATGAAGATGATAAGTGGAGAGTTCTTTTCCCCGGGAAAAGATTATTAGAAGAATATTCAAGAGAAGAAGGCCTCGGTGATCCATCGGTATTTCAGAATAGCCTAATTAAAGAGATGTCAACTTCAGCCAATTTAGTACCAGAAGAGCTGCGTGAGCTTGTTAGAAAAATTGCAAAGGGTGAGTCACTTTCTAAATAAGATTTTTAAAAGAAAACACTAGTAGGATAATTGGGGACGGTTAGATTTTTTCTAGGCTAGTTACAGAATAATCAAAACCATCTCACTTATTGCAAAAATGCCAAAGCGGTAGTGGTCGTCAGGCAGAGGAACTTATGGATAGAGAAAATTACATAAGGTACAAGTCCCACGTCGCTACGCTTCTGGGATAATTCGACCTGCAAGCTCCAGTCGCAGATGACCTTTAGGTTATTCGCTTTGTTCCTGTAGCTTGGGTCTCATTAAAAGCCATCCAAGAAAATGTAAAAAAATGAAAACCTGATCAAGCATATGCTGGCTACGGAAGCCATTATGCGGGCGCTTGCCCGGCGTCGCTTCGATCCCAATTCACACTACATTTCAATCGGTAATAAACATAATCCGAACCTACATTTTGTGGCCAAGATTTCCTTGACACAAGACCGTAATTCCTATAGTTCAACCATCTAAAAACAATATCTTATCAAAAAACAAAATAAACTCGAACACTATTATTTGGCGGATACGGATCAAAAAAATGACTAAGAAAAAATTTGACCACAAAATTTTAATTATCGGCTATGGCTCGGTTTCGCAATGCACTTTGCCAATTCTTTTTGAGCATTTGAAAGTGGACCCGAAAAATGTCACTATTATGGATTTTGAAGACAAAGCCCAAAGTTTAAAGAAATTTACTGATAAAGGTGTACAATTTGTCCGAAACCGCATTACCCCGGGAAATATGGGTAAAGAGTTTGCCAAATACACTGACAATGGCGGCCTGATTATAGATTTGGCCTGGAATATTGGCGCCAATGATATTATTGGCTGGTGCCATGACAATAATATTTTGTACATAAATACTTCAGTTGAGATTTGGGATTCTTTAGAAGGGATACACAAAGACAGTCCGTTTGAAAAATCTTTGTACTGGCGGCAAATGAAACTCCGCGAAATGATCAAAGACTGGCCCAAAGACTCCGTAAGTTCCGTGGTTGACCATGGCGCTAATCCAGGGCTGATTTCACATTTTGTAAAACAGGGCCTGATTGATATTGCAAATAAAATGATAGCTGATGGCAAGGTAACCGTGAAAGACAAAGAAGAACTGGAAGAATTAATCAAATCCCGAAAATTTAATTTGCTTGCCCAAAAACTAAAGGTCAAAGTCATTCATTGCAGCGAGCGCGACACGCAAATTACTAATCGCCCCAAGGAAGTGGATGAATTCGTGGGCACCTGGAGCATAGAAGGCCTTCGGGAAGAAGGCACAGCGCCGGCGGAAATGGGCTGGGGTACGCATGAGCAAAAACTTCCGAACCTGGCGCATGTTCCGCCATATGGCCCAAAAAACCAAATCGCTTTGGCGCAAATGGGTATGAACACCTGGGTCAGATCTTGGATTCCGGACCAGGAAATTGTGGGTATGGTTATCCGCCATGGCGAAGCTTTTGGATTATCAGATCGACTTACAGTTTGGGAAGAAGAAAAGGCCGTTTTTCGTCCCACCGTGCATTACGCATACATGCCTTGCCACGAAACTTTGGCTTCCATTTACGAACTTCGCGGCAGAAATTATGTTTTGCCGCCAAAATTAAGAATTATGGGCGATGAAATTACTACCGGCGCGGATATATTAGGCGCTTTGCTTATGGGCCATGAATACACTTCCTGGTGGACAGGCAGCGATCTTTCCATAGAAGAAGCCAGAAGGCTGGCACCAGGACAAAATGCCACAACTTTGCAGGTCGCGCTCGGGGTTATCAGCGCAGTACTTTGGATGATAGAAAACCCGAAAAGGGGATTGAATTTACCCGATGATTTACCGCACGACTTTGTACTGGATATTGCTAAACCTTATTTAGGCAATTTTATTTCCAAGGCCTCGGACTGGACTCCCATTAAAAACCGCGTAGTCTATTTTAAAGAAAACCCGGCCAACACCCCCACTGCCGACGTTTGGCAATTTGAAAACTTCCGGTTTATTCCATGATTGAGACAAGGAAAAAACTTTTGCAGGAATTGGCCGCTAAAAACGGGACGCCGCTGTTTGTGGTTGACCACGAAATCCTGCGCAACAATTTTAAGGAATTCCGTGAAAAATTGCCGGATGTGCAACCGTATTTTGCGGTTAAGTCTAATTCCAATCCTGCGATAATTAAAACCATGTTTGACCTTGGCTCTAGCTTTGATGTGGCTTCAATTTACGAATTCAAGCTTGTTTATAAAAATATTGAAACCTGGCCGGACAAAGAACGCCAAGATTTTATTTGGGACAAAATTATTTACGCCAACACTATTAAACCGTTCAAAGTTTTGACAAAATTAAACCCGTACAAAATTTTGGTAACTTTTGACAATATTGAGGAACTGAAAAAAATCAAGCAACACGCGCCGGACGTAGGGCTAATTTTACGCATTCGCGTGCCCAATACCGGAAGTATGGTGGAGCTGTCTTCCAAATTTGGCGCGCATCCCGGCGAAGCCGTGGATCTAATTGCCGAGGCCATTGGCATGGGTTTGGATGTGGAAGGCATTAGTTTTCACGTGGGCAGTCAATGCAATAATTTTGACAACTATTTGCAAGGGCTAAATTTTGCGCATTCTATTTTGAAGGAAGCTGCTTTGCGGAATTTTGAAATTGGTTTTACGGATAAAGAGGGCAAAAAGAAAAAAGTTTTGGATATTGGCGGCGGGTTTCCGGTTAAATACACACCGGATGTAAAATCATTTTCTGCTTTGGCTAAAAAATTGAATTTGGAAATTAAACGCTTGTTCGGCAAAGACAACATCCAGGTTATTGCCGAGCCTGGCCGATTTATGGTAGCCACAGCCTGCACCTTGGTGACAAAAATTATCGGCAAATCCATTCGCGACGGCAAAACTTGTTATTATCTTGATGATGGCGTGTATCATACTTTTTCCGGCCAGGTTTATGACCACCAGTATTACCCGCTCCACGCTTTTAAAGCCGGCGAACTCAAACTTTGCGCCACTTTTGGACCGACCTGCGACGCTTTTGATACAATCTCACTGGCTGATGAACTGCCGGAAGATTTGCAAATTGACGATTTGCTTTACGCGGAAAATATTGGCGCTTACACTTTAGCCTCGGCCACGGACTTTAACGGCTTCCCGGTTGCCAAAGTCGCGCACATTAACAGGGAAAATATATAGACCTTTTGCCAAAAGTGGATAATGGCGACGATTCCATTTTTTCTAGAATAGCTACACAATAATCAAAACCATCTCATTTGTTACAAAAATACCAAAGCGGCAGTGGTCGTCAGATAGAGGAACTTATGGATCGGGAAATTACATAAGGTACAAGTCCCACGTCGTCGTAGATGCCCTTCAGGGTACTACGCTTCTGGGATAATTCGACCTGCAAGCTCCAGTCGCAGATGACCTTTAGGTTATTCGCTTTGTTCCTGTAGCTTGGGTCTCATTAAAAGCCATCCAAGAAAATGTAAAGAATGAAAACCTGATCAAGCATATGCTGTCTGTTCTATTTAAATTCCGCCTTGACTTATTATAGCCGCACGAATATTAGGAGGACTTATGAAAACCAGCAAAAAAAGCGAATTTGTTCCGGCAAAACCGCACGCCAAGTTGACGTCCGGCGAGGTCATTCGTATGCTTCGTGAATTAAAGGTCTGGACTCAGGCGGAGCTTGCTGAACGTTGCGGAATCAGTGCGACGAATATCAGCCTTTTGGAAAATGATAAGGTGGAGATAGGAAAAAGACGTGTAGAACTGATAGCAAAAGCCTTCAACGTTCACCCGGCGATTATCATGTTTCCCGAGTACGAAGGCAAAGAAATACAGAAGGCCGCTTAGCGAGAAATCACATTTGAATCTTTATTTTTGATATTAAAGGATAGAGCTATACTGCAAACAATGGCGAAGGTGACAGTAGTTAAAGGATGGAGATTGTTATGAATAGAGAAACGGCACTGAAATCCATCCACGAAAATGTAAAGAATGAAAATCTCATCAAGCATATGCTGGCTACGGAAGCCATTATGCGGGCGCTTGCCCGGCGGTTCAAGGAAAATGAAGATGAGTGGGGTCTGGCGGGTCTGCTTCATGATATCGATATTGATTTAACGAATGCGGATATGAAAATCCACGGCAAGCCCGGAGCGGAAATGGCCAAACAACTGGGCGCAAGCGATGCTGTCAGTCATGCCATTTTAGTCCACAACCAAATGCTCGGTGAGCCCTGCGTGTCGCTGATGGATAAAGCCCTGTTTTGTACCGATCCTTTGACCGGGCTTATCACTGCCGCGGCATTGGTGCGTCCCGATAAAAAGCTCGCCTCCGTGGAGGCCAAATCTATTCGCAAGCGGTTCAAGGAAGAGCGCTTTGCGGCGGGTGCGAACCGAGAGCAAATAGCAAAGTGTAGTGAGATCGGCTTGGAGCTAGATGACTTTATTGCGCTAGGACTTGATGCGATGAAGGGCGTGGCGGCAGATTTGGGACTGTAGTATACGTCACTAAAGTCAACATCTATCAGGGGAGGCATGGATATGGCTGTTAAAGAATGTGCTATCTGCGGGTATAAATCCGAAACACCGTTTGACGAAGATAAATGCCCCGCCTGTGGCATGACTTTTTGGAAATGCCGGGAATGCGGCTACACCCTCAAAGCGCAGAACATCCCGGAGCAATGTCCCTCCTGCTTTCGGAAATGCGAATTCAGAAACGTCACCTGCTACACGCCCGAATGCGGCGGACCGGATAA
>MGQN01000017.1:0-240 GCA_001797845.1 Deltaproteobacteria bacterium RBG_16_44_11 | reverse complement strand
AAGATAATAAAGGAGAGCATTATGGATTATAGACAAATGACCGCGCCTTGCGGGATAGACTGTTTCAATTGTGCGCTGTACGCGGCACGGGAAAATGAAAAATTGAGAAACATTGTTGCCAAAAGCATGAATCTCAAATTTGAAGACGCTGTTTGCAATGGTTGCAAAAATCAAGACGGTAAATGTGTGGCACATTCGGTTACAGAACCGTGTAGTGTGTATAAATGCATAACAAAAAGG
>MGQN01000016.1:933-5356 GCA_001797845.1 Deltaproteobacteria bacterium RBG_16_44_11 | reverse complement strand
AAAGAACAACCGCCGCCGCTACCATCATTGTTCCTAATGTCTTTTTCATGATCTGTTTCCTCCTTCTAAGCTTATTTGCCCCTAATATTAATGGAAGGATCATGCCAAAATATCAATAATCGTTACCGATAATTGTAACTATATGATAATACGTACTAACTAGTGGAATCATCTCTCGGAACAAATCAGAAAAATCGCCCCTTTCACCCTTCTTTTTCAATGAAATATTAAAAACGGTTGAACAAAATGTGAAAAATTAATTATCTGAGGTACTGAAGATTGAAGATATTGGAGCTGGGAAAAAACCAATTAAAGTCAGCAGTAAAAATTTAAAGGTGGTTCTATTTGATACAAACACGGCGTACTTGTATAAAATCAGTAAAGCCTTTAAAGGCCTTCAAAATACCATCTTGTAAAAGTGTCGTCATTCCTTCGCTCATGGCTTTATTCCGCATGCCTTCCACCGTTTCATGTTTTTGTACCATTCTTTTTATGCTATCGGTGCCAATCAGGAGTTCATGAATACCCATTCTGCCTTTGTATCCGGTTTTATCGCATGCTTCACAACCCTTAGGCCGGTAAAGTTTAAAATCGTTATTGTAGGGGGTATTTAACTTTGCAAACTCTTGTGTGCCATAACTCTCGACGATTTCGTCGTATTCTTCTTTTGATGGGTGATATTGCTCCTTACACTTTTTGCAAAGCGTTCGCACAAGCCGTTGGGCCAGGATCCCCAATAACGCATCGGCGAAATTGAGTGGATCAATTCCCATGTCCAGCAGACGCACAATAGTTTCCGGAGCGCTATTGGTATGCAAAGTGCTGAAAACCAAATGTCCGGTAAGAGAGGCTTCGACGCCTGTTTTTGCGGTTTCAAAATCGCGCATTTCGCCGACCATGATAATGTCAGGATCAGCACGTAAAAAAGAGCGCATGGCTGCAGCAAAATCAAAGCCGATCTTTGGTTGCACCTGCACCTGGCGCAAGCCATATTGAGTAATTTCTACCGGATCTTCCGCTGTCCATATTTTTCTATCCGGACGGTTAATGTGGTGCAAAGCCGCATGTAGCGTGGTTGTTTTTCCGGAACCGGTAGGTCCCACACATAAAATCATTCCATAAGGCTTGGCTATAATGTTAATCAGTTCTTTGTAGTTGCGCGACGATAAAACCATATCTTCGAGCGGCATTGTTTCGCCCTTAGCCAAAACACGCATGACCACGTCTTCCACTCCGCCTTGCGTCGGAATGGAAGCCACGCGTAATTCTATTTCTTCTCCCATGGGTCGCCTGAATTTAATTTTGCCATCCTGCGGCAGTCTTTTAACTGTAATATCAAGGTTCGACATGATCTTGATACGGGAAATAATCGCCGCGCGGTAACTGAAAGGGACCGTTTGATATAGGGCGCAATCACCATCAATACGAAAGCGAATTTCCACATTTTTTCTGCCTATATTCGGTTCAATATGTATATCCGAAGCGCCGCGGCTGTACGCGTCATTAATAATTTTATTGACGAGCTGCATGATGACGTTGTCCGATTCCGTGATCCTCTCTCCGCCATCTTCATCTTCGATTATTGTATCTTCATCATCCAATCTTCCCAATATTTCCGTAAAAGAGTGTTCATCATCAGAAGAGTGATAAAAAAGATTGATGAACTTAATAATGTCTTCAGTCAGAGCAACATCGTATTTTACCTGCTTGGTTTTTAAAAGGTTTTCGATGGTGTCTCTCTTTATAATATTTTTAGGGTCATCCACGATTATATGTATTTTGTTGTCTATTTTTTCCAGAGGCACCCAGAGTTCGCGCCGTAAAAAATCCTTTTTTAAATTTTTTATTAGATCTCCCGGGATCACTGTCTTGTCGCTGTATTGAACAAAACGGCAGTGATAAAATTCTGCCAAAGAAAGACCTATGTCTTCTTTAGATATTTTGTATTTATGCATGAGAAAATTTTCCATCGTTTCTTTTTGTTCTCGTGATTCTTCCCAAGCTCTTTCCAGTTCTTCTTCTTTAAGCAGATCGTGGTTTATCAAATAATCAAACCGCGTTTTCCGGCGTCGTTCAAACCGTTGCTGGTTGTAGAAAGCCACTCCGAGAACCTCGGCAATTTCCAGCGCTAATCCCACTTCTTCCTCGGTAAATTTTCCTTCTCCAATCTTTTTGTTGAGAATCTGAATAATGCCCAGAAGTTGATTATTGTTATAAATGGGAGCGGCTAAAATTTGTTTTGTTTTAAAACCAGATATTTTGTCCCAATTCTGATCAAAACTTAATTTCGCATCGATTATTTTTAGTTCCGATTGATTATAGGCATCGTTGATATTAACAACCCTGCCGGTGTTGGCCACAAATCCGGCAATGCTGTTGTTGCTGATGGGAACGCGAATTTCTCTTAGCTGGGTTCCGGCGAGAAACATGGAATATATTTCATTACGGGGATTATCTACGACATATATTGTTATGGAATGAGCGTCGAAAAGATTTAAAATACCATCTTTCAAATCAACAAGGATTTGCTTGATATTTTGGGCTGCATGAATACGGTTGGTTATGTCCTGTAATGCTTTGCGCAGGCGCAGTTTTTCGTCAATTATCGCGAAGGTTGAAGATTGTGCTTTCGTCGGCCCGTTCATTTGGCTGTTTCTCTCTTATAATATCTTGAAACTAAGCGCAAAATCTTAATTATCTTAGCAAGGCATTACATTAATGTCAATGTGACTGATGTAATTCATAAAAACCATCATGCATGACGCAATCAGTAAAAGATCAGCCCGCGGTAACGATTTTGGAAAAATCGGCAATTTTATGGAATAGAGCCGATATGTGCGCCAGAAGCGAAAGACGGTTAAATTGTATTTTTTTATTCTTATCCATGACCATGACACTGTCAAAAAAAGCATCTACAGGCGGACGCAATCCGGCCAGTTCGGTCAACGCCAGGCTAAAATCATTTGCGGCAATTGCGTTGTCCAGTTTGGTTTTAATTTTTTTAAAAGCGGAAAATAAATTTTTTTCCACGCTGCCGGCAAGAAGACTTGTGTCGATATGGGGATTACGGAAATCCTTTAATATGTTATCCACGCGCTTGAAAGCGACCGAAATCGGCTCAAACTCTGGATTTTGCCGGAAAGATTGCAATGCTTTGATTTTTTCCAAGGCGATAACAATATCGGCAGAGCCTGTAGATAAAACAGCTTCCACCGTATCGTAGGCAAAGCCCTGGACGATGAGCTGATTTTCCAGCCGGCCCCGGAAAAAATCCAGCACATCTTTTTTAATTTTATCTGGTGGCTTTTTTAGGATACCTTTAAATAGCAATAGGCTTTCATCAACCAGATAATCAAGCGGGAGAGCGTAGCGTTTGGAAAGAATAATATTAATAATGCCCAGAGACTGACGGCGCAGCGCATAGGGATCAGCCGTTCCGGTCGGCTGGAGGCCGACACCGAAAAAGCCAATAATCGTGTCCATTTTATCGGCGATGCCGACAATAGCGCCCTCATCGGTTTGCGGCAAATCACCGCCAGCTACTATCGGCAAATAATGTTCATAAATAGCCTGGGCAATTACCTTGTTTTCTCCCGCTAAGAGCGCATATTCGCGTCCCATAATGCCCTGCAATTCGGAGAATTCGCCTACCATCAACGATTCCAGATCCGCCTTGGCCAGAAGCGCCACCCGGTCGACATTCTTTTTGATAGCCGGATTGATTTTTTGAGCAATTTTTGATGCCAATTTTCGAAAGCGTATCATTTTTTCATAAGAGGTGCCCAGAAGAGTATGGAAAATAACTTTTTTTAGTGATTCGACACGAGCCTCCAAGGGAATTTTACGATCTTCTTCGAAAAAAAATTGAGCATCGGCAAGCCTTGCCCGCAGAACTCTTTCGTTTCCGCGTGCGACAACTTTCTTATCACGCGGTTTGGTATTGCTGACGGCGATAAAGTAAGGCAACAGCTTTCCTTCGTCATTTACAGCAGGAAAGTACTTCTGATGAGAGATCATGGTAGTGGTGAGGACTTCCTTGGGGATTTTTAAATAGTCTTGGTCAAAGCCGCCGCGGATAATCACCGGATATTCAACGATAAAACTGATTGTTTCCAGCAGGTCTTCCGTAAAAAAAATTTTCCCGCCAACTTCAGCCGCCGCTTTTTGCGCTTCGGCTAAAATTAATTTTTTTCTTTCTGTCGGATCGGCAATAACGTAATTTTCTCTGGCTTTGGTCAGGTAATCTTCAAATGTTGAAACGGTAAAAGGCGCAGGACTCATGAAACGATGACCGCGGGAGGTGTTGGCGCTTTCGATATCTTCAATCTTCAGGGGAATGACATTTCCGCCGTAGAGCGCCAAAAGCCAATGCACCGGACGGGCGAAACGCAGATCGTAGGCGGCCCAGCGCATGGATTTTCGA
>MGQN01000016.1:0-885 GCA_001797845.1 Deltaproteobacteria bacterium RBG_16_44_11 | reverse complement strand
GGCTGGCCGGTAATGGTCTTGCGCGCACCCAGATATTCGCCTTTCTCGGTGACAATGGTTTCCAGCTGGGAGACTTCCATTCCCTGACCTTTGGCAAAACCCAGCGCCGCTTTGGTTGGATGGCCGTCTTCATTAAAAGCTGTTTTTTTAGCGGGTCCTATTTTTTCTATGGTCTGATCCGCCTGCTTTTGTTCGACATCGGCAATATAGAGAACCAGACGGCGCGGTGTGGCCAGGCATCTTATTCCCTTAAACGCGATGTGCTTTTCCGTTAAAGATTTATGGATGATTTCTGCCATATCCACCACCGCTTTGGATAAAAACCCGGCGGGAATTTCTTCGGTGCCGATTTCAAAAAGCAATTCCTTACTCATTTTTTCTCCAGATCATTAGTTGTTCTTTAAGAGTGGATAACCCATTTCTTCCCGTTGTTTTATGTATAGCTCCGCGCTAATACGCGCCAGATTGCGCACCCGTCCGATGTAGCTTGTTCTCTCGGCGACACTGATCGCGCCGCGGGCGTTGAGCAGATTGAAAGTATGGGAACATTTCAAACAGTAATCATAGGTAGGAAGCGCCAGCTTCTTTTCGGCAATGCGCAGGGCTTCCTCTTCGTAAGTGTCAAAGAGTTTGCGCAGCATCGGAATATTTGCCACTTCAAAGTTGTAAGTGGAAAACTCCACTTCGCCCCTATGGTGCACATCGCCGTATTTGACTTTATCGTTCCACTGTAAATCATAGACGTTGTTGACGCCCTGAATATACATAGCTATTCTTTCGATGCCATAGGTCAGTTCCGCGCAAACCGGATTCAGGTCAAAGCCTCCCACGTGTTGGAAGTAAGTAAATTGAGTGATTTCCATTCCATCAAGCCAGACTTCCCAG
>MGQN01000015.1:20632-25323 GCA_001797845.1 Deltaproteobacteria bacterium RBG_16_44_11 | reverse complement strand
AACCTGTCGATGTTTTCCAGCCATCGTGTCAATGTTTCGGCCAAATGGTCGGACTGGACAACATCACCTCTTGCCGATGATTTCAAAGCAATAGCAGTTTTGACCGTATCCAGCTTTGTCCTTACCAAATTATTATCCGGATCATATTGGAGTATTTTCTCGAGGATTTCGGCGGCCATTTTAAAGTGTCCTTGCTTAATATATAAATCCGCCAGAGTAACTGTGTGAAAGTCAGGTCTGGGTATAGGTTCGTGATCTGCCGTTTCATCAATTTCTGTAATCAGAGGTTCTTCCTGCTCAAGGAGGGAAATTTTTTCGACAACTTCTTTTGCCTTATCTGAATTTGGGTTCAAAGAAATAAATTTCTCATAACAGACAGCCGCATCCCGATAGAAACTTTTTTTCCCATAGATATCGCCCATCCGTATATAAATCAGAGACAATCCCGAAATAATTTCCTCTACTTCATGTAAAATATTCCTGGTTTCCTCAACCCTGCCCATGCCGATTAAAGCCTTTACAGCAATAATGCGGGCATCCACATCTAAAGGAAAATTTTTCAGCCGGGCTTCGGCAAGGCTGAGGGCTTCGGGCAGCTTGCCCTCCTGCAAAAATATTTCTGCTTCGGAAAGAAACTTCAAACGATTTTCTTCAAGGTTATTATTTTCCATATATTCCCGGCTAAATAATTAAATGTGAAAGGTAATTTTGAAATGCCTAACACGGACTACATAGCGTGTCAAGATTGGAAAGAACTTAATGCGCGCAGCCGGGTTATTTCAATGACTGCAAATAAGTTTTAGCTTTTTTACCGAAAGAAGATTGGGGCGCTAAATTAACAACGGACTGAAACGCTTTTTTGGCATTTACTTTGTCTTTAATTTTTAGATAACACTCGCCCAGGAAAAAATGCGCGTCGAAAAGATTAGGATTTAACTCAACAGACTTGTTAAAGTGATATATGGCGTTAGGCATGTCGGATTGATAAAAATAGATAAGGCCGATATTTTTTTCAATTTGCGGACGCAATACAGTTTGCGGCTCTCGTTGCAGCGCCCGGCGGTAACTGTCCATAGCTTTAGCATAATCTTTTTTTGAATAATAGGCCCAGCCCTCATTATAAAGAGGCACTGCCGGTGTTTGATAAAGAGGATTGGCCAGAGCTTGGTCAAAGTGGGCAATCGCTTTGTCCCAAAGTCCTTCATTCGAATAAAGAGTGCCCAGATAATTATGAGCTTCGGAATAATCATCTTTTAAAGAAATCGCCTGTTGAAAGCTATCGACAGCCTTTTCTTTCATATCCATCGCGTGATAAACCATGCCCATATAATAATATATTCTCTGATCACGCGAGTTGTATTTTTCAGCTTCCAACAATTCCCTCAATGCGTTTGGATATTGTCTTAACTCAATAAAAGATATTCCTTTGTTTAAAAATATTTCCGTTTGTTCCTTTTGTAGGGGTGTGGTGGTACATGCCCCCAGGATAATTACGACGTATAAAAAAACACAAAACCTTATTTTATTTGTTAAGCATTCCATAATATAATCCAAAAAAAGATTTGTTTGTTAAAAGCCGCCGCAAAGAATTTTTTCTCAGTGGCGGTAGTATATATCAATTACAAAGTCATTTTAGTTGATGGTCTTTTCGGTGCTCTCAGTAAAGTCATCACCTTTTAAAATTTTCGGAGTAATGAAAACTAAAAGCTGTCTTTTATTTTTCTTTAGTGTTTCATGCTTAAACAGGTAACCCAAAATAGGAATTCTATAGAACCAAGGAACACCTTCATCAACTTTCTCATCTTCGTTTATGGAAACGCCGCCAATGACTACGGTATCGCCGTCGCTAATAACCACTGTAGATTCTACCTCATTTTTACGTATGGGGGGGTTGAATAAAACTTCTCTCGTATAATCAGCCCTGTCATTAGTAGCCTTAATTATCATAGAAATTTTTCCCTCATCGGTTATTTTTGGTGTTACTTCCAGCTTCAGCAGAGCTTCTTTAAAAGAAACAGTTCTAGTGACGACACCCCCGGATACGCTTTCAATTATATACGGAATTTCATCGCCCTGCTTTATTATAGCTTTTACATCGTCCATTGTAACCACTTTAGGCGCCGAGATAATTTTTCCGCTTGTTGTTTTTTCCAAAGCGGCAAGCTGTGCTTCGAGAAAAGAAGTTCCCTTACCAATTACAAAGCCAAGAGTCGGGCCGGCGAACGCCGAAGCCAGATTTACTGCGGCCATATGTAAAGGATTACCGCTAGTATCAACTCTCGTAATTTCCGGTGGATATGCGAAGCTCCAAGCATTAGACTGTACCGAATTAGTGCCGCCAGCTATTCCAGAACCATAAGATCCGATATGTTGATTGCCGGTAAATCCCCAATGGACACCGAGTGTTCTGGCAAAGTCTTCTGTTGCTTCGACAATTTTCGCTTCAATTAATATTTGCCGTAATTTTCCCTGTTCGGCCAAAAGCTTCCGTTCCCTCTCTCTGCGTAGCCCCTCCGCTTTAATTTGCTCTTCTTCGCCTACTCTTTTAGTTTGTTCATCTTTCTTCTTTCTCTCCACTGTAACCACACTGATGACATTGCCCATTTCTTTTTTGGATAGACCGTTGACATCCAATATTGTATCCAATGCCTGCTGCCAAGGCACATTTTTCATGGAAAGAGTCACATTACCTTTTACATCATCGCCGGAAACAATGCTTACATTGCCATATTCAGCCATCAGGCGCAAAACACTCTTTATATCCGCCTCTTGAAAATCAATAGATATATTTCTTTCTAGAAGCCGGGTTTCCGTCGACGCATATCTAACTTCTTTCTTTATTGGTTGTATCTTTTCTGTTTTCGCTTCCACTTCCGCTTTTTTTGGTGTTACTTGCGGAGTTTTTTCAGCAGCTATTGGTGCAGATACAGGTGTTTTCTTTTCAGGGGGTAGGTTGGCAATGTTAAAATCAATTGTTACGTTTTTCCCTTCTTGCTTTATCGAGTAAGGTACTACTTGCTTGATATCAATCATCAAATAGACCCAGTGCTTGCCGCTGACCTGCCGCTCAGACGGCGTCACTCTCAATATATTGTTTAATTGGCCTTCTCCCAGTCCCTGGCGCAAATTTTCTGGCGCGGACGTATCTTCCAATTTAACCAACAGACTGCCGTTGGTTTGCCCCTCTGCTTTAATCATCGGCTGTTCAGATACAACTAGGCTTACTCTTTCCTTCCCTGGCAGTTTTTCGAATAAAACATTTTCCAGATATTTTAATTTAGGGGTCGCGGCCCCATCTTTTTTTTCTGCCGGCTTGCCTTGCTCCGCCTCTTGGGCAGTTGAAGAAACAACCGGTAGATAAGCTGAAATCGTAATAATAATCAGGATAGGAAGTATTTTGAGTATATTTTTTTTCATGGTTTTACCTCATTTAATCTTTACGAAGTTTTAAAATTATTCTTTTGGCTATCTTTTCTTCGCCCTCTTCTACGATAACGCGGTCAGCCATGATTTCAACCACCCTGCCATTCTTTAATCCTATATACGTTCCCTTGAATAGCGGATAAAACTTTTTTGCCGTATCTTCGACAATAGCTACGCGGCGTAGTTGATCGCCGGCGATCCCTACCACTCTGAATTTTTCGGTTGCTGCTCTCTGTAAAGGAAAAATAGAAGACATATCTTTTTTATCATCTTTCCCCCTTTTTTCAGCCGTTTTTATTGCCGTGGTATCTATTTCCACAAAAGGACGAAAGGGGTCAGGCTTGCCCACGGGATTGTAATTATAAGAGCTGTCCGTCGTTTGTACGATCGATGTCAGCTGCTGTATTGCAGGCTGTATTTCGGCCGGCGCCGCAACAGAGGAAGAAACTGGATTCGAAGATTTTTCACCTTCCTGAGCGAAAGCGAAAAAGGCGGTAATAAAAAGACTTATTAAAATATTTAATGTAATGAACTTTGATTTTATCATTTTTTCGGTCCATCAGTTTTCTCTTTTTTATCAACAAACATATACGTTTTTATCGTACATGATGCCGTGATAACATATCCCCGTCCTTTTACATCCTTGCGGTCCCCCATGGTAATGTCGGAAACATTGACAATGCGCGGCAATTTGGATATTTTTTCAAAAAAGTGAACGATGCTCTGAAAATTACCAATTACCGACACTTTCACAGGTATTTCTTCGTAAAATGGTTCAGGTTCCGGTGTGGGAGCTTTTTTTCCCGCCGCTGGTTTAGTAGCGCCAGTTGCCTTTTTCTGCGTGGCTTGTCTTTCCGTAGAAGGTTTCAATAAATCCGAGGTTTTTTGTGTTTCATCTGGCCTTTTAACCATTGTTTTGGGCACGGCGGCTTTTGGTTCAAACAACAAAAACTCAATGCCCGCATCTTTACCTGACAGAGCAACAGAATGAAAAAGGCCGGGGATTTCCCGCTGGTCGGGAAGTTTTTCTAAGGCGACCTTATAAGTTTCTTTTAATGCTGCAACGTCAGCTATATATTTATCAAGTCCTGAAGCCACTTTTTCTTTTTCTTTGATCTGTGTTTGCAGTGTTTTCAGTTTATCATCAAGATTGGTTTTCTTTTGCCAAATACCACTAAAAAAGTAAATATAATACAAAAGCCCGATAAGAAACATAACCAGAATGATGGCCAAAGCTTTGGTCTGCGGAGACATTTTTTTTATGTCAT
>MGQN01000015.1:9368-20468 GCA_001797845.1 Deltaproteobacteria bacterium RBG_16_44_11 | reverse complement strand
CTGCCGTTTCCCTCAATAGTAAGACGATTGTCTTTCTGTGTAATCTTAATAAGCCAGATATTTTTAAGCGGAACAAGCATCGCCAGGTCGTCTAAGGTCTTTACCGGAGCCATACGGTTTTCTTCTAATGTTTTGATTACACCTATTTTTTGTTCCAAATCTTCTTTATCACGTTTAAATTTTTCCAGGTCGCCAATTTTTTTATTTAAAACGGTTAGCGTTGCCTCCGAGTCTTTAATCTTATCCTCCAGATTTTTAACCGATGAATACACCCAAACTTGCGCCCAGACAAGACATAGAATAAATATAACAAATGCGCCGATAATCATAAATACCTGCCGGGCAAGGTTCTCTTTCTTTTCCTTTTCATGATAAGGTAAAAGGTTAATTTTAATCATTTGTCGCCTATTGTCCTCAAACCCAGTCCGATAGCAACCGCGGCAATGGGTTTAATGCTTTCTGCCGTCTTTGGATCTATATTTCTTTTATTATAGCCGATTTTCAAAAGCGGATTGATTAATTCCGTATCGACATTCAACTTTTGTGATAGATTTGCGGCCAGTCCGGGAATCTTGGACGAGCCTCCGGAAAGATATATACGCTTAATATATTCGCCTCCGAAAGTTGAGCGGAAATAATCAATAGACCTTTCAATTTCAGAACAAATCGGTTCGGCGAAATCAAGAATACTATTTCTTAAGTCCAAATTATCCTGATCGCTGCCGGGTATTCCATTGACTTTAATTTGTTCGGCTTCCTCAAAAGTCACACCATATTTTTCCTGCAAGCCTTGGGTAATAGAGTTGCCACCCAAAGTAAAATCTCTGGTGAAAATGGACATGCCGCCTTTAATAACGTTGATTGTCGTAAGATCCGCGCCTATACGCACGATGACGACAATTTCATTATCCTCAAATTCATAATTAGCTTCATACATGGTTTCCAAAGCGAAAGAATCCACATCCATAATTGCGACATTAAGACCGGCTGCTGTAATTGCAGCAACATAAGTTTCGATCATATCTTTTTTGGCCGCTACAATAATCACATCCATTTGATTGGGATTATATTCATTATCACCCAAAATCTGAAAATCGTAATTAACTTCGTCCATATTATCAAAAGGCAAATATTTACCTGCTTCATCACGGATTAAATCGCGTAGCTCTGTTTCATCCATTTGGGCGAAGGTTGCTTTTTTTACGACAACGGAATTTCCGGATAAAGAAGCAACAACACCTTTCCCCCTGCAACTAGAATTCCAAAAAAGTTCTTTGATTTTCAAGGAAAGCGCTTTGGGATCATTTAAAACACCTTCCACGATAATGCCTTTGGGCAAAGGAATCTGTAAGAAACGGTTAAGAACATAACCATTAGCCGTGCTCAGGACTTCGGCCAATTTTAATGAACTTGCTCCGATATCCAGGCCAACGAGTTTCTTGGTTTTTGAACCGATATCTAACATTAATACACCTTCAAGTTATTTAAGCTAAAAAGTTTACCCGGTCATTTTGTTAGCCGGTAAACAATATCTCCTTCTCGAACCATGCCTAATTCGCTGCGGGCTAACATTTCAATATAGGTTAAGTCGTCACGCAATAAAAGTATTTTCCTCTTCAATTCCTTATTTTCTATTGCTATTTCATCATTTTGGAACTTTAACTCGGCCAGCCGCTTATTCATTAAATAATTATCAACAAGTCCTCGGTTGCCGAACGTTATCAAAAGAGCCATAACCAGTAAAAAAACAACGAGATACCTGCCTATCTTCATTTAGAAAACTTTCTCCCGCACTCAAAATGGCAGAAATCCATCATGTCTATCTGTTGCCTTTTCAAGAAAAAACTTCCTCATATGGTTTTTGCAATGCCTTGGCTACTTTCAATTCCGAATTTTTCCTTGTGGACAATCCTTTTTCCATTTTAGCAATCGTTTGTGGAGTTAACCCGGCCTTTCTGGCTAACTCAGCTACGCTTAAAGGTATTGTCTCTCGGAATTTTTTTACTCTATTTTTCTTAATATTATCTACCATAGATTAAAGCTTCACCTCACTATGATTGCTAAAAACACTATTTTAAAGTAAAAGTCAAGAAAAAAGTTTAATAATAGTTGAAATTAATTAATATCGATTAATATTAAATGATAAAGTAAATAATTACAAATATTTATGTTAATTTGATAATAGGTTTATCGTTAAACGGCTGACTTAAGAGATGCTGAAAGGCTGATATTTGTAAATAGTTATACGAGTTGTTACTGGTTAAAACAAAGGCAGGAAATATTAATAAATGAAAAAGAGATAATTAAATTTGTACGGAAGGCAAAATTTGCTGAGGTTCACCCAACAGAAAATTACCTTTTTCTATCCATTCTTTAAGGATGTTAGCAATTTGTCCGGATTTGTAATAACTGGATAAAGGAGCTGTTATAACTTTTTTCTCATTGATAAGTATTGTTCCGCTGCGCAAATCTTTGTAACTGACTTCCGCCAGGGGTTTTGGTTTACCCTTGGGGTAATCCATGCTGTAATCATAAATCTGGGTATAAATGTCTTCATCTTTGACTGCTGTAAAGCGCGCCATTTCTTCATCCAAAATGGGGATGGGAATTCCTATCCCTACGAACAAAGAAACGCCATAGCCTAAAATACTGGCGCCGGCCAGCCATTCCGGGATCATTTCTTTCAAATTGCCTACGACGGCAATTGTGCCGGCTCCCTGTTTAGGAACACCATTAGCCGTACGCGGCACGTTGGGATTATGCTGGGTGCCGGGCCAGGCGATAAATCCCTGGGCTCCGCCTAAAAATATTCGCGTGCCGACACCGATAGTCCTATAATAAGGGTCATTGAATAAAGGGCTTAATTGTCCTGAGGTGGCGTAAGCGGCGTTGGCCATTCGTGGACGCAGCATTCCCATATATGTGTAAATTGTCGTGTCGGATAAATTAACGGCGCAATTGTAATTTTGATAAGCATTGCGCGGATTAAACAAAATGGCGTCCTGTAAATCATTGATCGTTATGTTTCTTTCGTATTTTCTTGCGGGATAACAATCCGTACCGTAACCTTCGGCGCGCAGTTTGATAACATTTCCACTGACAAAATCTTCGAGGACGTGCCCGCCGCCGTAATTAAATTCTCCGGGATAAACGCTGTTGAGTGGATCACCTTCCACAACCTCCGTCGCGCCGATGTAGCAGTCCACAGCGGCAATACCTCCATAAGCTGGTACATCGTTTAACCAGACTTTGGATGCCCGAATACGCGGTGATGTGTGTCCGAAATTAAGAAAAGCGCCCGAAGAGCACATGGGACTGAAAGTTCCGGTAGTTACTACATCGATTTTACGCGCCGCTTCAATTTCGCCGTGTCTTTCCACAATATCGATCATTTCTTCGGCGGTTATGACTACGGCACGCCCATTTTTGATTTTTTCATTAATTTCTTGAAATGTTTTTTTGACTTTAAATTTTTTCATGCTTTAACTTTTTCTTGTACGGATATAATTACATCATTTTCATATCATTGTTTAATGCCAATTGCAAAAGTTAAGAAGTTTTTTACGTCTACGGCCTAATCTAAATCAAAGATGATATTGAGGTGGCTAGGCGGAGGCGACGAGGCGTATAACCTAAAGGTCACGCGTTGTATATACGGTGAGGAAGCCGACAACGACCCAGGCATGCGCCGGGCTGAACTGCCAACAAAAATAGCGTGGTGATTTAGAATTGGTATTAGGTATGACCAAAACCACCGCTACCTCTGGAGGTGGTAGTTAGCTCGGAAGCTTCCACCCATTTCAAACGGCAGGTTTTCTGAACGACCATCTGCGCCAAACGCATACCTCTTTTAACGACAAAAGGTTCCTGCCCATGATTTATAACAATCAAAGCAATTTCTCCGCGATAATCGGCATCGATCGTGCCCGGGGAATTAAGCAGGGTTATGCCCTGATTCAGGGCTAGTCCGCTGCGAGGCCTTATTTGCGCTTCATAGCCTTCGGGCAGAGCCACTTTAATTCCCGTAGGGATTTTTTTCCGCTGGCCGGGTTCAATAATCTCTTCTTCAATCACCGCTGCGAATATATCCATCCCGGCAGCCTGACTAGTCATATAGCGGGGCAAAGGGATATCATCATTGCCGCTTATTTTTTGTATAATCGCCTCTGGTTTTTCCATAGTGTTTTATGCTCGAAATATTTATCAGCTCACTTTAAAAAAATAAAGTAGCCTATCTATTTTTAGGAGAGATCCATTTTGCAATTATTTAATCATAATTACAAAATGGATATTTTGGAGATGTTGTCCCGGGTCAAATATTCGGCTTATTTTACTTGCGCTCCCAGGGCTTCTTTTCGGCTAAGTCTAATTTTGCCCTGTTTGTCCACTTCCAGAACTTTTACCATTACTTCGTCGCCTTCTTTTAATACATCCGTGACTTTATTTATTCTTTCTTTGGCGATTTGCGATATATGCAGCAAGCCTTCGGTCCCGGGTAAAATTTCCACAAAGGCGCCGAAATCAACAATTTTCTTCACGGTGCCATTATAAATTTTTCCGACTTCGGCTTCCTCGGTGAGCCATTTGACCATAGCTACAGCGCGGGCCGCCGCTTCGGCATCGCTGGAGGCAATTGTTACCGTACCGTCATCTTCAACGTCAATGGTGACTCCGGTTTCACTAATAATCTGCCGGATGTTCTTGCCGCCCGAACCGATTACAGTGCGTACCTGGTCTTCCTTGACTTTGACGGTGGTAATACGAGGAGCGTAAAGAGAAATATCCGGACGCGGCGCCGCTATCGTCTGCCGCAATTTACCAATTATGAAAACTCGGCCTTCTTTTGCTTGGGTAAGAGCGGCTCGCAAAATATCTTCGGTCAGGCCGTCGATTTTAATATCCATTTGCATGGCCGTGATCCCTTTTTCCGTGCCGCAAACCTTGAAATCCATGTCTCCGGCATGGTCCTCATCACCAAGAATGTCGGATAAAATAACAACCTTATCTCCTTCTTTCAAAAGACCCATGGCAATGCCCGCGACAATATTTTTGACCGGCACACCCGCGTCCATCAAAGATAACATGCCGCCGCAAACCGTAGCCATTGAAGAAGAACCGTTGGAAGAAAGAATCTCGGAAACTATTCGGATGGTGTAAGGGAATTCTTCAGGTGTGGGCAAAACAGGCACAAGTGACTTTCGTGCTAAAGCGCCGTGACCGATTTCTCTTCTGCCCGGGCTGCGCAGAGGTTTGGCTTCGCCGACACAATAGGGCGGGAAATTGTAATGTAAAAGGAATGACCTCATTTCTTCGCCGCCTATATAATCCATGCGTTGTTCGTCGGAAGATGTTCCTAAGGTGAGAGCGACGAGCGCTTGCGTTTCACCACGGTTAAATAAAGCCGAACCGTGGGCGCGAGGTAAAACTCCTACTTCGGCGCTAATCGGACGAATATCAGCAGATGATCTACCATCAATTCTTTTCTTTTTTTGGATGATCATGTTGCGCAAAATGTGCCTCTCCAACTCTTCAATAATTGCTGCAATTTTCTTACACAGCAAAGCATCATCGCCGCCGATATTCTTGATCACGGCTTCCCTTACGGAATCAAGTTTGGCGTAGCGTTCCAATTTACGGGGCATGCTATAGCCTTCGTTCAGGCCAGCCAAAGCCTCGGCGCTAACGCGAGCAACCAATTCTTCATCAGGAACCACTTTCTCTAGCGGCCTTTTTTCTTTACCGGCGGCCGCACGCATTTTATCCTGCAGGTCAATTGCCGGCCGAATTGCTTCCAAACCGAAATTTATGGCGTCGATAATTACGCTTTCTTCAACTTCTTTGGCATCGCCTTCCATCATGACCAGCTCCGTATCATAAGGCCGGCCTGATTTACCGGGCGTTACTTTTCTGCCCACCAGAAAAATATTTAATTCGCTTTCCTTCATTTTTTCCGCTGGGGCGTTGCAGACAAATTCACCGTTGATTTTGCCCACGCGCACGCCGGCGATTGGTCCTTTAAAGGGGATATTCGATATTTCCAATGCGGCCGAAGCCCCGATCATGGCGGTGACATCGGAGTCGTTTTCTTTATCCACGGAAAGGACGGTCGCTACCAGCTGTGTCTCGAAAAAATATTCCTTAGGAAATAAAGGACGGATTGATCTGTCGATTATTCGGGATGTTAAAATTTCCTTTTCATTGGGGCGGCCTTCTCTTTTAAAAAAACCTCCCGGAATTTTACCGGCGGCAAAAGTCATTTCCTGATAATCCACCGTCAAGGGTAGAAAATCAACTCCTTGTCTGGCCGTTTTTAAAGAAACCGCCGTTACCAAAACGACTGTGTCTCCATAGTAAACCAATATGGAACCATCAGCCTGACCGGCAACATAATTTGTTTTCAGGGAAACATTACGCCCGGCAAAATCCGCACTAAATGTATTACTCATTAATTTTTCCTCCATTTATGTCTAAAAGAAGACAACAGGAAGTTCAAGGGCGAAACGCAATAGCCGACTGACGCCCGCAAATAAATTTCATGCCCGCAGTCGATAAGCTATTGCCTTCCGCCCTTGCGCTTTTTTATTTCCTGAGTCCCAGACGTTTCACTATATTTCTGTATCGTTCGACGTTATTATCTTTAATGTAATTGAGAAGCCTTCTTCTTTGACCGACTAATTTCAACAAGCCGCGGCGCGAATGATGGTCTTTTTTGTGCGCCTTGAAATGTTCCGTCAGATATTCTATTCTGGCACTCAAAAGTGCGATCTGGACTTCGGGAGAGCCCGTATCCTTTTCATGAAGCCGATAATCCGTAATTAATGTTTTTCTCTTTTCCAAAGTTAACACGCTTTTTTCCCTCCTAAATGATTAATTTTACGCATATTATATATTTTTTATTAATTGTAAATATTATTAAATACTCTGACTATTTTAGCGGCCTGATCTTTGCTATCGAATTCAGGAAACTTGCTCACCGGCACGACCATTTCCGCCAAGGCCACCAGATCTCCTTCTCTACTTATGAGCTTTATCATATCTCCTGCTGCAAGAAAAGGAAGAACGTACTCCTTCATCATCTCCACAGAAGGTTGCGTTCCGTGGCGAAGTTTTGCGGCGAAATTAACTTCCACCTCAATGGCAATCATTAAAGGCATTAATTTCGCCATGGGCAGTATCTTTTCTAAAAGCTCGTTTTTCTTATCCTTATATGTATAATTTCCATGATTACTCAGGGATACGGCCATCTCTTCGGAAAAAAATCCGCTGCGCAGGCGGCGCAGGCCGCACAAGCATGCTCCACATCCAAGCCGCTCACCTATATCGGAACAAAGGGTTCTAATATAGGTGCCCTTGGAACAATCAACCCGAAAAGTTACACGGGGCAAAGAAATATCCTCAATCATGATACTATTAATTTCCACCTCCCGCGGTTCCTTATCAATGAGTATCCCTCTTCTTGCCCATTTATATAAAGGTTCGCCGTGATATTTGATTGCGGAATATGCGGGAGGAATCTGCTTAATTTTTCCCTTCATCTGAGTTATGACGGCTCTAATTTCTTTTTCGGATACAAACTTATCGGATGTGGCGATAACTTTTCCTTTGCTATCCAATGTGTCCGTTTTTACTCCGAGCAGCATTGTTGCCAGGTATTCTTTGTCTTCCCCGGCAAGAAATTTCGTAAGCTTGGTCGCCTCGTCCAGACATACCGTAAGAACTCCCGTGGCCATCGGATCAAGCGTGCCGGTGTGCCCCGCTTTCCTGACGCCCAGAATTTTTTTAACTTCGCTCACGATATCATGGGAAGTTTTACCTTCCGGCTTGTCAATTATTACTGCGCCATTCATAAATCACTGCATTTCTTTAACTGCTTTAAGAATCTTCAGTTTAATTGTTTCAATATCTCCTTTTATTCGGCAGGCCGCCGCATTAGCATGCCCGCCGCCGCCGAACTTTTTGGCTATCTTTTCCACATTTACTTTACCCTTGGAACGTAAACTCAGCTTGAAATAGTCGTTCGCAAGCTGAGTATAAAGAACCGCAATGGAGATCCCTTTAACTGAGCGGGGTATCTCGACAAAACCTTCCGTATGTTCATAAGAGGCGCCCGCTTCCATCAGCGCTTTTTGGGTAACTACCAAAGAGCTTATCTTGTTTTTAAAATCCAGGGACAATGTTTCCAACGCTTTTGCCAACAGTTTTAGCTTTGCCGGAGAATCGCTTTCATAAATATTTTCCGAAATCCATTGCGGGTCAGCTCCGTTTTCCACCAAATTACCCGCCGCCCAGAGCGTATCTTTGCTCGTATTGGAATAACGGAAGCCACCGGTATCCGTTAGTATTGCTGCGTACAAATTGGTGCAGATATCCTTAGTCATCTTGCAGCGCATTTGCCGAAATAAACGGAAAAGCAATTCTCCTGTTGAACTCGCCTTACCGTCCCATATTTTTAGCGGCGATAATCCATTGTTGGAAATATGGTGGTCAATATTAATCAGTATTTTAATCTTCCCAATTTCCTTAGCTTTTTCTCCGACACGTTCCAATTCACTGCAATCAAGTACGAAAACTACGCCATATTGTTTAATATCACCAAGCTGATGAACTATTTTTTGAGCTGCCGGCAGAAAACTATAATGTGTTGGCGTTTCATCTTGATTATAAATAACCACTTTCTTTCCTAAGTCTTTAAGCACAAGAAAAAGAGCCAGTTCTGATCCCAGTGCATCTCCATCCAGCCTTACGTGGGAGGTAATTAAAAAACTCTGTTCCTCATTTATCGTCTCAATAATTTTGTTAATCATTTTTTGCATCCTGCCGAGCGATATCGGCCAATATTTTATCAATGCGGCTGCCGTAACCAAAAGACTGATCATGAAAAAAGTTGATTTCCGGTACAAGACGAAGATTCAATCTTTTGCCTAATTCCCGCCGTACAAAACCGGTCGCCTTGGTTAACCCCGTTCGAATTTCGTTCGAGCATTCATCTTTACCCATTTCCACAAAATAAATCTTCGCGTTACGCAGATCATCGCTTACTTTGACGGAGGTGATAGTTATCGCGTGCACGCGGGGATCCTTCACTTCCTTAGAGATAATATCCGAAATTTCGGCCATAATTAACTCGGCTACTCGATCCGCTCTTTTAAAGGTCACCGTACTTCCCCATTTCCCAATCGGCGGCTTCCGGGAAACCGGAAACAACCATGATTTCTATTTTACTGTCGAGTATTTCGGCCACGCGCAGATTATCGACAAATCTAAGCAGATGATCTACTTTTCCATTGATATAGCGGGAATCATTGCCGACTACGGCAAATCCAACTTCGGCGAATTTGCAGTTATCGAGCTTGCTGATTTCCGCGATGGATACATTAAATTCATTTTGTGTTCGCTTTAAGATTTTATTCAAAACGCTTCTTTTTTCTTTTAAAGAGCCGCTTTCCGGAATGCGCAAATTTATTATTCCGTAGCCGATAACCATAAATATTTCTCAACAAAAATTTCTGAACTCGGCATTTAGTTGCTAGAGCTTTCTTGCCAACTGCTCATTGATATAAGCTTCAATCACATCACCAACATGAATATCGTTGAATCCGTCAATGCTGATGCCGCATTCAAAACCGGCGAGTACCTCCCTGGCATCGTCTTTGAAGCGTTTCAATGATAATATTTTTCCATCGAAAACAACTACACTGTCGCGGACAAGTTTCAGGTTGGCGCTACGTGCTATTTTTCCGTCGGTCACATAACAGCCGGCGATAGTGCCGATTTTGGGCACTTTGAAAAGCTCGCGTACTTCCGCCCGCCCCTGAACAACTTCTTTATACTCCGGTTCCAACAGACCTTCCATGGCGGCGCGCACATCGGCAATGACATTGTAAATTATATCATAAAGTTTAATTTCTACCGCTTCTTGCTCGGCAACTTCAATCACACGCGCGTCGGGACGAACATTAAATCCAAGAATGATGGCATTGGAGGCGGAAGCAAGCAAAACGTCAGTTTCACTGATGGCGCCGGTAGAGCTGTGAATAATTTTTAACCTTACATCATCAGTGGAAAGTTTATTTAGAGCGTCGGTAATCGCTTCAATGGATCCCCGCACGTCGGCTTTGATAATGACATTGAAGTCTTTTACGCCTTCCTTGATTTTTTGGTAAAGCTGTTCCAGAGTTATTTTTGATGAAGCGGAAAGTTCTTTTTCCCTGGTTTTCCTGATCCAATATTCAGCGATATTACGCGCTTTCTTTTCATCGTCGATACCGAAAAATTCCGCTCCTACTTGCGGGACACTGGAAAAACCGATAACCTCCACGGGCATAGACGGACCGACTTCCTTGACACGTCGTCCCTGATCATTAATCAGAGCCCGGACGCGGCCATACTCGGTTTTGGAAACGAAAGAATCGCTCTCTTTTAGAGAACCTTCCTGAATTAAAACTGTCGCTACGGGACCGCGGCCGCGGTCCAATTTAGATTCGATAATAACACCGCGGGCGGGACGATCGGGGTCGGCTTTTAGCTCCATAACATCAGCCTGCAGTAAAATCATTTCCAAAAGCTCTTCAATTCCTTTTTTCTTTTTTGCGGAAACTTCGCAAAAAATGGTTTCTCCGCCCCACTGTTCGGATAAAAGACCTTGTTCACTAAGAGACTTTTTGATTTTATCAGAATCGGCGCCGGGCTTATCAATTTTATTGATGGCCACGATAATGGGCACTCCGGCGACTTTAGAGTGATTGATGGCTTCTATAGTTTGTC
This sequence comes from Deltaproteobacteria bacterium RBG_16_44_11, assembly GCA_001797845.1. GTDB lineage: Bacteria > Desulfobacterota > Syntrophia > Syntrophales > Smithellaceae > UBA4810. The sequence goes on along the minus strand of MGQN01000015.1, from coordinate 9,704 downwards.
CCATTACGCCATCATCGGCAGCCACAACCAAAACGACGATATCGGTTACTTTCGCTCCGCGCGCCCGCATTGCGGTGAACGCTTCATGGCCGGGAGTATCCAAAAATACAATATCGCGATCGTTTATGTGAACATGGTACGCGCCGATAGCCTGGGTGATGCCGCCGGCTTCTCCCGCAATTACATTTGATTGTCTTATGGCGTCTAAAAGAGAAGTTTTGCCGTGATCGACATGTCCCATAATGGTAACAACCGGCGCGCGCGGCTTGAGGTTTTCCGGAGACGCGGCGGTTTTAAAAATAGATTCGTCAAATTCCAGTTCCGCTTTTTCCACCT
>MGQN01000015.1:0-9323 GCA_001797845.1 Deltaproteobacteria bacterium RBG_16_44_11 | reverse complement strand
TGGATTGATTAATAGTGGCCATAACCCCCATGGACATCAGTTTGTTGATTACTTCGCTCACTTTAACGCCGATTCTTTTGGCCAGGTCGCCTACCGATATAGTTTCCCCAATCTTGATGCGCCTTTTAATTGCTTTAGGAACGGTAATTTCTGTTTTCTTCATTTTGACGGGAGCGACCTTTTTCTCGTCTCGCCACTTGGTAAAAATTACCTCTCTGTCTTCATCCTGCTTTCTTAACTTCTTTTCTATTCTTTTCTCTAAAACCTTGCGGCGCGGGACTACTTTTTCCTCTTCAATAAATACTTCTACCGGCGCTTTGCCTTTTTTCTTTGCTTTATCAAATTCCTTCTTGAGAGATTTTTCCGGTGGAGGAATAATTATTTTTTCACCTGGTTTTAGAGACGCTTTCTGCGGAATTCCTTTTGCTTCCGGCCTGATGATTTTGTGTTTAGTAACTACACCGGGCTTCGATGGGACTGCCGCCGGCTGCTGTTTGAGCTTTTCCACGCCTGCTGTATCTGCCGCCGGTTTTTCTTTTGCCGCCTCTTCTTCGCTTTTCGGTAATTTTTTCCTGGGAGGACCAAAAGCCTCTGGGGCCGGGGTAACCGGAGCTTTGGCCGGCGCCTCTTTTTTATCCTTACCTGCTTTGTCTTCCGGCTTGGTTAAAGATTCATCTTCCTGCTTTTTAGATAAATCCTCAGCTTCGTGCTCTGCTTCAGCCAGAGGGGCCTCTTCTAAGGGGGCGCGGACAGCGCGACGGCGAATGACGGTTGATTTTATTCGTTCCTCAACAATTTGGCGAGATTCACCGGCGAGCATTACTTCCTTTATTTTTTCCACTTCGCTGTCCTCTAAAGAACTGGAATGCGATTTTACGGTAATGCCGATTTTCTCCAAACGCGCGATTAAATCTTTATTTTCCATGTTCAGTTCTTTAGCTAATTCATGAACTCGCTTTTTCGCCATGCGCAAAACTCCCTAATTTAAATATTCGGTTGTGAAGCTTTTTTATCGATTAGAGCTTCCTCGTCCAAAATCTTACCGGCCGCCTCAATCCAATGTAAGGCAGTCTTTTCACCGACACCCGGAATCGAAGATAATAATTCGGGCTCTGTTGCTGCGACCATGGCGATGCTCTTGATACCTTTATCCATGAGTTTTTGTGCCATTGCCGGCCCTACACCCGTAAGTTTTGTTAAATCCGTTTGTCCTTCCTCCTCTTTTTCCGTGGCCATTGTTTCACTTTTTACGTCGATTTTCCATCCGGTCAGTTTAACAGCCAGCCGGACATTTTGCCCATTTTTGCCGATAGCCAAAGACAGCTGATCGTCGGGAACAATAACCGTCATTGTCCGGTTTTCATCATCAACCAATACGCGATTGACTTTGGCCGGAGAGAGGGCGCTACTTACATATTTAGCCGCGTCAGTGGTAAAAGGAATGATATCAATTTTTTCACCGCGCAGTTCTTGCACCACGCTCTGCACGCGCGAACCTCTCATGCCCACGCAGGCGCCCACCGGATCAATATCCTTGTCCTTAGCCTGGACGGCGATTTTTCCGCGCTTGCCCGGTTCCCGGGCTACGCTGACAATATCAATAAGACCTTCGGAAATTTCCGGGACTTCCACTTCGAAAAGCGCCTTTAAAAATGACGGATGCGTGCGGGAAAGAATTATTTGCGAGCCTTTGGTGTTCTTTTTGACATCGACAATATAGGAGCGGATTCTTTCTCCGCGCTTGTAAGTTTCGCGGTGAATTTGTTCTGCCGGAGGCACCACGCCTTCCGCGCGCCCCAGGTTGACAATAATACTGCCGCCTTCGAATCTTTGAACAAAGCCGGTGAGCAATTCACCTTTGCGGTCTTTGTATTCCTCATAAATATTATCGCGTTCAGCGTCTTTAACCCGCTGAATGATTATTTGCTTGGCCATTTGCACGGCAATGCGGCCAAAGGAACCTGTTTCGATTTTCATGCCCAAACTATCACCGGGTTCCGCGCCTTCATCGAGCGTTTTTCTTGCTTCTTCTTTGACAATTTGCGTTTCCGGATCAAGGACTTTATCGACAACTGTTTTGAATTGAAAAACTTCAATTTCACCAGCCTCATCGTTGTAATGGGCTTCGATATCCACGTTTTGTCCCAGCTTTTTGCGCGCAGCTGTGAGCATCGCCGCTTCCAGGGCTTCGGTAATGGTTTCTTTTTCTATACCTCTGTCCTTGCCCATCTGCTCAATCAGACGTTTAAGTTCTGACAACATTTACAAATTCCTCCCTTATTATCTCTGAAATGCCGCGAAAAAATTATTCCTGCCGGCATTAATTTCTTGTTTTTAATAATTATATTTTTCCGGCATCGGCAAGGTTGGCTTTGACAATATCTTTTCTGGGAATCCGATAAATTTTTCCGGAGATGTCCATCAAAGCCATTTTTTTGCCTTCCTCTTCGATGTAATCCAGAAGAATGCCGTGAAAATTTTTTATACCCTCTATTTTTACACCCGTTTTAATATTTATGCGGGAGTTCTTGTACTTTATAAAATCAAGATCACGCGATATCGGCCGGTCAAATCCGGGAGAAGAAACCTCGAGGGTGTAGGCGCCTTTTATCAAATCGTTAATATCAAAGACATCGCCCAGTTGATTGCTTACCGCGCCGCAGTCATCAAGCGTAACGCCATTTTCCTTATCCAGGTAAAGACGGATGATCCAGCGGGTTTGCATTTTGACGCATTCAACATGGATTAACTCCATCCCCTCCGAGACGATCACCGGTTCGGCCAGTTGCCTGATTTTCTCTTCTAAATCAATGTTCATATAGCCCAGAAAATAAAAAAGTGGGCAATGGCCCACTCATCAATACACAATAATCGATGGTTTCGATAATCAGCTAACACAGTATAGCAGGCAATGCAAGAATTATTTCTGCGGTCTGAAAGCTGCTAAGTAGTTAATCACGGGTATATTTATACCCTCCGCTGTGCGGGATATCCCGATACGCTGTGCATACGGGATAATTCCAATAGCCTTTGGCTATTGGATAGTTCGACTTACAAATTTCATCACGCTGCGCTTATGAAATTTGAGTCTCACTACAACTAACGATTCCTATAGTCAGCGAGTCTCATTAATAATGGAGCGGGCGATGGGGCTCGAACCCACGACGTCCAGCTTGGGAAGCTGACATTCTACCACTGAATTACGCCCGCTCAGTGGAGAGGAATCTTATTCAACAAGGCCTATTTGTCAAGGTGTTTTTGCCGAAAGCGCAAGCATTAGCAGCAGGGTTTCCCCTCATTTATTTGACGATACGCAGATTTCCAATATTCGATCCACATTAAAGCGGCGTTTTTCCTTACGCGTCAGGCAATAGGCATCCATCCCAATAAAAGGATGTCCGCTGTATTCCATCTCTCCGACAAACAGCGGACGGATCGTACGGCGCGATTTTTCATCTTTTGCTTTCAAATAGAGAATATCCAAATTCTTCTTCTCCTTTATGGCGGAATGAATGATTTGCAATTTATCGTCGTGAGAGCATTTTTGTTCTGCTTTATCGTATTGCGTGCGTGTAAGAAATTTTACAATATGCCAATCCATCAAAATATGGCTTTTCTTCAGCGGCTGTTTCAGAACGATTCCAGCAAGCGATGTGCAGCGGGAAAGCGCCACATACATCTGTCCGTGGGCGAAAGTGCCACGTCCCACGTCAATAATGACATTTTCGAAGGTTTTTCCTTGGCTTTTGTGAATCGTGACCGCAAAGGCCAAGCGCACCGGATATTGGGTGAACGACCCGACATCTTCGGAACGAAGCTCATCATTTTTTAAAAAGAAACGGTAGATTTTCCAGGTATAGGGACTAATTTCTACGGATTCGCCGTTATCCAGTTTGGCGGCAATTATCTCTTCGCCTTCGTCATCTTTTCTGAATCCCGTTATTTTACCGATGGTGCCGTTAATCCACCGTCCGTAGGTATCATTATTCAAGAGCATTATCTGCGCGCCTTTTTTAAGATTTAATTCTACGGCTGTCGGTAAATATTCTTTACCGAATTCGCCATCGATTATACCTTGCGCTTTCCATATTTTGCCGGGAATCTTAGCCAATTGTTCCTCGTTAATGCCGTCGGCTGAATCATTAGTGCTGGTCAAAGACAGATAAAAAGCGCCGGAGGGGGCGGTAAACTGAGAATCGAGGCGCTTATTGAACAACGCCAAATCATCATCAGTTATTGTGCGGTTACGAATAGCGTTAAGCAGGCGAATAAATTCGTTGTCTTTCTGGCGATAAACTTTTTCCAGCTCGACAAATTCCATATCCAGTTGTTCCAGGATTTTGGCGCTGAAAAAATAGGGGCTGTTATAGTGAGATTGGAAAATTTCGCGCTCCGTACTGGTGACAACAGGCGGCAGTTGATAGAGATCGCCGATGAAAATCATTTGCACGCCGCCGAAAGGACGTTTGGAATTGGGGCCGTTGAGGCGCAGAAATTTATCCACACAATCCAGCAGATCAGCCCGCACCATGGAAACTTCATCGATGATAATCGTTGTAAGCTTTTTGTAGAGAGATGGTTTTTCTTTTTCCGCGCTCTTTTTCTTTTTAATTGACGCGGGAGTCACATTCGGCTTGAAATGGAAAAAGGAATGAATTGTTTGCCCGCCGACATTAACGGCGGCAACACCCGTTGGCGCCAGAATAACGGCGTTTTTTTTAGTGTTGTTATGAAAATAATTAAGCAGAGTTGATTTACCGGTGCCTGCCCGGCCCGTGATGAAGATATTTTTGTCCGTCTCTTCCATCAACGAAAGCGCTCGCTTGAACTCGGGATTAAAATCAATTTCAATTGGTTTTGGTGGTTTAGTCATTTTAGTTACTTTTTCCCATGTTTTATGAAGCAGATTTTTTCTTTACTATCACACTATCCGAAACACTGTAAGCAGTTATTTACTGATAATCATGGAATATTTTCCTTTCAAGAAAAAAGAAGTTATGTTATTTTGATACTCAAAATACGCCTGACCTTTAGGTTATCGGAAAAAGCGAAGTTCGTATATTAAATTGTTGTGGTATTAATATTTTGTGAAGCTGGAATTGGAAGTAAAAAAACATCGCCGTTAATATCGATTAATTGAGGGGACACATGAAAAAATTTTTCTTAAATAATTATAAATTTATTACCGTAACTTTAGCTATCTTAGCCATAGGTGTCTCTATATCATTATATTTTCTAAATAAAGAAACCAGAATATTTACATACGAAATTATTTCTGCCAATAATTTAATTAATATAACGAAGCTCATCCCTCGTGATGATTCATCACTGTTATATAAAAAGGGAAACCCAATTGATAAATTGTTATTCTATTATGAAGAAAAACCGATAAAAGCCCCTTTCTATACATTGATTAGAGTAAAAAATGTTGGCAACTCCCCTATTAAAAGTACTGACTTCGAAAGTCCTATTGAAATTCAATTCGCAGAGAACATTAAAATTTATGAATGCTCAATATTAGACACAGAACCGCGCAATCTTAAAACAACTTCAACATTTATTAATGGTAAGGCTTCAATTGCGCCAACATTATTCAATCCTGGCGATTATATAACCATTGGAATTTTAACCTCAGAAACAAATAGTGAACCTCAGATTTCAGCAAGAATAATCGGAATTAAATCAATAGAAAAACGAATATCTAATAAAAGAAATTATCTATCAAGCGGCATTGTAAATATTATTTTTAGTGTATTATTACTCTATGCTGCTTTTGCATTATACTCGCTAACAATTGATAAGCCAAAACTCCCTTCGTTAAATGAATTCAAAATCATTTATGTAATCTTGTTAACTGCATCTGGTGTGTCTTTCGCGGATGGAGTAAATTATTTTTTATCATTAGATACTGCATTTAGAATATACTGGGCTTTTCTTGTGTTCGCGTTATTAGCAATGGTAATTTTCGTTGCTAATATGAATTTTAGAATGAAAGTTCTAAGAATAAACGCAGATAAAGAATAAATGTGGACAATTCTTTCAAAGTTTGTGGGAAAAAACCACAACAAGCCGCTAAAGCCGATCGCAGCCCGCTGGGCTACTCCGGCTTAGCTTTTCGTTAGGGGTGATGATATGAAATATAAAGTAATTTTAATTTCGATTTTAATGTTTCTTGCTTTAATAAATATCGTATTTGCAACAAATTCAGAAATAGTTGGTGTTTGGGTAGATTCTTATAATAATTATGATGAATACAAGGCTGACGGGACATATGTCGGTTTTAATATAGATAATAATAAAAAGTATATAGGCGTTACTGGGAAATACAAGATAGAAAGCGACAAAATAATTATTACTTTTACAACGTCAGAAAGTTGTAAAGTTAACGTTGGTGATATCGAAAGCATAAGATACACAATAAAAGATAACCAATTAATATATATTGATAATAAAGGAAAAGTAATAAACAAACTTAAACGTGTGAAGTAAATATATGATACTCCTAACAAAAGCAATACAGCCGATCGCTACGCTCCGGCTGATTTTTTCGTTATATAAAGGAACAAAAGGATAAACTATGAAGAAAATTATCTTAGGCATAATTATCGGTTCACTCCTGACGCTTTCAGTACAGTATGCATGGCAATATTATCAATATCGTGAATCTAAAGACGTTCATTATCTTTTTGAGATAGTCAAATACGATATCGAAAATAAATTAAAAGAGGCACGGTTTTTAAATGCTTCCGTGAGACCAAACTCAAAAGCAACAGTGAATTATGTCTATGACAATCTTTATGATGTAGACATCAGTTATGAGCGGAATGGAAAAATTAAAAAGATAACTACTCAATATGGTTTTAGTAAAGGCGTGTGGATTACTCCAAACAGCACCATATTTGAGATACTTGACGATAAAGCTGAAACGATTTACATCAAATCTAAAAGTGGAAAAGGAAATTAAAGACAACATATAACCAAGCAATGCAGCCGATCGCTGCGCTCCGGCTGATTTTTTCGTTAAGCCTAAAGGATTATGATAATGGGAATACATCCGTCAGGCACAAATGAAGCTTTACAGTTTTGGATGGCATTCTGGCCAGCCCTCTACTCCGGTCTTCTTTACAGTATAGTCACAGGTATAGTCGTTGGCGTAATTGTTCTATTTGTTCAGCGTCATGCAGAAGGAAAAGCGGCGAGAAGATCCTATGTGCGTGAGCTTTCAATTGCAAAGGAACAAATCCGAGAAGCTATGTCTTGTCCAAATCCATTTACTATTTCAAGCGCAATCGAATCGGTACCTCAGTCGGCAAGAGCTGCCATAGAGGTTGTTCGCCACTGGCCTATTTCTCTTTGGCGGGAAGAACTTACAGATCACAAACCTTTACTTGATGCTATTCACGAATTACAATTATCTTATTCACAGTTTAAAATCTCAGCACAGCATTTTGACTATTTGCTGCAGCAATTTGCCAGAGACTACAACAGCAAAAGCAACAATATTTCAGTAAATGATCCTCCTTTGCAGTCATTTATACTTGGACGATTTAGTGGTTTTGAGAATGCCCAGATATTGCCATGGCTGTCTATGCCCATACAGACAGTATACCCTTGGATCGAAGGGGGCTTCGCCGAGGCCGAAAAGAATCAAGAATTAAAATCTGCACATGGGGAATACATAGATAAACGTGAAAAACTACAGACAATGGCAAATGCATTGATGCAGAAACTGACTGCTTAACCAGACAATCCAGCCGAACGCTACGCGCCGGCTGATTTCTCCGTTAAGCTCTGAGATAATGAGATAAAATGAACATCACTGATAAAATAAATAGGCAGCTACTAACAAAGATTTTGATTGCAATTATTTCGGCAGCCATCATGGTGTTTTATATCTTATCCGCATGTGGCTGGTTTATGGCAACTTATTATATGGGCCGCACAGGACTACTTGGAAACGAAATGACCACGTTTTATGAAAGCCTAAATATACTTGATCATATTGTCCGAATTGCACAAGTAATATTAATAGTGGTTGCATCCATTTTGTTGCTTTTTTCTAGAAAGCTAGCTCTGAAATTGTTGCTTGTCAGCACAGCATTCAGTCTTTTAACATTTCTATTTATAAGTAAATGGGGCATAAGCTTTCTCGGTGGCGGGCTTTTGTTTCTTATCCCAATTTACGGTTATGCTTATTTTCTTTACCGGAAAGGTTTCTTGCATTGAAAAAAGCGCTTAACCAGGCAATACACCCGATCGCTACGCTCCGGGTGATTTCGTCGTTATCTGAAAATTATTAGGTGAAAATGAATATAATAATCATAGGGTTATTTATTTCGTTATTAATTGTTATCATATGGGGATATTTTAATAGGAAGGATATGTCTTTTATTATTTTCATTCTTATTCTTCTTGCGATCTTTCTTTTGCTATTAGCCATAAAGTTTAATATAGGGTTCTTAAACATAGAATTGCCATAGCTTATTTGTTTTAGAAGAGACGTTATGCTTTTTTGTTAATTACTTCACCAGAACTATAGGTGCAAATTAAACTGAACCAAAAACAGATAACAAAATCAATACAGCCGATCGCTTCGCTCCGGCTGATTTTTTCGTTATCCTAGGAAATAATTGTGAAGAAAACATTTATACACGCTAAAACAATAATCCTGATCTTATTACTAATAGGTTGTGGAAAATCAGACCCTTTCCCTTCAGTGAAATTGCCAATCTATCCAAGCGCAATAAATGTACATCAAGCAATTGATTCACCAGCTAAAGGTGCAAAATCGGTTGTTTACGATGTGTCAATGAATTTTCCAGCAAAGGAATTAACTGATTTTTACAATAAAGAAATGGGCGCGATGGGTTTTATACCATTGCCTGAAAAGGGCATTGGTACTTTCAAATGGGAATACTTTAACCGCAGGAGCGGAAATTGGGAAGAGACCACTAAAGTTCCAGAAAGATATACCGCAACATGGGTAAATAAAGAGAAAACGCAGAGGGTATGGTTATACATTGCTTACGAACCAAGAAGGAATATCAAAAATTGGGAAAACACACCTATGGTAAGCTGTAATATGGCTAAATACTTTGACATGGAGATGGATAAAAAACAATTAGATAAGATGATTAAATAATTTTTGATAACCAGGCAATACAGCGGATCGCTTACGCTCCGGCTGATTTTTTCGTTATGCCCTGACCGAATCTATTCACACCCGAAAGGAGATTTTTCACAATGGACATACCACGGATATTCAACATCACTGAGAGTGCTCACCGCATCCACAACCCGATCACACCCGAAAAGCTCGCCAC
>MGQN01000014.1:83297-114367 GCA_001797845.1 Deltaproteobacteria bacterium RBG_16_44_11 | reverse complement strand
AGCCGGTGACTTGAGCCTCGTAGATATCCCATTTCATGTCAGTCCCCCCCTCAGATAGATTACAACCAACACAAATTGCGGAACCAATTGGATTCTGTCCCACAACTCGATAAGAAGAATTTGCGGAACCCTGTATCGCCGTCTTCGGTATATCTGCCAGATTATTAGGATTAAAACTTGAACATAAAGTATGCGCTCCCGCCTCTGCGGCAGCAAGAGCATTCGCTTCGCTCACCGATCTTGCCGCGGCTCTTATATCCTGAGAGGATGTTGTCAAAGCATAAACCCCTACGGCCATTAAGATCATTACCGCTAAAATCGTCACCACCAAAACGAACCCAGCTTGGGAATTCCTTTCCTTGCCTGATCTTTTATAAGCCACACACATGTTCCCTCCAAAATAATGCACGGGCGATAAAGTATTTCTTTTCTTCATTTTATTACCTCAATTTCCACCTGTATAAGAGGCGAGCGCATGATTTTTTACCACAACATCTGTTGTATAAGTCATCCTTTTGCGTGCGCCGGTATTAAGATCATCAAATTCCGTGTCCGCCACTATTGTTATTCTGATCCTCCTGATAGCCGGTATCACGGCAGGATTGCCTACAACCGCAGCCGTTATATCCGTGCCGATTCCGTCAAAGTACTGAAATAATGGCACCCCGGCCAGATTATTATGAACTAAAGTGCCGGTGCCAGCTCCACCAAAAAGAGAAAAATTCGGACCGAAGTTGCTACTTCTTCTAATAGTATCAACGCCATCGTAGGAATAAAAAATAGCTTCATTCTCCCCGGGAGGCCCGATAATGCCGTCCTCAGGGGGCAAGGGGAAGGGATTACCGTTTAAATCCATTTCCACTAAAATATTACTTTGATTAGCAACTTGAATTCCACATAAACCATTACCATCTATTTTAGTAACATCATTAAATGGCAAAGGCAGATTATTTTGATCACGCCACATACCCGGCATATGCAAACTGTTATAAGAAGCGTTGCGAATATCCATCGCCATCATATCTAAAACAAGCCGTGCATCCTGCTGAGTTATAATTTTTCTACCCAGCGAAGAGGAAGTGCGCATCGCCATCATCACCACCGAGTAAACAGCAAGCATGATGACTGCACTGATCGCCATATAAATCATAAGTTCAACGAGAGTAAAACCATTTTTCTTCATTGTATAAAAACCTCAGTAACCCATTTGCTGAGTGACAACCCTGTTGTGAGTTACGCTATTGGCCGTTCCCGGCCAGGTAACGCGCACCCTCACCAGCCATAGGTTTGCGGCTGGATGCGTTGTGACCGTAGTGATGCTATATGTAATATTTTGGACAGTAAGCGGATCATTGTTTTTATCTGCTGGAAGAGCGGCGCCTGTGGTCATGATGCAAGCCTCTCTCTGGGCCGCTTCCGCCTGCGCAATTGCCACCGCTCTTCCCATAAAATCCGCGCTGGCTCCCGTACGAAGGGCCAGCGGTTGCATGGCAGCTAAAGCGCCGGCGGCAATCATCGTGAGAAATATTGCGATCACTGCTTCAACGATAGTGATGCCTTTTTTAGTCCGGAGTATATTCAACATTTATCCTGCCTATGGGAGGACTTGCAGTTAAAAGAACTGTTGATCCTCGATTATTGGTTAATGTAATTGTGCCCCATTGAGCCATAGTTCCTCTCGGCTGAAATATTATTACAGAACCGGGAAAAGTCTGACCAAATGTTATATCCGGATAGTCGGTTAAAGTGGTTACATTTTTTATAACTGCTGGGTTAGGAGGAAGTGTATAAGTATATCTGGTATTGTCTAAAAATTGGAGAGTATAAGCCGCGCTGTCAGCCATTGCTCTTTGCCTGATAATTTGAATATCGCCGGCTAATTCCCTCGCCGCGGACTGAAGAGCATTATTCTGCGTGTATCTCGTAAATTGCGGAACAGCAATTGCGGTAATAATTGCAATCAAGCTTATGACAATCAGGAATTCTATTAAACTAAAACCATTGCTTTTCTTTAATTTCACGGCCTGCACCAAAAATTACGATTAAAAATTACGCTTGAACTATAAAATACCGCAACTCATATGCCAAAATTTAAAAATATTTTTTCTTCACCTATACTAGATAAATATCATTTTTATCAATATATTACGGTTTTTAAGAGCTTCTGTCAATTATTTCATTTTTCTTATTTTTTCCTTTACCGTTGAGAAAAACCACATTAACCTGTTATTTTCGCATCTCTACTCAATAGCGCAGCAATACCAGACGCATGAAAGCGTCGCCCCAAAAAATATAAGCAACCGCCGCCGCCGCTAAAAATGGTCCAAACGGCACGGCATATTTCAAATCCTTCTTTTGAATAATCATCGCCGTTATGCCCACCAAAGCGCCGGCAAAAGAACTAAACAACAGAATAAAAATAAGCGATTTCCAGCCAAAAAAGCCGCCGATCATGGCCAGAAGTTTGATATCGCCTCCGCCCATGCCTTCGCGCTTGGTAATGGCTTCATAAACAAAAGCGATGGCAAAAAGCACGCCGCCGCCGATCAGCAGACCGATGAGGGCTTCCAGCCAATCAACTTTCATAATAAAAATTCCCGCCAGAAAAAAAACAGGAATTCCCGGCAAGGTTAAAATATCGGGGATAATTTGATGGTCCAAATCAATAAAAGCGATGATAATTAAAACCGCCGTAAAAATAAAAATAGTCAGGAATGTTAAGCTCAAGCCAAATTTTAAAAACAACAACAAAGAAAGTGAAGCCGTAATTAATTCCACCAGCGGATAACGCCAGGATATTTTCTCCTGGCAATCGCGGCATTTTCCTTTTAATAAAATAAAGCTTATCAAAGGTATGTTATCGTAATAACGGATGGGATGATGGCAATGAGGGCACCGCGAAAGCGGCTTAATAATCGATTCTTTGCCCGGCAGGCGAAAGATGCAAACATTCAAAAAACTGCCCACCACGGCGCCAAAAATAAAGGCAAAAATATTTAAAATCATGTCTTTATTACCAGTCTATTTTAAATTTATTTAGGATGGGAATGAAGAATTGCTGAAAACTTAAAGATTTCGGCAGTTCTGCCACCCTATCCCCCTAACAAAAAGACTTAGGCCAGTAACTTTGCGTCCCGTCTTTTCAGGCGGTTTGCCCTTTCCCAGTTATGAAAAAAGATTACTCCTTTTTTCCATTAAGTCAAGAATAATTATCAAAATAAAGGACATTATTCAGCCGTCCTTTCTACCCCAATCATAAGGGATTTCTCCGCCATGCGGAGGCAAGCGGAATTCATCCGGTTGGGAATAATTATAAACTTCCGTCGTCGTATTGATGACTACTGCTTCTTCTTCCGAAATGCATTTAAACCCATGATAAACAAGAGGCGGTATATGCACCAAAACCGGATTATGAATACCGGCAAATATTTCGTTGATTTCGCCGTATGTAGCCGATTTTTTGCGGCCGTCGTAAAGAACTATTTTCATCATCCCCTTGACCACTGCCATATTGTCGGCCTGTTTTTTATGATAATGCCAACCCTTAACAATTCCCGGATAGGCGGTAGTCATATAGACCTGGCCGAATTTTTGGAAACATTCGTTGTCAGCGCGAAGTATTTCCATCAGCCTGCCGCGCTCATCAGGTATAACTTTAAGTTTTTTTACTAAAACACCGTTAATCATAGTTTATTTGCTCCTGTTTTGGCTACCATTTGTCCGGCTGATTGCAGAGATTCAAATGTTCCGGCATCCGACCACCATCCCTCCAGAACATCCCATTGCATGTTTCCTTCCCGAATATAAAAATTGTTCACATCGGTAATCTCCAGCTCGCCGCGCTGGGACGGTTTCAGCGACTGAATAAATTCAAAAACCCTGTAGTCATACATATAAATGCCGATCACGGCATAATGGGAAGCAGGCTTTTCCGGCTTCTCTTCGATGCGGATGATTCTTTTGCCGTCAAAAACAGGCACCCCGAATCTCTGCGGATCCGGCACTTCTTTCAACAAAATACGCGCGCCGTCTTTTTGCGTGCGGAATTTTTCCGCCGCTTTCTTAATATTCCCTTCGATAATATTATCTCCCAACACGACCGCTATTTTATCCCGATCGGCAAAATGCTCGGCCAGAGATAGAGCCGCGGCAATACCACCCTCCCCCTGCTGATAGGCATAATTTATATGTTTAAGACCAAAATCTTTGCCGTTTTCCAAAAGACGCAAAAAATCACCGGCGTTGTTGCCGCCGGTGACAATCAAAATTTCATCTATGCCCGCGTTCACTAAAATACGAAGGGGATAATAAATCATCGGTTCATTATAAACAGGAAGCAAATGCTTATTGGTTACCTTGGTCAGGGGATAAAGCCGGCTGCCCAATCCGCCGGCAAGAACTACTCCTTTCATTGCCACTCCTTTAAATACCTTCTAGTTTGAATATTAAAACTGTTTTTTGCATATCATATCTCCAGAGGCAACGACAATAAATTTCTTTGCATCTGACCGGGTAATAAGGTAATTATTTTGTATGAATGATGAATATTACATGAAACTGGCTCTGGGAATTGCCCAAAAAGGACGCGGTTACGTCAGCCCCAATCCCATGGTCTGCGCTGTAATTGTCAAAAAAGGGCGGATCATCGGCCAAGGTTATCATCGCCAATATAGCGGTAACCATGCCGAGATTGAGGCCATAAAAAACGCGCGTGAAGATGTTGCCGGAGCGACCCTTTATGTTAATTTGGAGCCCTGTTGCCATGAAGGGAAAACGCCTCCCTGCGCTCTGAGTATTATTCAGCATAAAATTGCCCGTGTTGTCATCGGCACAATTGATTCCAATCCGTTGGTTTCCTGCCGGGGCATGAATATCCTGCGCGAAAGCGGCATTGAAGTAAAGACCGGTGTTTTGGAAAATGACTGCCGCCGGCTCAACGAGATTTTTTTTCATTATATGGAAACAGGCATGCCTTTTATCACCGTAAAATACGCCCAAACATTGGATGGAAAAATAGCCACGGCCGCAGGCGATTCAAAGTGGATAAGTTCGGATAACTCTCTAAAATTTGCGCATAAACTAAGAGCACAGCATGATGCGGTATTGGTCGGCATCAAAACGGTAATTAATGATGATCCTGAACTGACGGTGCGGCTTGTTCGCGGGCGCAATCCCCTGAGGATTATTGTTGATTCCGGCTTAAAGATTCCACGGCAGGCAAAAGTTCTGCAAAACCTCTCTCTGGCGAAAACAGTTATCGCCACTGTCAAAAACGCAAACGATATGAAATTCCAAAATATCGCTTCGACCGGAGCGAGGGTAATTACCTGCGACGCAGATGACCGGGGAGGAGTTGACTTGAAAAAATTATTTAAGAAAATGGCCGAAGAAGAAATATCCTCCATTTTAATTGAAGGCGGCGCCCAAATCATCACTTCCGTTTTGAAAAATAATTTAGCCAATCGCTTGGTGGCCGTGATTGCGCCGAAAATTTTAGGAAAGGGTATCGAAGCTGTTGGCGATTTAAATATTAGAGAATTGGGCTTAGCAAAAACTTTGTCCGTGAATAAAGTATTAAGAAGCAAAGAAGACATTATTGTTGATGGCCGCTTTATATTGACAGACAAAAAATATTTTTAAAAAATTAATTTAATTTGTCAGGTATTAATATGCCCTGGTACGCCGTACATACAAGAAGCCGCCATGAATACAAAGCAAACGCGGGCCTGGTGCAAAAGAGTGTGACTACTTTTTTACCCCAAATTGAAGTATGGAGCAAACGTAAAGACCGGAAAAAGAAAATTATTATTCCCCTTTTTCCCGGATATCTGTTTGTAGAAGCACCTTTTTTAAATAACGAGACTAAATTGATCATCTTAAAAACTTTCGGCGTGGTTAGTATTTTGGGGAAAAAAGAAACTTCTGAACCGATACCGGTGCCGGACGATAAAATTGACGCTATCCGGCGCCTGGTGAACACAAAAGTTGAAATCTTAACCGTCCAATTCCCCAGAGTGGGCGAACCGGCACGCATAATTGACGGGCCTTTTGCTGGAATTGAGGGGATTGTTATCAGTAGGGATGTGGAAAGGGAACTTTTTTTCATCAACATTGAACTTTTACAGCGCTCTGTCGCTATTAAATTAGAGGGGTTTCAAATCAGCAGAATTTAGTCGATTTATCTCCGTTCTTCAAAATAATTTATCTGAAAATACTTGACTTTCTTCCCGTTATGAGCAACATACCTTGCGCCGCCTGTTAGTTAAAAAAACGGATTATATAGTTTTTGGGGATTGAATTTTGAAAGGCTCCATAAAAATCGATAAGGAACTCTGCAAGGAATGCCATCTCTGTATTAATGTCTGCCCCCAGGGGCACATTATACCCACCAAAGAATACAACGCTCAAGGCTACCATCCCGTAGGCACTAATAATGAAAAAGAATGCACCGGCTGCGCTCTTTGCGCTACAATTTGTCCGGATATAGCCATCGAGGTTTACCGTGAATAAAGTACTGATGTCGGGAAATAATATTATCGGGGAAGCCGCAATTCGCGCCGGATGCCGCTTTTACGCCGGCTATCCGATTACTCCCCAAAATGAACTTACCGAGTATATGGCGGAACACATGCGCAATGCCGAAGATGGTGTTTTTATCCAGTCGGAAAGCGAAATTGCCGCAATCAATATGGTTGCCGGCGCCTCTGCTGCCGGCGCTAGGGTAATGACTTCATCATCCAGCCCGGGAATTTCTCTGAAACAGGAAGGAATTTCCTCCATGGCGGCATGCGAACTTCCGGGTATCATTGTCAACATTATGCGCGGTGGTCCCGGATTAGGCAATATCCGCCCGTCGCAGGGTGATTATTTTCAGGCCACCCGAGGCGGCGGTCATGGCGATTACCGCACTATCGTTTTCGCTCCGGCTACCTGCCAGGAATTGGCTGATTTAACTATGGACGCCTTCGACCTTGCCGACAAATATCGGACGCCTGTGATGATTCTTGCCGATGGCATGATGGGCCAAATGATGGAGCCGGTTATCTTCAAAAAACCGAAAAAAAGAATTTATAGCGATGATTTCATTCTAAAGGGCGCGGGCAATGGTAAAAGCAAATTTATCCGCGGCCTTCTTCTCGACGTGATTGATGAGGAAGAACATAACTGGAAATTGGCGCGCAAATATAGTGTTATTACTAAAAACGAAATACGCCGCGAAGAGCATCAAATTGAAGATGCCCAACTGGTTATTGTCGCTTACGGTACGGCCGCCCGCATCGCCAAAGGCGCCATCAAACGCCTGCGTGAAAACGGCATGAAAGTAGGTCTTTTCCGGCCGATAACTCTCTGGCCTTTTCCCGAGCTACAACTTCGCGCGCTGGCGGCAAATGTTAAAAATTTTCTTGTTTTTGAAATGAGCACCGGTCAAATGTTGGACGATGTCCGGCTTTCTCTGCAAGGATATGCCCATATTGATTTTCATGGCCGTCCGGGCGGCGCTGTCCCTACCCCGGCGGAGCTGGCCAATGTTGTCGCACGACTTTACGAAAAAGTCGATTAATTATGCAGGTAATCTTTGAGGACAAGTAAAAAAATGGCAAAAAAAGTTTTTGGCAGGCCAAAAAGTTTAAAAGATAAAATTTTTCATTATTGTCCCGGCTGCGGACATAGCATCGCGCACCGGCTTATTGCGGAAGTGATTGACGAACTGGATATTCGAGGCATTACGATTGGAGTTCCTCCTGCGGGTTGCGCCGTTTTGGCTTATAATTACCTTGATGTCGACATGATCGAAGCACCCCATGGACGAGGCCCGGCAATGGCTTCGGGAATTAAGCGTACCCTGCCTGATCGAATTGTTTTTTCTTACCAGGGAGACGGAGATCTTGCCGCTATCGGTATTGCCGAGAGTTTCCACGCCGCAAATCGCGGTGAAAACATCTCCGTCATTTTTATCAACAACGCTGTTTACGGTATGACCGGCGGACAAATGGCGCCGACAACAATTCTCAACCAAAAAACAACGACAAGCCCTGCGGGACGTCATAAAATTCTGGACGGTTACCCGGTAAAAGTAAGTGAATTTTTTTCTCAACTAGAGGGCGTTACTTATATCGAAAGATGCATGGTAAACTCTCCGACCAATATAAACAAAACAAGAAAAGCAATAAAAAAATCTTTTCAATGTCAAATGGACGGCATGGGGTTTTCGCTTGTAGAAATTCTCTCACCATGCCCGACCAACTGGAAAATGAATCCGATTGATTCCTGTAAATGGATTGATGAAGTTATGAGTAAAACATTTCCTCCGGGAGTATTCAAAGACAATACAGCGTCAGTAAAAAAAGCTGCGGAGGGCGCGTCATGATCATCAAAACAATTTTTTCGGGATTCGGCGGTCAGGGCGTTTTAATGATGGGTATCAGCCTGGCTCATAGCGCCATGAATAAAGGTTACCATGTAACTTATCTTCCCGCTTACGGCGCGGAAATGAGGGGCGGCATAGCCAATTGCACTGTTGCCGTTGCCGATGAGGAAATCGCTTCTCCCGTGGCATCGGAACCGGATTATCTTATCGCGATGAACGCACCTTCCCTTTTTACTTTTCAAAACAAAATAACTTCTGGAGGAACGATTTTTCTAAATTCTTCTATCGTCAAAGATCGTCCCAACCGCCCGGATGTTAAGGTCTGTACAGTTCCCTGTGTTGACATCGCGCAGGATTTAGGCAACCCTCGTGTCGCCAACATTATCATGATGGGCGTGTTTATTAAGAAATCCGGCATTGTGCCTGACGATATTTATTTAAAGAGTCTGGAAACCATTATGGGCAGCAAAAAAAAGGGGGTTGCTGAAATCAATCGCAAAGCATTTGCCGCCGGATTCGATTATCTAAAGGACTGATAATGATATGGCCGTAAAACAAATTTCCGTTTTGCTGGGCAATGTGCCCGGCTCTTTTGCCAAACTAACCCATATTCTGGATTCGGAAGATATCAGCACAAAGGCCGTGTCTGCGGCAAGCACTGCTGAAGACAGCACGGTGCGTCTTGTGGTCAATGATCCTGAACGGGCCGCGGCAATTTTAAAGAGCTTTAACTTTAAAATTGAAGTTACACCAGTATTGGCCGTGGAAGTCCCCCTTCACGCCGGCGGCATGAACGCTATTTTAAAGCCTCTATCCAAAGCGGAAATAAATATCCATTATCTTTACACAACAATCAACCGTATCGGCAAGGAAACGATTTTAATTATCGGCGTCGATAAATTGGAAGAAGCAAAGAAAATACTGACCCAAAACTGGATAAATTTGATATACGACGAAATTTATTCCATCCCTTAATTGTTTAAGTATAACATGAGTGTTTCTCCGGAAAAAGAAAAAGCTCTGGCCGCAAGAATGTTCGAACTGGGAGTTTCTGCAGGTGACCTCGCAGAATCTTTTATCCGTTCTTCCGGGCCGGGCGGACAAAAAGTCAATAAAAGTTCCTCCTGCGTGCAATTGATCCATATTCCCACCGGTCTTTCGGTAAAATGCCAGCGTGAACGCTCGCAGAATTTAAACCGGTTTTTAGCCCGCCGTTTATTATTAGATAAGATTGAACGCCAACAAAAAGGTTTCATAGAAAAAGAAAAACAAAGGATAGAGAAGATTCGTCGCCAAAAAAGTAAACGAAGCAAGCGGGCGAAAGAAAAAATCCTTATCGAGAAGCATCACCAAACCAAAAAGAAAAATTTACGCTCAAAAGTGTCTGTTGAAGAATAGATAATTATAGCGTTGCGCTACGCCCTGCATTCGCCGGGCTTCGCTTTCGGAATAGATGTGTCACTAACCCCGCTTCACTTCGTTTGCGGGATCAATTCGACTTGCGAATTTGAATACACTTCGCTTTTGAAAAATGTGTCATTGTCCCGCTTCACTTCGTTTGCGGGATCAATTCGACTTGCAGATATTTCCACACTTTGTTTGAAATATCTGAGTCTCATTGAAAAAAAAGGGAGTGAAAGTCGATGCACGCTTCCCCTCCCTGATTTTTATAATGGCAATCTTTCTTAGCCGATGTACTTTAAAAGCGGATTGGCATAAAGTACAATTAAAGCGATAACCAGCGCATAAATGGCCAGTGATTCAATCATGGCCAGACCAACCATCATGGTCAAAAGAACTTTCCCTTGCGCCTCCGGATTTCTACCAACTGCATTGGTCGCTCCATTTAAACCATTACCCATTCCCAGAGCTGTGCCAATCGTACCAAAAGCCATGGCAAAACCCGCTACCAGCAAGGAACAAGCAATGATTATTGCCTTAGTATAATCAACGGTTGCTCCTGGAGCTGCTTCTGCAGCCGCGTAAACAAAGGGCGCGCATACAATCACCAACAAAATAGAAATTACGACGGAAATCAAACTTTTTTTCATTTTTATTCTCCTTACTTAAGTTAGCAATATTAATTTTTTAAACCAGTCCTTCTCTAAGCCTCCTCCTTTCTTATATATTTCGACATCGGATAATTTTTATTTTCAATTTCTCTAACGATACAAATATTAATTGTCAAGATATTTTTACGGCAAGACATCTCTTGATTTTATTTTTTAAGCAGGATAAAATTATTGCTATGATAAATATGACTTCAGAAAACATAAAAATCGCGCGCTGTATTCAGAACGATATTGAGTCGATAAGCCATCCTTTCAAACAAATGGCCGATTCTTGCGGTTTAACAGAAAAAAATTTCATTATAATTATTAAGAAGCTTTACCATGAAGGATACATCCGCAAATTCGGAGCTGTTTTGCGCCATCAAGAAGCCGGTTATAAAAATAATTCTCTAGTCATTTGGTCTGTCGCTGAGGTTCAAATAGAAAAGGCAGGGAAAATATTTTCTTTGTTCCCCTTCGTTTCTCATTGCTACGAAAGAAAACCAGCCTTTCAGGGCAAATATAACCTTTTTACAATGCTGCACAGCAAAGATGCAAATATTCCTGTTTTAGCGAATAAAATGGCCGTTTCTGCAAAAATTCATGACTTTATAATTTTGGAAACATTAGAAGAATATAAAAAAACATCTCCGGAGTACTTTTAATGTCCCAGACTAAGCAAAATTACTTTATACAAGCTAATAAATTTATCGTGGGCGGGGTCAATAGCCCTGTGCGGGCATGGAAATCTGTCGGTGGCGAGCCTCTATTCATCAGTAAAGCAAAAGGCAGCAAAATTTACGATATCCACAAAAAAAAATATATTGACTATGTCTTATCCTGGGGCCCGATGATTTTAGGGCATGCCCATCCTGAAGTTATCTCCTCAATCTGCAAAACAGCAAAAAAGGGAACAAGTTTCGGCGCGCCTACTGAAGCGGAAACACAAATGGCGCAATTAATATGTTCGGCAATTCCATCGGTCGAATTATTGCGAATGACAAGTTCGGGAACAGAAGCAGCAATGACGGCAATACGTCTGGCACGCGGTTTTACCGGAAGAGATTGGATTGCTAAGTTTGACGGCTGCTATCATGGACATGCCGATTCGCTGTTAATTCAAGCAGGCTCTGGCATTGCCACGCTGGGAATAGCCGGTTCTCCGGGAATTCCCGCAGATCTTGCCCGTTTGACATTAAGCATTCCTTACAATGATTTGGAATCGCTGCAAACAACCATAAAAAATTACGGCTCGCGTCTGGCAGCTATAATTGTCGAACCGGTGGCGGGCAATATGGGAGTTGTTGCGCCGCAGGACAGTTTTTTAAAAAAACTTCGAGAGCTTACGGCAGAAGAAGGAATCGTTTTAATCTTTGATGAAGTTATTACCGGATTCCGGTTTAACTTTGGTGGTTATCAGAATTTGATAAATATTGAGCCCGACTTGACTTGTCTGGGAAAAATAATCGGCGGAGGATTGCCTATGGGCGCGATCGGCGGAAAAAGGCAAATTATGGAAAAACTTTCTCCGAGCGGAGACATTTATCAGGCGGGAACTCTTTCCGGCAATCCGCTGGCCATGAGCGCGGGATTAGCTACACTTCACCTGCTTAAATCAAAAACAAACTCTTTTCCAGCTTTGGGAAATATTACAGAGCATCTTTGCCGGGAAATGGAAAATTTATTTTCAGATAAAGGTATTGCTGTTTGCATAAACCGCTTTCATTCGATGTTCACGATATTTTTTCATGAGGGACCCATCTACGATTTAACCACAGCCCAAAAATCAGATACGGCTTTGTTTGCCCGCTTTTTCCACGGCATGTTGAAAAATGGCGTGTGGCTGGCGCCTTCACAATTTGAGTCTCTTTTTGTTTCTTTTGCTCATACTGATGACGATATTTCTTTTACCCTTGAAGCGTGCACAGCGGCATTAAAGAATCTATGACCACCTAATTGACAAGCGGCAATCATTACTGTAATGTTACAACAATTTGCAATTACGAGAAACCTTCCATCCAAATTTTAGGAGGTAAAATGAAAAAAGCTTTTCTTACCGGCGTTACCGGTCAAGACGGCTCCTATCTGGCCGAGCTTCTTTTAAATAAGGGTTATGAAGTTCATGGTTTAATACGCCGCTCCAGCACTTTTAACACGGACCGTATTGATCATCTGTATCGTGATGTTCATGAATCGGGAGCAAAATTATTTTTACATTATGGCGATTTGAGTGTTTCCGGGCAACTGATGGATTTGCTACATTCCATATCGCCCCAAGAAATTTATCACCTGGGCGCGCAAAGCCACGTAAGAGTAAGTTTTGATATGCCTGAATATACCGCAGATATCACTGGCTTGGGAACGCTGAGAATTTTGGAAGCTATACGTAAAATCGGCCTTAAGACAAAGTTCTATCAAGCATCATCGAGTGAAATGTTCGGCGCCGCACCTCCTCCGCAAAGCGAAAAAACAATATTCCAGCCCAGAAGTCCTTATGCGGCGGCTAAAGTTTACGCCTATCATATTGCTCAGAATTATCGCGACGCTTACGGTATTTTCGCCGTCAATGGCATTCTCTTTAATCATGAATCACCCCGCCGAGGAGAAACATTCGTCACCAGAAAAATTACCCGCGCGGCAACGCAAATTAAATTAGGTCTTAAAGATAAACTTTATCTGGGCAACCTTGAAGCCAAGAGAGACTGGGGTTTCGCCGGAGACTTTGTCGAGGCTATGTGGCTTATGCTGCAACAGGAAAAACCTGATGATTTTGTCATCGCTACCGGTGAAACGCATTCTGTACGCGAATTCGCAGAAAAAGTGTTCGCCAAACTGAATTTAGACTATAATAAACATGTTGTTATTGATCCTCGATATTTCAGGCCGACCGAAGTCGATGTTCTCCTGGGAGATGCCGACAAAGCAAAAAAAACGCTGGGCTGGAAACCTAAAATAAATTTTAACGAGCTAATCGATATGATGGTCACTGCTGATTTGGAGCTGGCTAAAAAAGAAAAAACACTTGTGGATGCTGGTTTTCCCTGCACCAATAGTCAACGGATTATATGATATAGGATTACTAAATGATCGAAAATAAACGCATAACCGTCACCGGCGGCAAAGGTTTTTTAGGAACTCACCTGCTCAAAAAGCTTGCGAATTACGGATGTCATTATATTTCCATTGCCGATATCCCCGAATACAACCTTACGAATATCGCCGATATTCAAAAGATGTATGAAAAAACAAAACCGGATATCGTTATTCATCTGGCGGCAAAAGTGGGCGGAATCGGTTTCAATCAGGAAAAACCGGCGGAACTTTTTTACGACAATTTAATTATGGGAGCGCAGTTGCTTCATGAAGCGTATCTGCGTAAAATTGAAAAATTTGTCGCCTTGGGTACAATTTGCGCTTATCCCAAATTTGCACCTGTACCTTTTCAAGAAAAAGATATTTGGAACGGATACCCGGAAGAAACTAATGCTCCTTATGGACTGGCAAAAAAAATGATGCTTGTGCAATCGCAGGCCTATCGGCAACAGTATGGTTTCAACTCCATTTTTTTGCTGCCGGTAAATCTTTATGGCCCGGGAGATAATTTTAATCCCCGCTCTTCTCATGTTATTCCGGCGCTAATAAAAAAATGCTTTGATGCTATTGACGCGCATGCGGATAAAATTGAAGTTTGGGGCACAGGTTCGGCCACGCGGGAATTTTTTTACGTGGAAGACGCTGCCGAAGCTATTTATCTGGCTACTAAACTATACAATAAAAGCGAACCTGTTAATATCGGAGCAGGATACGAAATATCCATCAAGGAGCTTACCGAACTTATTGCGAGGCTTACCGGATTTCAAGGAACTATAGTTTGGGACAAATCCAAACCGGATGGTCAACCTCGTCGTATGCTCGACACGAATAAAGCCAGGCAAGAATTCGGATTTAAAGCCCAGACAGATCTAAGCACTGGATTAAAAAAGACAATTGATTGGTATAGAAATAACCGTAAACTATTAAAATATTAAATGAACGCCGGTCATTTTTTGTTTGACTTTACCTTTTATAAATGTTAAGGACTAAATTGCCAAATGGATCCAGAAATCAGAAAAAATGCCATGCAAATGGCTTATGCCAGCAGCATCGGCATTGCCATGGTTTTGGCAATTTTTGGTTGTCTCATCCTGGGAGCTTATTTAGATAGAAAATTTGATTCCGGAAACGTTTTTACTATAATTTTATTATTTATCGGCATTGCGGCTGGATTTCGTAACTTATATGTTTTGATAAAAAAATATTTTACTGATGATGAACCAATAATAAAGAGTATTAAAAGTGAACCTCATCGCCAAAGACCCGCTCCAAAAAAAAATTGAAATTACCAATTGGATTATTCTCGCCATTATTTTTATTCCTTCATTAATTTTTGCTTCATTTAAATTTGCCATGGGCGTTTTGCTAGGCGGCTTTATCTGCATTGTAAATTTTTATTGGATGCGACAAGGTTTACGGGGGATTTTTGATAAACCTGGCGGTAACATTAGGGGCGCGGTCATTTTCAAATATTTTATCCGTTTAACACTAAGCGCGATTATATTGTATTTTTTAATTTCTGCCGGTACGGTCAGCGTCATTGGTTTAATTATCGGTCTTTCCGTAGTAGTGCTCAGCATTGTCCTAACCGTAATTATCACCCTTGCAAAAAAAAACTTTCTTGAGGAGGTTAATTAATATATGCATCCCCTGCTCTTTCTGGAGAATGCTTATTTTCCCCCGCATGTAACTTATGCCTGGTTTCTTGCCATTGCTCTTTCCGTATTATCTTTTCTGGCTGCCCGCCGTCTTTCCATCTACCCGGGTAGATTTCAAAATGTAATGGAAGTCATTATTGGCGGTTTTGACGCGCTGCTCAATGAAATAATGGGACATAATGGCCGCAGGTTTTTTCCTTTAATTGCCACGCTCGGAATCTTTATTTTAACGGCTAATCTTCTGGGAATCATTCCCGGATTTGAATCTCCCACCTCCTCTATCAATACCACTGCTGCTCTGGCCATCGTTGTATTTCTTTCCACGCATGTGGTGGGAGTAAGAACTCATGGTGTAAAATATTTCAAACAATTTATGGGACCCGTTTGGTGGCTCACTCCTCTGATGGTACCTATTGAAATCATCAGCCATTTTTCGAGGCCGCTTTCTCTGACTTTTCGTTTATTCGGCAATATCAAGGGTGAAGATATCGTCCTTCTCGTCGTTTTATTTCTTGTACCGACGCTTGTTCCTTTGCCTGTTTTTATATTAATGATTTTTACGTCCTTGATACAAACGGTTGTTTTTATGCTGCTGGCGATGATGTACATATCGGGAGCAATGGAAGAAGGCCATTAATTATTAAACGAGTCGTAATTATCGGATAGATGTAACCGACTCTTACATACGTAACTAAATTGAACATCATAGAAAATTTACTTTCAACAGCTGGTAGCGCCCGTTATCAGCTGTTTTTATTTCATTTTTTCATGATATAATAACTAGAATATTTGCTAACAGTTTTTAAAAATACTATCTGCTACTTGACGTGACAGTTCATTCGTAATATCTAGCATTTGTATCATATTCTAAATGGAGTTTTTTTATGCACAGTCTGGGCATTAATATCGGCTCTTCCAATGTTAAAGTAACCATGCTGGAAGGAAATAACATTTCCTGGAGCGCCGTAGAACCTCATGAAGGAGACTTTCTTTATACATTAAAAAAGATTTTATCATCCCACCAAATACCCGCCGATATTAAATCTTTGGTTACAGGTACTGAAGGCAGACATCTACTAAATATCAATAGCGTAATCGAACCTCTATGCATTGAAGAGGCGCTTCAACGCCTCAATCAAAAAATTGACGCTCTGGTTTCTTTAGGCGGTGAAGACCTTGTTGTTTACACCATTGATAAAAACAATAAGATTATAACAAGTTTTTCGGGAAATAAATGCGCTTCCGGCACGGGGGAATTTTTCAAGCAGCAACTCGCGCGCATGAATATGAAGCTCACTGATATTAATTCCCTTAACGAACAAAGTTGTGTCTTCAAACTATCTTCGCGGTGTTCTGTTTTTATGAAAAGCGACTGTACGCACCGCTTGAACAAAGGCGAGGCGAATAAAGGAGATATAGTTCTTTCACTCAGCGATGTCATGGCGGTTAAGGTGATTGATTTTCTCAAAAGGGCCAGAATAGACAAGGGGAAAATAATGCTCGTCGGCGGAGTTACACAAAATCAATACATTCTCCGCTTTATTCGCCAACGGTTACCGGAAATTGAATTAATCATTCCTGCTCAAGCCCCATATTTTGAAGCTTACGGGGCGGCGCTCATGGCCAGAAATGCAGGCAGCATATTACCTTCCCTTAATTCTTTGTTTAAGCAAAGCCGTATTCAATTTAAAAAATTTAAAAATTTGAAATCCGCGGAAGGAAAAGTGACGTATTTGCCTTCCCCAAAGGGCAAAGTTGTCGCGGGAAGAGA
Organism: Deltaproteobacteria bacterium RBG_16_44_11; assembly: GCA_001797845.1. Lineage (GTDB taxonomy): Bacteria > Desulfobacterota > Syntrophia > Syntrophales > Smithellaceae > UBA4810. The sequence continues at coordinate 97,426 of MGQN01000014.1, read as the reverse complement.
ATATATCCTGGGTGTTGACGGCGGATCAACTACGACCAAAGCATGTTTAATTGATATGGAAACAGATGAAATTACCGCTTCTTTTTATGGACGCACTCACGGAGACCCGGTAAAAGCGCTCAAACATTGTCTTATCGAAATAAAGAAACAAATCAATGAAGATATCGGCGATGAAAAAATCAGTATTACGCTTGCTTCCACTACAGGATCATCACGAGAGATACTGGGTGTGTTTTTGGAAACGCCTGCTGTTTACAACGAAATTATCGCTCACGCTGTCGGCACCACTTTTTATCGTGAGAATATTGATACGATATTTGAAATTGGAGGACAGGATGCCAAATATGTTTTCCTGAAAAATAAGGTACCCATAGACTACGCCATGAACGAAGCCTGCTCTGCCGGAACAGGTTCTTTTTTGGAAGAATCCGCGCAAGGCGATTTAAACATCGCCGAGGCTGCCGATATCGGCGATATCGCCCTTGCCGCCGAGGAACCTTTGAAATTCGGCGAACATTGTTCCGCCTTTATTAACTCAGATATCCGCAATGCCATTCAACAGGGCGCTTCCCGCGAAGATATAACGGCGGGAATCGTCACCTCGATCGTTTCCAACTATCTGAATAGAGTGGTGGGAAATCGAACCATCGGCAAAAATATTGTTCTGCAAGGCGGGGTGGCCAAAAACAAAGCCGTTCCTCTGGCTTTTGCCATGCTGCTGGATAAGAATATTCTTGTGCCTCCTGATCCCGAACTGATGGGTTGTTTCGGCGTAGGCATCCTTGCCAAGCAAAAACTAAAGGATGGTTTTCTCAGTAAAAACCCTTTCGATATTGACCGCATTCTGGCCACGGAAATAATTTATGAAAAGGAATTTCAGTGCAAGGCTTGCGATAATTTTTGCCCGATACGCATTCTTAACGTGAATAACAATAAGTATATGTTCGGCGGCAGGTGTAATAAATATGCCAATATAAGAAAGAAAAAGGCATTTAACGAAGCTGAGGTATTCGACTATATCGAACAGCGTAACGATCTCCTCTTTAAGGAATGTGCGCCGAATCCTGCCAACCTGAACAAGAAAAAAGATTTTATTATCGGTATTCCTCGCTGCTTTTCCATTTATACCCTTTGGCCGCTTTATTCCTGGTTTTTTCATGAATTGGGCATAGAAACTATTATTTCGAAGAATATATCAGCCGAAGGTACAGCACGGGTGGAAAGCAGCTATTGTTTTCCTGCGGAAATTGCTCATGGATCTGTGCAGGATATATTTGACCGTAATCTTGATTACATTTTTCTGCCACACTTTAAAGACATGGAAAGTTATGAAAAAGACACTCCGGCAAACTTTTGTCCCATCACACAAGGGTTACCCTACTATATTAAGAAGGCTTTCCCTGAAATTCCGGATGATAAATATTTGTTGCCTGTAGTCAGTTTTATGTATGGCCCGGAAAAAGCCTCTGAATCATTTGTAGAAATGGCCTTAGGACTCGGATTTCCCGAAAGCGAATCTAAAAAGGCTTTTACGATTGCTTACAATAAACAAATGGAATATTTTGTCAAGGCAGGCCAGTTAGGCAAAACCGCACTGGCCGAAGCTAAAAGAGCAAAAAGACCGGTCATTGCTCTTTTGGGCAGACCTTATAATGCATTCACAGCTGATGCCAACATGGGCATTCCGCGTAAATATACAACTCGCGGCTATTCAGTCATCCCTTACGATATTCTTCCTTTCTCCGATCAACCTATTTATCCCAATATGTATTGGTATTACGGCCAACAGGATATGAAAGCCGGCGTTTTATTAAAAAATGAAGACAATATTTATGTCACATATATCTCCAATTTCTCCTGCGCGCCGGATTCTTTTATGCTCCATTATCTAAAATGGATTATGGGCACCAAGCCTTTTTTAATTTTGGAACTGGATTCTCATACTGCGGACGCCGGTGTGGATACACGCATCGAAGCATTTTTGGATATTATCGAAGGATATCGTTCTAAAATTACAGATATGCGCGAGTCCAGATACGATAATGGACTGAGATTTATTAATAATCGCGGCGAAGATATTCATATTTTAAACAGGCAAACGGGAGAAAAGATTCCTATTAAAAATAACCAGCGCGTCAAACTTTTGCTTTCGAGTATGGGCAGGCTTTCCGCGGAACTGATCGGCGCCACTATTCGCGGCTTGGGTATTAATGCGGAAGCTATGCCGGTGCCGGATATTTACACTTTACAGATGGCACGCAATCACGCTTCCGGGAAGGAGTGTTTGCCTTCACATCTTGTTTTAGGCAGCGCTTTGAAATATTTTTCTTCCGATAAATACCGGAAGGATGAAATTTATATCCTGTTTGTCCCTACTACAACAGGCCCTTGCCGCACAGGTCAGTATTTTGTCTTTTATGAAAATCTTTTCAAAGATTTGCGTCTGGAAAATGTTGTCGTTTTTACTTTAGATTCGGATAACTCTTATAACGAACTAGGCCCGGAATTTTCCAAATACGCCTGGTGGGCCATTACAATCGGCGATTATATGAAAGATGTCGAAACATCTCTGAGAACTTGCGCGGCAGACCCGGAAAGCGCGATGGAAAAATACGATAAACTCTGGCACAAAATGATCAGCATCGCTGAGCATAATATTACCGAAGTTCTGCCGGTTTTAAAAGAAATTGCCGGCGATATTTCCCTTATCCCGCTAAAGAAGAAGATCGAAGAATACCCCAAGGTGCTCATTGTCGGTGAAATATATGTGCGGCGTGACGATTTTGCCGTAGATGAATTGATTCAGCACTTCAGTAATCATGGTATTATCGGCAAAGTTTCGAGTATTGCTGAGTGGATTTATTATTGTGATTTTGTCCGTAACTATGAACTTAAAAAAAGACTGGGCTTAACACCATGGTATCGCCGAATCTTTGCCAGAGAATTTATGGATTTAATCAATTGGAAAATCGAACATTTTTATAAACATAATGTGGAGAAAAATATCCGGGAGACGTTGAACGCAACCGGGCTTATTCCTGATTCTCCTCACGACATAAAAGAAATAATGAAAAACACCGAAAAGCATTTCCTGAGCCAGGAGCTTTATTCGGAAATAAGCATATCGAGCGGGGTTGCCGCCACAGCAATGATGGACGGCTATTCGGGCATAGTAAATATTTCACCATTTGCCTGCCTCATTGGACGGGTAATCGAAGGTTTATTTACTCCGTGGGCCAGAGAAAGAAAATACCCGATAATTTCGATTGAAATTGACGGCAATCTTCTGCCGCCGAATGTTCTTAGCAAACTGGAAATATTCATGCTCAATGTTTTGAGATTCAAAGGCCATGCGGATTTTAGCGCAATGGTAGAACAAGACGGCATCAAACAATTGTCCATTGATAGAAAAATAATTAGATAGATAATGTTGTATTGTTGCATAATAAAATTAATTATTCAAACTACGCTTAAACGGCAATAACTTTAATATGAAAAAAAATTTAAGCGGCATTGTTTTGGCCGGCGGTAAAAATACTCGCATGGGGAAGAAAAAATCTTTTTTGGAAGTGGAAAACTACCGTCTGATTGACAAAATTCTCGGTGTTTATCATGAAATATTTTCAGAAATAATTATTGTAACAAATGATCCCCTGTTTTATACTGAATTCGCAAGCGCTGTAATTGTCAGTGATATTTACAAAGATAAGGGCGCGTTGGGAGGAATTTACACCGGTCTTTTCTTCGCCTCTCATAATCATTCTTTTATCGCCGCATGCGATATGCCTTTTTTAAATAAAGATTTTATTATTTATCTAACCGAGCAGGCGGATAAATACGATATCGTTGTTCCCAAACTATCGGAAGGCTTTCAGCCTCTTCACGCTATCTATTCCAAAAATTGTCTGCCCGTAATAAAGAGGCATCTTTTAGCGGATAAACTAAAAATAACCTCATTTTATAAGGAACTGCGTGTGTTTCCCGTACCGGAAGAGCGAATAAAACCTTTCAACGAAGACGGGCGTCTTTTTCTCAACATAAATACGCCGGGGGAACTAAAGGTAATTAGAGAAAAGACTGACCCCTAATGACCTAATCACCTGATAACCTGAAGGTCACACGAGGTGACACGAGGTCATACGAAGAGGCGCGAGATTGAAGGCTGTTAGGTATAAGACAGATTTCAACCCCGGCATTTGCCGTTCAGAATGCTGGGATTCGTTTCAACCTTCAGCCTAAACACCTTTAGCCTTCAGTCTTTTTCACCGGCATCGGTTGAATCCACTTTTTATTTTCCCCGTCATAAAACCATTTATCAGGGAAACCTTTCCTGTGTATAAAGCGTGGATTCTCCGACCATTGAAGAAGCTCTTTATAAGCGGCGTGAATTTTTCTGAATGTTGAAGCATGCCCACCTAGATCGGGATGATGAATTTTTGCCTGTTGCCGGTAAGAGTTTTTAATAATCTTAGGTAACTGGTTTGAGTTTAAATCATCTTTTTCCATTCCTAGATATTTTAAAATTTCGGTCCGAATAGTGGGAACTTTTACTAATTTAGGCCTGGCGGATGTCGCTGCCTGATGTTTTTGAGCTAAATTCAGCACATGCCGGGACGCCAAATATTTTTTCCTTGAACGCTGCTCTTCGTCCCACCACGCTCTTCCCAACATATTTGCCATTTTGCCAAATTCTTCCGCGGGCTTTTGTCCCGCAACCATCTCCTGTGAAAATCGAAATATCTCCTTAAAACCTGCGGGAGCTATATCCATAATAATCATCGTGTCGGAAAAATAAAAAGTCGCGTAACGGGCGTATAGGGCTTGCAGTAGGCCGTTTCTTGCATTTAATTTTTGCCGCAGGTTTTGCCGGCAACTGACGGAACAATACTTCTTTCTATTAATATTTTCTGTAGTTCCGCAGGAAAGACAGCGGTATTTATTTTCACTAACTAAAATAGCTTTACTTTTTATAAACATGCATATTTACATTCAAACCTCTTAAATTTTGTACAGATATTGTTTTTTAACTCGATTCTTTAAAATTATTTTTTATCTGCCGCCAAATAACCTCTGGCCAGGGCAATATTTACATGGAGAACTCCTTTATTCATGTCTTTCATCTGATAATCAGGGGTAATCTTCGGTAAATTATCAGCCTCAACTTGAGTCTTAATAACCGCTCCTGCAGGAACATAACGGCCGTCAGCAACTTTTACTCCCATCAATATCGCCGCCGGTTCAATAACACAATTCTCGCTGACAAAAGATTTAAATATCAATACTTTCATACCGACAAAAGTATTATCCATAACTACTGCCGGTCCATGAATTTGTACCTGATGAGCCAATGAAACTCGGCTTCCCACATATACTGCATATTTTTTTCCGTTTACCTCAGAGAGATTATTATCTATCTGTTTACCATTCATTTCCGTTTCCAGCGCGTGAATTACAACGCCATCTTGGATATTGGAATTATCACCCACATAAATAGGCTGTCCTTCATCTCCCCTAACCGAAGCGGTGGGCGCCACCATGATATTTTTCCCCAAAATGACATTTCCGATAACTGCGGCGAGAGGATGAACATAAGAAGAAGCGTCGATAACGGGCTTCGATACTTTCGCGCAGAAGTCGGCTTTAACATTTTCCTGAATCATTATTTCCCTCCACAACTATTTTTTAATGACCCTTACATATTACAAAAATCGTGTAATAATACGTGATCGTATTAAGCTTGCCTCCATTATTTTTCCTTTAATTCAATACCTTTATATTTTTATGTTTGTATATGTCATCTTCAAGTTTTAATAGTTTTTGCCATACTTCTTCTACTTTATTCTCAGTTGCGGAAAGAGACGCTTGGTTATCTATAACGATATCCGCCAATGCGACTTTTTGTTCAATGGGCATCTGGCTTAATATTCTTTTTTGTGCTTCTTCCCTGTTTAAATCATTGCGCGCCATTAATCGTTTTAATTGTTCTTCAGGTGATACAACAACAAGCACGGTCACGTCGAAAAGATGTTGTCTTTCTATTTCAAATAAAAGAGGCACCGCCGCTATAATTATGGCGTTTTTTTCTTTGTTTCCGATTTTTTCCAAATAATCATGCCATTCAAGAAATACATAAGGGTGAACAATTTGATTAAGTGCGGCAAGTTTTTCCTGATTCGCAAAGACAATCTTAGCTAATTTGTTACGGTCAATATTCTTATCCGGCAGTAAAATATCCTCGCCAAAATATTGGACAACTTTTTCCCAAGCGGCTCTTCCCGGCTTTTGCACTTCATGCGCAAGTTTATCAAAATCAATTAGATGAGCCCCACGCCGGACAAACATATCCGCTACGGTGGATTTACCGCACGCGATACCTCCCGTTAAGCCGACGTTCAGCATGTTTTGCTGACCCCGCTACTATTTGAATAATCTGAACCTAAATAAATTATTTTTTCAACTTTGTTCATGTATTATTTATAATCCTGTAAATGCCCGTTACTCGACTTTTTATGAATGTATCATGATTTGCTGTTTAAATTATAAATTATGCGCAAACCTTCCAGCGTCAACATCTCTTCAATCTTATCAATGCACTTTGTTTCCGGCGCCACCACGCTGGCCAATCCCCCTGTGGCAATTACCAGGGGTTTAGTTTTTATTTCGGCTTTCATTCTCTCTACGATACCGTCAATAAGTCCGGCGTAACCAAAAATAATTCCCGCCTGCATAGCGCTCACCGTATCTTTCGTAATTACTGATTTAGGCTTACTGAATTCCACACGGGGCAGCTTTGCTGCACGTTCAAATAGTGCTTCGCTGGAAATCATTATTCCAGGTGCAATACATCCTCCCATGTATTCTCCTTTTGGTGAAATATAATCAAAAGTAGTTGCTGTACCAAAATCGATGATAATCGCCGCCTGATGGTATTTATCATAAGCAGCGACAGCATTGACTATTCTATCAGCCCCTACTTCTTTGGGATTGTCATAAAAAATAGGCATTCCTGTTTTAATTCCCGGGCCGACAATCATCGGTTTTACATTAAAGTATTTTACGCATAAAGGTTCCAAAATATTGAGCATCGGCGGCACTACGCAGGAAATAATAATCGCTTTAATAGCTTTAATTTCTTCTGTTTTCATTAAACTGGACTGATACAAGTTAAAAATGAGCATGCCGTATTCATCAACCGTATGATCAATTTCCGTACGAATGCGCCAATCATGAATCAACTTATCTTCATCGTAGAGACCCAAGACCGTATTCGTATTGCCTACATCAATTACCAGTAACATTTCTAATTCTCCTTTAATATTGTGGCATCGCCCGCGGATATTTTGATTTTTTCACCTTTTGCATTCAGTATTATTAACGAACCATCTTCAGCGATATCCAGAGCCCTGCCTCTTATTACTTCATCTTGAAACATTACTTGAATATTACAACCTATCATGGGAGTCATGCTTAACCATTTCTCTTTTATTTCGTCAAAACCATTATGTTTAAGTTTTTTATACCATTTTGTCAGATTTTCATACAGACTAATTATTAATTCCTGACGGGAAAAGTCCCGACCGCCTTCTATGGCCAAGGACGTAGCAATATCTCTAATATTCAACGGAAATTGCTCATGGCTAATATTTACATTAATGCCGATGCCCAGAACAACAAAAGCGATACTATTTACGGTAGTTTTTGCCTGGGACAAAATACCGCATATTTTTTTCCCGTTTAAATGAACGTCGTTCGGCCATTTGAGACCCACCTTGCCGATACAATACCCTTCCAGAATTTCGGCTACTGCTACACCCGCCATTATAGGTATTTGCGTCGCAAGATTTGGCGCAAAATTCGGCCGTAAAATAATCGAAGTATAGATATTGGCTTCAGACGGTGAATGCCAGATTCTTTGCAGGCGTCCTTTGCCTTTGGTTTGACTATTGGCAATAATTACGGTGCCCTCTCGTGCTCCCGCACCGGCCAGTCTGAAAGCTTCATCATTTGTCGAACCAATTTCCTGGTAATAATAAAGCTTATGGCCAATGGTTTTACCTAAGAGTTTTTTTTCTAATAATTGAATATTATAATCCATATAAATAAAATAATGTGTACGGAAATATTTTTTAGGCTATTTTTTGGAAAAAAAGAGTTTTAATATTTTTAGCTGCTGGAAAATAAATATTGTGAAACTCAACGCCGATTATGCCCAAACTAACTTTTTTACATTCTTGAGTGTAACTTCTTTTACCGGGTATAAATCTTCGATAATTTCATCTGGTTGAAACCAGAGCTTTATCTCTTTTTCGGCATCCTCCGGGCTGGAAGAAGCGTGAACAACATTTTCAAATACTCCCGTTGTGGTAATTCTTCCGTATGCTCCTCTGATTGATACCGGATTTGCCATTTCCGGATTTGTGTCGCCAACAACATCCCTGATTTTCGTTATCGCGTTATCACCCTGGTACACCAAAGCAAGTACCCTACGTGTTTTATGCACTTCTCCCATGATATACATGATCAGCTCTTCAAAGAAGGGTTTATCTTTGAGATGTTCATAATGCTTTTCGGCAAGCTCACGGCTAACACGCATAACCTTTGCGCCCATAATGGTCAATTTTGCCTCTGCTAATCTGGAAATAACGTTTCCCGTAAGGGATTTAATAAGTCCGTCGGGTTTAACAACAATCAATGTTTGTTCGATAGCCATAACAACTCCTGTATATTAGTATTTTTTATATTATTATAATCCATATAAATATGACGATATTTATGCGCTAATTTTTAAGGATATATCCGCCGCGCGGACGGAATGGGTAATTTCTCCTACTGATATAAAATCCACGCCAATTTGAGCTATTTGTGCAACATTGTTCAAATTAACATTGCCGGAAGCTTCCACAAGCGCCCTGCCCCTGATCAGTTCCACTGCTTTTTTCATTTCATCAATGGGCATATTATCCAGCATAATAATATCCACGCCGGAGCTTAAAGCTTCTTGAACTTCCGTCAAATTTTTAGTTTCCAGTTCAATCTTTATTTTTTTTGTCATTTTTTTCTTTTGCGCGGCTACCGCGGATTTAATACTACCAGCGGCGGCAATATGGTTATCCTTAATTAGTACACCGTCATAAAGCCCCAGGCGATGATTAAATCCTCCGCCTATTTTAACTGCCATTTTGTCCAGTACGCGTAAACCGGGAATAGTTTTGCGGGTATCAAGAATTTTTGCTTTGGTCCCGCGAACTGCATCAACATATCTTCTTGTTTGCGTGGCTATGCCGCACATCCGCTGTAATATATTAAGGGCGACGCGTTCAGCCTGAAGAATGGAGGCCAAAGCGCCGGATACTTGCGCTAATAATTCTCCCTTTCTCGTTATATTACCTTCGGTAATAAATATTTTAAATTTAATTCTTTCGTCAACAAAAAGAAATACTTTTTTAAATATATTAATTCCCGCTACGACAAAATCATCTTTGGCGATCGCTTGAGCTTGCCCCATCTTTTTTGGGCTGACAATTGCTTTCGTCGTGATATCGCCGGCGCCGATATCTTCTTTAAGCGCTGTTTTAATTATCCGGTTTATCTCATTGTAAATAAAAGTGTTTTTCATCATCAGGCACTGATCTCGCTTAACTTTATCAGAGCCTTTTCTAAGGCAACATGATGTTCTTGAAATTCTTTTAATTTTTCTTCTTCCTTTTTTATTACATTTGCCGCAGCCCGCTCCAAAAAGTCGCGATTGGCCAGTTTTTTCGAAGATTGTTGCAAATCTTTTTCCACTCTCGCCAATTCTTTCCCCAGACGTGTTTTTTCTGCGGCAATATCCACAATACCGGCCAGCGGAACAAATATTTTTGTCGAACCGATAACTCCTGTGGCTACACCTTTTGGCTCTGCTAAATTCACATCCACTTTCAGCTCTTCCAAATTAGCCATAATGATAATGTAATTTTTACCTGATTCAACTATTTTCTTTGATGAACTATCCGACGCCGAAATCAGAAGTTGTAGTTTGCGCGAAGGCGGTATTTGCATTTCACCGCGAATATTCCGGATACTTGTAATTATATCCATTATAAATTGCATTTCTTTTTCCACCTTCGCGTTTTTCCATTTTTTATTGCAAACCGGAAAGGAGCTGACCATAATTGAATTTTTATCGCTCTTTGTTAAGACCTGCCATAATTCTTCAGTAACAAACGGCATAAAAGGATGCAACAACTGAAGGGAAATTTTAAATACATCGTGCAGAGTTCGTTGCGCCGCGCGTCTTTGTCCTGAACTTTCTTTCCCATAAAGCACTGGTTTGCTCAGTTCCAGATACCAATCGCAGAATTCATGCCAGATAAAACGGTAAATAGCGGCGGCGGCTTCATTAAAGCGGTAATCATTTAGGTTTGCTGTAACTTCCTCCACCGTCTTATTTAATTTCGCCTTAATCCATTTATCAGGCAGAGAATCTTTTGACTTAACAACTTTTCTTTCATTATAGTCCGCGAGATTGGCGAATGTAAGCTTAGCGGCGTTCCAGATTTTATTGACAAAAAATTTATAGCCTTCAATTCTTTCGGGAGACATTCGCACATCTCTGCCCTGCGCCGTATATGCCGCCAGGGTAAAGCGAAAAGCATCCGTGCCGTATTTATCAATCATGACCAGCGGATCAATGATATTGCCGCTGGATTTGCTCATCTTATCTCCTTTTTCATCGCGTACCAGCGCGTGCAGATATACATCGTTAAAAGGAACATCTTTCATCACGTAAATACCCATCATCATCATGCGCGCCACCCAGAAGAATAGAATGTCAAAGCCTGTTATTAAAAGCGATGTCGGATAGAATGTTTTTAGAGCGCTGGTTTTTTTTGGCCAGCCTAACGTGGTAAAAGGCCACAGAGCGGAGCTAAACCAAGTGTCGAGCACGTCTTCATCCTGCTTCAATGAAGTACCGCCGCATGCCGTACATTTATCCGGATCGACCTTGGAAACGATGACTTTGCCGCATCCACCACAATACCAGACGGGAATCCGATGCCCCCACCACAACTGCCGGGAGATGCACCAATCGCGAATATTGTTCATCCATTCAAAATAAGTTGCTTCCCAGGTGTTGGGAACAATTTTAGTGTTTCCTTTAACCACTGCTTCGATCGCCTGCTTGGCCAATGGCTTAATTTTAACAAACCACTGTTTGGAAACCATCGGCTCGATATCCGTTTTACAGCGGTAACACTGCCCGACACTATGCGAATACGGCTCCGTACTGACAAGATATTTTCCTTTTTCCAAATCGTCTACAACATTTTTGCGCGCTTCGTAACGGTCTTGCCCTTTATAAATTCCACCTTTGTCATTAATAATTCCCCGGCCGTCCATTATCGTGATAATTTCCAGATTATGCCGCTGGGCCATGGCAAAGTCATTCGGATCGGAACCGGGCGTAATTTTTACCGCGCCGGAACCAAAATCCATGGTTACATAATCATCGGCGATAATCGGGATTTTCTTATTTACTAAAGGAAGAATAACGTATTTGCCGACTTTATCTTTATATCTTTTATCTTTGGGGTTTACTGCCACTGCGGTATCGCCCAGCATCGTTTCCGGGCGTGTTGTGGCTACAATAATTTCTCCTTTGCCGTCGGCTAAGGGATAACCGATATTCCATAAACAGCTTGCTTCTTGCTTAAATTCTACTTCCAAATCTGAAATTGCCGTATGGCAGCGGGGACACCAGTTAACAATGTAATCTCCCTGGTAAATTAAATCATCTTCATATAATCGGACAAAAACTTCGCGTACCGCCTGAGATAAGCCTTCGTCCATGGTAAAACGCTCTCTTTGCCAATCACAGGAGCAGCCCAGCCTTTTTAACTGATTGATAATTACACCGCCGTATTTCTCCTTCCATTCCCAGACACGGGCGATAAATTTCTCCCGCCCTAAATCATGGCGTGATAATCCTTCTTTGGCCAGTGCTTGTTCTACAACATTTTGCGTGGCAATGCCGGCATGATCCATGCCCGGCATCCAAAGCGTGTTGAAACCCTGCATTCTCTTAAAGCGTATAATGATATCCTGCAATGTGTTATTCAAAGCGTGCCCCATATGCAACATCCCGGTTACATTGGGAGGCGGGATCACCATGGAAAAAGCTTTAGCTTTACTTTTATCGCGTGCATGAAAAAGGTTTTTTTTCAGCCAGTAATCGTATAATCTCTTTTCCGTATCCTGTGGTTCAAATGCTTTGCTTAATTCTTTTTTCACCATTAATTTTTCACTCCGATATGAATATTAGCACTTAATAAAATACAAAACGGGATATTTAATACCCCGCTTTTTTATGTCTTATTATAAAATAATTAATTAATTAAATTTTAATTCTTCCTTAATCCTGCGGATAGTCACAAGAGCATCAACACCTGCTACCGGACTAAGCGAAGCGAATTCTCCTGTCGTCTTATCTTTTGGTTCCATAATGCCGCGTGAAGTTACAACCATTGCCGCATTGAAATAAGGTAAATCCGCGCTTAAATCAGGGAAAGGCGATGTTGACCCGATAAACTTTGTGGCCAAAGTATTATCACCACTCACTTTAATTAATATATCCTCCAACATCATCGCGTAAGCGACGCGTGTAATCAACTCTTGTGGATGGAAATTGCCGTCAGGATAATTTTCTAATCCGCGCAATCCAATCTCCAGAATTCCTTCAATATCTTTTTTTAACGGGTCACCGGCGATATCTTTCGCTGTCGATTTTACAGGTTTTCCAGCGGCTTTTTGCGGATCTTTGACTGAAGTATCAAACGTTTTCTGTGCCTGTTGTTTGTAAAGCGCGTCTATCCTTAATTCCTCTATAAATAAAGCCGCCGCGTCCGCGCGTGTGAGACGTTCCACCAGTGCTATTTGTTTTCCCGTAGTAGTTCCGGGCATGGCCCTTTGAACTTTTTGCAGGAATTTTAACTGTCCATCCGCTTCTTCCATATATCCGCTTTTTAGTTCGATAACTTTTGTGAACATTTGACCGGCCAGATCAAATTCAAGGCCAGCTTTGTAAGCCAAACCCATAAAATAATAAGCTGCTGCGTACTGGGGATTTATTTTAACCGCCTCATCAAATTCATCTTTGGCCGCTTCGAGCCATTTCTTCTTTCCTTTGCTTTGTGTAAAGTACCGAATGCGGCTGACATAAGCGAATTCTTTTTCTTCATCAGTTTTCGCATATTTCCAACCAGTTTTCAGGTTGTCCCAGGCGTCATCATAATTAGCGGTATATATATTGGCCAAGGCTACTCCGGTATAGGCCAGGGAATATTTACCATCTAATTGCACAGCCAATTCAAACGACTTCCGGGCATCAACATATTTTTCCTGACCAAGCAGTTTTAAACCGTTATCCGTATGATGTTGCGGAGTATCAAGTTGACTTGTGGGAACCCTGTTTTTCGTTCCGCAAGAAATAATTAATAAAAATGCTGTAAGAAAGATAAAAAAAGTTTTAATCTTTTTATATTTAATTATGGCATGTTGCATGATATTTTTTCCTTTTCCTAAAGGACTACAGCTTATTCTGAAATTTCTTAATTATCTTCAGAGCCTTTTTGTGTCAAGTACTATTGCATGTTGTTAATGCCTGGTTTTCTTTCCAGAATTTTTCCACATTTTTTTTTATATCGTAAGAACAATCGGAATTGAACCATTTAATTTCCTTATCGGCGGAAAACCACGTCATTTGCCGCTTGGCATAATGCCCGGTATCACGATTAATTAAACGCACCGCCTCAGCGAGATCAAATTCCGTGGCTAAATATTTAATTATTTGTTTATAACCTAATGATTGCAGTGGTTTGAGCGTTTCACTGTAACCGCGCGCCAAAATACTTTTAACTTCATCCAAGAGTCCCGCAGTTATCATTTTTTGCGTTCTTTGGCTGATTCTTATTTTTAATTCTTCGCGATCAACTTGAAGACCTATTTTGAGGGTGTTGTATGAACTTTCACCTCCGGAATGCCGGGATTGCTTGGAAATAATAGATTCGCCGCTTTGCTCCAAAACCTCCAAAGCACGAATTATCCTTACGGCGTCATTCGGCTTTATTCGCCGGGCAGCCTCTGCGTCT
>MGQN01000014.1:40895-83265 GCA_001797845.1 Deltaproteobacteria bacterium RBG_16_44_11 | reverse complement strand
TCTCTTTTTTTCAACAAATTAAACAGATGTTCTTTGCCGTGAACTTCACCAAGTCGTCGGTAATGATTGCGAATATTATTATCAACTGCGGGCGTATCGATAATTCCTTTAAGTAATGCGCGTATATAAAGCCCTGTTCCTCCCACAACGAAAACAGGCTTTCTCGCCTGGGCCAGGTTTTGAATAATCTGGCGCGCCATTTGGGTAAAAATAGCGGCATTAAATTCCTCATCCGGATCAACAACATCGATTAAATGATGTTTAACCTTATTTCTTTGTTCGATAGTCGGTTTTGCCGTACCAATATCCAGATAACGGTAAACCTGCAGAGAATCAGCGTTAAGAATTTCTCCGCCAAATTCCTGCGCCAGGTCTATGGCCAATTCCGTTTTACCCGTCGCCGTAGGGGCGTTGATAATAACTAAAGGCAATTTTTCCATGGATTATTTTCTCTTGAACATTCTTTCGATTTCACTCAAAGAAAACCTGATACGGATGGGACGGCCGTGCGGACACGTAAGATTAAAAGGCGTGTCATCCAAATCGCGGCAAAGTACTTCAACTTCTTCCAAGGAAAGAACATAGTTTGCCTTGATTGCCGCGCGGCACGCTAAAGCCGCAAATATTTTTTCTTTTTTCTCTTGCCATGAAGATAAAGGGCTTTGTTCGCTTAATTTATCGGCAATATCGGAAATTACTTCTTTGGCCTGACTATGCGATAATATTGCCGGAAGCGCTTTTACCGCAAGCGCGTCCCGGCCGAATATCTCTACTTCCAAACCGATTTGGTTTAATAAATCAATATAATCTGAAAATAATGATATCTGGCCGGGCGATAAACTAACAATCTCCGGTATCAGCAATTGCTGGCTGAGAATTTTTTGCCCCGCCGTTTTTTTTAAACGTTCCAATATAATACGCTCATGAGCAGCGTGCTGATCGAGCAAAACCAAATCGTTATTATCATCGAATACAATGTATGTATTGGCAAATTGCCCGATATATTTAAAATTGGAAAAGATTTTTTCTTCTTTTGCTTCATCAACGTCATGTTCGGCAATATGTACTTTTTCTTCGACAGACCTTTTCTGTAAATCGTCGGCAATCGCTGCCCGCAATTTATCTCTGGAAAACAAACCCTCATATTGCCCTTGAAGGTTAGTTGTTTGACGCGTGATGTCGGAAGTAATTGTTTTTCCCCGCGGCGTCAGGCGATAAATAAAACTACCCTTTACATTTTTAGCCTCGGCAAGATTTTGCGCGACGGTGTTGGAAATAAGCTCATAAAGACCGCGCGAATCTTTAAAGCGAACTTCCAGTTTGGCCGGATGAACATTAACATCAACATCTTGGGCCGGCAATTCTATAAATAATACAACGGCGGGATAGCGTCGTGGCTGGATAACCTGACGGTACGCCGATAAAACAGCATGCGTTAGACTATTGTCGCGCACAAAACGTTTATTGACAAACAAAAAAATATTTTTAGAATTTGACTTTGTATATTCGGGATGTGAAATAAATCCCGTCAAGCTTATTTGTTCTTTTTCATTATGCAGGGGGATACAATTTGCGGAAAAATCCATTCCCATAACCGCGGCGATTCTTTCGGATAAATTGTTTGCTACCGGAGCGGCGAAGACCTCTCTCCCATTAACCAGCGCCGTAAAACGGATATGGGGATGAGCCAAAGCCACGCGGGTAATAGCGTCCAAACATAAACTTTGTTCCGTAGTTTCTTTCTTTAAAAATTTCTTGCGTGCGGGAATATTGGCAAAAATATTATTTACAAATATTTGCGTGCCCATAGGACAGCCGGCAGGAGAAATTTCTTTGATTGTGCCTGCTTCCACAACCGCTTTTGTTCCTGCTAAATCTTCTTTTTTTCTCGTTAATAATTCTACCCGCGCGATGGAAGCAATACTGGGCATCGCCTCGCCGCGGAAACCAAAAGAAGCCACCTGATAAATATCTTCGAATTTATAAATTTTACTTGTGGCATGTCTTTCAAAAACCAACGCCACATCTTCACTTTCTATTCCCGAACCATTATCAACTACTTTAATCGATTGGCAGCCGCCTTTTTCCAACTCCACGCGGATATCTGTGGCTCCGGCATCAATGGAATTTTCCGCTAATTCTTTAACAATGGAAGCCGGCCTTTCCACCACCTCACCGGCGGCGATTTTATTAGCTATTTCTTCTGATAATACAACGATACACTTAGACAATTTAATACCCCCTATACGGCGTCACTATCCCGCTTCGCTCTGCTCGCGGGATTAATTCGACTTACAAACTTTACCACGCTTAGCTTGTAAAGTTTGAGTCTCATTAAAAAAGCCGCAGCCACTGAATACCTTTGTGGCTACGGCTTAAACATTGCACTTTGCGGTTCTCAATTCAATCCAAAACAATTATCATGCGGCACCACTGTTTTATAAATTCGGTACTGGTCTCCGCAGCTCGAATTTGTTGAGCGTCGGCATTACTGATAATAAAATCGGTTTTCCCTGCACCACTTGTTTTCAAAGCTTTAACAATTAAAGGCTTTGCCGTTACTCTCTGGTTTTGCTGTGCGGCGGCAAGATCCCGCGCGTAGCCGCTCACACCTTGTTTTAACGCGTATTCACGGTCAACATTTACGAAGCCATAAATTTCTATGCCGTTTTCGTCAAATATTCTTGGGGATATTGCCGGCTGTGCCTGAATTCCGCGAGCGTCCACAACCACACCCGTATATGCTAATAGAGCCGGTCGTGCAGCTGGCACTGCTGCCGCAGGTGGCGTTGAAGCAGGAGGAGTCGTGGCCGATGTTGCAGCCGCCGGAGATGGCGCTGGTGGAGTGGTTGCCGTAGGAGGTGCAAGCGGTGTTGCAGGTGGCGGTGCTACTGACGGTGTGGCCGCCACAGGCGGCGTTGACACTGGAGGAGCGGAAACTGGAGGTGCTAAGCTTTTTCTTTTTTCAATCGCCGGGGGTAGAACTGTTCGCGCTAAATCTCCATAAAGGGACATTTTTAATTTAACTTCTACCGTCCCATCGGGGATATATTGTTGATCTGCAACCATGGCTCCCTGTACAAGACCGCTCACTTGCGTATTAATAATGTCGCTTTCCACCATATAGGCTCTTATCGTCGTTTTCGAATCTACCTGAATACCTTTAACAATTTCCAATAAATTGCGTAAGGCATCCGCTTTGGCCGCGCGCAGAACCATTGGGCGGGCGTTGATTTTGTTGACTGATCTGTCAGGCGGCGCGGCAATTCCCACCGCTTCAATATAACCTGCCGTCCAATTAATAGAGCCCTGCCCGACTTTCACCACCCAATCGTTCATAGTTGTCTTTTCCTGGCAAATACCCGTTGCCGTAAAGACAAACAATAAGCCAAGCATTGTCGTGACGGATATGTATTTTGACTTCATAAACATCCTCCTTCTTTCTTTGATGTTTGCCGAAGACCAAATGTCTTAAGGAAAACAAATTAAGCCCAAGCACTTTTGTTATAAAATAACAAAATATTCGCCATGTTGCAATAGGAATTAAATTATCCCGGACTTTGATTTTAACATAAAGATATAGCCAAAGAACAATCAATTTAACCTCTTAATACTTTTGAGATAATCCTGCAGGGCCATTTGCCAGGGCTGCATTGTTTTTTCGGTAGCGGAAACGAATTTTTGTATGCTCAAAACGCTGTAGGCGGGACGCATGGCCGGTCTGGGGAGTTTATCGGATTTAATGGGCGTCACCTCAACATCATCTAAACCGCATTCCTGCAAAATTTTTACGGCAAATTGATACCAGCTGCAGCTGCCTCTGTTGGTTATATGAAAAATTCCTTTGAGATTCTGATCAATCAGCAAATCAACCGCTGCTGCTAAATCTTTCGTGTAGGTAGGCGAACCGACCTGATCATCGACAACCGAAATCATCGGTGCAGTTTTTGCCTTTTCCAAAATCGTCTGCACAAAGTTTTTGCCCTTCACTCCATATAACCAGGAAGAGCGAATCAGAATATAATCATCCGCCAGAGATTGCAGATAGCGTTCGCTCGCCAATTTAGATTCTCCATAAACGTTGATGGGATTGCGTTTATCTTCCTCTTTGTAGGGCTGTGTGCCTGTGCCGTCAAAAACGTAATCCGTGCTAAAATGGATAATACAAATATTTTTATCTCGGCAGGCTTCGGCTATGTTTTTTACCGCTTCGGCATTGACCGCGAAGCACTCCTCTTTTGCCGTTTCACAGGCATCAACATTGGTATAAGCGGCGGCATTGATGACAATATTCGGCGCTATATCTTTAATCGCTTTGGCGCATTCTTCTGCCGAAACAATATCTATTTTGTCTTTATCCATCCCGACAACTTCGTGCTTCATATTAAGTTTTAAAAGAAGATCGCTCCCCAGCATTCCTTTATGCCCCAACAACAATATTTTCACTTTTAGTATTTAACCTCCTTTAAAAAAAGGCCGCAGGCCGGCGCGGTGGCTCCTGCAATTTTTCTGTTTCTTGATTCAATTATTACCTTCATTTCTTCAGGCTTTCTCTTACCGCGGCCAACCTCTACCAGGGTGCCGATAATGTTGCGTACCATATATTTTAAAAAGCCTCGCGCTTCCACTTTAATTTCGATTAGTACGTCTTCACAGGTTTTTATTTCAATACCGATAATCGTCCGCACGCGGTCTTTAACATCCGTGCCAGTAGCGCAAAAGCAGGAAAAATCATGCGTGCCGATTAAATACTGAGACGCTTCTCTCATCAACGTTAAATCCAAATCAAAACGAATGAACCAAAAAAAATTGCGTCCCAATGCCGGACGCAAACGCTGATTGCATATCTTATAGACATAGACTTTGCTTTTGACATCACGCTGGGCGTGAAACGAGCCTTCTACTTCTTCTATTTCCTTAACCACAATATCCGGGGGAAGTACGCTGTTCATTCCCCGATATAGATTGTTTATAGGCAAACTTGTGGAACATTTAAAACTGGCCACTTGATTTAAGGCATGCACTCCAGCATCAGTCCTTCCGGAACCGATAACGGCAACTTTTTGCCCGGTAATTTTTTTTATAGCATCTTCGAGCACCTGCTGAATCGATGTACCGTTTTTTTGCCTTTGCCAGCCACAATAAGCACTGCCGTCATATTCCACAATCATTTTAAAATTACGCATAATTCTTCCTAATATTTTTTCACGTTCAGGAATTTATTCGGTTTACGCGAAAAAATAAAGAAGAACTTTTGCATTATTGTTTTTTCCCAGGTAATTTTCTCGATAAATTTCATCATTTTTTCTTGCCAGTTTTTGTCAAAAACGCTAGTATTGCCATGATTTTAAAATATTTCTTTTTAACATTAAGCACTTAAGTAATTATCGCAGTTAAATTCAACCTGGTCTAATTAAAAATGATGAAGGAAATGGAGAATATTTATGAGTGACGATTTACAAAAAGCGACAACGCAAGGCAAAATTAAAGATTTTGAGAAAAAAAGCCATGGCCTGAAGATGATGGGTGGCGAAAAGCAAATAAAAAAACATCACGATTCCGGTAAACTTACTGCCCGCGAACGTCTGGATTTATTGTTTGATAAAGACACTTTTCAGGAAGTTCAGCTTTTTGTTCAGCATCGCTCAACTCTGTTCGGCCTGGATAAAAAAGTAATCCCTTCGGACGGCGTGATTACCGGCTTTGGCAAAGTAAACGGGCGCGTTGTTTTTGCCGCGGCTCAGGATTTCACCAGCTCCGGCGGCAGTCTGGGTGAAATGCACGCGAAAAAAATATGGAAAGTGATGGATATGGCCATTGCCGCCCAAAAACCTTTTGTGGCGCTTAACGATTCCGGCGGCGCGCGCATTCAGGAAGGCGTTCCGGCGCTGGAAGGTTATGGTGGAATTTTCTACCGCAACACTATCGGCTCCGGCTACATTCCGCAAATTACGGCTATTATGGGGCCTACTGCCGGCGGCGCTGTTTACTCCCCTGCCCTTACCGATTGGGTCTTTATGGTTAAAGAAAGCTCTTACATGTACATCACCGGCCCCGATGTTATTAAAGCCGTTATCGGCGAAGAAGTTACGCACGATGAACTGGGTGGTGCGGTAGCACATGCCACAAAAAGCGGCGTCTGTCATTTTGTCACGGAAAACGACAAAGATTGCCTCGCTAAAATAAAAAGCCTGCTTTCCTTTCTTCCCGATAGCTGCCACTCCCCTCTTCCCGCAGCAAATTGCACCGATAGCGCTCAGAGGATTTGCACGGAACTCGACACGTTCATTCCCGATAAAGGCAACCGGGCTTATGATATGAAAAAAATCATCAAAGCTGTTGCCGATAATAATGAAATATTCGAACCGCATGATCTCTGGGCGCAAAATATTATTGTCGCCTTTATCCGTATCATGGGAAAACCGGTAGGCGTCATCGCCAACAATCCCAGATTTCTGGCCGGTGTCCTTGATGTGAACGCTTCCGACAAAGCTTCGCGTTTTATTCGCTTCTGCGACGCTTTTAATATTCCACTTTTGACTTTGACCGATGTTCCCGGTTACATGCCGGGCACCAATCAGGAATGGGCGGGTATAATCCGCCACGGCGCGAAACTTCTGCACGCTTATTCGGAAGCGACGGTGCCCAAAATAACCGTCATCATCCGCAAAGCTTATGGCGGAGCATATCTGGGCATGTGCAGTAAGCAGTTAGGGGCGGATTATGTTATGGCCTGGCTAACGGCGGAAATTGCCGTCATGGGCGCGGAAGGCGCCTGCAATATTATTTACCGCAGTGAAATCTCTGCCGCCAAAGACCCTGCCGCCAAAAGAACGGAGCTTGTTGCCGCTTATGAAGAAAAATTCAATAATCCATACTTTGCGGCATCTCTGGGGATCATCGAAGAAATAATTGCTCCGCGCAATACTCGAATAAGAATTATCGCTCTCTTGGAAGCTTTAAAAGATAAAAAAGAAACAAGAGTGTCCAAGAAACATAATAATATTCCACTTTAGAATATAGTTCTAACTTCCTTAATAACCGATGTTTTATTGAAGAGGCATTATGAAAAAAATTGCTTTGGCGATTGTTGCCGTTTTAGTCCTGCTGGCTGCTTATTTGACCCTCTGGCCGGTACCAATCAACCCTGTCAGCTGGAATGCACCCATGCCGCCCGGCTATGTAGGGTCTCACGCAGTCAATGCCAAGCTTGCCAACCTCAAAATGATTTCTCTGGGTACGGAAGAAGGACCAGAGCACATCGTCATCGGTAAAGACGGCAAGCTTTACACCACAGTTGCCAGCGGCAATATCCTGCGCATGAATCCGGATGGCAGTGCTCAAGAAGTATTTATCAACACCGGCGGGCGGGTGCTGGGTTTTGATTTTGACGCGCGCGGAAACTTGATTGCTGCCGACGTCAACAAGGGACTTCTTTCGATCAGCCCGGATAGAAAAATCACTTTATTGACCAACAAAATAAATGGTGACCCGATCCGCTATGCCGACGCAGTGGTAGTGGCAAAGTCCGGCAAAATATATTTCAGCGATGCCTCCACCCGCTTTGCTCCCAAAGATTGGGGCGGAACTTTTGGCGCGAGCATTCTGGATATTATGGAGCAATCATCAACCGGCCGTGTTCTGGAGTACGAGCCGGCAAAGAAAATTACCCGTGTCGTGGCGAGAGGCTTTAGTTTTGCCAACGGCTTGGCTCTAAGCCGGGATGAAAAAACGCTCTTCTTTAATGAGACAGGGAAATACCGTGTGTGGAAAATTTCCGTAAACGCGAGAGATTTGGATATCTCTAACCCCAGCGGCCTGGCTAAAGTTCTTTTCGACAACCTGCCCGGCTATCCGGATAACCTAATGCGAGGTCTTAACGGGAAAATCTGGCTGGGCTTCGCGAAGCCGCGTAATCCCACTGTCGATAAGCTGGCCGCCAAACCTGTCATGCGCAGATTCATACTACGCCTGCCGCGCGCAATGTGGCCTGTTCCCAAAACATACGGCCATGTGTTTGCTTTCACGGAAGACGGCAAAGTAGTGGCTGATTTGCAGGATCCCACCGGTGCTTACCCTGAAACAACAGGGGTTACGGAAACTGCCGACCGGCTCTATATCCAAAGCTTGCATGCCAAAGGATTGGGCTGGCTAGCAAAATGATTTTCATGATGAGCTTTTGCCATTTTTCCCATGTTTTATCAATTTGGTATTTTGTTCTTATTAACACAAAATACCAAGTATATAAAGTTCAATTATGTTGATTTTATGATGTTTTTTTATTTTTTATTAAATAAAGTAAGATTGTACAAAAGCTCGTAAAATACCAAGTAAGTATATTAATTGTTATGAAGGATAAATTAATGATTGAATTCTTAAAACCAAATAAATCGAAATTGAAATTGGGCATTCTAATCTTTTTCTTAATATTTTTGTTTTACACATTTCAAAGTATAATTCGTCCTATTTTCAATCATTACTCAACACAAGAATATCAAGAATTATTGAAGAGTGATAAGTACCGTGAGTTACGTCAATCTTTTGATAATTTTAAACCAATTACACTTGAAGGAAATGACACGTCTTCTCTATATAGCAAGTATATTTTAATAGAAGCACTGCTCTCTTTTCTTTTATCAATAATTTTATCGCATTTAGGAGCATGCATAGTTTTCAGGCTATGGAAATTAAAGATTTTATAACAAAGTCAATACAGCCGATAGTTGCGCTCCGACTGATTTCTTCGTTAAATATACCTTTTAATTGAACAGAACAGAAAAATCATCGAAGAAAGAAAAATAACAGAAGAAATAAAATAATAATGACCTGCGCCGCATAAATACCGAATTTGTGCCGCAGATAAAATTCGTTTGCCTTTTGGATTCCCTTCAACCCGCCTAATAAGCGCCGGAATCTCTCTAAGCCGGGATATTTGTCATTATCCGAGACAAAATCTTCTTGAAACGCGAACATGGGATAAATAGCATAGATATTATCTTTCAACGGCCGAAATAGCGTGTCGTTGATAATCCCACACCAGGGCTGATAAGCTAGTGTTTGGGCGTAAGGTCTGTTTAAGGCATACGCATGCGCCAGGCTCTGGTAACGGACTTTTTGCACACAAGGGTTTGTAGTCTTTTTACTGGAGCGAAGTAATGCCCCCAGAAGTAGAACTTTCCAGTCATGATGGTGCGCCAGAAATTCGGTGCAGTTTTTTAAGCGCTCCGGATTAAACCGCTCAAAAACAACATCGTCTTCGAAAACAACGATATTTTGCGCGCCCGCCTCCAATCCTTTACGCAGGCAGGTCATATGAGATTCATACATCCCCTGCATAACATCGGAAGGATGTTTTTTGACAATAATAAATTCAACTTTTCCGGCCAGCCCCACTTTTGCAAACGAAGCCTTCGCGGATTGGCGGCGATCATCACGCTCCTCCAGGGAGATGCAGTAGATGCGATCAAAAAAATCCCAGCCATTAGTCTCTTTCTTCACAGTATCCTCGATCAAGCGCCTTTTCTTTGCCGCAACCCTATATAATATGAGCTTTTTGCCCTGTCAAGAAATGGCTTCCTGATTATACAAAAGCGGTTGCACAAAGATGGTAGCTCGTGTATTAATTTTTTATGATTCGAAGAAAAACTGCGGATTATCTTTCCAAAAAGAAACTTATCATCAAATTAATGGAAAATCCGGCGGACCTAAGTGAATTCAGGGAGCGTCCGACACCGCGGGTGATTACCGGATTGATCTTAATGGGGTTTAGTTATGTTATCGGCTGGCCAGCAGTAGCCGCTTTGGGCTTTCTGGCCGTCTGGTTGAAGGAACCGATGATCGCCATCATCGGTTGCCCAACGATTTACGGTCTCTCCCATGTGGTCTTTATTATCGGCGCCTGGCTTTCACGCGCGCCACACTACATGGGGACGCTGACAAGATACGCGATACAACTTTTTATTAAAAAATACTCTCCTAATACCAATTCTAAATCAAAGCGCCGAATCATTCCTCACAAATGACAAGAATACACTAAGCTGCTTTTAGAGGTTGTATTTTTTTAATTTCAGTTTGATGAGATTGCTGCGCTTCCCAAAGATCATAGACGCGCTGGGCATTGAGCCAAAATTCGGGTGTATTACCAAACAACCGGCTTAAACGAAGGGCCATTAGCGGAGTTAGGGAACGATTCTCACGTAGTAATTCATTTACCGTTTGACGCGAAACACCGAGAGACCGTGCCAAACAGGCAACATTCAGGTTATAATCTGGTATAAAATCTTCCCGCAGCATTTCCCCCGGATGGGTAGGCTTTACCTTTCTTTTTCCACTGTATTTAATACTCATATTTTTACCTCTTTAATGATAATCAGTTATTTCGACATCGTATGCATCACCAGCACTAAACTTAAAACATATCCGCCACTGATCGTTTATTGATATCGCGTATTGACCTGCCCTGTCGTCTTTTAACGCATGAAGATGATTGCTGGGAGGCACTTTCAAATCGTCAAGACATGTTGCCAGATCAATATATTCGAGATGCCGCAATGCTCTTCTGAGAATATCCGGCTGAAATTTCTTTGATCTACCGGTAATAAACAATTCTTCAGTATGTTTATCGGCAAATGTTTTTATCACGATCAAAGTGTAATGTGTGACGTGACAATTGTCAAGAAGATTTTAAAATGAATTCCTAGATTCCCGCTTACGCGGGAATGACATTTTTAATTGAAAATTAATCGAAAATATTTAAGCCGTAAAATATTTCAGCCTTTTCAGCGTGGCATCTTTGCCCAGGATCGCAAAAACTTTATCCAGCTCCGGGCCATGGACTTTGCCGGTGAGTGCGGCACGAATAGGCATAAAAAGCTCTTTGCCTTTAGCGTTTGTTTTTTCTTTGACGTCTTTTATTGCCGCAGGGTAAAGTTTCTGCGGAGTATCATCGCTGGTTTTTAAATATTCTGCAAAAGTCTTTACGACCTGGCGTGCGCTATCTTTTTCTAATATTTCTTTGGCTTCAGTGGTCATTTTATATTTATCATCGAAAAATATATCTATGTGAGAGCCGACTTCGGCAAGGGTGGTCAATTCAGTCTTTATAAGTTCAATAACTTCATTGAGCCACTTTGTATTAATAGCGTCAGTTTTATAACCTGCCTGCTCTAAAAACGGTTTAAGCCGCGCGACTAAATCTTCCGTTTTACAATTTCTGATATAAATTGCGTTGAGCCAGTGGAGTTTTTCTTCGTCAAATATCGCCCCGCTTTTTGAGGATCGCTCCAGAGAAAAATCCTTAATCATCTCCTCGCGCGATAATATCTCCCGGCCTTCGGTAAAAGAACTTCCTAACAGCCCCAGATAATTCATCAGCGCTTCCGGTAAAATCCCCTGTTTGCGGAATTCACCTACAGAAACGGAACCGTGACGTTTGCTTAGTTTGGCGCGGTCTTTCCCGAAAATCAAAGAATGATGCGCGAAAACAGGCGGCTCAAAGCCGAACGCCCTGTAGAGCATCATCTGGAGGGCGGTGTTGGAGAGATGATCTTCACCTCGGATGACATTCGTAATTGCCATAAGATGGTCGTCAATAACCACGGCAAAATTATACGCCGGCATGCCGTTGGAACGCACAATAATGAAATCTCCAATGGCCTCGCCTTCAAACTTCATTGCCCCTCTAATTAAATCTTCAAATTCAATGACTTGCGGATGAACTTTAAAGCGAAATGAAGGACTTCTGCCCTCGTTCTCTCGCTGTTTTCTCTCATCTGCCGTAAGATTTTTGCACTTACCCATGTAACGCGGCATACGTTTGCTGAGAATTAATGCCTGGCGTTCATCTTCCAGTTCTTCTTCGGTGCAGTAGCAGGGGTAAACCAGATCTTTTTCTATAAGTTTCTGGAGATGTTCCTTATATATATCCAACCGCTCGCTCTGTTTATGCGGACCTTCGTCCCAATTCAACCCCAGCCATTTTAAATCTTCATACAAATTTATCTGATAAGAAAGAGCACTGCGCGATTCATCCGTATCTTCGATGCGCAAAATAAATTTGCCGCCGGAATGCCGGGCAAACATCCAGTTAAACAACGCCGTCCGGGCGTTGCCGACATGCAACTCTCCCGTGGGAGACGGTGCGAATCTTACTCTTGGTTTTTTAATCATTATCTTGCTATTCCCGTGGCAATCGCAAACACGGCCACACCTTCATTTCGGCCGATAAAGCCCATACCCTCGCTTGTCTTGGCCTTGATGTTCACACATGTTTCGGGAATATCCAAAGTACGCGCGATATTAGACACCATTTTCACGGCATAAGGCGCGAGTTTGGGCATTTCCATAATAACCGTGGTATCAACGTTGTTAATTGAAAATCCCTTTCCTTCAATTATCTTTTTTACTCTTTCCAGAAGAATTACACTGGAAATATCTTTATACGCGGGATCGGTATCGGAAAAGTGCATGCCGATATCGCCGCATCCCGCCGCGCCTAAAAGCGCGTCACAAATAGCGTGCAAAAGCGCATCCGCATCGGAATGCCCCTGCAGACCTTTATAAAATGGAATTACCACCCCGCCTAAAATAAGTTTTCTGCCCATGGCAAACTTGTGGCTATCGTAACCAAAGCCACTCCTAATCCGCTCCGGCGGATTGCTTCCTGTTTTCTTTTTCATCAGCGCCTCCGCCATTATCATATCTTCCGGAGTCGTAATTTTAATGTTTTCATACGAGCCTTCAATCATTTTTATTTTTTTCCCAATTCGCTCGACCAAAGACGCATCGTCGGTACCGTAATATTTTTTATCATAGGCAGTTTTGTATGCTTTTTTCAAAAGTTCAAACTTAAATGCCTGAGGCGTTTGCGTCAGCCACAAATTTTGCCGGGGTATTGTCGCCGCAACCAAATTATCTTTTTTTGTTTCTTTTATGGTGTCTTTGGCCTTTACACCGATAGATGCCGCACCTGTGAGTTTCGCGGCAACAACAACCTTTGTGATCAATTCTTCAGTAACAAATGGCCGCACCGCGTCATGGATAACCACCACATCACATTTACCGTTAATGGCCGCAATGCCGTTTTTTACGGAATCCTGACGTTCCTTGCCTCCGGCAACAACAGCCGTTATTTTTGTCAATCCATAATTATTAATTAATTGTTTGGCTGAAGCTACGTAGTCCTTGGGTAAAACTAAAACTATTTCATTGATGATTTTAGCTTTTTGAAAAACTTTGAGTGTATGGATTAGCAACGGCGTATCATCCAGCAAAAGATACTGTTTAGCTTGCTTAGCATTTAACCTTTTACCCGCGCCACCGGCAGGAATGATTGCTACCGTCCTCATATGAGAATTCCTCAAAAAAAAGCCCGGAAAATTATTTTCCGGGCTTTTTCATCAAAAATAGTTTTAGCAGCTTTAAATATCAAGCCTTTTCTGATGAGACATCCCGGCAATATGGCGTTTTATAGCTCTATTGCCGGGATAATTGCAAACGATATTTGCCTCAAACCTTTTTGAAAATATTTCAGCTTGCCGTCTCTGATGAAGCTTTCGTGTTCTGATGATTTTTCTTTTCCGCTGCTTCCTTTAATTCCGTGAAAATCATGCGTCCGGCGGTTGTCTGCAAAACACTGGTTACGACAACATCCACATTCATATTTACCAGCTTTTGTGCGGCATCCACGATAATCATCGTTCCGTCATCAAGATAGCCTACACCCTGCCCTGCTTCTTTTCCTTCACGGATGATTTTGACCGTCATCTGCTCGCCCGGCAGAACGACCGGCTTCATGGCATTGGCCAGTTCATTGATGTTCAAAACCCTTACACCCTGCAATTCCGCCACTTTGTTCAAATTATAATCATTGGTCAGAAGTTTGGCATTGATTTTTTTGGCCAGAGCTACCAGCTTTCCGTCCACGCCTTTAATTTTGGGGAAATCCTGCTCAACTATGTCGATGTTGATGTTGGAGCTCTTTTGCATGTGGTTCAGGATATCGAGCCCGCGGCGTCCGCGCGAGCGTTTCATGGAATCTGAAGAATCGGCAACATACTGCAACTCATTCAAAACAAAGCGTGGAACAATCAATTCGCCTTCAATAAAACCGCTGTCACAAATATCGGCAATCCTTCCGTCGATGATTACGCTCGTATCAAGAAGACGGGGCTCAAGAGCACTTTTAGAGCTGACACCTTGATAATTCAATTCATCCACTTTTTTCGATCCTAAAACTAGACCGAGATAACCCAATATCCCTGTTAACAACATGTATATCCAGGGAACCACCTGCGGATTTTCGCTGATTTGACTGACAAGACTTAAGCCAAAACCTAATATCAGGGCAATTAATAGGCCGATTATCATTCCTACTACGCCGCCGGCAATAATTTTTAAAGATAATTTGCGAATATCTCTTTCAACTTTAATAACCAATAAAGCAATTAATAATCCGATAATAAAGCCGCCAATTGATTCAAGAACCAAATACGATGAATTTGGCGCTGCTGAATAAAAGGCTATAGCTAAACCGCTTATAGAACATGCCAGGATCAAAATAATTCTAATGATCAACCTTTACACCTCCTTTCAATTTACTATGTTTATGACGCTATTCGTCCCAATCTGTTCACTAATCATCAATCTCTATTTAATGTAAAACGGAGGTAACCTTTTCAGGTATTACTTGAGATAAGGAAGGGCCATCTGCTTTTTCAAATTTTCAAAGAGCGTTATATAAAATATTATTTTACTATTGCACAGTGAAAATCATTTGCAGGTCTTTTTCGACCTTGGCTTCTTGCGCGTTTGTGGCCACGGAGATTTCTTTGACCAGTAGATTTTTTGCGGTATCCATCATTTTCCTTTCACCGAAAGAAAGATTTTTATCGCTTTTTAAAATAAATAAATCACGCAAAACACTGGCTATTTCAAAAACAGAACCGGTCTTAATTTTTTCCAGATACTCCCGGTAACGTTTATTCCATGTTTGTTTATCTATGGTTACATCTTTATTACGCAAAATTTCGAATACCTTGGGAATTTCCTTTTCCAAGATAACCTCACGCAAGCCTACGGCCTTAGCGCTATTTGTCGGAATCATTATTTTCATGCCATTACCCATAATTTTCATTATATAAAAGGGCTGCTTTTTACCCATTACTTCCCTATTTTCAATAGCTTCAATGACTCCGACTCCTTGCGCCGGATACACTGCCAAATCACCTACCTTGAACATTTTTCCCTTCCCTGCCTTTCCGTTATGAAAGGCATATAACTATCATCATTTTGATTTTTAGTCAACGTCTAATACCTAATTGTACAATAAGATGACCGGCAATAAAGCGCTAAACCAACGAAATTGTCTATGATTTTTTTAAAAATATCTCAAATATTCAAAATGTTGGAGATAATTAATTAACTAAATGTAATTATTCATTATTTTAACCATATCGTCGTCCAAGTTGCGTCCCTCGCCAGCGTAGCTTTCCACAACCGCTTTCAATCTTAAATAAGTTTCTTTATCGCCCAGATCATCAAGTCTTCTAAAGGCTCCACTGCGACGCCCCAACCGGAAAATCATCCGCTCTTCGTTGTTCATCTCAAAATATCTTTTAATCACGGCTAATATTTTTGGCTTATCTTCAGGAAATTTTCCTTCTAGCTCTTCCAGCAGGTTCAAAATGTGATCGCTAACCAGCTGAGTACCATAAACATCCAAATTTTCTATAAATAATCCGATTTCTCGAATAATATCGTCATCACTTAGAGGCTGAATTTCCCCTTTTTTAACTAAATCTTCGAGAGCTGTGCCCGGTACGACATGCAGTGTGCGTAAACGAATAAAATCCGGACTTACGGCATTAATTACTTTTGCGGATTCCAACGCGTTCTGAATGGTGAACTTTTCCCCGCCTAATCCCGGTATGAAGTATTCGCTTAGTTCAATGCCTGCTTGTTTAATGTTTTGTCCGGCTTTAATTTGAATATCTGCTGTTACGCCTTTGTTAACCAAAGCCAAAACTTCATTACTGCCGCTTTCCATCCCCACATGGATGCGTGAGAGTCCGGCGTTTTTTAATTGTTCAAATTCGTTCACCGTCTTTCTTGCCGCCGTGTGTGAACGGCAGTAAGAAGTGATTCTTTTAATTTGCGGGAATTTTTCCTTCAAATAATCAAGGATAGCCACCAGGTCGGGAGTTTTCGCGATTAATGAATTTGCATCCTGCAAAAAAACATTTTCGCCGCCAAAGTAAAGCCATACCGCTATTGTTTGAAAATAATCGTTATGAAACCTTTGATTGGAAATTTGCTTCAAGACGCTTCTATTTACACGGCCGCCCTCCCCCAATTTCCACGAGATTTTCATAATTTGATCGGCATAATCCTTCATCGTCTGAATATCCCCTTTTACATCTTCCACGCTCCTGATCTCAAATTTAGTTCCGCGGTATGTCTGGCAAAAAGCGCACTTGTTCCATGGGCAATTTCTGGTCACACGGATTAAAAGACTCGTTGCCTCACTGGGCGGACGTATCGGCCCTTGTTCAAAATAATTATCCATTTTTACCTCATCTAAAAATGTGCGCTATAAATATAATCACTAAAAATACTTCTGGCAAGGCCGCTGGAATTTAGGGGTATTTAGAATATCCCGATAAGCTTCGGATTAATTCTACAATTACGGAAGAAACAACAAAGGATTACTCGCTTTGCCATTAATGCGTATTTCAAAATTTATGTATGCCGCTCCAGACTCGTCTTTTTCTCCAACCAGAGCAATTGCCTGCCCTTGTTTAACAGCTTGATCCGCTTTTACAAATCTTTCCTTCAGGTGAGTGTAGACAGTGGTAAACTGATCTTCGTGGCGAATAATGATGGTCTGCCCATAATCTTTTAAGTTAGATGAAAAAATAACGGTGCCGGCTGCCGCCGCCTTTACCGAAATACCCGCTGCCGAAACGACTTTGATCCAGTTGTGATAAGTTTTATTAGGCTGCCGGCCAAAACGCGTCTTCACGGTGCCGTTTACCGGCCATATAAATATTTTTCCCCCTGACTGAATTTCTTCTTTTGGCGATTTTTCCGCAGGCTTGGGCTCTATTTTTTCTATGGGTGTTGATTTCGCTTCCAGTGATTCGGCCTGATTAGGTTCTTCATGCGAATCAATTTTTTGGGGCTCAATATTTTCCGATAATGCCGTTTTTATTTCTGGTTTCTTATCTGCTCCAGTTTCATTTAGAGCTTTTGTTGAAGTTTTCCCGTTTTCCCCAGTGACCGTTTCCGCGGGTACTGCGGATTTATCGACGCCACTTGATTTTACTTTGGCATCCATATCCTTTACATAGATCATCACATCTTCGATTAGATGTTTGGCTCCGGGAATAAATAAGACGGTTCCTTCCTTGATTAAAGCAGGATCGGGAATGTCGTTGACATGCGCCAAATCTCGTAATTTAATATTATAAACACGGGCAATACTATAGGCTGTTTCCCCTTTTTTCACCCGATGATAAACTCCTGTTGTTTCTTCCTTCTGAATTTGAGCCCCGGAGCAGGAGGCGATTATTAAAAAAGCCAATAGAATAAAAAAAACTGATCTTGATAGATGTTTTATTCTTTCCATCCACTCTCTCCGATCAAACTGACAAAACGGCAGCCGCCCAATTCTTCTTTTTTTATGTCCTGCGGATTTTTTGAAAGACGGGTTATTTTGTATAAGTCCTGCACGTTGCGTTTACCTACCGGCACGATAAGCCTGCCTCCGACGGCAAGCTGTTCTACTAAGTATGCAGGAATCTCCGGCACCGCGGCCGTGGTAATAATGGCGTCAAATGGTGCTTCTTCTTTCCAGCCGTAGGAGCCATCGCCAACCCTTATGGCTACATTGTAATAATTAAGCTGATCAAGAATTTTGCGCGCCTTGGCCGCAAGCGCGGCAACACGCTCAACGGAAAATACTCGAAAAGCCAAAGAAGCTAAAATTGCTGTTTGGTAGCCGGAACCGGTGCCGATTTCCAGAACTCTTTCGGTTGGTTTTAATTCCAGCGCCTGCGTCATGAGGGCAACAATATAGGGCTGGGAAATAGTTTGATTTGCGTCAATCGGCAGCGGATTATCATTGTAGGCCTGCTCAATTAGCCCTTCATCGACAAAAAGATGCCGAGGAATAGTTTCCATGGCTTTCAATACACGGGCGTCGGTTATATCGCGCGTTTTTAACTGAGTCTCCACCATCCGCATTCGTTGTTTCTTATGTTTATCCATTAAATGACCCTTATTTTTTCCTTTTCGGCCGGAATTTTGTATATTTCGCTAACTCTATCATGGCGTCGTAATCCCAGCGCTTCGCGCGTAACAATCAAATAATAATATTGGAGTTGTGCTTTTCTGCAAGCGGCGTTGAATTGCTCGATGATCAAATTAATTTCCTCACGGATTGTTTGTATATTTTGTTCCACGTTCTGTATATTTTCATCGCGGTTTAAAACTTTTAAAAAAGACGTTTTCTCCTTAATTTGCCTATCCAATCGCGTCAGGAGTTCGATAGCATCACTTACAGCCATACCCGCACGGCTTAAAACCACCGCTCTTTCCCGCAATAATTCTTCACATATATTATCGTGATGTTCGTTTTTCCTATTTAACGAGGTTATCATAACTTTTTTCTCTTATTTCAACGAGTAGAGTCTCTAGCATTTAAGAGCTTAATTTTCAACTAAAAAGGGCTTTCCCCTCTTTATCTAAAAAGTTTTCCTTTACAGTTGTTTGTTCTTTCGCTTAATATTAACGCTACTTTCGTATCCGCTATACAAAGATTGGTGCCGTTATGAATCCGGAAATCAGATATTCGATGTTCGAAGCTATGCTATGCTGATTTACGGAGAAGGAGAAAAAATGATTGAGGGAAACGACAATGTAAGTCAAAATCAATGAAACCATAATCGTGCTTGACTACGGCGACATAACCGGAGAAACCACAGACGCTATTGTTAACGCCGCCAATGAGCGATTAGCTGGTGGCGCCGGTGTTGACGGCGCCATTCATCGCGCCGGCGGCCCTACCATTATGGCCCAATGCCGCAAAATCGGCGGTTGTCCAACAGGTGAAGCTGTAATTACAACAGGCGGAAAGCTCAAGGCCAAATATGTCATCCACACGGTCGGACCCATTTACCGCGATGGCACAAAAGGAGAAGCGAAACTTCTGCAGAGCGCTTATAAAAAAAGTCTGGAACTGGCCCGGGAAAAAGGATTGCAAAGCATCTCGTTTCCGGCTATAAGTACCGGCATTTATGGGTATCCTCTTGATGAAGCCGCCCACTTGGCACTGAATACGTGTATAGAATTTGTCCGCGGCAACACGGATATCAAGCTAATTCGTCACATTCTGTTTAGTAGCAAAATTTATGATATTTATTCCACCCAACTGAAAATGTTGGTTTAGTCAAATAATTATAAATATGCGGCCCAACGATGAAACCAAAACTTACCCGCGAAGAGCTTGAACAAAAAATAAAAGAATTAGAACATAAAATTCTTCAGTTTGAAAACACGGAGAATCAATATCGTTATCTCGTTGATTCCACCACCGACTCTTTGTATCTTGTTGATGAGCAATGCTGTTATATTTTTATTAACAGCAACCATATCAAAAGGTTGAATTTACCCATCGATAAAATTATCGGCCATTCCTACAACGAGTTCCATTCTGCTGAGCAAAGCAGACAATTTGCCGAAAAAGTTAAAGAAGTTTACTCTACAAATAAATCAGTTCAAGACGAACATCAGAGCCCGCGCGATAACGGTTTTTTCTTGCGCACGTTCAGTCCGGTTAGGAAATCGACGGATAATAAAGAAATTATCGCTGTCGCGATTGTCTCCAAAGAGATTACAGATAGACGTTTAATTGAAGAAGAATTGCGTAAATCGGAAGAAAAATACCGGCTTCTTATCGAAAACTCCAATGAAGCCATTTTCATTATTATTGACGGCAAAATAAAATATGCCAATTTTCAGACTCATAAAATAGTAGGTTATGCTCTGGAAGAATTGTCATTACTTTCTTTCATTAATCTGGTTATTTCCGAAGATCGCGATATGGTTCTGGAAAGGCAGGAAAGTTGTCTGCAAGGAGAAAATACCAGCGTTAATTATACTTTTCGTACCACGGATAAAAAAGGTATGACTCATTGGGTGGAAACCAATAGTGTAAGCATTAATTGGGATGACCAGCCCGCACTTCTAAACTCCATGAGAGATATAACCAAACAGAAAAGAACCGAAGCGCGGCTTTTTCAAGCTCAAAAAATGGAATCCATCGGCACATTAGCCGGCGGTATTGCCCATGATTTTAACAATCTGCTTATGGGAATTCAGGGACATGCTTCTCTTGCTCTTCTTAATATGGATCCACAAAATGCCAATTTTGAGCACCTGAAAACCATCGAAACATTGGTTATGAGCGGCGCTGATTTGACCAAACAGTTGCTTGGTTTCGCCCGCGGCGGAAAATATGAATTAAAAACCGTTGATCTGAATCTTTTAATTCAAAACACTTCGGAAACAATCGGCCGCACAAAAAAAGAAATCAAAATTCATCGCAACTTTCAAAGCGATCTTTGGCCGGTTGATGTTGATCACGGACAAATAGAGCAAGTGTTGCTCAATCTCTATGTCAACGCCTGGCAAGCCATGCCCGGAGGTGGAAACCTTTACTTAGAAACAAAAAATGTCTTTATTGAAGAAAACCACTTTAAACCATACATTACCATGAACGGCCATTACGTAAAAATTTCGGTAACCGATACCGGCGTGGGAATGGATGAAAAAACAAGAGAAAGAATTTTTGAACCTTTTTTCACTACGAAAGAAATGGGACGCGGTAGCGGACTAGGATTAGCATCGGTCTATGGAATCATCAAAAACCACAACGGTTTTATCAACGTTTACTCCGAGAAAGGTCAAGGCACCACTTTCAATATTTATCTTCCGGCCTCCGCGAAAAAAGATACACGGAAAAAAGACAAACTAGCTAATAAAAATGAATTTCTTCCCAAAGGAGCGGAAACAATTCTTTTCATTGACGATGAACCTATGATATTGAATGTAGGCCGTGAAATTTTAAATACCTTGGGATACACAATACTCACCGCCGAAGATGGTCCGAAAGCGATAGAAAAATATAAACTCTCGCCTGAAAAGATCGATTTGGTCATCCTGGATATGGTTATGCCGGAAATGGGCGGCGGAGAAGTCTTTGATGAACTTAAAAAAATCAACCCTGAAGTTAAAGTTTTGCTTTCCAGCGGTTATAGTCTGAACGGCCAGGCCAGTAAAATTATTAAGCGCGGCTGTGTCGGTTTTATTCAAAAACCCTTCACAATTCACGATATCGCCAGCCAGCTTCGTAAAATTATGGATAAAATAGAAACCTCGGCAAAATCTCCCAGTGAATAACAAATAAGATTTCATGAATATGATTTTTTAATATATACTCCCCGTCTAACACCTGTCTTCATTTTTCATTTCCTTGACCAATCATCAAATTTATGCCAAAAAAATACATGCGCAAAAAGAACTACAAAATACGCTTGCATCACATATCCGAAATCCTGCTATCTCTTTTAAAAAAAAGAGGCCTGGCTTCTAAAATTGAAGAAAACGCCCTGCTACAGCTTTGGCCGAAAGTCGTAGGCCCTCAAATAATAATGCATACCAAGGCTGATGCCGTAAGAAATGGAATTTTATTTGTAAAAACAATCTCTTCGGTCTGGGTACAACAACTTCATTTCATGAAAGAAGAAATTCGCCAAAAGCTAAATCAACTTGCCGGGAAAGATGTTGTAAAAGATATTCGTTTCTTAGTCGGCCATAAACTGGCTCAAACAAAAGCAGAAGATAATATATCCTTAACAAAGGAACTGTTTTTGAAGGAGAGAGACAAAAAAATGATCGCGGATTGCACGGCAAAACTTGCCGACCGCGAATTGGCGGTCATATTTAAGCGGGTCATGCAAGAAGAAATCAATCGCCGCCGCCAAAGGGAAAACGAGCAAGCTCGCTGAAAACGATATCCATTTCCTTGGTATATGTTTTGTCTTCTCGATAAATAAAAAGCGGTGATTCGATTTCTAACTCTTCTCGCCCATCCAACCTTCCTTCGACCAGAACAAATGCCGCATCGGAAAAACGATCAGAAAACACCAACTTGATCCTTTTTGGTTCTATTGCATTTTCACGAAACAGACTCACAAGTTCAATTAATCTTTTCGCCGGATAAACAGTAAATACTTTCCCTGCTGGTTTTAGTAAATCTTTTGCTGCACTTATAAAAACTTTCAATGAGCCCCTGATCTCATGACGGGCAACCGCTTTTTCAAGTATCGGATTTATTCTTCCGGAACTTATTTTCCGGTAAGGCGGATTAAATATGACCGCGTCAAACGAACGTGCTTTAAAAATATCTAGCGCTGTTTTTGCGTCACCGGTAAATATTTTAACCATGCCGTCCAAAGAATTGATTTTGATATTCTTTCGCGCCATATTTGCCAGTTCTTCCTGTATTTCTAAACCGCTGAAATCAACATGGGGGAAATGCTTTGCTAAAATAAGCAGGATAATACCGCTACCGCATCCCAATTCAACGGCTCTTGCCCGCGGTTTTAAGGAAATAAAATGCGCAAGTAAAATAGAATCCAGTGAAAACCGATACCCCTTTTTCTTCTGAAAAACGCGTAACCGGCCGTTAAGGATTTCGTCAAGAGTTTCTTCTTCCATGATTTTGGTATTGAATTGCTTAGCTCAGATCGTGGATAAATATGCCGCTGCGTAATTTCGGTTCGAACCATGTGGATTTCGGCGGCATTATCGCTCCCGCATCTGCAACTTTCATTATCTGCTCAACCGATGTGGGATAAAGTGAAAAGGCGACGGCAAATCCGTCTTTATCCACCAGCTTTTCCAGTTCGGCCATTCCTCGAATACCGCCTATAAATTTAATACGATTATCCGTGCGCGGATCTTTAATATCTAAAACCGGAGCCAACAGACTCTCTTGCAATATCGCCGCGTCCAGACTGGCTACCGGGTCATTTTCATCATAAATTCCTTTTTTAGCCGTTAGCTTATACCACTTTCCATTTAAATACATGCCGAAATCATGAAGTTTTTGCGGAGATTTCGCTTTAAAGTTTTCATTGATTGTAAACTTTTCGCTTATTTTTTTTAAATAATTATCCAAACTTAAATCATTCAAGCCTTTTACGGCGCGATTGTAATCCATTACTTTTAACTGATTGTGTGGAAAGAGAACCACCATGATAAAATTATATTCCTTTATTTCACTTTCCTGATCATTATTTTTATCTCGCCTTCTTCGTGCAACCTCAGAAACTGCAGCGGCACGGTGATGGCCGTCTGCGATGTAAAGAAAACCAACTTGCAGAAATTCTTTTTTAATTTCGTTAATTTTTCCTGCATCAGAAATAACCCATACTGTATGAGTTACTCCATCATCCGCCGTAAACTTATATTCGGGATTCTGTTTAACAACATTTTCAACAATTTTATTTATTGCGTTCTGATACGGATAAGTTATAAACACCGGACCGGTTTGCGCCTGAACTGATTCAATATGACGAATACGGTCTTCTTCTTTGTCTTGTCTGGTCAATTCATGTTTCTTTGTTTTCCCCGTTTCGTATTCTTTAGCACTAATCAATCCGACGACTCCTGTTTGCGTTTGGCCATTAATCTGCTGTCGATATATATAAAAACAAGGTGACGCATCCTGCCTGAGTATCCCCTCTTCCCGCATTTTATTAAAATTTCGTTTGGCCATCTCATAAATCAGAGGATCATCGCTTTTTGTTTCTTCCGGTACATCAATTTCCGATTTCTCCACATGCATAAAACTCAAAGAATTTCCCCTAACCTCTTCTTGAGCCTCTTCTTTGGTCATAACATCATAAGGCAAAGCCGCGACCTGAGACACAAATTTCTTCAATGGACGGATCGCCTTAAAAGGTAATACTAACGCCATAGTAAAATCTCCTCTTGCGCAATGAATAACACACTGTCATAATCGAGGCAATGTAAAATTATACAAAATAATTTTACATTTAAATAATTTTTAAAGAAAGGGCAAATGGAAAATACGCTGGTCTTTATTCACGGTTTGGAAAGCACAGCGCAAGGCACCAAAGGACAATTTTTCCATCAAGAATATCCCCGGATGATTATTGAAGATTTTACGGGTGATTTTTCCTCGCGCATGCATAAACTTGTCAAAGTTCTTACCGGAAAGACCGCTCTTATTATCGTGGGATCGAGCTATGGTGGATTAATGGCCGCAAATTACACTATGGAAAACGAAAGCCATGTGAAAAAAATGATTTTGCTTGCGCCCGCCTTACATCTTCTCGAATTCAACCCCTACACTTCCAAGCAGTTACATATACCGGTTATTCTTTATCATGGAACAAGCGATAATATCGTTGATCCTTACCTTGTAAAAGACATTGCTTTAAAATCTTTTATCAACCTCGAACACCATTTCGTGGACGATGATCATTCCCTGCATAAAACTTTTCCTCATTTAGAATGGCAAAGACTTCTGAAGATAGATTGACCACTCGGGCAAATGCATAATTAAACTTGACAATATTCTTTCCATAACTTAACATCCCTGCAACTTTTTAGTTATTAATGTTACTATGTATTCAAAAAAAATAGTCATTCGTTATACTCCAGATATTGTTCAGCAGCCGGTAATTTATCAGCTCGTAAAACAATATGACCTTGTTTTCAACATCCTGAAAGCGAGAATATTCCCCCGCCGCGAGGGGGTTATTGTTCTGGAATTAAGCGGCTCCAAAGACAATTTTGACCGCGGTATTCATTTTTTAAAAGAAATGGGCCTCAAGGTTGAGCCGCTATCTAAAAGCGTAAGCCAGAATCACGATAAATGCGTACACTGCGGCGCCTGCACAGCGTTTTGCCCCACGGGAGCATTGTCTTTTGAATTACAAACCTACGAAGTTATTTTTGATCCCGAAAAATGTAACGGTTGTGAACTCTGCGTTTCCGCCTGCCCCGTCCACGCCATGGAAATCAATCTGCTGTAAGCATCTTTCTTCCTGTTACTGATTCTCACAACGCGATTTTAGGGCGACAACATCATCGGGGGAAAGCTCGATGATATCCGATTGCAGCAGCCTGTTCATAACGGCCTTTTTATCTTCGCTGTGCTTCAATCCCAACGCGTGTCCCAATTCATGAGCAAGTACGCGCACCAGCCGATATTCATTATCATACTGATAGATAGTAATTGATTGCTTGCCGTTTTTATATTCGTATAATCCTTCACAAAATTCTGAACCAAGTGTATCCCCGGTATTTTTGTGTTCGACTAAATCGAGATTATGATTTGCGGCGATTTCATTTATTACAACAACTATGCTGTTAATCGTATCAGCTATTTGTTTCATTTCTTCCTGGCGGCCTTGCAAATTATCGCGCACAGAATTTAGTTCTTCTTTTTCCTTCATTAACTTATTGTGATTTTTTTCGTCAACTCCGCCGCGCCGCCGCCAGAATTCGTTATTAGCATTAAAGGCGTTTACACGAACGTTGTACGCATTAAAATCTCCGGTCAACGTCATTTTTTTCTGATTATATTCGGCCCTTAAATCTTCCAGACGTGTCTTCAATTCTTCATAGGACTCCTGGGATCGTTCGATTTTATAATTGAGTTTTTTAAGCCGGTCGCTTGCTTCCTGGCGGTAGTCGTAAACTAGATTAATCTCGATTATACCATTATTATCTTCGCGAAAAAGCTGGCGATATAGAGGTTCTCCCCACATTTGGGCGGCAAGCTTGACCGCAATCGTGAATTCCTCATGGGTTAGTCCGAACCTTTCATCCACATGACCGATGCGGTACGTAATCTCGTTTTGACAGGGTTTGGGTTTCCATAAAATAAACGTGAATAACGCGATTAAAATTACCAATAAGAAAAAAACGCGCCAGACGACTGTTTGAGATGATTTCGGCATTTTATGGAATTATGAAAATGATAATATTATTTTCCAGCTTTTTCTTTGGAATCTTTAAGCATTTCATTTAGGTTACCGGGAACTTCTTTACCCTTTTCAAATAATTCTTTTATATCCTTGTAAAAATTTTTACTTTTATCCACTAGCTCATCGATGCCGGCATTTACCGTGTCAATTGATTTTTTAAAATTATTCGGATCTTTTATAAAGAAATAACCTCCGACTAACAGCAAAATTACCAATGCTACAAGAATGAATTTGACTAACCTTTTAAAGATAAAATATAGAAATAATATGAGAAAAAAAACTATAACCATTATCAGCACCGACGGGTGCTCGGTAATAAATCCGGTAATCGCATCCATTTTATAAACTCCTTCCTCGTTTTTACCTTTATTATCCTATTTTTACTATGAAATCTATCATTATTTAACCTTGACAAACCTAGGCGTGACGACTAGATTTCCCCTAATTGTCAATTTGAATTATCGTGATGTTCAAATCTTATCAAAAGTTACACTATCAAGTAATATCGAGGTGCTCTTTGAGCAAGAATAATAAAGTAAAAGTAGGCCTTGTTACTTTAGGATGTAAAGTCAATCAATGCGAAACGGCAGCGCTGGCTGAGGATTTGCGCAAAAAAGGATTCTTATCGGTTTCCTTCAATTCTTTTGCCGATATTTATATAATCAACACCTGCACGGTAACAGCTTTTTCTGATTTCCAATCCCGCCAATTGATACGCCGCGCCAAAAGAGCTAACCCCAAGGCAAAAATCATCGTCACCGGCTGCTATGCCCAAATTGCCTCTGCTGCTATAGCTGATATTGACGGTGTTAATATGGTCGTGGGCAATAGTCAAAAAAACACCATCCCTGAACTGCTGCAGAATAGAAATAATGATTCTCCTTTCGTGCTTGCCGATAATATTTTATCGCAACGATATTTCTGTGATATGCCGCTTTCTGAGTTTTCCGGCCGTACCCGCGCTTTTTTAAAAATCCAAGACGGGTGTAATTCCTTTTGCAGCTATTGTATCGTCCCCTTTGCCCGCGGGAAAAGCCGCAGTCTGCCACCGGATAATCTATTGGCGACAGTTAAAAAATTTGCAGAAAAAGGTTACCGGGAAATTGTTCTTACCGGCATTCATTTAGGCGTTTACGGCTACGATCTTAATCCCCCTACGAATCTTACCGCTATTTTAAAACAAATAATTTCTTCTCGACCGGAGATGAGATTTCGTTTAAGCTCAATCGAGCCTCGTGAAATCACAGATGACTTATTGCATCTTTTTATCAAAAGAGATAACCTTTGCCCGCATTTACACATTCCCCTGCAAAGTGGTGATGATAAAATCCTCGGATTAATGAAACGCAATTATAACGTTGCC
This sequence comes from Deltaproteobacteria bacterium RBG_16_44_11, assembly GCA_001797845.1. Lineage (GTDB taxonomy): Bacteria > Desulfobacterota > Syntrophia > Syntrophales > Smithellaceae > UBA4810. The sequence goes on along the minus strand of MGQN01000014.1, from coordinate 55,818 downwards.
TTTTACCGCGAACAAATTAAAAAAATAACTGCCTCCATAAAAAATATTTCCATCGGTGTTGATGTAATGGTCGGGTTTCCCGGCGAAGGAGATGTTGAATTTAACAACACTTATCGGTTGCTGCATGACTTGCCTTTTTCCTATTTTCACGTTTTTCCCTATTCCGAGAGGCCCGGCACCGCGGCAGAAAAGCTCCATCCTAAAGTACCCCAAAAGATAAAAAAGGAACGCGCCGCAATTCTCCGGGATTTAGGCGCTGAAAAAAAGGGGCAATTTGCTTCCCGCTTTTTAGGAAAAAATATTGATGTTCTCGTGGAAAAAGCAAAAGATAATAAAACTGGTTTGATGAAAGGATTTTCTCAAAATTACTTGCCTATTTTACTGGAAATAAACGAATTCTCTCGCGCCAATACAATTGTCAAGGTTTGCGCAAATAAACTTGAAAATGGAAAACTTTATGGCAAAATTGTCACTGGATAAAGAAAGGCTGAATATTCTGAAAGCTTTGGGAAAAAGGCTCAATTATCGTTTTCGCGACATCTCTCTTCTTTCCTTAGCCCTTACTCATCGTTCATATGTCAACGAAAATCCGCATCTGTCCGCATCCGATAATGAAAGATTCGAGTTTTTAGGCGATGCAGTTTTAGGACTTTGCGTTAGCGACCTGCTGACTAAAAAATACACCGATTTTTCTGAAGGTGCTCTATCCAAAATTCGCGCCTCCCTGGTTAATGTAAAACGCTTAGCCATACTCGCGCAGAATTTGCAGATTGGGAACTGTTTATTGCTTGGTCATGGTGAAGAAAAATCCGGCGGCCGGGCCAAAGATTCTCTTTTAGCCAACACTTTGGAAGCGATTATCGCTGCTATATACCGTGATTCTAATTTTGAAAAAGTTAATAGTATTGTAAAAATATTAATTGAGCCTTTTTTAAAAGATGCTACTTCACATTATCAATATTTTGATTATAAGACCGCTCTGCAAGAGTTTTGCCAGAAAAGATATAAAACACCTCCCGTTTATACTCTCACTTCTTCTCATGGACCCGAGCACTCAATAATTTTTGAAGTTGAAGTAAGTATTGCCGGCAAAACAACGCAAACCGGTAAAGGGAAAAATAAGAAAGAGGCCGAAAAACAAGCGGCGAAAAAAGCCTGGGAAATATTGCAAGATGAAAATTAATGATAATAAAAGCATAATTATCCCTATTTTTATTATGCACAGCGGTTGTCCGCATCGATGCATTTTTTGCAATCAAAAGATTGCCTCCGGATATTTTCATGCAGAACTTAAAAAAAATATTTTTGACGCGGAAGTAGACTCTTATCTTAACTCAAATAAAGACAAGACAAAGAAAGTAGAAATTGCTTTTTACGGTGGAAATTTCACAGGACTCCAGCCTTCTTGTCAAAAAGAGCTTCTTTCCTGGGCAAACACCTATATTTCGGCGGGAATTGTACACTCCATCAGAATCTCCACGCGGCCGGATTATATCACCGAAGAAATTTTAACCCTGCTTAAAAATAGCGGTGTTACTACCGTCGAAATAGGCGCGCAATCATTCGTTGACGAAGTACTGCAATACGCGCAAAGGGGCCACGACTCCATCGCTATCGTAAAGGCCCTGCGTCTTTTGAAGGATTACTCCTTTCATACCTCTTTACATTTGATGGCGGGTTTACCCAAGGATACAAAAGAGGGATTTCTTTATTCGATCGAAAAGACGATTGAACTCAAACCTGATATGGCGAGAATTCATCCTGTTCTTGTTTTGAATAATACTGTTCTTGCGGATGAATATCGCCAAGGTAAATATATACCCTTAGAGCTATCCGAAGCGATAGAGTTATGCTCTCTGGCGTTGGATAAATTATCCGCGGCAGGCATCCGCATCATCAGATTTGGACTGCACCTCAGTGATGAAATGAAAAAAAATGGCGCAGTATTGGCCGGGCCAATCCATCCTTCTTTCGGCAGTCTTGTCCGTTCTTCAATTTATTTTAGGCACGCCCTTAAGCTTTTAGATGAAATTCCAAAAGGCACGCGAAAAATTCGCTTTAACCTTTCCAGCTATGATGTTGCTAATTTTCGCGGCTTTAATAATAGGAACGTAGCCGCCATTAAAAAACTTTATCCCAAAACAAAAATAGTTATAGAATCATTTGCCAATCAAGAACGCGGTGTGATTTCTTTGGCGGATGATACAGGAATCCTTATCCGCTCAAATATTTCATTAATGGTGTAAGCAGGTTTTCATTAAGGAGCAGAAAAATTGTTTAAATCAGGATTTATCGGTATTATTGGCCGCCCAAACACAGGTAAATCAACACTATTCAACGCTATTGTCGGTGAAAATATTTCCATCATTACTAATAAACCGCAAACAACACGGAACAAAATCACCGGTATTAAAAATTACCCGGATGCCCAGATTATATTTCTGGATACTCCCGGCATGCATAGGCCAAAAACAGCGCTGAACCGCGCCATGGTACAGACGGCGCAGGACACTATCGGCGATGCCGATGTGCTGCTAATGATGGTAGAGGCCGACACCAACATCGGACCGCACGATCTTTTTTTGATTGAAGCGCTGGCAGGGGCCAAGTCGCCGGTGTTTCTGGCCATCAACAAAATTGATCGGATCGAAAAACCATCTCTGCTACCGTTGATCGATCAGTTCCGCAAGCTTTATGACTTCGCCGGAATTTTTCCAATCTGCGCGTTAAAAGGCGACGGGATTGATGAGTTGTTGTCCAGCCTTAAAGAAGCGATCCCCGAAGGTCCGCAACTCTTTCCCAACGATATTATGACCGACGCCACCGAACGTTTTATCGCGGGAGAATTTATCCGTGAACAGATTCTTCTTTTAACCCAACAGGAAGTCCCCTACGCTTCGGCCGTGACGGTTGACGTGTTTAAAGAAGATGAAAATAAAAATTTAATTCGCATCAGTGCCACAATTACTGTAGAGAGAGAAGCGCAAAAGGCAATTCTCATCGGGAAAAAAGGCGCAATGCTCAAAAGTATCGGCACACAGGCCAGGTTACAGATGGAAAAATTTTTCGACGCAAAAATATTTTTAGAATTGTTTGTGCGTGTGAAAAAGGACTGGACAAGTTCGGAGAGAATGTTGCAGGAGTTTGGATTGCTGAAACGCTAAATCTGACGTGTATAGCTCCGGAAGCTTACTGTGGCGTTTTATGGATATTGTTCTGCTCTTACCGGAAAGACAAACGCAAAATATTCAGGGAATGTATAATTAAATGCAACCAAAACCGCTAATTGCCATTGTCGGCAGACCAAATGTCGGTAAATCAACATTATTCAATAGGATCGTCGGCCGCCAAAAAGCTATTGTCATTGACGAGCCGGGCGCTACTCGCGATCGAAACTACATGGATTGTGTCTGGCACAATAAAGCTTTTACTCTCATTGACACAGGAGGTTTCGAACCCGCCTCTGAAGAACGAATCCTTATACAAATGCGCGAACAAACGAATCTGGCCATCGAAGAGGCTGACGCTATCATTTTTCTGATGGACGCTAAAAGCGGTCTTACACCCTCGGATATGGAGATTGCCAGACAATTACGCGGTAAAAGCAAAAATGTTTTTTACACCGCTAACAAAGTGGATGGCGAACGGCATGAAGAATTGTTAGGCGATTTTTATCGCCTCGGTATAGAACATTTTTATCCAATTTCCGCGCAACATGGCCTAGGTGTGGATGAACTCATGGCGGCTGTTACGCAGGATTTTTCTTCTTTAAAAGAAGCTAAAGAAGACAAAGACACTCAAATAAAAATAGCCATTGTCGGCAGGCCTAATGTGGGCAAATCATCACTGATAAACCTTATTTGCGGCAAGGAAAGAACTATTGCCAATCCTACTCCGGGAACCACGCGCGACGCCATTGATATGTCCATTAAGGTTCACGGAAAGAATTATTTATTAATCGACACTGCGGGTATACGCAGGAAGAATAAAATCAGTATGACTCTGGAGCAATACAGCGTTGTCCAGGCTCTTAAATCAATTAACCGCTGCGATGTTGCGCTTGTCCTTATTGACGCGGAGGAAGGAATGACTGAGCAGGATGCAAAAATCGCCGGCCTTACCTATGAAAGAGGCAAAGCATGCATTATTGTCGTAAATAAATGGGATAAAATTGAAAAAGATAACTCCACGGTAGGAAAGTTTGTGGAAGATATTAAGGATAAAATAAAGTTTATGGATTTTGCTCCCATCATCTTTATTTCTGCCCTAACGGGGCAAAGAGCGCCTAAGATTTTTGATCTTATTGATGACATCTATATCCAGTACACAAAAAGAATTGATACATCTGCCTTAAATGATCTTGTGGAAAAGTCTATTCAGAAAAATTCTCTTCCTCGTTATGCAAATAAGCAGGTGCGTATTTATTATGCGACTCAAGTTGATGTTAAGCCGCCCTCTTTTGTTTTTTTTGTTTCCGTTACAAAAGGTGTCCACTTTTCCTACCAGCGCTATTTGGTAAATCAAATCCGTGAGACCTTTGGCTTTGATCAGGTACCGCTTAAAATCATCTTTCGAAAAAAGAGATAACGCTTTCCGGCCTCTTACTATAGGAATATTAAAAATTGACAGCTCCATGTATTTTCTCTATAAAGCTGTTGATTTCTTTACAGGAGTGGCAGGTGATCTATTTCCGCAATGTCTGTTTATCTTTTCTGGACAAAAAGCTTTTTGAAGATATCAACTGGATTATTCATCCCAAAAGCCGGATTGGTCTTGTGGGCGACAACGGCACGGGGAAAACGACCCTCTTTCGGGCGATATTGGATCAAATTCACCTGGATTCCGGCGTCATTGATATTCCGAACAGAAAACAAATATCAATCGGCTATCTGCCACAGGATTTAGTTGAGTTGGAAGCAATCAGCCTGCTTGATTTTCTCAAAAGGAAAAGCGGTATTGCCGAACTGGAAAATACTATTCATGATCTGGAGCTACAAATCTCACAGTCAAAACACAATACTCCCGACTTTAGCCATCTTTCCAAAAAATATTCCGATGCGTTAGCACACTATAACGCCCATGATGGCTACACTTTTGAGGCCAAAGCTAAGCAAATCCTCAAAGGATTTGGATTTCGCGAAGACGACTTCGCACAAAATTGCGACTTATTTTCCGGCGGCTGGAAAATGAGAATTCTCCTAACATCCATTTTACTATCTCGTCCGGATATCATGCTCCTTGATGAACCGACCAATCATCTGGACACGGAAAGCATGGAATGGCTGGAAAGTTATCTCAAAGACTATCCGGGAACAATAATTATTATATCCCACGACCGTTTTTTCCTCGATAAAATAGTTTCACAAATAGCGGAACTATCTTCCTCCCATATTCATATATATAAGGGCAATTACTCTTACTATATTAAAGAAAATGAAAGAAGAAACGCCGCTTTAAAAAAAGAGTTGGAGTTGCAAAAGGCGCAAATTAAAAAAATCGAAACATTCGTGGAACGTTTCCGCTACAAGGCAACAAAGGCCGCTCAAGTTCAAAGCCGAATCAAAATGCTGGAGAAATTCCAGACAGTTAGACTTGAAGCAAAAGCTAAAAGCGTCATAATGAAATTCCCGGAGGGTAAAAAAAGCACCAAAGAAGTAGTCAAAGCTATAAATCTCGGCCATAGTTACGGCACACTCAATGTTTTTTCGGACCTTAATTTTACTCTCTATCGCGGCGATAAGGCGGCTTTTGTCGGCGTCAACGGTTCCGGTAAATCAACGGTATCCCGATTACTAAGCTTCTCAGAAAAACCATCAACAGGAAACGTAAAATACGGCGATAACGTCAAAATGGCTTTTTTCTCACAGGAAAGTTCGGAAAACTTACACTATGACAAAACAATTTGGGAAGAAGTCAATACCGTATCCACCCAAGCTACCGATCAGGAGAAACGTAATTTACTTGGCGCGTTTCTCTTTTCGGGAGATGATATTTTCAAGCCAGTTTCCGTTCTTTCCGGCGGAGAAAAATCGCGCCTTGCTCTATTAAGAATTATGCTTCTCGATACGAACTTTCTTATCCTCGATGAACCGACAAACCATCTCGATTTAAAAACTAAAGATATTTTTCAGGAAGCTCTTATTAAATACCATGGTACGGTAGCCATTGTATCTCACGACCGTTATTTTTTAGACCGCCTCGTCAACAAGGTCTTTGAATTAAAGGATGGAACGATAAACCAATACATGGGCAATTATTCTTATTTCATTGAAAAGCGCGGCCCGACAATTTTTCCATCCAAAGAGAACGGCACGCTGGTAATTATGGAGAAAGATCAGGTATTCAAAAGCAAAGAGAGAAAAAGACTCGAAGCAGAGGCAAGAAACAAACTATTTAAACTCAAAAGCAGATGGAAAAATGAATTAATCTCAATCGAAGAAAAAATAAAGTCCCTTGAATCAAGAAAGGCCCATCATGAACTCACCCTATGCGATCCACGCACACATAAAGACCCAATGAAAATCAAAGAGCTGCAAATAGAATTGAAAAATATTGATTTAGAATTAGAACGTTCTTATAATCTCTGGACGGAAATTAACTCACAATTGGAACAAATTGACGCAACAAATAACCTATCCGGCGGTAATGATTGACTATCTGATATCAAGCCCCATCCAACATAGGTTTTTCCATGTTTTGATACCACGAGGCGGGATCCGTCAGGAATTCTTCAGTATCACGCAGGGATAGGAGATGATCCCGCTCGACACTGGCAATTAAATTAAAAAAGGCTTTTTCTTTGGGAGCTGTGCTTTCCTTTTCCAACTTTGTGTAAAGCGCAACCCCTCTCGCTTCAAAATCAATCGCTGTTCGAATGGCTTTTAAATCATTATCGTTCCCGGCAATACGTGCCGCCTTTTTACCTGACATTGATTTTAAAATAGTGCCGGCCAAAGATTTTTTAACTTTAAGCGGCAGTGTCGCTGGCCATTTTTTCTGTTGTTCCCATTTATCATGCAACTTCTTTAAAACTTCATAATGTTCTTTCTCTTCATCGGCAATTTGTTTGAACATATTTTTACCGGCCATATTTCTTGTTTTTCGTGAATTAGTTATATAAAATTCGCGCTCTTTTTGTTCATTTTCCAAAGCAAACTTTAAGGCGTTTATTCTTTTGTCCATTTTAATGTCTCCCTCTAAGCGGATATTCAAGTTATTAGCCGGAAATGAGCTATTGAATTTTGATTATAGAAGATATTATAGGTTAGAGCAACACGTTTTTATATTTTAATATTCTCACCACCATCAGGTTATGCGCATTCTTTAGAAATTATTTTTCCATTATATCACAATTATATTCAGCAATGTTGTCACAAAGATCGGAAATACGCTCCAAATGCATAAGCATTTCAACAAAAATCGGCCCGGCTTCCGGATCACAAAGCCGGTTATGAAATCTTTCGAGATGATTATCCCGCGCTTCCTTTACTTTAATATCTACTTCTTCCTCACGGTAGATTACCTTATTCTTTTGTTCTATGTTGGGGGCTTCGATAAGAGAAATAGCGTCTTCAAAATTTTGGCCAACCAGTGATATTATCTCCTGCAATTCATTTTCACCGCACTGGCTAAATTTGATTTTCTTGTCTGCTTTCTGAACAGCCAAATCGCTAATACTTACAACATGCCTGCCGATACTTTCGATATCATTCGCCATAGCCGTATAAGCAAATATCCTTTTTGAAAGGTAAGTAGAAAGTTGTTGTGCGGAAACTTTCCATAGGAATTTAACTATTTGAGAGCGTAAATTATTAACGACTATCTTTATATACGAAATATCTTTTTGTCTGCCCTTCTGATAACAAGTAATCATATTAATGCTTTTTAAGAACATTTTTTGCACAAAATTTATTTCCCGCTTGAGCTCCTCTTTGACGTCATCCAGCGCTTTTTGTGGATTGAATATGTCCGCAGGATCAAGAAATTCCGGCAAGACAGACAGAGTTTCATCTTCTCCGGGTAACACTTTTTTCATCACAGAGGAGAAAGGCCGAAGTATAAAAATAAAGATAATGACAATAACGAGATTTATTAAGAAGTGCCCGAAAACAATTTGTTGAGCAACGCTGGAAGAAAGGCTCTTTAAAATAATAATAAAATAGGGTAAAAAAATAAAGCACAGGCCAATACCGATACATTTAAAGATCAAATGCGAAAGCGCGCTTCTTTTACCGCTTATTGTTGCTACTGTCGCGGCCAAAAGCGCGGTTACTGTCGTGCCAATATTCGCTCCCATTACTACAGGAACAGCATTTTCCAGTGATACCAAATTCTGCTGCGCCAGAATTACCATGATGCTGATGGGAATAGCCGCAGCATGAACAAAGGCGGTGACAACAATCCCGATCAATATACCAATAAAGGGATTTTGGACCTGTGTTAATAGCTGTAAAAGTGCCGGTGAATTTTTAAGAGGAGTTACAGCTTGACTCACGAGTTCCAAACCAAAAAATATCAGGCCAAAATAAAAAATCATCTCCCCTATAACCTGCCATCTTCCTCTGCCGATTAACCATAAGAGGCCGCCCGCGGAAATAATAAATGGTGATACTTCCGTGAAGCGCCAAATCACGAATTGCACGGTTAAGGTCGTACCGATGTCAGTGCCTAAGATAATAGCCAGTGAATTGGAGAAGCTGATTAGTCCCGCGCTCACTAATCCAATCGTAAGCGCCGTGGACGCGGACGAACTTTGGAATAATATTGTCGAAATTATGCCCGCAAAAAGACCGTAAGCAGGTTTTTCCACGATATATTTGACGTATTGTTTTATACGAATATTTATTAAACTCTGCACGGATGAAGAAAGTCGAAGCATGCCGATAAGAAATAAAATTATTCCGCTGATAGCGATAATGATTTCTTTCATTTATTGGTGAAAAGCGCCTCCTGCTTCTGGCTTAAAATAAGTCTAAACATTAAATCATAAAAGCGCAACCATCCACTATTTTAATTTCATATTAAATGTCGATATTTTCCCTGTATCTGTCTCTTTGATTTGCAGGCGTAACACTTTGGCTGACTTTGCTTCGCCCGGATAAAAAATGAATCCGTAAGCTAATTCATGGGGTTTTATCGCCCGGTATTGCAGTGATCTTTGCTGTAAATCATGTCTAATTTTACCTTGCACATCATCATAATGTTGTCCGGCACCGTAAGCTCCGCCGCCTACCAGACCGGCCGCCGCTCCGATAGCGGCGCCTTTTCCCACAGCTTCACCCACGTTTGTCCCCGTAACAATGCCGATTGCCGCGCCGATTACCGCTCCTGCGGCTCCCAGTAGTAGTCCTCCCTTTGCCGCTTCCGGCATTACTCTGCCCAATTCGGTTTTCTTCGACAGGCGGTCATAAGCAAGACTTTGATCTAATATCGGCCAGACATTGCTTTCGTCATCAATGAGAAAAGTTTGCTCAGCAATAATAACCAGGGGATGTTGGCTTTTATTATCAAAAGCCACTTGCACGGGAAGAAGTCCCGCCGAACGAATATCAAAACCAAAGGATTCTTTTGCTTCCGCTGGATTGATAAAACTTCTGGCGGCAATTATAGCGCCATCAACATTAACCGCGTTGGGACTGCTCTCGGGCATTTTGAATGGTACAACTTGCCTTTCGTAGCTGGTACAACCAATAAATATAGTTAAACTCGTAAAAACGATCATTGCCAGAAAATATTTGATTCTGACCGTCATAATTTCCTCCCCGGCCGAAAGGCCTTTGCCATAAATTTTTTGTTTATCATGACAAATTTGTATTAAAACCACAAGAGCAATAATCAAGCGCAATATTTTTCAAGACCCGTTTCTTTATTTTTGAAGGATTCCTGAAAAATAATTTTATAAAAAAATAAATTTTTCGTTGACAATAATACCAAAAAGCTGTTATAATTCAATGCATTTTAAGATTGTAAACCGTAAAAACAGTTAATCTTACCTTGTTATCTTTTTTTGATATAGAGGAGATAATGTTTTGAAGGAAGAAAGTCAAAAGATCGCGGTTACTCCTGCTCAGAACATTACGCCATATTATTCTCTGCCATGGATTTTTCAGCACCAAGAAATCCTTTCCTCAACCACTACAGAACGGCCATGGGATCAAAAAAAGCTGGTTAACAAATTAAATCATCTTAATTTTATCGACAGTTATGTTTTTATTCTTTGCCGCCACCAACAAACCGGCAAGCATGTCTTAATTAAAGCTTATCCTCAGCCGTGTGTAAAAGAAGAACTAATCTGCCGTTTAGATCCTAAAGACAAATTACCGGACATGACCGAATATAATCTGGATTATTTAATGATTGATGATGGGCTTACCGCTATATTATCCCCTGTTCGTTTATTAAGCAGGGAAGGCAATTTGCTGAAATTAACCCTGCCCGATAAAAGCCAAGTTTTAAAAACCCGCAAAACAAGACGTCATTACTGTCACGATATCTCCTGCGAATTAATTCAGGATGGTTTTAACGCACAAGGCATGCTGATAGACTTTACACCTAGCGCCTTGGGAATTAAATTATCCGTAAATTCAAATATAAATAAATTTGACGAAAATAATCCTGTCGAAATCAATCTGACACAAAATGGAGTCAAGCTTTATTCCGGTCCATGCCGTTTAATACGCAACGGAATAAATTCACCCGATGGTAAAATAGTTTTTCGACCTCTTAACAAACAAATGGCTCTATTCCCTAAAAGAAATGTGCGTAGTTCACGTGAACGCATAGCTCCATCTTTAACAATTAATTTTATCCACCCTATTTTCCAGAAAAATATTATTAGAGAAATATTTGATGTTTCCACTTCGGGCTTATCATTACGAGACACTATAGAAGAAGAAATTCTTATTCCTGGATTGATTATACCCAATCTATCTATAATTTATGCCGGTATTATAAAAATGGATTGTTCCGCACAAGTTGTTTATAATCAAGAAGATCAAAAAATCAACAGGGTTCAATGTGGTCTTGCTATTGCCGACATGGATATTAAATCATGCACCCGGCTAAATCATATTCTTGGAATATATACTGACGGCTATGTTAATTTTTCTACAGCAGTAGCTATTGACGAGTTATGGGAATTCTTTTTTGATACCGGATTTATCTACGGCGAAAAATATGAGCACCTTTATTCTTATCGTCAGAATTTCAAAGAAACATATAAAAAATTGTATCAAGATAATCCGGATATAGCGAGGCACTTTATTTATGAAAATAATGGAAGGATTTACGGACATATTGCTATGGTTCATGCCTACAAACCTTCCTGGTTAATCCATCACTTTTCAGCCAGAAGGATGGGTAACCGTTTGCCTGGCAATTCTGTTTTAAAACAAATAAATCAATTTATTCGTTCTTATAATCGTTTACCATCAGCAGAGATGTCTCATGTTATGACCTATTACCGCCCCGAAAACAGAGTTGTTGACCGCATCTTCGGCAGATTCACACGAAATTTGAACGATCTAAAAAAAAGTTCTCTGGACACATTTTCTTATTTTCTCTTTAAAAAAATAATATCAAAAGAATTGCTTCCTAATGATTGGCAATTAAAAGATTGTACCTTTACTGATTTGAATAAATTAAGTGAATTTTATAAATCATCATCCGGGGGCTTATTAACTAGAGCCCTGGGTCTAGAGTATCCGTCAGATTCAATAAAAAAATCTTTTGCTGATGCAGGTTTTAAAAGAGATTACCGAACTTACTGCTTGTATTACAAAGAAAAACAAGTAGCTTTTTTTGTTGTCAACCAATCGGATATGGGACTTAATCTATCTGATCTACTCAACTGTTTCAAAATTATTGTTATGGATAAAAACATACTTTCATGGGATATACTTTTAAATACTGTTAATATTTTATCTAGCTTTTTTACTGAAGAAAAGATTCCACTACTTATTTTTCCATCCGATTATCTTCATTCGCAACATATGCAAGAAGAAAAACTTTATACTTTATGGATTTTGGATACATACAACGCCGTTGAGGAATACCTATCTTACATGGACAATTTATTGAAATTTAATAATGGAAAATAAAAATGGAAAATGTTCCTCTTTATAACAGTACAGTCCTAAAAATATACATAGATTTACTAGAAGAAAGATATCCTAATATAGATATTAACAGATTATTGGATTATTCAAGTATTGCCCCTTATGAAATTGCGGATCGGGGACACTGGTTTACTCAAAAACAAATAGAGAGATTTCATGATTTTTTAGCAAAGTATACAGGAAATCCTAGCATTGCTCGCGAAGCAGGACGTTTTTCTGTCCAATCAAAATCTTCTAGTATACTAAGACAATACGCCGCAGCATTTGTTACACCTTCCGTTGCTTATTGGATGTGTGGAAAGATAAGCGCTACTCTAAGCAAACACATATCCATGAAGATCAATTACATTGCGTCAAATAAAATTGAAATAACAACCACTCTTGCAAAAGGCGTAACTGAAAAACCTTTTCAATGTGAAAACAGAATTGGATTGTTTGAAGCTTTAGCAAAATTTTTTACTGACGAATACTCAAAAGTAGAACACAATGAATGCATTCACAAAGGAAGTTCGCTCTGCAGATATATAGTAAGCTGGAAAATAACACCGGCAATCATCTGGAAATTAGTAGGCAGATATTCATTATTATTTGGCGCAATTGTTCTATTAATATTAATGTTATTTGTGTCATTTAAATCATGGATTATTTACCTGCTAACTTTTTCTTTAATATCAGTAACCAGTGTTTTAATATCTCAACTTCTTGCAAATAAAGATTTAAATAAATCAATAGTAAATCAGCAAAATGTTGCCGAGCAATTAATAAATCAATTCAATCTCAGGTATAACGAATTAAATTTAGTGAAAGAAATTGGTGAAGCAACTTCTAGAATTTTAGATCCTCAAGAGCTTTTAAAATTTATAACGGATGCCCTTCAAAAACGCCTGCAATTCAGACGCGGTATGATCATGCTCGCCAATCCGGAAAAAACAAAACTCATTTATACAGCAGGTTACGGTTACACACCCCATGAAGAAGTTCTCTTAAAAAACATTACTTTTAGTCTTAATAATCCTCAGTCTAAAGGCATTTTTTATTTAGCCTACCATAACCAAAAACCATTTCTTATCAATAACGCTAAAGATATTGAAAACTTTCTTTCTGAAAGAAGCACAAAATTTATAAAAGAGATAGATGTTAAAGGTTTCATTTGCGTACCGATAGTTTACGAAAATAAATCCGAAGGTATTATTGCCGTTGATAGAAGTAAAATTGAAACATCCGTCACACAAAGCGATTTGAGTTTACTCACAGGTATCGCCCAACAAATCGGTATCAGTTTAAATAATGCTCTGGCTCATAAAAAAATCAAGCAAAGCGAAGAACGCTTCCGCAATTTAAGCGACAATTCACCCGATATTATTTATCAAATGGATAACGAGGGGAAACTTTCTTACGTTAATACGTCCTGGGAAGATATTTTAGGCCACGATACCGAAGAAATAATCAATAGCCACCTTTCTGATTTTATACGTGAAGAAGAGCGCGCGGTATTTCGTGAAGTATTTCTAAATATCATAAACGATAAATTAACAGTAAGAGATAAAAACTTCATTTTCTTGAACAAAAAAGGATTGCCGCGTTATGTAACTTTTACCGGCGCTCCGGACTTAGACGCGGAAGGAAACGTCATCGGCATTGTCGGCACGCTCAAAGATATTACCCGATTGCGCAGTATGGAAGCGCAACTTCTACAAGCTTCTAAAATGGAGGCAATGGGCACCCTCACCGGCGGCGTCGCCCACGATTTCAACAACATTATTCAGGCCATTATGGGTTACAACCAGATAATGATTTCCGGAAGAGCTTCTAGTGACGCAGAAATGTCCTATCTTAAAAACATCCGAGAACTAATCCTTCGCTCCAGAGAGTTGGTCGGACAATTGCTTCTTTTTGGTAGAAAAGCTGATTCTTCATCTAAAGTTGTCAATATCAACGAAGAAATCAAAAATATGTATAATCTATTTACAAAATCCATCTCCAAAATGATTAATGTCCAAACAAATCTGGTTGAGAATATTTTACCCATCACCGCCGATTCCAACCAGATAGGGCAAATTGTCATGAATCTGGTCATTAACGCGCGCGACGCCTTGGGTGATAACGGAAATATAACCATAAGCACAAATAACCTTATTTTAGAGGAAAACACTTCTATTTCCGGTTCAAATGTTCCCGCAGGTAATTATGTTCAGATGTCCGTTTCCGATACGGGCTGCGGTATGGAAAAAGATTTAATGCAGCACATCTTTGAGCCATTTTTTACCACTAAGGAAGCGGGGAAAGGCACCGGGCTTGGCCTTTCCGTTGTTCATGGTATTGTAGAAAGTCATAATGGCTTTATTTTCTGTGACAGCGAACTTAACAACGGGACTACTTTTACAATTACATTGCCGGCTGCATCTTCTCAGATAATGCCGCAAAAAATCGCTGAACGGCCTTTGAAAATACCACGTGGTAAGGAAAAATTACTTGTAGTTGACGATGAAAACAGTATTTTAGAAACAGTTAAAGAAACGTTAAGTTCTTATGGTTATAAAGTACTAACAGCGGACAGCGCCGAACAGGCTTTAGAGGTTTATTCTTCTCAAAAAAATAAAATTAAACTGGTTCTTCTTGACTTAAATATGCCCGGCAAAGGCGGGAAAAAATGCCTTTCTGATTTGCTGATAATAAATTACCGGGCTAAAGTTATAATGACCAGCGGCTATTCCACTTCCCAGCAAATAGAAGATTTAATTCAAGCAGGGGCAGCAGGATTTCTGAACAAGCCATACCGTCCCGAAGATTTGCTTCTTAGTATAAGG